>JANNYB010000123.1:0-3293 GCA_031409875.1 Acidobacteriota bacterium | reverse complement strand
TTGAGAGGCGAATAGCATTCGAATTTCGTATTATCCGCGCCGTTGATTCCGCCTTGAGCGCAAACCGAATGCGAGCGTTTCACGGGAACAACCGAAATAAGGTCAACTTCGTGTCCCTGCTCGGCAATCTTCACCGCCGCCGCAAGTCCCGCAAGTCCGCCGCCGACAATCGCTATTTTTAATCCGTTTGATGCCATAATATTTTTCTAAAAAACTCGATTTTCCAAAATCGAATGTTGCAAAGACGTTATTGGAATTGTTTCCACGCCCGAAGTCATATAAGCCGACAACGATAAAACATCTTTGACGGGCGAAGAAAGCAAAATTTCTACAACCGTTTCGCGCACGTCCGGCGGTAATTCTTCCAAACCGTTCAAAGGCAAACTGCGAAATCCGAGTTCGGTTTTTTGCAAAAGAATCGAATAGTCGAACAACGTCAACCCAACGGCGCGGCGTTTTTCCAAATCAACGCGCAAAAGAATATGTTCGTTTAATTCGATTCCCGTAGCATTTTTGCCAACTACAAACGAAATATTGTGCGTGTCGTTCTGTTCGTCGTATTCTTCCGTCATAAATCAATATTTCCGCGAACCGCCCGGTGTAGAATCACCTTTCTTTTCCGTTTCTTCGCAGATCGCGGACGGCAATAAACCGCATTTTTTATTAAACGCGACCATTGCGTTAATGCCGACGGCGGAAAGAAAAACGGCTAAACCCAAACAGCCGTAAAGCGCGTATTTCTGAGCTTTTTCGCCGATAATGATGCCCCAATCAACCGCGAAAAGAAATATTCCGTAAGCCAAATGCCACGATGTTGCCGCGATGCCGAGAACATAAAGAATGAAAACCCAGGGAATCTGAAATTCGGCGGCAACAATGTCGTAAGCCAAATTTGCATTGCCCGCAACGGGCGTTGTGTTAAGTCCGGGAATCATTCCGAAACGCAAATTCAAAAGGTGAAACAACAGAAAAAAGAACAGAAAAATGCCTGTAACTCGTTGAAAAATATAAAACCAATTTCGCCCGTAGCCGTAATTCATCGCATTCGGCTTGGCTTCCGCCGATATAAAAATCCCGTAGACCGAATGGAAAACAAGCGGCAAAAAGATGCCGAAAATCTCTACGAAAAGCAGATAAGGAATATGATGAATGTCGGCAACCGCATCGTTAAAAACCTGTTCGCCGCTCATCGCTTTGGAATTCGTGAACATATGCACGAAAAAGAACGCGCCGAGCGGCACAATGCCGGTTATTTGATGTAGTTTGCGAAGCAGGAACGTCCTGCTGAATTTAATTGCCATTTAATTAGCCTCGAAAATTTCCCCGAATTTATTTTCTGTATTGCGATAAATATTTTGAAATGTTTAGCTTAAAATCGCAAACTGAAACTCGAAGTTCATTCAAAATTTATCATACTTTCTTTTCTTGATAAGATAAAATGAATTCTCTTGCAGACATTATTGAGTTAAACTTATTTAAGTAAGTGAAGCGTAAAGAGTGGAGAGTGGAGAGTTATAAAAAAACAGGCAGATTCTCTACTCGCTACTCTCCACTCTCCACTAAAAAGAATGCACATCGAAACATTAAAAGTTTTTTGCGATTTGGTTGAAATGGAAAGTTTTTCGCTTGCTGCCGAACGCAATTTTATTACACAATCGGCGGTCAGCCAGCAAATTCGCACGCTCGAAGACAGATTTGCCCGAAAACTTCTGGAAAGAGTTCGCGGGCGGCGCGAGGTTAAACTGACTCCGGCAGGCGAAGTTTTTTATCGTGAGTCGAAAAATGTTTTGGAAAGTTTCGATAAGCTCAACGAAGATATGCGCGGGCTTGTCGGCAAAATCGGCGGAACTGTAAAGGTTGCAACGGTTTATAGCATCGGCTTGCACGAATTGCCGCCGAAGGTGCGGGAATTTATGTCGAAATTCCCTGCCGCGAAAATTGATTTGGAATATTCGCGCACGACGCGCGTCGTCCGCGATGTGATTGACGGCGTAGTCGAACTCGGCATCGTTGCGTTTCCCGAACCGCGCAAAGGTTTGACGATTGTGCCGATGATGTCCGACAGACTCGTTTTGATTTGCTCGCCCGAACACGAATTTGCCAAGCGCGAAAAAATTTCGGCAAAGGAATTGAAAGGACGCGATTTCGTCTTGTTCGAGCGCGACATTCCGACGCGCAAAGCGATGGATAAAATATTGAAAACAAACGGTGTAGAAGTTCGCAAAGTCGCCGAATTCGACAACATCGAAACTATCAAACGCGCCGTCGAAGTCGGTTTTGGCTTGGCAATCGTGCCACATCCGTCGGTTGAAGACGAAGAAAAAAACGGACAATTAATCGTTATCAATCTCGCCGAAGATGAATGGGTTCGTCCCGTCGGCGTAGTTTATCGAAGCGACCGAAGTTTATCGCTTGCCGCCAAAAAATTCGTTCAGCTTCTCGAAGAAACCGTGCAAATTCCCTAGAAATCGTGAAAAATATTTTGCCTGCGAAATACACGAAAAGCACGAAAAGAAGAAATAAACCGAAATTCTTTGTCTTTTTTTCGTTTCTTTCGTGTGTTTCGCAGGCAAAAAAAATTCTTAATCTTTCGTTTTCTTTACGCAAAAATGCAGATGCGATTTGTGTTGTTGGATTAAAGTTTTGTTTCGCTCGCCGCCGATTTGAATATAGCCGCCTTTGTAAGGCTGAAAACACGCCAACGGACCGAAATTTTCAACGATGTTCATATCTTCGCTCGCCGCCACTTGCAAAGCGTCGCAGATAGTTTGAACTTCCGTATCTGTCGCGTAATCGGTCGTAATCGCTTTGTTATTTATCTTTGAAATATCAACCGCTTTTCCTTCCCGATGCGCTCCGCCGACTTTGTGAACGGCGCAGGCTTCGCTCGTCGAAGAAACGTAAATACTGCTCAGATTATACAAAAGATTTCCTTCCGAATCGTTTATTTGCGGCTTGATAATTTTTCTCATCGCCTCCAACAATTCTTCAATCACATCAGAATCGCTCGTCGCCGAATAAATTACAATCACGCCGTTAATATCTGCTCCCAATTTTGTCTTTGCCATATTTTTCCGCTCCTTTTCAATTAAATAAATCGCCCGACTTCTGCTTTTGGACGAATTACGCCTTCACTTTTGCGCTTAACTTATTAGGGCTATTGCAAAGTCAGACAACAATTGGCTGAGTTATTAAATTTAGTCCCTTGGCGGTAAAAACCTCATAAAATCTCCGTGCTTTGGCAACATTTTCCCAGCCTGTTTTTCGTAATATTCCGATTGCCAAATTGTTTA
>JANNYB010000122.1:0-12887 GCA_031409875.1 Acidobacteriota bacterium | reverse complement strand
ACAATTTGGCAATCGGAATATTACGAAAAACAGGCTGGGAAAATATTGCCAAAGCACGGAGATTTTATGAGGTTTTTACCGCCAAGGGACTAAATTTAATAACTCAGCCAATTGTTGTCTGACTTTGCAATAGCCCTAAACTAATTCGCGCTTTTTCATTTTTTCCTTGCTAGAGTTGGATAAAGCATCTAAAATTATATGACGATTATAATTTTCCCCGAATTAATCAATGAAAGAATGCCAACATTGTAAAAATTGCTATACCGATGATACGAACATTTGTCCGAAGGACGGAATGCCGACGATGCACACGATTGCCGGCGAACCTGTTTTGGAAGGCAAATATCATCTCGAATGCCGACTCGGACAAGGCGGAATGGGCGTGGTTTATAAGGCGCGACACGCTTATCTGAAAACTTCGCACGCGATAAAAATTATTTTGCCTGATCTTGTCGGTAACGATCCGCAACTTGTTACACGCTTTCGGCAAGAAGCACTTGCGGCGGCGGCGATTCGACATCAAAATGTCGTCGGCGTTTCGGATTACGGCGTGGCAAACGGGACGATGCCGTTTCTCGTGATGGAATATGTCGAGGGCGAATCTCTGCACGATTTGCTGGCGCGTGAGAAAAAACTTTCGCCCGAAAGAACTGCCGAATTGATGGCGGCAATCTGTGCTGGAGTCGGCGCGGCACACGCGCAAGGCATTGTTCACCGCGATTTGAAACCGCTTAATGTGATGATTTGCAAGGACAAACCGAATATGTCCGAAGCAGTCAAAATTCTCGATTTCGGTTTGGCAAAAATCAAATCGGGCGAACTTCTCGGTTCGTTTATTCAAGCGCAAACAACGGGTTTGATGGGTTCGCCGTATTATATGGCTCCCGAACAATGGTCGGACGAAGAACCTGATGCGCGTTCCGATGTTTACAGCTTAGGCGTGATGATTTATCAGATGATTGCGGGCGACGTGCCTTTTAAAGGTTCTTCGATTCCGGCGATTATGAAAAAACATCTGTCTGATGATGTGCCGCCGCTGTCGGATCACGATGTGCAAATCGCGCCGCAAATCGAATTGGCAATTCGCCACACGCTCGAAAAAGAACCCGAAAATCGCACGCCTTCGGTTGAACAAATGGTCAGCGAATTCAGAACCGCGCTTTCTTCGAGTTTGCCGAATTTGCGTCTTTCGCACTCTTCCAGTAATTTAACGAACTTACGAATTTTAACGAATCCGGCGCATTCTTTAGTATTTATTGACGAATATCCTGCCGGAGAAAGCCACGCGAACGGCTGGCTTTTGCTCGAAAATCTGAAAAACGGAACACATCGCCTGCGTGTCAAAAAAGAAGGTTTTCTCGATTACGAACAAGATTTTTCGTGCGACGGTTCGCCACTCGAACTTTTTGCCGAACTTCTGAAAGATATAAACGCGATTCCGCGCCCTTCGACAATTCAAACGCCGATGAGAGGCACTGGAAATCTTTCAGCGCAACAAATTTCAGCGCAACAAATTTCAGCACAACAACTCTCAGCGCAACAGTTTTCTTCGCAACAAATTCAGTCTCAAACTCCGGTAAATCTTTCCGAAACTCAGAATCTCGTTCCGCAAACAACCGGACGTTGGGGCAAATCTTCGAGCGTCATAATCGAACCCGAACCGAAAAAATCGGCATTTTCGCCTTTAATGATGACAATTATTGGAATTTCGGGCTTATTCTTACTTACTGTTATTGGTATCGGCGCGGGATATATGACCGGATTTTTCGGCGGCGGCAACAATGTTGATATTCCAAATACAGCGCAAACGCCGAAAAAATCGCCCGATGCAACGCCTGTTGAAAAAGTTCAGCCCGAAATGGTCAAAATCAAGGGCGGAAAGTTTATGATGGGACGCAATGACGGCGACCCGTTTGAAAAACCGGCGCATTCGGTTGAAGTTACCGATTTTTCGATGGATAAACACGAAGTTACGAACGCGGAATTTTATCAATTCGTTACGGAAAACAGCTACGCATTCAAATCCGATGATTGGATTGACGGCAAACCGCCGACGGCGAAAGAAAAATTTCCCGTGCGTTTTGTGAACATCGAAGACATCAACAAATTCATCGAATGGCGTTCAAAACGCGACGGCGCAACTTATCAAATTCCTTCGGAAGCGCAATGGGAATATGCCGCGCGAAACGGCGCAAAAGCGACGCTTTATCCTTGGGGAAATGATTTCCGCGAAGAATGCGGCGTTTTAGGAAAAGCCATTGCAGAAGTCGAAGCTGTCGGTTCAAAAGCGTGCGGCGCAAACGAAGCGGGCGTGTTTGATTTAATCGGAAATGTTTTTGAATGGACGCGAAGCGAAGCCAAAGCATATCCGGGAAATTCGCTCGAACCGAATTGCAAAGCAGGTAAAACTTGTTTAATCGTGCGCGGCGGTTCGGCTTATCGTGATGCGAGAGGAAAACTTTCAGAAACCGCAACTTTTCGTCTGCATTTGCCAAACGACATCCGCGATAACCGCATCGGTTTCAGGTTAGTCAAATCTCCTTAAATTATTTGAGGTAAATTATGTTGAAGAAATCAAAAGTTTTCAGATTCGTTTTATTTACGGCATTTTTGCTTATCGGTTCATCCGTTTGTTTTGGTCAAGGTTTGGGAAGCACGAAAGGTCTTTTCGGCGGCTCGACCAAGAAAACAACCACGACTTCGACGACGAAACCGAAAACCACGACAACCAAAAAGCCTTCGACGACCACCAAAAAAACTACAACGACTGCGAAAAAGACGACTCCGACAAAGCCGAAAACTTCTTCAAACACGGCACAAAAAAATAATTCGGCATCGAAAACTAATCCGCGTCAGACTGCGAATCGCAACACGCGCCGTCCGACCGTTTCAAAAAATACCACGAAAAACACGATCAAGAAAACCAATACGCCGATTCAACAAACGACTGTAATTACTGTCGGAAACAACGAAACGACGACCGAAGTATATGACGAAAATCTCGAAACGACGCTCGAAGATGGCAACGCAGCGCGAGATGTGCGCGATTATGTTCGAGCCGAAAACGCTTATCGCCGAGCCGCTTCGATGAAAACGGACGATTCGCGTGCCGTTTATGGTTTGGGAAATGTTTTTAGCGACCAGCAAAGATGGGACGAAGCCGAAAAATTTTACCGCAAAGCCATCGAAATTGAAAAAGACAATGCCGATGCTTACATCGCTTTGAGTTATGTTTTGGCACAGCCGATTGCCGCCGAAAATCTTTCCGACAGATACACCGAAGCCGAAAAAATGGCGCGAAAAGCGATTGAATACGACGCACAAAATCCGTTTGCTTACGACCAACTCGGCGTTGCACTCGAACTTCGCGGCGTGATTAATCAAGAAACCGAAACGGCATATCGCCGCGCAATTCAAATCGAGCCGGCTTTTGCGTTGGCTTACGCGCATTTGGGCAGATTGCTTCGCCGCAACGGGCGCGTGAACGAATCAACCGAAGCATATCGTCAAGCAATTCAACTTTCAAACGACGTTCCGACGATGATTCAGGTTGCCGAAGTGATGCAATCGCAACAGCGTTTTGCTGAATCCGAACAACTTTTGCGCCGCGCTTTGGAAACCGACGCGAAAAATCCGACCGCGCTCTTTTTGCTCGGACGCGCTTTGACGACTAAAGGAAACTACGCCGAAGCCGAAATGTTTCTGAAAAAAGGTTTGCAAGTCAGCCCGAATAATTTTGTGGCTTACACGCTTCTCGCTTCGCTTTATGCCAGACAGAGTAATTTTGTCGAAGCCGAAAAATCGCTCTACAAAGCCTTGCAAATTGCTTCGCCGAACGAAAAAATTCGCCTCGCGCAAGATTTTGAAGCTATCGCCGACGGTTTAATGAAAACCGGAAACAAAACCGATGCCGCCAGACTCTACAAACAAGCCGTTTCGCTCGACATCAAGCGTTTAGGGTTGAACGATAAATTGGCAAAAGCACAAGATTAAAGAGTTTAAGAAGATTGATAGTAAACACATACCTTGTGTGCAACTTAAAATTCCTTAATTGTCGCGTAGCGACTAACTGACTTTAGCCGTGTAATTTATTGCACGGACAGCAGTTACAATGATTTTTGTCGCGTCAGCGACAACTGATTTTATTTATTTCAGTCATCGCTGACGCGATGAAAACCACTTTTCTAACTTGAACGTGCCTTAAAAGACACGCCTAAATTCAACTTGTCGCTCTGCGACAGAAGCGGAATGTTATTTATTTTCAATAGTTTAAACTTAAAATGAAGTGTTAATTTAAGTTGCACACAAGGTAGCACATCTGCAATGTTAGATTAAACCAAAGGCAGAAACCGAGTTTTCTTTTCTGACAAATTCGCACAAAAAAAGGCAGAAGTTTGAAAATTGATTTTCAAACTTCTGCCTTTTTTCACTTTCGCAAGCGTTCGTTCGGTTGTTTGGGAACTTTTAATGAGCCGTCAGACAGCAGTGGACAGCATCGCCGCCGGGAACGATGACGGCGCGGTAATCTCCGTAATTTATTTTTTCATTTCGCATTGATTTAGATTAAACTAACTTTAAATAATTTGTTTCCCGTTTTGGCAGCATCATCGCCGAAGTATTCTTTGGCAGTCCAACGCACTAATTTGGCTAAAAACTTTTTATTGGGGCATTACTTCATATTGAAAATTTTTCTTGACTTAAATTTGGGACAGGCGTAGAGTGAAGGTGTTTGAAAAATTAAAACTTCTGGTTATTGCTTTTGTCGCGGTAAAATGCGTTTAATTTTGCCTATGTTTATTCACCTTTAGCCGAGAACTGACGGTTTTGTTCTCAATATTAAGAGCAGTATGAAAAACAAACTTATCCTTCTAATCGCCCTGACTTTTTTTCTTTTCGATTATTCCGTTCTGTGTCAAGATACTCCTGTTATGCCGCTTGATTCCGTCCGCGACAATACGGAAAATCTTACTTCCGGCGATTTGAGAAAATTGCCGAAAAGTATTTATCAATCGAACGTAAATATTGACAATATTTTAGAGCCTTCCTTAACGCAGATAAATTTTGACGAAATAAATTTTCCTGATGATAATTCCATTACTATTTCGCCAAATCGTTATGCAAATATTAGTTTTTATTCGCCATTTGCCGGTAACAATACATATTTAACACACGTTACGAGCTATTCGTATCCGAACAGTTTGATTGTCGGATTTACAGTTTATAATCCGCAGACAAATTTCTACGATATTTATTCAAATGATAGAACGGTCGTGGAATTTGCTCACCCTTCGAGAGATGTTTCTTTTTTATGGGGAAGAATGTCAAATAGTAATCATAGCGTAGGATGGATTGATATTTACGACCCTGATAATCAGCTTACTGCAACTGTTACTGTTAATCTTCCAAGCAACTGGGCGATAATTTCCCTTAATCCGGTTAGCCAAAATATTAAAAAGTTAGTCTTGCGCCGCCCAACCAATGCAAATAGCCTTTACGGACATATTTTGATAGATAATTTTCAATTTACTCCAATCCCAACGCAATCACCAATCGGAACACTTGAATCCGTTTCAATCCAAAACGGCGCGGCTGTCGGTTGGTCTGCTGACCCTGACAGTCAATCGGCAAGTAATGTCGTGCATTGTTACGTTGACGGATTTAATCCGTCAAATTTTATAGGTGCGGCAAATGCCAATCTTCCGGGAGCAGGTGCGCCTTATCCGGGCAATCATCGCTTTTCTTTACCGATTCCGGTTCAATATCGAGATGGGAATAATCATCAAATAACCTGTTACGGGTTAGACGTTACGGGCGGCGATTCTCCCGGAACTTTGGCAGGTTCGCCGAAAACATTTAAATTTAACGCTCCGATTGGTTGGATTGGGAATATTAGTTCAGCAACTGAAAATACTACTAATCCGGTTTCCGACGGAATTGTTGATGGTTGGACGATGGATACAGATGTTCCGTCCCGTTCAAATTTTGTTCATTTTTACATTGACGGACAAGCCGGAACAGGAACATATATCGGAGAAGCATTTGCGAATATTCCGCGCCCGGATGTAAATCAACAAACACAACTTCCGGGAGATCACGGTTATGAATTTCCGATTCCCGACCAATATCGTAACGGAGTTCAGCATACAATTTACGCTTATGGAATAGATTTAACAGGCGATTATCCAAGACTTTTGCAAGGTTCGCCAAAAATATTTACTTTATATCCGAGAATTTTGTCGGTAGTTTTAGAACCGATTGACAGCCCGATAGACTTTAACCCGAATCTAGGAGCAGGACGAAGAATTTTCCCGGACCGTCAAACTCCGAATGATATAACCAATCGAAAAAAAGTTCTTGTAAAAGCAACTATTTTGCCTGCCAGAGCAAATGAGAGAGTTTTCTTCAAAAATTTTGACCTTGACGATCCTTCAGCCGATATTGCGCCGGTTGATACAAATGCTAATCAAGGCAACGATAATCGTGGAGAACGAGATGCAAACGGGAATTGGACTTCGGCATCGGCAGGAACATTTAATTTAACAGGTTCATGTAATTCCGATCAAAACGGCATAAGTTGTCTGACCGACTCAAACGGCGTGGCAACAATCGAATTTTTGACGACAATGCAACCCGGCGATAACTTTTCTGTTGCCGCTTCAACCAGTGCGAGTTACTTAAACGGAATTACGGTTAGCGGTTTAGATTTGATGGATACAAATAGCGGCATAATTTCACAAACGCCATTCGTGCCGCCTGCCAGAGCCAAAAGAACCGAAATGTTGACGGTTTGGCGCAAACTTCATATAGAAGCCGATTCAATGGGAAATGTCGGCGTAGGAAACAATGTTCAAGGAACGGTCATAGCAGACGGGAGTAGAATTAACCCTGGAAATTTCCCCATACAAGTTACTACCGCTTCGCCACTTGAAATAAACAGATTTGAGAACGGGCGTGTAAATATTGGAGGTGATTTTTATAAAGTTAATGTAAATAATGCAAATGTAATTCAAATTGTAGTTACAACTAGCATAAGAATCCAAAATGGAACAGACTTTACTCTCTATGACGACGACGACTATAATGCAGATGATCCTAATAACCCCGATGGAGATACAAATGAAGCAATACTCCAACCTCCCAATAGTTTTAGTTATCTTTCAGACAGTTTATTAGGAGATACTTCGGGAAATAGAAATATTTTATCTAGTGCTTACATACTTCCTGAATATCAATGGGCAATTAACAGTCAATACAACCAAAATAATCTACAATTTGAACTAAATGTAGAAGATGGTGTGAATAATGCAACCGTTATCGGCGTTGTAAATAGAAATCGAGATTCAATAAATAGTGAAAGAGAGGATTTTTGGGTTAGTTATGTTTTGATGGGCTATCAAGGACCTTTAGAGGAAGATATTGATGGTTATGGCAACGATACAATTCTCGATCCTGCCCGCAATGGAGTTTCTCCAAGTCAATCAATAGTTGGTTTGGAAATACCAAGATGTGATTGTTATGTGAGCAATAATTGTCCTGTTGGCGGAGTAATTTGTCAGGTAAATGGGCAATCTCGAATACCACGCGGCGCATTCGGCTCTATTATATTTCAAGAAGTTCTTCAAGATATTAGACAGTATTTTATTGCTCCCCCGCCACCAATTACTCCTAGAGACCTTGATCAAATAAAACTGACGGTTCCACACGAAATGGCACACCAATTTGGATGTCTTGGCGACCAAAGACGAACAACTTTCAAACTTATGGACTATTCAAACTATATAAACAATACAATTAACGAAGAAGCCTTCCACCCGGAACATATAAATATTATGAGGTGGAGAGTTAGGAGTCCGGGAAATTAATAATAGGAGAAACAAGTATGAAAAATTTATTTACTTTTTTTATTTTATCAGCAATTAGCATTATTTTTCTTGGGCAAAATTCATTTGGTCAAGAAACGAATATTGATGACTTTGAGAATATGACATTTGAAGCTGAGTTAAACAAAGGCAGTTATTTGTTATCCGAGCCTATTTTTGTCAAGTTCAAATTCGCTAATCAAACAGGACTTCCGAAGACTTCTTATTCTCCGGTTTTTATTCACGAATCTACATTAAAAGTAAAATTTGGAGATAAAATTTCGAGTTTTGAGAATCTTTCCTCAATTAATGGCGTTCCGGCAGTAAGATTTCCTCGTGTTTTTCAACCAAACGAATTTACTACTCGTGAGGAACTATTTAATTCCGCATTTGTTGGTGCTTTTTTCCCTGAAGTTGGAAATTATCAACTGCAATTTATTTTGCGTAGTGCAGACGGGGATAAAATAATTAAATCCGACATAATCAATATTGAAATTAAAAATCCTCAAGGCACAAATAAAAAAGCCTATGATTTTTTGATAAAACATAAAGAATATTTCGGACTGTCTTCGTGGATATTTCCTGAAAAAGCGGGACAGAGTTTGTTGGAGATTTTTGTTAAAAATTATGGAGAAACTGTGTATGGCGAACTAGCTATACACAGCCTTGGCAATATCTATTTTAATCAAGGGGAATTGAATAAATCTCAGGTTGAGTTTGAAAAATTAAAGTTCAGTAATCATAAAATTATTGCTGATGAAGCAAAAGATTTACTCAAAAAAATTGAGATATGCAATATGAATAAAAATGCAGTAAAAAATTAATAAGTGAAACATTTATTCAGATGATTAGCATAATTGAAAATGTAAAATTTTTTTACAGGCATATAGGGCTTTCCTATAAAAAATTGAGTAATTTTAATGATAAAATCAGATTGTCAAAATTATCGGCAAAATCATCCAGTTGCGCTTTTCTATTTTGATACTTGGTTTTTTGTAAAAGTGCGGTGGTTAAAGTCCTCAAACTGCCCATTGTTTGCTGTAATTTCTTTTTTTTGAACGCATTTTGTCTTCCTTCAAGCTGACATCCCGAATCTGATTGTTCGTTTCGACTTGCCAATGACCTCTCACCGCTTCGGCTAATTCTTCGTATTTGCCAATTTCATTCGTCAGATAAAATGAATCTTCGACACTTGTTTTATTGGTCTTTACCTCAAGTCTTTCACGCCGGACTTTGATCGCGGTCTTGATTTGACTCGCTTGCCACCGTTCATTTTTCTTAATTTCCAGCACATCATAAAATCGGTAAATTCTCCGCTCAATGCGCCCGTGTCCTTTTTCCGTGGTGCTAATTTTCATCAAACAACTCTGATTTTCCATCGCTTGGGTGATTTGTTTTTTCAATTCCTTCTGATTTTCTTTTAATCCGACCAAGTATTTGCCACCGGCTCGGGTGATAATTTCCAATGTTTTGGGTTTGCAATGCAAGGCATCAAAACTTATCTTTTGTTGCGCCAACTCGCTTTCTTCCAATAACTTACGAACTACCGGAACTTCCGATTCCTTGTCTCCCGCGTAATAATCTTGGGCGGCAACTTCTAAATTCTCGTGCGCCACCGCTTGGACAATCGCCGCGCCGCGCTTGTTTCCCGTTTCGATACTTCCGCGCAATTCCTTCCCGTCTAGCGCAAACCATTTCTTCTCTTCGGCATTTAACTTGATGCCGTAATTGGCAAATAACAAGCCGTCAAACACCGAAACCGAAACTTCTGCCAAAATATTCGGTAATTGCGAACGCGAAACCGCTCTCCTCTTTTCAACTCCCAAAATCTCCACCAATCGCTCGTAGTGATTCTTCAAATATCGCTGAATACTCGAAAGATTCCCGTCTCGATTGCTCAAAAGAGCCAACATCACACCGACTAAAACTACCGCCAAATCGTGCCGTTTTCCCCGATTATCGCGTAAATCTAAGCCTTTTTCGTTTTGCAGTTTCTCGAAAAAACTGCGATTATCTTCCTGACAAGGTTGCATATTTAGTTGCTTTTTTATGTTTTGCAACTTTAAAGTAACTTTTTACAACCTTGTTTTCAATTTTTATAGGAAAGCCCTGTTTATTCTAACTTATATTATTGCTTCTGAATTTTTTATAAATACTTTTCAACCTCATTAATTTATTATCATCTTTGATTTCTATAAATTGCTTAGTATTTTCAACCGAAATAATAAATTCTGCTTGTATTAAATGATTGTTTTGGTATGACTCGACCAAACACATCCTAACACTTTTTTTATTTATTTCTTCACAATAATAATAAAAATCCAATTTAGGATTTTCGTAAAATTTTCCAGCCTCTATTTTAGTATCAAATCCATAATCAAAAAGTGATGTGTCAATTAACGTTGACTCTCCACTTTTTTCATCTTTTAACTCAAAAACATCTCCTGAAAGATAGTAATCTACTCCAAGTCCTTCGGTTGAAGTTAAGTTATTAACCGATATTAAACAATAATCAAACAGAAACGAAGAAACTTTATATCTAAAAATTCCATTTGGTTGAATAAATTCTGTCTTCGGGGGTAAATCAATTTTAATTGTTTGAGGAATATTTGTTGCGGAATTTATTGCCTCATTTACATATCTTTCAGCTATTTTCTCAGGCGTGGTATTAATATGTTTTCCAATAACTTTAGACTCCCGCATAAATAATTTGAGAATACCAATTTCTTCTGGAATTGCAATATAATCATTTTTATTTTCAATCTGAAATCTAAAAAAAAATATCAGCAAAACTGGAGAAAAGTCATTAGCCGTTTCTTCTGCTGTTAAAGTATTTAATTTTTTTAATGTCACTAAAGCAACTTTATGTTTCTCTGCTACTTGAATTGCTCCGCTTTGAAACCCATTAGAAGAAACTATTACAGATTTATCTGCATTGACATCATTCGATTTAGTTATAAATGCCTCGACATCTCTTACAGGAACCGAATTTGTGTAATTTTTACACTCAATTACAGTCAAATAATTATAAAGTCCTGCTTTAAATCTTACAGTTACATCGAATTGCCTTCCATTAATAATATCATTCCAAACTACTTTCGCCCCTTTTTGCTCGGCAATATGAAGTGCAGCCACAAGTCTTTCAAACTTTTTCCATTTTGCATCTACCATTCTCTCAAAAACAAAGGCATATAAAACAAAAAATCATCACCTGTTTTCCCATTTTATATGCCTTTAAAGTAAAATCAATTAAATCTTCTGTGCAATGGACTTGCCTTGCAAAAATTGCAAAAGATATTCGCGTCCGCCGGCTTTTGAATCTGTTCCCGACATATTGAAACCGCCGAACGGATGAACGCCGACAAGTGCGCCGGTGCATTTGCGATTTAAATACAAGTTTCCGACGTGAAATTCGCGGCGTGCGCGTTCGAGATTCGCTTGCGTCGTCGAATAAACCGCGCCTGTCAAACCGTAATCCGTGCCGTTCGCAACCGCTAACGCTTCATCGTAATCTTTGACTTTAATAACCGCCAAAACGGGTGCGAAAATTTCTTGTTGTTCGACGGTCGAGCCGGCTTTTACGTTGTCAATAATTGTCGGTTCGATATAAAAACCTTCGGAATTATCGCCGTTTCCGCCAACGATAACTTTTCCGCCTTCTTCGATTCCTTTATTTATCATCGAAGTTGCATTATTAAAAGATTTTTCGTTGATAACCGCCGTCATCTGCGTTTCGCCGTCCGTCGGAAGTCCGATTTTGATTTCTTTGGTCAACGCAACGATTTTTTCCATCAATTCGTCGTGAACGCTTTCATCAACGATCAGACGCGAACACGCCGAACATTTTTGACCTTGAAAACCAAACGCGGATTGCACAATGCCTGTTGCCGCCGAATCCAAATCTGCGTCGGCACAAACGATTGTCGCGTCTTTTCCGCCCATTTCGGCAACGACGCGCTTCATCCATTTTTGACCTTCACGAGTTTTCGCGGCTTCTTCGTAAATGTGCAAACCGACTTTTTTCGAGCCGGTGAACGAAATAAAACGCACAAACGGACTTTGCACCATTTGTTCGCCGACTGCCGCGCCCGCGCCCGAAACAAAATTAACAACGCCCGCCGGAAGTCCGATTTCTTCCAAGACTTCCATAAATTTATAAGCAATCGTCGGCGCGTCCGGCGAAGGTTTCAACACGGTCGTATTTCCGCAAACAACCGCCGCCATCGTCATTCCAGCCATAATTGCAAGCGGAAAATTCCAAGGCGGAATAATCGCGCCAACGCCGAGCGGAATATATTCAAACGAATTATTTTCTTGATAAGGCGACGGCGTAATCGGCTGATTTCCCGCCCATTTCAACATTTCGCGTCCGTAAAATTCGAGAAAATCAATCGCTTCCGCCGTATCGCCGTCGGCTTCCGCCCAATTTTTTCCGGTTTCAAAACACATCCAAGCCGAAAAATAATGCTTTCGAGCGCGAATAATATCCGCCGCTTTGAAAAGATATTCAGCGCGTTCCGCAGGCGAAACCTGTTTCCAAATTGCAAAAGCATTCGTCGCCGCTTCGATAGCTTTTCCCGTCAAATTTTCAGCATCAGCATCGGCATCCGAAAACACACCGACAACCTGCGATTTTTCCGCCGGATTAATGCTTTCAAATTTCTGCTCGGTCGTAATTTTTTCGCCGTTAATAATCAACGGATATTCGCGCCCAAGCTCGCTTCTGACCTGCTCGATTGCAGCCCGCATCGCATCGGCAT
Organism: Acidobacteriota bacterium; assembly: GCA_031409875.1. Lineage (GTDB taxonomy): Bacteria > Acidobacteriota > Blastocatellia > Pyrinomonadales > Pyrinomonadaceae > CALMEH01. The sequence goes on along the minus strand of JANNYB010000122.1, from coordinate 268 downwards.
TTTCCGCAACCGAATAATCCGTAAAAGGCTCATTTATAAATTCGTCTAAACTTCTTTGTGTTTGCATAACTTTTTTATTGACAAATACTTATTTCTATTTTACACTTCCCCTGACTCTTTTGACTTGTAGGGCTATTGCAAAGTCAGACAACAATTGGCTGAGTTATTAAATTTAGTCCCTTGGCGGTAAAAACCTCATAAAATCTCCGTGCTTTGGCAACATTTTCCCAGCCTGTTTTTCGTAATATTCCGATTGCCAAATTGTTTA
>JANNYB010000121.1:0-29114 GCA_031409875.1 Acidobacteriota bacterium | reverse complement strand
ATATAATGAGTGAAACTTTGGCGGAAAGGCTTGCAAAAGTTAAAAACGAAATTGCAAACGCGGCACAGAAAGCAAATCGTAACGCGGACGAGATAAAACTCGTCGCGGTCAGCAAAACGCATCCGGCGGAAACTGTTTCGGAAGCGATTGACGCGGGCGCGGCGGTTTTCGGCGAAAATAAAATTCAGGAAGCCGAAGAAAAAATTGCCGAAATCGGGCGCGATAAAGCTGAATGGCATCTTATCGGACATTTGCAATCGAACAAAGCGCGGAAAGCCGTTAAACTTTTTGATGTGATTCACACGCTCGATTCGCTCGAACTTGCCGAGCGTTTGGAACGTATTTGTATTGAAGAAAATCGTGCGCTTTCGGTTTTCGTGCAAGTTGATTTGGCAAATGAAACGACTAAAAACGGCATCAAAACAGAAGATTTGCCGCAGTTAATCGAGTTTTTGAAAACTTGCAAATGTTTGAAATTCGACGGTTTGATGATAATTCCGCCGTATTTTGAAGACGTTGAAAAAGTGCGTCCATATTTTAGAAAATTGCGCGAATTGCGCGATGAAATTTTGCCAAACGGCGAACTTTCGATGGGAATGAGCCACGATTTTGCCGTTGCGATTGAAGAAGGCGCGACTGTAATTCGCGTCGGAACGGCGATTTTTGGAGAAAGAAATTAAGTAGAGGACGTGGAACGCGAACTTCAGTTCGCCGCCGCAAAACAATCTGAAACTTGAGTTGCGAACTGAAGTTCGCGTTCCGTCTTACTTAATCGCAATAAAAATTATGCTTTTACGAACAATTTATCCATATATCAGCCAAATCGTGATTATTGCGCTTTTGGTGTTTGTTGCGCTTTTGGTTTTGCGTTTGATTCTTAATTACGCCGACCCGAATCCGTTCGGCAAGATCGGACGGTTTTCTTATCATTTGAAAAAGCGCACGGACAGATTCGTTTATCCGGCGGCGCGTTTGTTGGCAAATTTTCGGATTGACACGCGACTTGCGCCGATTGTTACGAGTTTGATTACGGCGGTTTTGGCTTTTTTCGCGCTCAATATTATTCACCAGACATTTTTTATTATTGATAAATTGACCGATGGCGTAGTTAAAGGAAATGTTAATTGGATTATCGGTATCATTCTTTATGCGATTTTGAGCGTGTTGGTTTTGTTTATTTTCATACGTTTTATTTCGTCGTGGTTTGTTTTTACGCGCAACACTTTTCTCGGTTTCGTTCAGCGTGTAACCGATCCGATTTTGCTTCCGGCACAGAGATTGATTCCGACAATCGGAATGTTCGACATTTCGGCAATGCTCGTGCTGATTTTGATTCAATTATTGCAAGGCGTAGTTTTGCGCGTGTTTGGAATTTATTAGTTCAGAGTAACGGCTTCAGCCGTGCTTTCGCCAGCGAAGCGCGGCGAAAGACTTCACGGCTGAAGCCGTTACTCTGAACGCTATATGATTCAATTTACCGAAAAAGATAATTCCATAATTTTCACCGTCCGCGTTGTGCCGCGAGCGTCGAAAAGCGAAATTGTCGGCGAATTGGACGGCGCGTTAAAAGTCAGAATTGCTTCGCCGCCCGTTGATGGCGCGGCAAATGCGGAATTGATTAAAATTCTAGCAAAAACTTTTAATATTCCGAAAAGCGCAGTCGAAATAATCGGCGGACAAACTTCAAAGACGAAACAGGTAAAAATTTTAAATCTAACCGCTGAAAGATTGTGTGAAATTTAAGAATTTAATTATGAGTAAGCCTAAAATGGTCAAGATAAACTTAGATGCAACTAAAAAATTAGTGCGTATGCTTGACCGATTACAAGAAAAACTATGTATTGGTTGTAGCGGCGAAGACCACGAGCAAAACTGTCCGGCTTACGGAAGTGTTCAATTAAAAAATTATCTTAGGCTTCGTATCAATCATCCAAACGAAGACTTTAAGATATAAATATTTTCAATAAATACTCTCATTACTGAGCGGTCTGAGAATTGCATAGTTGAAAAATCGCTTATGTATGAGCAACTTAATCAAGTGTTTTCCGTGTTTTCTGTGTCTTCAGTGGATAGATTTATTTTTCTATCCACTGAAGACACAGAAAACACGGAAGAAAACGGAAACGTGGCGGTCATTGATTTGTCCTATCAATTTCCGTGCCGCTCAGTAATGAAATACTCTCGAAAAATTTCATATACATCATAAAGTTTGAAATAGTTTCCGCTCGCGTGATATATTCAAACTTTTCAAAATAATTCAATAAATTAAGGAAAACTAACAAATGTCAGGACATTCCAAGTGGCACACAATTAAACATAAAAAAGGCGCGTTAGATGCAAAGCGTGGGAAGATTTTCACGAAACTTATCAAAGAAATCACGGTTGCAACGCGAACCGGCGGAAGCGGCGACATTGACCAAAACGCGAGATTACGCAAAGTCGTAACGGACGCAAAAGGTATGAATATGCCGAACGACACGATTGATCGCGCCATCAAACGCGGCACGGGCGAACTCGAAGGCGTTTCGTATGACGAAATTACTTACGAAGGTTACGGCATCGGCGGCGTGGCGGTTTTGGTCGAAACAATGACCGATAATCGCAATCGAACAGTTGCGGAAATTCGTCATATTTTCTCGAAAAACGGCGGAAATATGGGCGAAGCCGGTTCGGTCGCGTGGATGTTCGACAAAAAAGGCTACATCGTCGTAGATAAAGAAGCGAAATCGGAAGACGAACTTTTTGAAATCGTTTCGGAAGCCGGCGCAGACGATATGCAAGACGCGGGCGATGTTTTTGAAATCTACACCGCGCCCGAAAATTATCACGCAGTTGAAGAAGCTATCAAAGCCGCCGGAATCGAGCCGCAAGCCTCAGAACTTTCGATGATTCCGCAAAATTTCATCAAACTCGAAGGCGATGATGCCAAGAAAATGCTCAAACTTTACGAAGCAATTGACGACAACGACGACGTTCAAAAAGTCTATGCCAATTTTGACATTGACGAAAGCGAAATGGAGTAATAGGTAATGGGTAATAGGTAATAGGCAATAGGTAATAGGTAGTAGGTAATAGGTAAAAAGTCAAAACCAATTACCAATTACCAATTACCAATTACTCAAAAAAATATGAGAGATTTCAGGCAATTAAGAGTTTGGGAAGATGCTCATCAACTTACGCTGGAAGTTTATAGATTAACCAAACAATTTCCAAAAGAAGAACTTTTTGCTTTAACAAATCAACTTCGCCGTGCTGTTGCCTCAATACCGTCAAATATAGCGGAAGGTTGCGGACGCGGAAGCAATAAAGATTACGCTAATTTTCTTCAAATTGCTTTAGGTTCTGCCTTTGAAGTAGATTATCAGTTACTTTTAGCAAAAGATTTAGTTTATCTTGACAAGGAAAATTATGACGCGACAAATAAAAAGATTGATGCTGTCAAACGTCAACTAGCGTCATTACTTCAAAAAGTTCGTAATTCTTCTTGACTTATTACCAATTACCAATTACTAATTACTATGCGTGTTTTAGGCATTGATCCGGGAAGTGAAACGCTTGGTTGGGGCGTGGTCGAAGGCGAGAGTTTGAAGTATAAACTCGTTGATTTCGGCACGGTTAAATCGAGTCCGAAAGAAGCGTTTTCAAAGCGGCTTTTGAAAATCGGCGACGGTGTTCTGGCAGTTATTGAAACATTTCAACCGGACGTTATTTCCGTCGAAGAAGCGTTTTATGCGAATAATGTTAAGGTTGCATTGAAACTCGGACAAGTTCGCGGCGTGGTGCTTTATTTGGGCGAAAAAGCCGGTTTGGAAGTTTCCGAATATGCGCCGCGATTGATAAAACAAACTGTCGTCGGATACGGAAACGCCGAAAAACATCAAGTTCAAGAAATGGTAAAACTGCTGTTGCGAATGAAAGAAATTCCGCAACCGCACGACGCGGCAGACGCGCTGGCAATCGCCATCTGTCATTTTCATCACGCGGGAATGCAGAACAGAATCTTGAATGCAAGACGTTAAAAAGCGTCAAAGTTTTACTCGAATTACAATTTAATTTTTAGGAAATTAAAAATGAAAGGTTCAGTAATTTTACTGGTTTCGATAATCTTCCTGCTCTTCCATCCCCAAGCGGAAGCCCAACAACGTCGGCAAATTCCGACTGTCAAAAAAACTGCCACAACTGCAATTATTGTTGATGAACGGCTTGCGGTTTTGCGCGAACAGCCGAGCCTTTTTTCCGCACCTGTCCAACGAATGCGGCTGGGCAAAGTCGTCCAAATTCTCGGCGTTAAAGAAGCCGACGGCGTTACGTTTTACCGCGTCAACGCGCCGCCGAATAATTCCGGTTGGGTGCAAGCCGACGCGGTAGTTTCCAAAACGAAACGCGGCGACGACGAACGAATGGCAAAACTCGTTCAAGCCTTCGACGGTTTCGAGCAAATCGAATGCGGAATGCTTTTTCTCGAAACATTCCCGAATTCGCCGCTTCGTCCGCCGATTTTGCTTCTGCTCGGCGATTTAGTCGAAGAAATTGCGATAAAACTTTCAAACGATGCGACGCGCCGTTTGGATAAACGCTCAATGGCGGCTTCGGGCGCACCGCTCCATAGCTTCTATCTCAATTTCGTCAGCCTTGATCGCTACCGCAAATTAGGCATCGGATTTTATTTCAATTCTAAAACCAAATTTTTCCACTACAACGGCGCAAGCTGGCGCGAAATTGTCTCAAAATTTCCGAAATCAAACGAAGCCAAAGAAGCGCAAAAGAGAATTGATTCGCTGAAGATGAAAATGGAAGCGGTGAAGTGAAAAAGGCGAGATTATTTAGTTAATGAAACGGCGATTTGCGCGGCGATGCGGGCGTTGTTTTCAAGCAGAGCGATGTTTGCTTTTAAGGTTTTACCCGCGCTTTTTTCGGACATTTGGGCGAGGAGAAAAGGTGTAGTTTCTTTACCGGAAATATTTTTTTCGGCGGCGAGTTTTAATAATTCGGCGAGAATTTTTTCGAGTTCCGATGATTCGATTTCAAATTCAGACGGAACGGGAACTGTAACTAAAATCGCGTTTTTCAAATTTAATTCATCACGCGCTTTGATGATTTCGGCGGTTTCTTCGGCGGTTTCGACTCGTTCGTCAATCGTCAAACCGCTCGAACGCGAATAAAAAGCGGGAAGCTCATCGCATTGCCAACCTAAAATCGTAACGCCGTTGGTTTCGAGCCATTCGCGCGTTGCGGGCAAATCCAAAACGATTTTCGCGCCGGAACAAACGACTGTGATCGGCGTGTTTGCGAGTTCGGGCAAATCCGCCGAAACATCCCAATCAAAACCTCGATGAACGCCGCCTATTCCGCCTGTCGAAAAAACTTTTATTCCGGCAAGATGTGCGATAAACGAAGTCGTTGCAACAGTTGTCGCGCAGTTTAATTTTTTTCCGACGACAATCGGCAAATCACGGCGCGAGATTTTGCGAATCGTTTTGTCGGTTGCTAAACGCTCGATTTGAGCTTGATTTAATCCGACACAAAATTCGCCGTCAAAAACCGCAATCGTCGCCGGAATCGCACCGTTTTCACGAACATTTTTCTCCAAACTCAGAGCTGTTTCGATATTTTGCGGATATGGCAAACCGTGCGCGATAACGGTAGATTCGAGCGCGACAATTGGTTTATTTTCGGCAAGTGCGGTTTTGATTTCTTCGCTAAATTTCAAGGCTTTTTTACTTTTTACTTTTTACTTTTTACTTTATCATTGTGCCGATGCGGTCGAGGCGCGGATGTGTCAGACAGCCGAACGTCGAATCTCCGGCGGCGCGGTCGCAAGACCAATAGACGAACATTGCGCGTCCGACGACTAAATCGCGGCTGACAACGCCCCAATATCGGCTGTCAAGGCTTTGATTTCGGCTGTCGCCCATTACGAAATAACTGTTTGCGGGAACGGTGAACGGTTTGCCGCGTCCGGCGTATTCGTAACGCTCGACACCCGTTCCTTTAATCGCATCTTCCGAATAATAAACGTCGTAATTTTGATTCGGCTGGCGCGGTTCGATTTCTTTCGTATTGAGCGCGGCTTCGCTCGAAGGCGAATCACCGATGACTTTATGTTCGGGCAAAATTTGGTCGTTGATAAAAACATCGTTGCCGCGAACTTCGACTTTATCGCCCGGTAAGCCAACGACGCGCTTGACGAAATTCGTTTGATACGGCATTCCGGCTTGGTCTTGTTGTTGTTTGGTTTTAGTTAATTCCTTCGGATAACCCGGAAATTTGAAAACGATGATGTCGCCGCGTTCGATGTCGCGTTGCGGCATAAACGGCAGAGGATTTCCGCCCGGCGCGAAGATAAATTTATTGACGAGCAAATAATCACCAATCAGAATCGTATTCTGCATCGAGCCGGTCGGCACGGTTACGGCTTGCAAAACAAACGTCATTCCGAAAAGTGCCATCACGAGCGTTACGACAAACGATTCGAGATATTCACGCGCCGTTGATTTCGGCGGTCCGAGAGGTTTTTGCTGTTCCGTTTTTTCCGTAGTTTCTTTTTCTTCTTGCATAACTTAATCGTATTCTACCAAATTTCTCACTTTCTCACTTTCTCACTTTCTCACTTTCTCACTTTCTCGCTTTCTCTTTCTCCAGCTTTTTAAGCGCAGCGTTTGCCGCCATCATTTCGGCGGTTTTTATCGAAGTTCCTTTGCCTTTGACCGTGCCGTTTTCCCATTCGGCTTCGACGTGAAAAATGCGTTCGTGCGGCAATCCTTCGGTTTTGACGATACGATATTTCGGCGAAGAAAGTTTTTGCGCTTGCAAAGTTTCCTGCAAAAGCGTTTTAAAATCGAGCGATGAACGCGGCGTGGCGGTTTTTAATTCGACGGTGAAAATTCTTCTGACAAAAGACCTTGCGGCAACGTAGCCGCTGTCAAAAAAAACCGCCGCAATTATGGCTTCGAGCGTGTTTGCGTGAATCTGTTGTTTTTTTCTGCCGCCGGTTTTTTCTTCACCGCGTCCCATTCTGATAAATTTGCTCAAACCCAATGTTTTACCGATTTTTGCCAGCGAATCGGTGCTGACGAGATGATGTTTCATCAAGGTCAAATCGCCTTCGCTTGCCTTTGGATGAAGAATAAAAAGTTGTTCGGCAATGGCGAGACCGACAACCGAATCGCCGACAAATTCGAGTGATTCATTTTGCAAATCGCGGATTTCTTCGCCGCCGCCGTCGGGCAATTTTTCAAAAGCCCACGAACGATGCGTTACGGCGCGTTCGAGAAGCGCGATGTTCTTGAATTTGTAGCCGATGATTTGTTCGAGTTTAGACAAGTTCTGCGCCATACATTTGGTTAATCTTATGTAGATTGCGGCAAAAAGAAAAGCCGGACGCGGTTAAAAAACTGCGTCCGGCTGATTATTTTTAGAACTGCCGGATAAGATTAACGTCCGCTTTTCTTTTTCGTTACCGGTTTTTTCGGCGTAGTCGTTGTCGGCTTCGTCGTAGTTGGCGGTTTCGTAGTAGTTGTCGGCTTCGTCGTCGTCGTGGTTGTCGAAGTCGTCGTCGTGGTTGTCGGTGCTACTTCTTTCACCGGCAAAACTTCGGTTGCAGGATCGGGCATCGTTTTGCTTAATTGCGCGGCGATGTGCGCGTCCAAGCCGACGGTTTTTTTATCGAAACGCTGTTCATACAGAGCTTTGATAATACCGTAGATACCGTCTTTATAATCTTTTGCGGCTTTTTTATCTGCCGGCGTTGTTGCGGCAACTTCATCAGCGACAGCCAATTTATGCGCTCTTGAATAAGCATCTATCGAACGGTCAATATAGCCTTTTTCCAAATCCCACATTGCTAAAGTGGCATCATTATCTTTGTCGGCATTTTCTTTGATTAACTTTCTTCTTTCAGCGTCAATTTTCTTGAGTTCTTCAACATAATAACCGCCGATAGTTTGAAATGTTTCGGGATAAGTTTTCACTTCCGAGTTAAATTTCGTTCCCGCTTTATACATATACGGCAGAGAATCTTTGATATTTTTCTGACGTTGGGCTTTGATGTAGCCGATAATGTAGTTCATCCAACCAGCGGCATTTTGTTTGCCGTCGGCATACTTCGCGGTTTTAAATTCATATTTAACGAACGATCCGTATTTGATGGAAGCCATCGTATCAATTTTTTTCAAAGCGGTTTCCGCCATCAAAATCGTATCGCTGTTATATGTATCATTCGGAGTGTCGGCATATACCAAATCATATCCGATTTTTGCCAAAACGAGGGCGACATCGAGAGAAATTGGTTTGTCCGATTTTACGGCAACAATTTCCTTACCTGCCGAAAAAGCATCAGCCAAACCTGAATTACGAATGCTAACATCAGTAGAATTTAAATTTATAACACCGTCGTTAAACTTCTTGGTGCGTTTCATATCAACAAGGGTTTCTTTAACGGCGGGCATTTTGTCGTTGATGTATTTAACGACTGCCGGCGTGTCTTCGCAAGGTGTGTATTTGGTCGTGAAATTAGTTCCGACGCTAACGGCGGTTTCTAATTTTTCGATAGTAACCGGGGCTTTAAGATTATCTCTGAATTTCTTATATTCAGCGTCTTTAACTTCAAATGCGTCATCGCACGGATTAGCTTGAGCGAATGCGCCGATTGCCGAAAAAGCGACCAAAGCAGCTCCGAATCCGATAGTTCTAAAAATGTTTTTCATTAAAATTTATCCTCCGCGTAAATCTATTACTGTTAATTTTTTTCAAAAACGAAACTTCGACAGAAGTATCGTTATTTCGCTTATTCAGATGTTTTACTAATCAAAAAAGGTTTGCTGTATTTTGCAGTAAATAATCATCCGGCATCCGAAAAGCGAAATTCCGTTTAATTATGACCGAAGCTACCATAATCACGCAAGTTTCGCGGTTCTGTCAAGGGATAAAAACGCAAAAATACTAAAGTGCAAGGTTCATTAAGTTTGGTCATTAGTTGGGAGCGCAAGCATCTTGCTTGCAAGATTGTGGAGCGTTTCGCGGAGCAATCTAACGGCATTGGAGATAAAATCAACTTAATTTCTACTCGAACTTTGTTAGATTGTTGCGCGAAACGCTCCACAATTTTGCAGGATGGGAAGCCTGCGCTCCCAGCTTATTGAACTTTCACGACACGCGGACGAGTTATTTGTTCTTTCGTGCGATTGACCTCAATCACCACAGGCGGAAACCTTTCCGAAGAATTTTTGTTGTTGTCCGCGCCGGCTTTTTTGCCTTTTGTAACGGTTTGTTTATCGTCGGAATCATCGCTGTCGGCATCGTCCAATTTTTCGCTCGTTTGCGCGTCGGTTTGTTTTTGCGGTTTTAATTCGGCGATAATTTGCGTGTCTTTTTGGCTGAAACGTGAGCGCAAAACATTGTAAATTTGTCCGGCGACTGCCGCCGCGAATTTTCCGCGTTCGGCTTGTCCGCGGGTGATGACGATGACCGCGTATTTCGGGTTTTGAATCGGCGCAACCGAAGCGAAAAGCCCGACCCAACTGCCGCCGCCGATGCACGAACCTGTTTTCCCCGCAACATTTAACGCCGAAGAAACGCCTTTGCTTGCCGTGCCGTAGCTTGCCGCGCCGACCATTCCGGGAATTACGCCGCGCAGATTTTCCTTCGGCAAATTTATCTGACTTCGATAAAAACCGCGAAAATTCGCTTTTTCAAAATCGTTTTTCGGAATACGCGGAACAACGATTCGTCCGCCGTTTGAAATTGCCGAAACCATTACGGCAAGCTGAAGCGGCGTAACTTGAAAATCGTCGCCGTGCGAATAAATCCGCAGATTTTCGTTTTTATAAGGCAATTTTCCGCTTGATTCGTTTGCGGCGTTGATGCCTGTCGGTGCGCCGAGTCCGAGCATCTGCGCGTAAGAAATCATTTTGTTTGAACCGAGATTTGCCCCGACTTTTTGAAAATACGAATTATTTGAAAACGCCAGCGCGTCGTCCAAATTCATCGCAAAAGAATTTGAAACAATTCCGCCTTGACCGTTTATCAAACTTTCGTTTAATCCGGCGATTGCCGTTACGAGTTTTATTGTCGAACACGGTTTGAAACTTTCCGTAATTGCCCAATCCTGATTGATAATCGTGAGAATTTTTCCCGTCTGAACTTCCATCACGACAATTGTTCCGGCGCGGTTTCCGAGCGCGTTTATTGCGGCGCGGCGGATTTCGATGTCTTCGCCGACGGCGTTGTCGTTTGAAATATTTTCGACGGTTTGCGTGCGAAGTCCGCGCTCGAAATTCGCTTTTTTTGCTTGCTGTTCGCGCACGGTTTGTTCGCGGCGGTGTTTTTGTTCGAGTTGGATTTTTTGTTTTTGCAGTTCGTCGGCACGGCGTTTTTGTTCGGCGATTTTTGCTTTTTCACGCTCGGCTTGCTCGCGTTTTGAAACAGGTTTTACCGAAGTTTCATTAGTTTTTTTCGTTGGTTTAGGATTTTTTGTAGTTTGCGCCTGCGCGTTTGACGCAAACAGCAAAAACACCAAAAAAACGGCGGCGGAGAGTTTAGAATACAACTTATCCGAAATAAAAAACATCGGTTTTACCTCTTTTTCTATAAAATGATTTAGGGAAAGTCGGGGGAAAGTAAATTGTCTGATTCAAAAAGTTTGAATAAAGATTGCCGTAAAGATTTACTTCTAAGCTAAAAAAAACTATAACAATAAAGAAATTTGGGATTTGGGATTGCGGATTTGGGATTTGTTTCTTAAATCCGCAATCCCAAATCCCAAATCCCAAATCAAAATGACAAATTTCTTAAACACATTTCGCGGCAGACTTCTGATAATTTTGGCGTTGCTTTTGGTGGCGACACTCGGCGTGCAGTTTTATCTGAATTTTGTAACCGAACGCGAAAATGGAAAGATTCGGGCGATTCAGGAACAAGCGTTGGTTTCGGGCATCGCGCTCGGCGTGACGAGTTTGACTTCGACTTATCGCCTGCAAGAATTCGTCAAACGCGAAGGTCAATCGTTCTTCGACGATAAATCAACACAGCGCATTAAAGACATTTTCGTTATCAATCCCGATTGGCAGGTTCACGACAGTTTGAGCGGCGAATTTTTGCCGACGCAAGACGAAAATGGTAAAGAAAAATATGTCTATTTGAAGGATATAAACAGCTTACCGCCTTTGATGGAAGCGAATCGTTTGGGCAAAGACGCGGAAAAATTTCCGAATGCCAAAACCGTTTTCGAGGAAGAAACCGACAGCGAAGCGCACGCCATTCCGATTGAAACCGGACAACAAACCGACCGCAAAATCTATTACATAATGGTCATTCTCAAAACTGACCAAAATCAAACCTTGCTTCGCGCCGCGCAACCTTTGATTTACACACTGTTTATTTTACTGCTTTCGTCGGTGCTGACGTTTGTTTTGGTTTGGCGTTTTACGCGCCCGATTGCCGATTTGTCGAACGCCGCACGGAAAGTTGCGAGTGGCGATTTGAGCGTCCGCGTCAAAATTGCCAAACGCAGCGACGAAATCGAAGAACTCGCCAAACAATTTAATGAAATGACGGCGGAATTAGAGAAAAACCGCGACATCGAAGCGCAATTACAAGAAGCCGAAAAGTCCGCAGTCGTCGGCAGATTAGGCTCGGCAATCGCGCACGAAATTCGTAATCCGTTGAATTATATAAACTTAACGCTCGATCATCTCCGCGCAAAATTCACGCCCGAAGACGAAACAAAACGCGCAGATTTCGACAAATTAACTTCGCAATTGAAAACCGAAGTCGCCCGCATCAATCGGCAAATCACCGATTTTCTAAGTTATTCGCGCCCGACAACCGCCGATTTGCAACCGACAAACGTGCGAAAAGTTATCGAAGATTCTTTGCGTTTAGTGGAAGCGCAAGCCGAAGATCAAAACATCAAAATCAGCGTCATCGAACGCGAAAACGTGCCGAACATAATCGGCGACGCAGAGTTTTTGCGCTCGGTTTTCAGCAATCTTTTCATCAACGCCACGCAAGCAATGGAATCCACGGGCGGAAATTTGCAAATCATAATTTCACCCGAAAACGATTTCGTTAAAGTAGAAATCACCGATACGGGCGGCGGAATTCCCGAAGAAAATCTATCGAAAATCTTCGAGCCGTATTTTTCCACAAAAGAAACCGGAACAGGTTTAGGCTTGGCAATCGTCAAAAAGATTCTCGACATTCACAACGCCGCAATCGAAGTTGCATCTAACGATAAAGAAGGCACGAAATTTACGGTGAAATTACCGAAAGTTCAGGAGTAATTTTATGAAAATCTTCCAAAAATTCGGATACGGTTTAATTTTTATTTTAGCTTTTGCGGTTTCGGCGATTGCTCAGACTGAAAAAGAACAATCTGCCGTGCCGAATAAAGTCGCCTTTGTTAATTCAGAGATGTTTGAAGATAAAGAAAAAGGAATCAAAGAATTGGTTGATGCTTATGCCAAATTATCTGATGAATTCAAGCCTCAAAATGATGAGCTAATCGTAATGTTCAATAAATATAAAGAATTGGTCAAACAAATTGAAGAATTGAATAAAGCAGCGAACGATTTGGGTTGCGGCTGTTATTTATGTAAAGAAAAAATCGAAGAATTACAAGATTTGGAAAGTCAAAATAAGAGCTTTTATGCTTCTGCAAGAAATCTATATTTGAAGCGTGAATCGCAAGTCATCAAGCCGATAAAAAATAAAATTCAAAAAGCAATGAAACAATTTGCTAAAGAAAAAGGGTATAAAGCAATTTTCGATTCTTGGGTAGAATTATTAGTCTATCCAAAAGATTTCGGAAAGCCTGATGTAACTGACGAATTCATAAAATATTACAATTCTCTTGCGGCTAAACAGCAATAAAATTTATTTGATAAAATAATTGAATCTATGGCTAGAAAATCAATTTTAGTAGTTGACGACGAGAAATCTCAGCGCGAGATTTTGGAGATGATTTTGTCGGGCGAAGGTTACGACGTAACGACGGCTTCGAGCGGTGAAGCGGCGATGAAATTTGTTGCGGACAGGCATTTCGATCTTGTTTTGACCGATTTGAAAATGACCGGAATGAGCGGGCTTGAATTGTTAAAAGAACTGACGGATTTTGATAAATCCATTATTGTCTTGCTTTTAACGGCGCACGGCACGGTTGATTCGGCGGTTGATGCGCTTCGTTTGGGCGCGTTCGATTATTTGCAAAAACCTTACGACCGCGTGAAATTATTGGACACGGTTTCGCGGGCGTTAAATAAATTGACCAATTTGGACGCGGAAATCGTTTCGTCATCGCCCGAAATGGACAAGGTGAAAAAGCTGATTGTGAAGGTTGCAAAATCAAATTCGACGGTTTTGATTCGCGGCGAATCGGGAACGGGAAAAGAATTGATTGCGCGGGCGATTCACAACAATTCTTTACGCGCCAGCGAGGTTTTTCAAGCCGTAAATTGTGCGGCGATTAACGAACATTTGCTTGAAAGCGAATTGTTCGGACACGAAAAAGGAAGTTTCACGGGCGCAATCGGCGAAAAGAAAGGTTTATTTGAAGTTGCCGACGGCGGAACTTTGTTTTTGGACGAAATCGGCGAACTCGATATTTCTTTGCAAGCGAAAATCCTTCGCGCTTTGCAGGAAAAACAAATTCGGCGCGTCGGCGGAACACGCGAAATTAACACGGACGTTCGCGTTGTCGCCGCCACGAACCGCGATTTACTGAAAATGTCGCAAGATGGCAGGTTTCGAGATGATTTATATTATCGTTTGAATGTTCTTTCAATCGAACTGCCCGCGCTTCGTGAACGTCGCACGGATGTGCCGATTTTGATGAATTATTTTCTCGAAAAACACACACGCGGCACGAATTTCAAAGTTACAATCGAAAATTCGGCACGAAAATTACTCGAAAATTACAGCTATCCGGGCAATGTGCGGCAACTCGAATCAGCCATCGAACGCGCGATTTTGCTGTGCGAAAATAACATCATCACGACCGAAGATTTGCCGCCCGAAATGGTGCGCGAAAATGCGCCGACAAACTCCGCAGACCTTTTCAAACTTCCCGCCGAAGGCATAAATTTTGAAGATGTCGAACGCAGTTTGATTATGCAAGCAATGGACAGAACCGATAATAACATCACGAAATCGGCGAAAATGTTGGGTTTGACGTTCAGAACTTTGCAATACAGATTAGAAAAATTCGGCTTCAAAAAAGAAGGAACAGAAGGCGAAGAAGAAGCGTAATTTATGTGATAAAATTTGCGGTGAGGTAAAATTATGTTACAAAGCATCGAAGGCATTTATCGGGACGGAACGATAGAATTATTGGAAATACCGTCAGAAGTTAAAGAATCACGGGTGATAATCACATTCTTAAATGAAAACGGCGAAAAAAAATCAACAAACGAAGGTATAAGTTTAGCAGAACTCGGAATAAGCAAAGAAGAAGCCGCCAATCTACGCGCTTCTTTTGCGACTTTTGCGGAAGATTGGGAACGTCCCGAAATGGATATTTATGACCAATTATAAAAAGGGCGACATCGTTTTGGTTTTATTTCCAAATTCAAATTTGCAAACCGTGAAAAAACGTCCGGCATTAGTCGTTCAAGCGAACAATTTGCAAACCGGGTTGCCGCAACTAATTGTGGCTTTGATAACGAGCAACACGGCGCGTGTCGGACATCAAAGTCGCGTTGAAATATTATTAAATTCTCCCGAAGGCAAACAAAGCGGATTGCAATTTGATTCGGTAATTATTACCGACAATTTGGCAACTGTTCAAACTCGATTTATTGATAAAGTAATCGGAAATCTCCCGACAATGGAAGCGATTGAACACGCTTTAGCGCATACGTTTGGCTTGAAACTGTCAATCGGAGAAGCAGATAATCGGGAAAATGAAGACGAAGAAGAAGCGTAATTTGTGTGATAAAATATGCGTGAAGTAGATTTTTAACGGTCAAAGGAGCAAGAACAAATGAACGGAAATTTAAATACAATTCTTAATGCCGCGTTGCAACTTCCCGCCGAAGAACAGCAGGAATTAATTAAAAAGTTACAGGCAAACGGACAGCAAAAACCGAAAGAAAAAGGTAAGATTCGCAAACATTTCGGCATCTTTGACAGCGGAAATAAAAGGTCGGCGGATAATCGGCAGATTGATGAGGATTTAGCGCGTGTTTACGCCGATAACCACGAAAGAGAGAACTAATGTTGATTGATACTTCGGGTTGGTTTTGTATCTTGGATGAACGCGATTTTCGCCATCAAAAAGCGGTAAGTTTTTATGATTCTGCGTCGCAAAAGATAACGCACAATTATGTAATTGCCGAGCTTGTCGCTTTGAGTGAAGCCAGAAAATATTCGCGCTCAAAAACTTTGGAGTTTATTGCCGATTTACTCGAAGATGCGGAAGTTGAAATAATTTGGGTTGATGAAATGCTTACCAATGAGGCGTTAGATTTGTTGAAACGAAGAACTGATAAATCATGGTCGTTATGCGATGCGGTTAGTTTTATTTTGATGGATGATAACAATTTGACCGAAGCCTTAACGACAGACCATCATTTTGAACAAGCAGGTTTTTTCCAATTACTTGAATCATAAGGAGAAAAATTATGGATTGGTTTTCGACATTAAGTTTAGCACTCGGTTCGGCTTGGACTTCGGGTATAAATCTTTATGCGACGGTAACGGTTTTGGGATTGTTGCAGAAGTTTAATTTGACGAAATTGCCCGGTGGTTTGGACGTTTTGGATAATTGGTGGATTATCGGCGTGGCAGGATTTTTGTATGCGGTTGAGTTTTTTGCTGATAAAATTCCTTACGTTGACAGCATTTGGGACGTGGTTCATACGTTTATTCGCGTTCCGGCGGGCGCGTTGATGGCTTACGCGACGACGAATCAGATGGATCCGACGGCGCAAACGGTGGCAACGCTTCTCGGCGGCGGTTTTGCGCTTTCTTCGCACGGCACGAAAGCGGCTTTGCGAGCCGGCGCGAATCTTTCGCCCGAACCTGTTTCAAATTGGGTTTTATCAATCGTGGAAGACATTATCGCGTTCGTCGGTTCGATTTTAGCGGTGTTTGCGCCCGTAATTATTGCGATTGTTTTGGGAATTTTTGCGATTTTCTTTATTTGGTTTGCGCCGAAAATCTTTCGTGCAATTCGTCGGCTTTTCAAGGCAGTTCGCGCATTTTTTGCGGGCGACAGTTTTAAGGAAGTGGCACGCAAGGCTGGATAAAGTTTTGAGTTCCATCTTTAGATGGCAGCCAGCGAAGCGAAGCGGTTTTCACTCAGATTAAAATTCAAGTTTGCCAACGTCAGGCAACCGTTTCGCTTCGCTTCCGGTTGCGCCAACTAAAGTTGGAACTCAGAACGCTTTTTTGATGTGGAGGAATTTTATGATGAAATCAAGATTTATCGTCGTTTTATTTTTAGCGTTTTTGACTGCTTGCGCGGGAAGTGCAGATATAAGCAGTAATCCTGCAAATAGTGTTAACTACAAAAAAAGCGATTCTGTTTCGTATTCTAATGCTTCTGCTCCACGCGGCGGCGGCGGCGGTGGCAATGAAAAAGAATTATCCATAACGGCGCAAATTCCGGTTAATCAAGCGGAAATTACGCAAAATCAGCCGGTCGTCGAGCGCAAAATCGTTCGCAATGCGGAATTGAATTTAGAATCTGCTTCGCCGGAAGAATCACAGCAAAAAATTACTCAAAGCGCTGAAAGTAAAGGCGGTTTCGTCGTTGAATCGCAACAGAGCAGCAGCGATGTTCGAGTCGGGACGCGCGATATTGTAACGATGACAATTCGCATTCCAGCCGCAAAATTTACGGAAACGCTCGACGAAATTCGTAAAACTTCGAGCCGCGTGATTGTCGAAACCATTAAAAGCGACGACGTAACCGAAGAATTTATTGATGTCGAAGCGCGTCTGAAAGCGAAAAAATCGCTCGAAGGTCAGTTTATCGAAATAATGAAACAGGCGAAATCGGTCGAAGATGCTTTGAAAGTGCAGACCGAGTTATCGGAAGTTCGCGGCGAAATCGAAAAAATCGAAGGCAGAAAGCGTTTTCTCGAAAATCAAACATCGCTTTCGACGATAAAAATTCGTCTGCAAACCGCGCAGGCTTTTTCGACAAATTCAAAAGGATTTTTCTACGAACTCGGACAATCAATCGGCAGAGGTTTCGATGTTGCGCTCGGTTTTATTTTGGGTTTGGTGACGTTTCTGATTGCGATTTTGCCGTTTTTGCTGTTCGTTGTTTTGCCAATCTATCTGCTTTTGAGATACTTTTGGAGAAAGCGCGGCAGACGGAAATCCGTTACCGAAATTGCTAAAGAGGAGTTGGAAACCGAATAAAAAATGGTCAAATTATTTCAGATTTTAGCGGTGATTTGTATCGGAATCGCCGCATTTTTTTTGTGGCGCGGAGATTATGAGGCGATTTTTATTGCCGCGATTTTTGGCGCGATTTGCTTTTTTTTGAGCGTGCGTTTTGAAGTCGGAAAAAGAGTCAACGAAAGAAGAGAAGCGGAGAAAGAATCGGAAGTTTGAAATTGTTATGGCGAGAATTGTTTTATCTTCTTTCGGTTCGCTCGGCGACCTTCATCCGTTTTTAGCATTGGGCATCGAACTCAGAAAACGCGGACACGACATTGTTGTTAATACGCTCGAAGTTTATCGTGAAAAAATTGCCGCGCTCGATTTTGAATTTTGTTCGCTTCGACCTGACGTAAACCCTGATAACAGAGAACTTGCGCGGAAATTGATGGACGCGAAAAAAGGTTCGGAACTTTTATTGCGAGAGATTATTTTGCCGAATTTGCGTCCGATGTATGAAGATTTGACCAAAGCCGTGCAGGGCGCAGACCTGTTTATTTCGAGTGAGGTAGTTTTTGTTGCGTCTGCGGTTGCCGAGAAAACGGGCGTGAAATGGATGACGACGACGCTTGCGCCCGGCACGTTTCTTTCGGCTTATGATCCGTTTGTGCCGCCGACCGCCGAATGGCTCAAACATCTTCGATTTCTCGGCAAAACATTTCACGGCGCAATGTTCGGTTTGGTGCGAAAATGGATTGATTCGTGGTTTGAAGATTACCGCGAATTTCGGCGCGAAATCGGTTTGAGTGAAGGTCGCAATCCGCTTTTTGATGGAAAATCGAATTTGTTGAATCTCGCAATGTTTTCCAAAGTCTTGGGAAAACCGCAACCCGACTGGGCAAAATCAACTTTGCAGACCGGATTTTGTTTTTACGACGGACAAAAAGATTTAGGCGCGATGCCCGAAGATTTGGAAAAATTTCTCGACGCAGGTGAGCCGCCGATTGTTTTTACTTTGGGTTCAGCCGCCGTGATGGATGCGCGTGATTTTTTTGAAGAAAGCGCACGCGCAGCGAAGATTTTAAATTGCCGCGCGGTTTTGCTTTACGGAATTTTCAACGAACTTCCGAAAGAGTTAGACGCGGAAAGAGTGGCGTTTGATTACGCGCCGTATTCACAAGTTTTTCCGCGTGCGGCGTGTGTCGTGCATCAAGGTGGCGTGGGAACGACCGGACAAGTTTTGCGTGCCGGAGTTCCGCATTTGATTATGCCTTATTCGCACGATCAGCCCGACAATGCCGCACGTTGTGAACGAATCGGCACGGCAAAAATAATTTCGCGTGAAAAGTATTCCGCCGAAAACGCATCAAAACTCTTGCGCGAATTGCTCGGCGATTTGAGTTATAAAAAAAACGCAATCGAAGCCGCCAAAATCGTTCAGGCGGAACACGGAACAAAGATTGCTTGCGACGCGATAGAAAAAATTTTAGAAAAATAGATTTTTGCGGTAAGATATTTACGTTAAAGGAGTTTTAAGTTATGGAAAAAACAATTAATTTTACAATGACCGAAAGCGAAGCGAAAAAATTAGATGAACTTTTAGATAAATTCAATAAAACTTTAAATTACGACAAAGAAAAGGAAACCGACAGAGAAAAAGAAATGTCGAAAATCGAAGCAGAAACGCGCCTTTTGCTGTCGCAAGCCAGAGAAGAATTGGAAAAAATTAAACAAATAAACGCGAATCGGCAAAAGATGATTTGGGAACAATAAAATGTGGGAAAGACTTTACAATATATTTACAACGCTGATAACTCTCGGCGCAAGGTTGAAAATCACGAAAAAGAAATTGACACATTAAAGCGCGAAAACCGCGAACTTTCAGGAATACTCCACGAAATTTTGGCAGAACTTCGCGGTGTTTCTCAACAACGCGAATCAGACCGGCGCGAAATAGCGTTGTTTATCGAAAATCAATTATTGAAATTTGAACGCCGCTTGCCTTCGGGCGATATAAAAAAAGATGATGATGAAAAAAATTAGTGCATTTTTGATGATATTAATGTTTGCCGTGCCGAATGTTTTCGGGCAGATGTCGCGCAAACCGACGGCGACGAAACAGGGCAATGAAGGTTTGAAAAACAAGCCTGACTCGAACAAAAACGCGATTTCCGAAATAAAGTCGCAAGCCGATTTCGATTCCATTTCGCGGACTTATCATCAAAATACGCCTTACGCTTTGCCGCACACGATGTTTGTGATTGACCGTCGTGATAAAAATAAAATTTATTACGTCAATTCGCAAAGATTTCGTTTTCACAAAGATTTTTTGTTTGCTACGAAACTTGCGCCGATTGGCACGGATATTTATAAAGCCGCGTATTTTGCCGCCGACAGACGCTTTATCGTCGGCACGATTGCGTGGCAAAAACCTGTCGAAAAATGGACTTGGGAACTTTGGGAAGGCGATCTGGCAAACGCCGAACATCTGAAAACAGCGAACGAAGTTATCAACAAAACTTTTTTTCAGAAGGTTTTCTACAAACCGAATTCGATTCGGCAAGAGGACGAATCGGCAAATCTCGGATTTGACCGCGTAACGCAGAACGAAATCAGTAAAAATCAAGCCTATCTCGCGCTCAACACGGGCAAAACCGTCGGGCGAATTCACATTATTGACAAGCTCGACGACACGGTTGAAATCGGCGATAACGAAATTCTCATCTTAAACGAATTGCCCGAAACTCTGCCGCCGGTGCGCGGAATTATCGTTACAAAACCTTCATCGCCGCTATCGCATATCAATATTTTAGCGCGTGGTTGGGACATTCCGAATGTTTATATCAAAGACGCGGACAAACTTTTTAAGGAATTCGATACTTGGTGGGTTGAGTTTGACGCGAGCTTGACCGATTACAAAATCAAACGCGCCAATGCGGAAAGCCCGGGTGAATATTGCAAAAAAAATCCTGATAAATGTCAGCCGCCGCGAGATGCGCCGGTTAATTTGAACACGAAAAAACTCACGCCTTTGCGTCAGATGCGGAAAAAAGACAGCATTTCATTCGGCGCAAAAGCCGCGAATTTGGGCGAGATGCTTTTTGCGAAATTGCCCGGTTTTGTTGTGCCTGACGGTTTTTCCGTGCCGTTTTATTGGTATGACAAATTTATGAAGGAAAACGGTTTGGATAAAGTCATCGAAGAATTGACCTACGATAATGATTTTGTTCATAATCCGCGAGTTCGCCGTCAGAAATTGGAAGAATTCCGCGCTTCAATTCAAAAAGGCAAGTTTGACGAAGCCTTGAAAGCCGAAATTCTTCAAAAATGGAAAACTCAACTCGGCGCAAAACCCGTTTTCGTGCGAAGTTCTTCAAACGCCGAAGATTTGCCGAATTTTTCGGGCGCGGGACTTTATTCGAGCGTTCCGAATGTGAAAACGGACGAAACACTCGTCGAAGCGGTTAAAAAAGTTTGGGCTTCGCTCTGGAAATTCGAGGCTTACGAAGCGCGTGTCAGAGGTTATGTTGAGCAGGAAAGCGTTTATATGTCAGCGTTGATTCAAATCGCAATAGATATGGACAGAGGTGGCGTGATGATTTCAAAAGACCCGTTTGATGCGGAAAACAAAAACGCGGTTTATATCGCTGCGGTTTGCGGGCATAATTCAAAAATCCCTAATAACAACGGCATTCCCGAACAGATTTTGTTTAATCCGAAATCGAATTCGGTGATTTTAATGACGCTTTCCGATCAGAAAAATTCGCTGAAATTTGACGAAAACGGCGACCTGAAAGAAACGCCCGACAAATGCGCTAACCCGACGACAAAACGGATTTTAACCGATTTGCAATCGCGCAATCTGGCGAAAATCGCGCTCAATATTCGCCGCATTTTCGGCAACAAAGCCGAACAAGACATCGAATGGGGAATTATGAACGGGCAAATTTATGTTGTTCAATCACGCCCGTATTTTGAAGGGAAATAAGTTTTGAGTCGGAGCGCGGGCAAGATGCCCGCGCTCCAATTTTTATAAGTTTTATGAAAAAAATAGTAATTTTAAGTTTTACTTCTTTGCTTTTTGCGGCTTGTTCGGGTGCGAACCAACAAACCGTAAATACAAATATTGCGCCGAATAAGCAAGTGCAAAATTCGACGGTTGTTTCGAGTCATTCACAAAATAGTTCGGCATTGAGTTCGGAGCAAACAGATTCAAAAACCGTTCCCAAAACCGAATCGAAATCGAAATGGACACAGAGCGGCGATCCGGTTGATACGAGTTCGTTTGACACGGAAATTAAACAAATCGAAGACAAAATGAAGGCGAACCCGAAAGACGAAAGTTTGAAAAAATCTTTGTCGGAAGCCTTTTCTAAACGCGGTTTGGTTTTGACCGAATCGCGGCAATACGCTTCGGCTTTGGGCGATTTTCGCCGCGCTTTAACACTCGACCCGACCAACGAAGAAGCCAAAAAATGGATTGATCAGATAATTTCAATCTACAAAAGCATCAACAAAGAACATCCGAAAGAAGGCGAAGAACCGCCGCCTTTGCCGTTTAAGAAATAAGCAGATTTCAGATTCCAAATTCCAAATTCCAAATTCCAGAATTAAATGTCCAATCTTAATCTGAAATCTGGAATTTGAAATCTGGAATTCGCACTTGCGTTGGACAAATCCGCGTCCGAAAAACTAAACTATCTCTTTTGCAATCATCAAAATATTTTTAACATAACGGAGATTTAATAAGTTTTATGGCACTTTCAGCTAACGACATCAGAAAAGGAATGGTAATTTTACACGAAGGAACGCCCGTCAGAGTGATGGAATTTCGACATCACACGCCGGGCAATCTTCGCGCAATGGTGCAAACTCGTTTGCGAAATCTTTTGACGGGAAACTCGTTTGAACATCGTTTTCGTTCAAACGACACGCTCGAAAAAGTAACGCTCGAACAGCACAAAATGGAGTATCTTTATTCGGACGGTTCGCATCATCATTTTATGAACAACGAAAATTACGAACAAGTTGCGTTGACCGAAGACGAACTCGGCGATACGACGCAATGGTTGATGCCGAACCTGCAAATCGAAGTCGAATTTTACGATGGCACGCCAATCGGCGTTTCGCTTCCGGCTTCGATGGAACTCGTCGTAACTGACACCGAACCCGTGATGAAAGGCGCAACCGCATCGAATTCAAACAAACCTGCAACGCTTGAAAATGGCGTAACTCTTTACGTTCCACCATTTATCGTGAACGGCGAAAAAATTCGCGTTAATCCGACGGAATCGAAATATATGGAAAGAGTTAAATAGGTAATAGGTAATTGGTAATAGGTAATTGGTTCAAAACTGCCTATTACCAATTACCAATTACCAATTACTATGTTCACATTTTACAGTTTTCTGCTAACCGTTGGCTTCATTCTTTTGTCGCCGGTTTTTTTGCTGAAACGCGGAAAATATCTTTCGGGTTTGCGGCAAAGATTCGGGCGCGTTCCTGAATTTGAGCAGAATGAGAAAAAAGTTTTGTGGCTGCATTGCGTTTCGGTCGGCGAAACGAATGCCGCACAGCCGCTGGTAAATGAAATACTTGCAAACTTTCCCGAATATCGTCTGGTTGTTTCCACAACGACAAAAACCGGACAAGAACTCGCCCAAAAATTATTCAAAGATAAAGCCGAACTCGTTTTTTATTTTCCGTTCGATTGGAAATTTACGGTCAAACGCGCTTTGCGAACGGTAAAACCATCAGTCGTTTTGCTGATGGAAACCGAAATTTGGTTTAATTTTCTGCGTCAGACGAACAAAAGCGGCGCACGAATTGCGATTGTCAACGGCAGATTGTCCGAGAAATCTTTTAAGCGTTATTCATTCATAAAAAGAACGATGCAGCACGTTTTGCATTACGTTGATTTGGCTTTGATGCAAGGTCGCGCCGATGCAAAACGATTTATTGATTTGGGAATTCGAGCCAGCAAAGTCAAAATTACGGGCAACATAAAATTTGACCAAGATTACACGGAAAACGCTCTGACAGAAGACTTTCGCGCTCGTTTCGGAATTACGGAAAACTCGCCTTTAATCGTTGCGGCAAGCACGCACGCGCCGGAAGAAACTTATATTTTACAAGCATTTAAAGACGTTTGGAAAAACTCGGAATCTGAAAAATTGCCACGTCTTTTGATTGCGCCGCGACATCCCGAATGCTTTGCGGAAGTTGCTGAATTAATCGAGAAATCCGGTTTTGATTGGGTGAAACGAAGCGAAATAGAATCTTCACGCGATAAATCCGCCGAAATTATTTTGCTCGATTCAATCGGCGAACTTCGCGCAATTTATCCGCTTGCGGAAATCGTTTTTGTCGGCGGAAGTTTGATTCCGCACGGCGGACAGAGCGTTTTAGAACCGGCATTAGCGCGAAAAGCGATTGTTACAGGTTTTTACACGATGAATTTTGCCGACATCGTGCGCGAATTTTCAAATCAAAACGCGCTCGTCCAACTGCCGAAAAACGGTGAAACAAAACTTGCCGAAGTTTTTGCCGAACTTTTGCAAGACGCTGAAAAACGCCATAAACTTGCGGCAAACGCTTCAGCCGTGATGAAAAAAAATCGCGGCGCAACCGCAAAAACGATTGAGCATTTAAAGGATTTTTTAAAGTAATTTTTTATCCACAGATGGACACAGATACACACAGATAAGAAAAAGATTTTTTTGATTTTTTTCCATCAAACAATCTCAAAAAATCTGTGTTCATCTGTGTTCATCTGTGGATAAATTTTTCTGCCTAAATTTTGCAATGATTTTTATTTTCTACATTTTTGCCGTTTTGCTGGTTTTTCTGAGCTACAAATCTTTTCGCGGCGGCATTGATTATCTGAATTTTTTCAAAAAAGAACTCGCCAAACCGCCGTCGGATTTTACGCCGGTTGTTTCGATAATCGCGCCTTGTCGCGGATTAGACGAAGATTTGGAAGAAAATTTGTCTGCACTTTTTCGGCAAGATTTTCCGCGCTATGAAATTATTTTTGTGGTTGATGATGAAAAGGATGAAGCCGTAGAAATAATAAAAAAAGTTTCCCGCGAAGGCGCAAAGCACGCAAAGTCAAAAATTATTGTTGCGAAAAAAGCGACGGAAAACGCACAGAAGGCGAAAAATTTGCGCGAGGCGGTTTTGCACGTTGCGGATGAATCGGAAGTTTTTGTTTTTGTTGATTCGGATGCGCGTCCCGAAGCCGATTGGTTACGAAATTTGATTGCGCCGCTGGAGGATGAAAAAATCGGTTGCGCGACGGGTTATCGTTGGTTTATTTCAAAACAAATTAGTTTCGCCGCCGAACTGCGGAGCGTTTGGAATGCTTCGATTGCTTCGGCTTTGAGCACGAATGTTCACAATAATTTTGCGTGGGGCGGCTCGATGGCGATGCGGCGCGAAACTTTTGAAAATCTGGAAATGCGCGAAAAATGGCGCGGCGTTTTGTCCGATGATTTTGCCGTTACGCGGGCGATGAAAGCCGCGAATTTGCCGATTTATTTTGTGCCGAAAGCCGTAACCGCAACGGTTGAAAATTGCACTTTCCGCGAGCTTTTGGAATTTACGACAAGACAGATGAAAATTACGCGGGTTTATGCTCAAAGTCTTTGGATTCAAGCATTTATCGGCGCATTTGTTTTTAATGCGGTGATGATTTCGAGCGTTTTGATTATGTTTTTAAACGCCTTCAATAGTTTTAATTTTTGGTTTGCGTCAGCAGCATTTTTTCTTGTTTCGGCTTTCAGCATCGGCAAATCTTGGCTGAGATTAAACGCCGTGCGGCTTGTGTTGAAAAACTACGAAACAGATTTGAAAAAGCAATTTCTGATGCAGAACACGCTTTGGATTTTGTCGCCTGCGCTGTATTTTTATAATTGTTTTTGCGCTTTGCTTTCAAGAAAAATCGTCTGGCGCGGTATTTCCTACCAACTTATATCGCCTGAAAAAACATCTATACTCAATGAAAATTGATTTGCGAAAAGTCAGAACGGAGAGCGGTAGCGACTCGCCGAAAATTTAGCAAGTTGCTACCGCTCTCCGTTTTTTTTCCGCAAAAGATGGTAAATTATATTATGTTAAATTCCCCCAAACTCCTGATTTTTTTATGTTTTGCTCTGTGTTTTACATTTTCCATACAGGCGCAAACGACGACAAAAACTTTAACGACGGGCAAAGATCCGATAATCATCATTCCGGGTTTGACCGGCTCGGAACTCATCAACAGTAAAACGGGCGAAACGGTTTGGTTTAAGGCGCAACGCTCGAAAGACGACGATGTTCGTCTGCCGATTTCTTCTCTGAATTTGGCACAAAACAAAGATTCTTTGGTCGCGGGCGATGTTATTCGCGGCGTGCAATTTTTGAAAATTTTGCCCGAAATCGAAATTTACGAGAAATTGATTGCCGCTTTAGAAATGCGCGGCGATTATGCGGAAGGCAAATGGGACAACCCGACAATCAAAGGTTACGAAGATACATTTTATGTTTTCAGCTATGATTGGCGGCTCGATAATGTTGAAAATGCGCGGCTTTTGATTCGTAAAATCGAAGATTTGAAGCGCAAGTTAAAGCGTCCGAATTTGAAATTTAATGTTATCGCGCATTCGATGGGCGGCTTGATTTCGCGTTATGCGGCAATGTATGGCGCGGCGGATTTGCCGAAAAACGGAACGCCGCGCCCGACGTGGGCAGGTTCAAAACATTTCAGCAAAGTCTTTTTGCTCGGAACGCCAAACGAAGGTTCGGCGCAATCGCTGGGCGCGTTGATTAACGGTTTTTCATATCTCGGCGGATTGAATTTACCGTTTGTGCAAGACGTTTCAAAATTCGATACTTTTACGATACCTTCGCTCTATCAACTTTTGCCGCACAGCGGAACATTAAGGGCTTTTGACGAGAATCTGAAACCGCTCGACATTGATATTTTTGATGCGAAAACGTGGGATAAATACGGCTGGAGCGTCATAAACGACGACGATTTTAATAAAAAATTCACGCCTGCCGAACAGAAAAACGCCAAAGGTTATTTCCAAGCCGTGTTAAATCGTGCAAAGCGTTTTCAAGAGGCTTTGGATGCGAATGTGAACGTGAAAACTTCGGTTCAAATGTATCTGGTCGGCGCGGATTGCAAAGAAACGCTTGACGGTTTCGTTCTTTACCGCGACAAAAAAGATGAGTGGAAAACGCTTTTCAAAGCCGATGGTTTTACCCGCGCAAACGGCGAAAAAGTTACGGATGAAGAACTTAAAAAGTTACTTTACTCAATGGGCGATGGCGTTGTGCCGAAGCGTTCGCTGACGGCGGAAACTTTGACAGAGAAAACAAATAAAACGATTTTGCCCGTAACGGCAGAGATTTCCGTTTGCGAAGGACATACGCGATTGGTTACGAGTCCCGATGTGCAAGACAAACTTTTTGCATATTTGTTGGGCGAAGCCTTAAAGTAAATTAATGGAAGAAAATGATTATAAAGACGATGTAGAAGATGCTGAAGAAGAGTTTTTTCAGCCGCCGACGGAGAAAGAAAATCCGGCAGAAACCGCACGAAAAACAGGTTTGGCATTTTCCGCCGGAATTACGCTTTTCGGTTCGGTCGTCGCGTTGGCGATTGTCGGGTTTTTGGCGGATAAGTTTTTCGATTCTTCGCCGAAAGGTTTAATTATCGGGATTGTTTTGGGCGCAATCGTCGGATTTTTTCAGTTTTTCAGATTAACTTCGCAGATTTTGAAGAAATGATTTGTCAGAACCACCTGCGGTAGCGGGTGGTTTTAGTTTGTGGTCGGAGTTGTCGGCAAACATTTCAAAAAGCCAAACTTCAACCGCCCGCTACCGCAGACGGTTCTGACTTTTTTGAGAAAAAATGCACAAAACCCGTCCGCCGTTTGAAATTTAACTAATTCCTTTGTAAAATCTTAGTTTCGCAATGAGCGAGGTATCTGACAGTAAGAGTATAAATCACGAAACTGTAACGCTGATTTCCAACCGTCGTATTTTATGGCTGATGGTGATTGTCGTGGTTTCGGGAACTTTAGCGAGTTTATTTTTTAGCTCGCGGCTTTGGAGTTTGGGTTTTTTCATCGGCGGAGTTCTATCGTTTGCCAATTTTTTTTGGTTGGAATCTTCGCTCAAAAAAATGTTTGCGGAAACTTCCGAAGGCGAATATCAGCCTTATCATTCCGCCGTGGGTTACATATTTCGGTATTTAGCCATCGGCGCAGTTGTCGGATTCATATTTTTTTCGCAGATTCTTCCGATAATTTCAGTAGTTTTAGGGCTAGTCAGTTTAGCTTTTGCAGTTTTAATCGAGTCTTTTATACAAATATTTTCGCATCTTTTTAAGCGAAAGGAACTTTAACAAAATGTTTTTATTTGCAGAAGGCGGACACCACGAACCCGCCATCGTATCATTTATCAATCATTATATCGGCGAACCTTTGTGTAATATGCAAATCGCTGTTACGAAGCCGCTGTGGGACAAATTGTTTGCCAATTTCGGGACGACTGCCGAAAAAGCATTTGGTCCATACACGCCGGAAACTGCCGTTCCGTGGTATACGGTAATGTTCGTTATCGCGTGTCTTTTGACGGTTGCGGTGATTTGGATTTTCAAAGGCAAACTTTCGGAAAACGATCCGACAAACGGACAATTAACGCTCGAAGCCGGATTTCTGGCGATCAAAGATATGGTCGTTTCGGTTGTCGGCGAACACGGATTTCAATATTTTCCGGTCGTTGCGACGTTTGCGTGTCTGATTTTGATTTCAAATTTGATGGGACTTTTTCCGCTCTTTATGTCGCCGACAGCGCACGTCAACGTAACTTTCGCGCTCGGCATCACGTCGTTCGTTTATTACAATTACGTCGGCATTAAAGAAAACGGATTTATCGGACATATTTCGCACTTTGCCGGACCGAAATTGCCGTTTTTAATGGCGTTGATTATTACGCCGCTAATTTTTGGAATCGAATTGATCAGTAGCTTGATTCGCCCGATAACGCTTGGCATACGACTGTTTGCAAATATGTTTGCGGACGAACAAGTTGCGCTGAATATTTCAAATCTCGCGCCGCCGTTCACACAATTTTTATTGCCGATAGTTCTGCTTCCGTTAGCGGTTTTTGTTGCGCTCATTCAAACGCTCGTCTTTACTTTGCTTTCGACGATTTATCTCGGCGAAGTTTCGCACGGACATCACGACGAAGAGCATCACGAAGAAGAACACGCGGGCGAAACGATGGCGGCAACAGCTTAAGTTGAGAATTGAGATGTGAGAAATGAGATTAAGACTTATTTCTCATTTTTCACCTCTCACTTAAAAAGAAGATTTGAAAACAGAATATTTTGAAAACCTGCATTTATAGCAGATATGCCCGCACGCGACAGGAGCTTCGACTCCAATGAGAGTAGAAATCGAAGCATACCGGAAGTGAGGCGAAATAATACAAGCCGCAGGTTGAACGAAAATTCTGTTTCAAAAATGCAGAAACACGCACGAAATAAGTGTGTTTATTCTGCAAAATAAAATAACAGGAGACTATAAAAAAATGAATAAATTAAGAAACGTATTTTTCGCGGTTTTAACAATGGCTTTGATGGCTGTTTCGGCTTTTGCGGCTGAAACTGCAACGACTTCGGGCGGCGAAGGCAGCAGCGTCGGAACAGGTTTGGGAATCTTGGGCTTCGGCGTTGCGGCTGGTTTGGCGGCAATCGGTCAAGGTCTTGTCGGTTCAAAAGGCGCAGAAGGCGC
>JANNYB010000120.1:0-9607 GCA_031409875.1 Acidobacteriota bacterium | reverse complement strand
AATACCGATTAGCCCAAGGCATTTTCCCAACTGTTGTTTCAGTCATTGTCGAACTGCTCCAATTTTCAGATTTAATGAACTAAGATTTGAACAGAACAGGCGTAGCTTACCTACTTTTTAACTTTGTCGGAATATCTATTAATTACACAATGTAAATTAAGAGTTTTGTAATTTGTAATCAATAATTTGTAATTTGTAATTTGTAATTTGTAATTTTATATCTTTTCACCAACCAAATACATCACTGACTCTTCGCCGATGACACGCACCGAATGATAAGTTTCCGCCGGCATAAAATCTCTATCGCCGGCTTCTAAAATAAATGTCCCGACGCGCTCAACCGTGATTTCCAACACGCCGGAAATTATCCAATGCGTTTGGTCTTCTTCGTGTTTGTGTTTGACGTGAAATCTCTGCGGCTGGTCGCACCATTGATTGACGCGATAGCCTTGTTGCGTCAAAATAAGCCGCAGCATTGCGGGTTGCGGATTGATAAATTCACTCCATTTTTCGATTCGATAATTCATTTGTCTGACCTTCCCAAATTTGCTTTGCTAAAACTCTATATTACAATTTTTTTATGATTCTAACAGTTTCAGATTCGCTCAAGAAATTTCAAAGCGAAATCGGTATAAAATTTCAGCTTTATAACAGTCTTTTTCTTTCTTTGCCTTTTTACGGCGTTGATAAAACGGGAGTTTTTCTTTCGCTTTTCAGCCAAGATTGTGAAGAAGGTTTTCAGAAAGGCGAAAATCCGATGCAGATTATCGAGAAATTTTTTGCCAATCCGCACCGCGCTTTTTCGACCGAAGCGGAGAAAATCAATCTGCTTTTTCGCTTTGTGCAATACGCCGAGCGGCAAGTCGTTTTGTTTGACGCACTCGAAGATGCGGCGTTTGATAAACTAAACGATACAAACGGCGTAGGAACTTTAAAGCATTTAGAATCAAGCATTTTGCAAAATAACAAAACCGATAAACTAATTGAAAAACTCCAAAACTTTTCCGTCCGTTTTGTTCTAACCGCGCATCCGACGCAATTTTATCCCGGCGCGGTGCTTGGAATTATCAACGATTTAGTCGAAGCGGTTGAAAAAAATGATGTTTCGCTGATAAATACATATCTCCAACAACTTGGGCGCACGCCTTTTTTCAAAAAGAAGCAGCCGACACCTTTTGATGAAGCGCAAAGTTTGATTTGGTATCTCGAAAATGTTTTTTACAAAGCCGCCAGCAACATCATTGCCGACTTGAAAAACACTTTTTCAGACCGCGAAATAAATCTCGCAAACCTTATCAGAATGGGCTTTTGGTCAGGCGGCGACCGCGATGGAAATCCGTTTGTAACTGTGGAAACTACTTTAAAAACAGCCGACGCTTTGCGGCTTTCGATTCTGAAATGTTACTACCAAGACGTGCGCCGTCTGAAAAGACGTTTGACCTTTTCCGGTGTCGAATCCGCGCTCAACGAACTCGAACAAAAACTTTATCAAAACATTTTTCAAATAGACGAAAATAATTCTTTAACAAGCACGGAAATCCTTGATGCGCTTACACTTATCCGCGAAATCTTGCTTAACAAACACGACGGTTTATTCGTTCATTTGGTCAACGATTTAATTTGCAAAACCGAACTTTTCGGACTCTATTTCGCGTCGCTCGATATTCGCCAAGACAGCGGAATTCATCGAAATATTTTAGAAGAAATCGCCGAAAAAACTGATGTTTTGCCCGACGATTACGCAACGCTTTCCGACACCGAAAAAATCGCCACACTTTTGCAAATCAATGCGCTGATAAATCCCGAAATTTTGTCCGATGAACTCGCCCAAGACACGCTCCGAAACATTGCCGCAGTGCGAAA
This sequence comes from Acidobacteriota bacterium, assembly GCA_031409875.1. GTDB lineage: Bacteria > Acidobacteriota > Blastocatellia > Pyrinomonadales > Pyrinomonadaceae > CALMEH01. Next base: position 7,744 of record JANNYB010000120.1, on the reverse strand, counting down.
AATTCAATCACAAAACGGCGCGGAAGGTTGTCATCGCTACATCATCAGCCATTCGGAAACGGCTTTGAATATCATCGAAGTTTTCGCGCTTTTTCTGCTCGGCGGCTGGAAAAAAGAAAATTTGACGATTGACATTGTGCCGCTTTTTGAAACGATTGACGATCTCAAAAACGCTTCGCAAATTATGCGCGAACTTTACGAAAACGAAAATTATCGCCAACATTTATCGCGTCGAAACGATACGCAAACGATTATGCTCGGCTTCAGCGACGGCACAAAAGACGGCGGTTATTTGATGGCAAATTGGAGCATTTACAAGGCAAAAGACGAATTAACAAAAATCTCGCGTCAATTCGGAATTGAAATAATTTTCTTTGACGGACGCGGCGGACCACCGGCACGCGGCGGCGGAAAAACGCATAAATTTTACGCTTCGATGGGCGAAAACATTTCCGATAAAGCTATCGAATTAACCGTGCAAGGACAAACTGTTTCATCAAATTTCGGCACGGTTTCGACCGCGCAATATAACATCGAACAACTTTTGCACGCCGGAATTTACAATGAAATTTTCTCGCCGAAAGCGGAAACTTTTGCCGCATCGGAAGAAATTTTGATGCAAAAATTGGCGGAAGAAAGTTTTGCCGCTTACATCGAATTAAAAACCAATCCGCTGTTTTTAGATTATTTGGCAGATGTCAGCCCTTTGAAATTTTACGCGCAGACAAATATCGGTTCGCGTCCGTCAAAACGCGGCGGAAACGCGGACAAATTAACGCTCGATTCGCTACGCGCAATTCCGTTTGTCGGCGCGTGGAGTCAGTTAAAACAAAACGTGCCGGGCTTTTACGGAGTCGGCTCGGCTCTAGCAAAAATGGAAGCAAACCTCGATGAAATCAAGGAAATATATCGAAACAACGCTTTTTTCAAAACCTTGATGGACAACTGCGAAATGGCGATGGAAAAAACATTTCTGCCGCTCACCGCATTTTTATCCGAACACGAAATCTACGGCGAAATCTGGCGCAAAATCCGCGATGAATATGAACTTACGCGAAAATATCTGACGGAAATTTCCGGCAAAAAAAATCTGATGGCAGATTTTCCCGTTGAACAACAATCCGTCCGAACACGCGAAAAAATCGTGCTTCCGCTAATGACGATTCAGCAATATTCGCTTACAAAACTCCGCGAAATCAAAGACGAAGAGCAGAAAAAAATTCTCGAAAAATTAATCATCCGCTGTTCATTCGGCATCATCAACGCCGGACGAAATTCGGCTTGAAATCTAGCGTTTTGAGTCCCGCCTTCAGGCGGCAACCGCCAGCGAAGCGCACGCGGTTTCGTTTTTGCTTAAAGGCTTTATATTAGTAACGAATTTCTGCTTCGCTTCGCTGGCAGAAAGCCGCCTGAAGGCGTGACTCAAAACTTTCTTTAGCTTTTCGGCAAATTCGGCAAAGTATGTTTGCGTCCGGCGTTTTGTTTTTTCAGATAAACCATCAGCGGTTCAAAATATCTGAGCATCGCTTTTGCGTTCAAATCTTCGCCCGTCGCTTCTTTCAAAACCACGCGCCAATCACGCGACGCGCCCGGAGACATAATTTTTCGCAAGAATTCGCCGACTTGTTTATTGCCGTAATAATCGGTGTTTCGCGGGTCTTGTTTCAAGATTTCCCGCGAAATATAATCGTGCATTTGGAACAGCAAAACATTCGCCAGCGCGTAATCGTAATACTGCGCCGCGTCGTCGTTGATGTGCGTTTTCGTGCAAGCATCACAAAAATTTTCACCGCGATTTGTCGGCGGAACGATTCCCTGATATTGTTTCACCAATTCCCACCAACGCTTGTTATATTGGCTTTTTGGCAGATTTTTTTCATACAATTCATATTCAAATTGTGGCATCGTTCCGGCTGAAAACGGCGTGAAAACAACGTAATTCAAAGCCTCTTGCAAGAGTTTTTGAGTTTCGTCAACCTTCGCGTTTTTGTCCGCAAGTCCGCGCCCGACGAGAAACGGTTTCTGCGTCGCCGCCAAACCCATCATCGTTCCAATCGCTTCGTGATACGCCCGATTCGCGCCTTCACGCAAAAGCGGCGGAACGTCTTTGTTCGTGTAGCTGATGTAATAATAAATATGTCCGAGTTCGTGATTTGAAGTTTCAAACCAATCGGCATTCGATTCAACCGACATCAACGAACGCACATCGTTTTCCAAATCCAAATGCCACGCCGAAGCGTGATTATTTTTCTTAAATTTCGCATCAGCCGCCAACGGATAAAGCGAAGATTTGTCCCAAAACGATTGCGGCAATTTCGGAAATCCGAGCGAAACATAAAAATCTTCGCCCTGACGCACAATCCATTCCGGCGATTTATCCTTCAAAGCCGCGTCAATGTCCAAACCTTCGACGTTAACCATCGCCGTCCAATCTTGTCCCCAACGATTCGGCAACCAATCCGCCGGAAGTTGTTGCGGCACAGGTTTTTTATATTTTTTCGCCAATTCATACCGCGCCCAAGTGTGCAATTCTCGATAAAGCGGGCGCAATTCGCGGTTGATTTGCAACATCAGCGTGTTCATTTCTTCAGATGTCATTCCGTAATCCGAAACCTGATAACTGTAAAAAGATTTATAACCGAGCGGTTTCACAGTTCCGTTGCGAAGCATCTGCAAATTCGCCAAACCGTCTTTCAAATTAACGCCGACTTCCTTCGACGATTCCCAAACCTTGCGCCTTTCCGCCAAATCATTTGACGAGCGCAAAATTTTATCAATATCGTTCGTTGTAACCGATTTTCCGTCAATCTTAAAATCAAATCCGAAAAGTTTCTCCGTCTGTGCGGCTTCGGCTTTCAGACGTTTATCAACCAAATCCTTCGCTGTTTCGGGATTTCCCGCCGCAATATACAAAATCGCCTTCAACTGTTTAACCTGAATCGGCGTTAAAAGATTTTCCTGCTTCAAAAACTTCGTTGCCGCATCAATATTTTGCTTGCTTCCCGTAAAAGCCACAAGTTTCGCATTCGCCGCAACAGTCGCCTTCGCATTCGTGTCGTCGCCCTCAACAATCATTATATTCGACTGCCATTCCGCCAAACTCGATTCATACCGCAACTTTCCCCAAGCCGCCGTATAATCATCAATAAACTTCTGCGCCTCACCAGGCACATCCGCCTGCCCAAAAACCACCGGAACAAAATTAAAAACAAACCCGACGACCAAAATAAAAGCCGCCGCCTTGCGTAAGATTTTTTCAAACATAAATTTTTCACCTCTGCAAACATTCTGCCACAAAAACCATAAATTCTTTAAAGCAAAAAGTCCGAAGCCTTTCAACTTCGGACTCATTTCAAATTAATTTCTACTCTTAAACATTCGGCGGATGTTCACCGGCTAAAATTAAAATTCTCCGCAAATTCATAACTCTTTGGCGATTGAGTGTTAAAACTTTTGCGGTAACGCGACCTTTAGCGGTTACGCCGATAATTTCCATAAAATCTTCGCTCCATATAAAATGCTCCCACCAAACGTCTTTTCGCGGATTGTAAAATGAAGCTGTTGTTTGACTTACCAAATCGAAGGCTTCTGTTTTAATTGATTTCGGACTATTGCAACCTTGACACGCGAGAGCCAAATTTTCCAAATCGTTCGTGCCGCCTTTGGCAATCGGAAAAATATGTTCGAGAGAAAACGGATCAGGTGAAAATTCAAGCGGAGACAAGCAATATTCACAGAGTTTTTTAGCTCTGTTTTCAACTTTTTCTCTGATTGAATTTGAGAATTTCATATCGTCTGCGCGGGAAAAATTTCGAGTTCTTTCATTACCTCGCGCAAACTTTTGTTTCGGATTTGTGCAATTTCAAACAGATATTTGAGTCGTTTGACGTTTATTTCTTCGCTTTTATCAGTCAATTCCGAGAGTTCTTCGAGTTCATCATTGCTGATAATTTCATCGCGTCTTTTTTCAATCAATTCATAAAAACGCCGATATTCTTCTTCCGTAAGCGTTGTTTCATTCACTTTTTTAATCAATCTAACTTCTTTACCCGCTTTATTTTCCGACGATTTGCCACGAAGTCTTTTAGCATTGGCAATCAACACTTCAAACTCATTTTTCGGCAAACCGACAACCACATTCAAAAGATTGGCTTTATTAATTTCGAGATTCTGAACTGACATATTTCGATTATAACGCTTGTCTGAAAATTTTGCATAAAAAAGTCCGAAGCCGCAAAACTTCGGGCATTCGCATTATTTAACGATTTTATTTTATTTCGAGTTGAAATTTTAGCGCGTCTAAAATGTTTGCTTGCATATCTTTATCGTTTAATTTTCCAATTTTTCTGATTAGACGCTGTTTGTCGAGTGTGCGAATTTGGTAGCAAAGCACAATTGATTCTGCGGTTAAACCTGCCGTTCCAATTGGAAGAATGGCTTCGTTCGGATAAATTCGGCGATTCGGCTTTCGTGAAGTTACAGGCAAAACATTGACGACCGGCAAAAGTTGGTTGAGAGCCGTTGCGCTTAAAATTAAAACAGGGCGAGTTTTGCCTTGCTCAGAACCTAAAACAGGTTCGAGATTGGCAAGCCAAATTTCCCAACGCTCAATTTTCATTTTTCAAAATCCGTGTATTGAAAATCGCTCATTGTTTCCGCCAAATCTGCCATAAAAAGTTCGTCTTTAACAGCTTCACGCATTAAGCTAATTTTCGTATCTTCTTCGCTTTCAACAATTGCCTTCAAATAAACCTCAACCGAAACACCTTTCAACGAAGCATTTTTCAAGATTTTTTTAGCTAATGTCGGATTTAATTCTGCTACTACGGACATAATAAAAACTCCTTCAATTGCGATTCTATCAAATTTGAAACAAAGCAACCAAGATTTCCGATGGCAATTTCGAGATTCTGAACTAATGTATTTTTTGATTATAATGCCTCTCTGAAAATTTTGCATAAAAAAGCCCGAAGCCTTTCGACTTCGGACTCATTCAAATTAATTTCTAAATATTCGGCGGATGTTCATTTACTAAAATTAAAATCCTCCGCAAATTCATAACTCTTTGGCGATTGAGTCTTAAAACTTTTACGGTAACGCGACCTTTGGCGGTTATGCCGATAATTTCCATAAAATCTTCGCTCCACATAAAATGCTCACGCCAAACGTCTTTTCGCGGATTGTAAAATCCTGTAATTGTTTGGCTTTCCGTATCAAAGGCTTCAGTTTTGGTAGGTTTGTATTTATTGCAACTCGAACAAGCAAAGGCGAGATTTTTTGAAACGGTTTCGCCACTTTTTGAAAGCGGATGAATATGTTCGACTTCAAAAGTCGAGTTTGAAAAATCTTCGGGTGATAAACAATATTCGCAAAAACCTTTGGCACGTTTTGAAACCTCTTCGCGCTGAGAATTGGTTGGACGCTTACTCATAGCTTTTCGGTTTTATGTTGAGTTCCTTCATTACTTCACGCAAGGTTTTGTTTCGGATTTTCGCAATCTCCATCAAACATTCTAACCGCTCAACATTCAATCCTTCCAATTTATCGATTAAATTCATCATCTGTTTATGTTCTGCTTCTGAAATATTTTCCGCCCGAAATTTTCGCAATAGAACTTTATAAACAGCCTTTTCTTCTTCCGATAAATCGAACTTCGGAATCTTCGCCAACAAACTTTCTTCGCGTCTTTTCAATTTCCGAGCGTCCGAAACAAATTGCTCAAACTCATTTTTCGGCAAACTGACAACCACATTCAAAAGATTAGCTTTATTGATTTCGAGATTCTGAACTGACATATTTTGATTATAACGCTACGCCTCCAATTTTGCCAAAAAAAAGTCCGAAGCCTTTCAGCCTCGGACTACTCTAAATTAGAACCTGTAAATGCTCGCCCTAATAAATTGTCACTGATAGGTTGCCACATACTTTAAACTAAGCAACAAACATAATGACTTTAAGTTTCTGCAATAAAACACAATTCTATTTTTGTTGAAGTCTATATATTAGACCTTTCTAATTCTTTTCTTATTTCGTTTTCTAAAACTGTTCCTCTGGCAATTCGACCTGCTCTGCCACTTGTGCCTTGGAAAATGTATTTATAAAATTTTGCATAGCTGTTTGTCTCTGAATCTGCCGATTTACTTTCAATAATTTGATTTTCTAGTTTTTCAAGAACACCTCTCAAATCTATATGTGATAAATCAATACCACTCCTTGACAACTTAATTAATTCAACAATTAAAGTATAAAAACTGGTTTTTCTATACCATAGCGAATCAGGTTCCAAATTTAGGCTGAGAAATAATTTGCAATTTTCAGTTATCTCTTCTTTTATTTTTTCAGAATTATTATATTCATCATTATAGAGTTTTATATATCTTTCAATTTCTGAACTACCTGTGAAGTATCCTCCTTCCTCTAAAGTAGACATTATAAGAAGGATATACTCAGTATCTTTCATTCTTGCGTATTCATTTTGACTAAAAAAATCTAATTGCTCAAATTCGTCGGAATTTTGAATTGCTTGAGCTGTTGAAATAAAAGCACCTTCGTATAATGCGTTATTAATTTCCATAGCATTCAACGCATAGCTAACAGAATTGATGCGTTGAAAAATTTCAATTATTTCAGCATCTTCAAGTCTGCCCAAATCTCGGACGACAACTTTATAATCATAAAAATTTGTTTGATGTTTGGGAGTTAAATCATTAAATAATGGGATTTGTGTTGTTGGTAATTCACCATTTATGTAGGAAAAAATTGTGTCTAACCGCTGTTGTCCATCTACAACTAAACGAGTTGAAACTTTAGTTTCCAAATCAATATCGCCATCAGCAAGATATATCTCCGGGAATGGTAATCCTCTTAAAATGGTTTCAAGAAATTTTTGCTTATGAAGATTATTCCAAACTAAATTTCGTTGAAATGAAGGTCTTAGAGTAAGATTTCCATTCTTTAAATCGTTATATAAATCTAAAAGTTTTTCGTTGTCTGCTGTGCCTATGCTATTCATAATTTTGTCTTCTTAATTTGTTTATATTACGCGAATGATACTTTTCAAAAAAATATTCATTTCTGAAAATTGCACCTGCAATTTTGTAATTACCATACCTGCCGTAGGAGATACTTTTAAAAAACTCAAACCAATCATTCTTTTTTGAATATGTGAATGGAAAAAGATCAGGTCTAATCCATCCTTTCAAAAAATATTCTAGAAAATCTCGATACATTTTATCTTCGGCTTCGCTTCTTGCCTTTACATTAATATTAAAATCAAGGAGGTCTTTCCAATATTCATCAAAAATCGTTTCGCTAATGACTACAATATCAATGTCAGATTCTTCGCTAAAATTATTCCATAATTTTTTTGGAGCAATGCTAAAACCTAATTTAGCAGAACCAACCATTATAATTTTTGTAGTGCTAACATTAAAATAATTAGCAACTTCCTGTTTCAAATAGAAATAATTCTTTTCATCGTCGCTATAAATATAAGGATTGCCATGAAGAAGATTCATTCTAATAATCTCTGTGTCAGAAATGATTTTATTATTGAGTTCCGCTTTAAAGGCTAATTTCTTTTGTTCAATAATTTCGCTCATATTAATTAGATGTTCCGATAAAGTTAAAAAGTAGTAAAGCTACGCCTGTTCTTTGAAAATCTAGTTCACGAGGTCTGCAAACTGAATGAGACCTACGACAACTGAAACGACGCTTGGGAAAATCCCTTGTGTTAACCTAAATT
>JANNYB010000119.1:0-3649 GCA_031409875.1 Acidobacteriota bacterium | reverse complement strand
TGTGCGTGCCGAAAGCGAAGAACAAGTTGTCGAAGCCTTTAAATTTTCCGATGAAAACGAAATTCCTTTGTTCGTTCTCGGCGGCGGTAGCAATGTTTTGATTTCCGACGCAGGTTTTGACGGGCTTGTTTTGCAAATTGCATTGCAGGGAATTTCCGTTAAAGAAAATATCATCACGGCGCAAGCGGGCGAAGATTGGGACGACTTCGTGAAATTTTGTGTCGGGCAAAAATTAGCCGGAATCGAATGTTTGAGCGGAATTCCGGGTTTTGTCGGCGCAGTTCCGGTGCAGAATGTCGGAGCTTACGGGCAGGAAGTTTCGGAAACGATTACAAAAGTTCGCGTTTTCGACCGCAAATCGAAGCAGATTTTAGAACTCGGAAACGCCGAATGCAAATTTGCTTATCGTTCGAGCATTTTCAATACGACCGACAAAAATCGTTTTATCGTTTTGGCAGTCGAATTTAATTTGGTTGCGGACGGAAAACCGAAAATCGTCTATAAAGATTTGAAAGAATATTTTGCCGGAAAACGCCCGAATCTTGAGCGGACACGCGAAGCCGTTTTGGAAATTCGTCGCGCAAAATCAATGGTTATTGACGAAAATGATGTCAATTCCAAAAGCGCGGGATCGTTTTTTAAAAATCCGATTGTCGAAATTGAAAAACTCAAAGAATTTCCCGAAAATGTGCCGAATTTCAAAGTTGATGAAAATCTCGTAAAAATTCCCGCCGCGTGGCTTATCGAAAACGCCGGATTCAATAAAGGCTATCAAAAAAATCGCGCCGGACTTTCGGAAAATCACACGCTCGCGCTGATTAATCGCGGCGGCGCAAGCGCGGAAGAGATAATTGCGCTGAAAGACGAAATTCAATCAAAAGTAAAAGCGAAATTCAAAATCGAACTCGTGCCTGAACCGATTTTTGTCGGATTTGATTAAAAAAAGGAAGCCGCCAAGACCTCGTGTAAAAGTCTTGGCGGATTTAGGTTGAAACCACCCGACGAGATGGTTGAATGAGGTATCAGAGGATGTGAAGCCGATAGATATTTTTTCCTCTACAATACATAACGCACCTATCGGAGAAAAAAAGTAACAAAAAAAATAAAAAAAAATAAAAAAAAGTGATTCAAGCAGTAAAAACCCGAAAAAATCTTGTCAAAAAGTTAAATTCGTGATGAAATAATTCCACTGCAAATTGAATTTACCGACGGTAAAAAATTATTTTCTTCCATTAGAAAAGGAAATCTGTATTTTTTAACTAACTAGCCGCACTTAAAAGATGGGGGAAAACAGCGAATCATAGAAGTTTTGCAGTAATGATTCGTTTAAAAAACTGATTTTTTACTGCCGAGCCGAAAACAAAGGAGAAAATAAGATATGAAGGAAGATGTGAAACCCGAATTATTAACGGAAAACAAAACTGACAGACGAAAATTTTTGGGCAAAATCGGTAAAGCCGCCGTCGGCGTAACCGCTGCCGCCACGATTGTTCCTTATCTCGAACCGAAAGCTAAGGTTTTCGGGCAAAACCGCAGCACTATTCCGGGCTTTGATCCGCGCCGTTCGGGGAAATGTATGCAGCTCCGAATGAACGCGGCGGAGTCGAATTATCTTAATACGTCGAGTTTTCCGCGCATCAATAACGGCGACGAAGGTTTGTATTTGAACAAAATCGGCAATTATTCAAAAGGTTTGCCGCATCAGGCAAACGGCGAAGTAAATTTGTCGGCTTATTATGCGTTGACCGATGCTTTAGCCGTCGGAAGTCCGGCGCGTTTTGAGCAAATTCCCTTGGGCGGCACAGTAAAATTGACAAATCCGCAATCAGGTTTGGCGTTTGATTTGGAAGGCGCAGATTGTTTTTCTTTCGTTCAGCCGCCTGCGCCCGCTTTTGCGAGCCGCGAAATTGCCGCCGAAATTGCCGAAAATTATTGGATGGCTTTGCTTCGTGATGTTCCTTTCACAAACTACACGGGAAATTCGATGGCAACCGCCGCCGCCGCCGATTTGACACTTTTTGGCGCGGATTTCAAAGGTCCAAAAGAGTCGAACGGAACGGTTTCGCCAAATCTACTGTTTCGCGGTTTGACGGCGGGCGACAAAGCCGGACCTTTGTTGTCGCAATTCTGGTATCTGCCGTGCTTTTTCGGCGCGAACGAAATCAATCAAAAAATCAAAACGGTCAGAACTGTTCCCGACGGCGGCGCAAATTATATGACCGATTTTGCAAGTTGGCTTTCGATTCAAAACGGCGTTTCGCCCGCGCAGACAGACCTTTTCGATTCGACATTTCGATATATTCGAAATGGGCGCGACCTCGGGCAATGGGTTCACGTTGACGTTCTTTTTCAAGGATATTTTCAGGCGTTTTTGTGCATTGCCGGAATGGGCGTGCCGTTCGATGCGGGAAATCCTTACGCCGGTTCTTTGAATCAAATCGGTTTCGGAACTTTCGGCGGACCGCACATTGCAACGCTTTTATGCGAAGTTTCGACTCGCGCTTTGAAGGCGGTTTGGAATCAAAAATGGTTTATTCATCGAAGATTGCGACCGGAGGTTTTTGCCGCACGAGTTCATCGAACGCTAAATAACGGCGCAAATTATCCGGTGCATCCCGACATTTTAACTTCAATCAACACAAACACGCGGCTCGGCGGATTTTTGCCCGCCGGAAACGCGCTTCTTCCGCAAGCCTTTCCCGAAGGTTCGCCGACGCATCCGTCTTACGGCGCGGGACACGCCACCGTTGCGGGCGCGTGTGCGACGATTTTGAAGGCGTGGTTTGATGAATCGTTCATTATTCAAAATCCGGTCGTGCCGGACGCAAACGGCTTGAATTTATTGCCTTATACGGGCGGCGACACATTGACCATCGGCGGCGAATTGAACAAAATCGCGTCAAATGTCGCCAACGGCAGAAACATTGCCGGAGTTCATTGGCGTTCGGACGCAACCGAATCGTTAAAATTAGGCGAATCAATCGCCATCAGCATTTTGAAAGAACAGAAGTCTTGCTACAACGAAGTTTTCAACGGCTTTAATTTGACGAAATTCGACGGCACAACGATTGTTGTTTAAATAAAATTCAGACGTGAACGCAAAAGCGCAGTTAAACGACTGCGCTTTTTTCACTTTAAATAATTTCATTGTGTCCAATCAAAATTTAATTCAATACCGGCACGATAGCGGCTATTGACGAGAACGTATTTTGTCGGCTCACGACCGTAAGAATATTCTATAAAAGGCGAAAAAATGCTGTTGTAATTAAAGGTTAATTTGGCGTTGGCATAATCTCGCGGTCTTTTTGAAACTCCGCCGGGAACTTGTTTTTTATCTGCATTGAGGACGTAAAACACTTCGGGTTTGAGAAAGAATCGGCGAATATAAGTTATTTCAAAAACGACGGGCGTTTTATCTTCCGTGCGATAAGGCGAAAAATATAACTCGCCGCCGAATAAAGGTCGGATCAAGAAACGAACAATTTACATATTTCATTCGGTTTTCTTCGTTAGGGCTATTGCAAAGTCGTTGAAAAATTGAAAAGACCATTCAAATTTGATTCAATCTAAGTTTGAACAAAAACACTAAATCAAAAAGGAAGGTCTTTTACAGATGGATAATACCACAGAATTTGAGATATTTGAACAG
>JANNYB010000118.1:0-9226 GCA_031409875.1 Acidobacteriota bacterium | reverse complement strand
AAAAAAACTTTGAATAAACCGCAAATGATGATAAAATGACAAATTGTTTCGCAACCGAAAGGCATTGCAAAGCATCAAAAGTTTTAACCGAAGAGCATTTTGAATCGGCATTTATACAATAATTTTATAGAAGAATTATGCAAGAACAAGAGATTTTTAAGCAATACGAATTAAAAAGTTGGGAATTTTCCCCGCGCCTTTATAAAATTTTAGCGGCATCGGGCGTGGTGAATGTTTTATTCATACTCGGTCTGGCGCAAGGCAATATTCTCACCGCAAAAAGTTGTGATACGCCGATTATGAGCAGTGTTTGTTCGGTTGTTGACGCGATTTATGTCGGCAGCGCGATTATGGATACGGACACGGGTTATGTGAACGAAGATTACGTCAAAACCGAACTCGACGATGCTGATGTTACATTTATTGATTTGAGCGGACAAACGCCTCCGCTCGAATATCCGGCAGGTTATTTTGCCGTTGCCAATCCCGAACCTGTTGTGGATAATTCGATTGTTCAAATTCCCGGAATGTCGCAAAACAATACTAATCCGACGCTTGGAAATACTTACATTCCTGGAATTACCGGCAACACGAAAACGCCGGTATATAAAACACCGACATACAAAACGCCGACATATAAAAATCCTTCGACTTCGACGGATTTGTCGAAAGTTAATCCGATAAAACCGAAGAAAAATAATAACGCGGTTACCGGAAATTTAGATGACCTCGATATAAATACTGATCCGACCGTTTCAAAAGATAAAACGAATAAAACAAACGATAAAGACAAGATAAAAGACCAAACAACGGCGCAAAATAACGGCGGTCAAAAACTTGAAGACAGTCCGGTTCAAGAAAAAATCAATCGTAAGCCTTTGGAAGATTTGGGCGATTCGTTGAATGAAAAAATTGCAAAAAATGAATTGGATTTGAACAAAAATTTTATTGTCGTGATGAACGGAACGCTGACAAAAGAAGGAAGATTAGACAAAAAGACTTCTAAATATGTTCGTTTCGAAGGCGATGAAAAAATGGTTGTTGCCGCCAAAGAATCAATTGAAGCTATCGGCGACAGCGGATTTTTGATTTATCTGAAAAACCAAAATATTGATAAAGCTAATCTGACTTTGGCGCAAAACGACGATCAAATTTATATTCAATTGGTTTCGGATATGAAAGACCCGAATAAAGCTAATACGGCGATGAGCGGTTTGAACGCCGCAATTCAGGGCGCGGTTATGTTGGATGCAAACGGCTTTGCGAAATTGGACGAAAGTTCCAAACTTTTGATAAAAAACGCGAAAATTACGACTGACGGCAAGAATTTTATTTTAACGGTTTTGATTCCGAAAGCCGAAGGTCAAGCAATGATTAGCGATACCTTGAAAAAACGTGCTGAAAAAAAAAACAAACAGCCCAACAGTAATTCTGAAGTAAGCACTAAAACAAACTCGGAAACGTCGGAAAAATGAGAAAATCTAACACAATAATTTTACTTCTCTGCGGCATAGTTTTCGGGCTTGCCGCATTTCCCATTTTTATTTAAGTATTATGTAAAGTTGCCTTTATCGGAAAAAGTAAATCATAATCAATCAGGTGAATAAAAAAGCCAATCACAATTCAATAATCTTTCTCACGACTCTGAGCGTCTATCTCGGCTTGGTGCTGGTCGGCGGAACTGCGCCCGTTTTGGCGCAAGAAAACTTTAAAGGCTGTTTTGAATTACAATCAAAGCAGAACGAGAAAATCCAACCGAGCGCGAATGATTTAAAACTTTATTTGGCTTCCGAGTTTGTCGGAAAACCTGTTCAAATCTTTCTTTCTCGATTAAACGACTTTTCCGAACAGGGTAAATTTAATTTTGAAGATTCGTTTCGTTTTGAATATCTGATAATCGAAACGGGCGGTGAAAAACTGCAAATCAGAAATCTTTATCCGAACAACGAGATTTGGTTGCAAGAGCAGTTAAAACAAGTCGCTGACGAATTTACGGGCTGGCATCGCGGCTCACAACTCAAGCGGTTTAATAATGAATTTCAAAAAGATTCATATTTTTCGGAAGTAAGTTTCCAGTTAGACAATGAAGGTTTGAATATAAAAGTAAAAACCGAACAGGAAACTTTAGAATATGCTCATCAAGTAGCGATTGATAATAACTCACTATTTCAAAATGCTTCAATACAAACCCAAAGCAAAGTTTGTGAGGTCATCTATAAAAATTCTGAATCTTTTGCAGAAAACAATCAAGTTTTCATCGTAACCCGACTTCCCCGCGCTTCGATAGACGCGCTTCTTGCCGAAAAAGACGCACGATAATCAGCGGTGAGAAAAGCGGAATTAATCTTTCCTGAATACTTACCTTAATATTTAATAATTTTTAGTTTTATTTGAACTAATGTTCAGAGTTCATTCTCTTGTTATTTGAGAAATAAATACTGTTTTTTTCAGCCATCGGAGATGGCGAAAGCGTGTAGCCCGTAGCGCGAGCTACGGGGAAAGTTCATCAAAGATTTAAGCTATCGTAGATAGCGACAGCAATTTCTGTCGCCCGTTATCACGGGCTTAATCGTAACTTATCAATTCCACAGGCTTGTGCCTGTGGCTACACGCTTTCACTCGCTACGCGAGCTATAACCAAACTTTGCAGTATTTATTTTTCAAAGAAATTTTTTGAACTTACACGGAGAAAAAAAAATGCCTGTAAATAGTTTTGCAGATAAATTAGTTAAGAAAATTTTTGGCAGCAGCAGCGATATTTTTCTGAAAAAGGTTAAAACAACCGTTCAGGAAATCAACAGTTTGGAATCGTCTGTGCAGATACTTTCGGACGAACAATTACGAGCGAAAACGGAAGAATTCAAACAACGAATTCAAACCGCAATCAGCGGCATCGAAGATCAAACCGAACGCCGAAAACGTGAACAAGAAATTTTACACGATATTTTGCCCGAAGCGTTTGCGGTCGTGCGCGAAGCATCGAAAAGAGCTACAGGAATGCGTCATTTCGACGTGCAGATGATCGGCGGCATCGCGCTTCATCAAGGCAGAATTGCCGAGATGCGAACGGGCGAGGGAAAAACGCTCGTTTCGACTTTGCCTGCGTATCTAAATGCTCTCACCGGACGCGGCGTAAATATCGTTACGGTCAATGATTATCTCGCTTTGCGCGACTCGGATTGGATGGGCAAGATTCATAAATTTTTGGGTTTGACCGTCGGCTGTATCCAAAATGATATGGACGATTACGAGCGCAAAGAGCAATATGGAAGCGATATTACTTACGGCACGAACAACGAATTCGGCTTTGATTATCTGCGCGATAATATGAAATTCGATGTCGAATCGCTTGTCCAACGCGATCATTATTTTGCGATTATTGACGAAGTTGACTCGATTTTGATTGACGAAGCGCGAACGCCTTTGATTATTTCGGGCGCGTCCGATGAAGCAACCGACAAATATTTCACGGCAAACGAAATCATTCCGCGATTTGAGCGCGGACACAAAGACGAAGAAACTAAGGTTACAACGGGCGATTATTTGCTCGATGAAAAAAATCATTCGTCGGTTTTGACCGAAGCGGGCGTTACGAAAGCGGAAAAACTTCTCGGTTTGTCGAACCTTTATGATCCGGGAAATATGGAAATGCTCCATTGTCTCGAACAATCGCTCAAGGCGCACACGCTTTACAAAAAAGATCATCATTACGTTGTCCAAGACGGCGAAGTTATTATCGTTGACGATTTTACGGGACGTTTAATGGCTGGTCGTCGTTGGTCTGACGGATTGCATCAAGCGGTCGAAGCCAAAGAAGGCGTGAAAATCGAGCGCGAAAATCAAACTCTGGCAACGATTACGCTTCAAAATTACTTCCGAATGTATGAAAAACTCGGCGGAATGACGGGAACGGCGGAAACCGAAGCGGAAGAATTCGGCACGGTTTACGGTTTGGATGTTGTCGTTATTCCGACAAACCGCGAAATGGTTCGCAAAGACGGTTCGGATATGATTTATCGAACTTTGCCCGAAAAATGGGACGCGGTTGTTGATGAAATTAAAGAACTTCACGCCAAAAATCAGCCGGTTCTGGTCGGCACGGTTTCGGTTGAAAATTCGGAACTCGTTGCCGAAAAACTCAAGAAAATCGGCGTTCCGCACAAAGTTTTGAACGCCAAATATCACGAACAGGAAGCCGAAATCATCGCCCAAGCCGGACGCAAAGGCGCGGTTACAATTGCGACGAATATGGCTGGACGCGGAACTGATATTTTGCTCGGCGGTAATCCCGAATCTCTGGCGAATGAGTATTTGAAACGCCTTGAAATCAATCCCGACGAAGCCACGCCCGAACAATTTGAAGAACAACTTCAGAAAGCAAAACGAGTCGTTGCCGAAGAACAAAAAGAAGTTGTCGGCGCAGGCGGTTTGCATATTTTGGGAACGGAACGCCACGAATCGCGCCGCATTGACAATCAGCTTCGCGGACGCGCCGGACGACAAGGCGATCCGGGAAGTTCGCGGTTTGTTTTGTCTTTGGAAGACGATTTGATGCGAATTTTCGCGGGCGACAAAGTTCGTTCGATGATGGAATGGCTCGGAATGGAAAAAGGCGTTGCGATTGAATCGAAAACCGTTTCCAAGCAAATCGAACGCGCTCAAAAAGCCGTCGAAGCGCGAAATTTTGAAACTCGTAAGCACGTTTTGAAATATGACGACGTGATGAATAAACAGCGCGAAACGATTTACGGTTTGCGCCGTCAGTTGATGTTTGAACCCGAACACCGCGAATATCTTTTGGGCGAACAAGGCGTGGCGCGTGATTTGTTGGGCGATTTAACGCAGAGTTTCTTAAATCCGCAAGTCGCGCCAAATGATTGGGAAGTTGACACTTACGCGGCGGAAATCGAAAGCATTTACGCGGTTGATCCGGCGGTTGATGCCGACGTTGATTTTCGCACAATGAACACCGACCAAATTGCCGAAGCGGTTTGGAAAAAGGCTTCGGCAAACTACGCCGAAAAAGAAAAACTTGCCGGAATCGAACAGCTTCGCGCCTACGAGCGTTACATTATGCTCAACATCATTGACTCGCAATGGAAAGATCATCTGCTCTCGATTGACCATTTGAAACAAGGCATCGGCTTGGTTGGTTACGGGCAAAAAGATCCGCTTGTCGAATATAAAAAACAATCGTTCGATATGTTCCAAGATATGCTCGACCGCATTGATACAAATACGACTCGCGCACTTTTCAATCTCGAAATCGTCGTCAAAGACGAACAAGAAGAAATGGAAAGACTCGAACGCCTCGAACGCCAACGCGCCCGCAAACAAGCAGCGGGAATGGCTTTCACCGGCGCAATGGCAACCGCCGAAGTCGCCGGAGCCGAAGCCGCCAAACACACGCCGTTCAAACGCGAACACGCCAAAGTCAAACCAAATGACCCGTGCTATTGCGGCAGCGGCAAAAAATTCAAAAAATGCCACGGCGCAGGAATGTAAGGCAAAAGGTAAAAGTAAAAAGGCAAAAAAGGCAGAAGTATTCTTCTGTCTTTTTCACTTGCTATACCTAAAAGAAATTGGTTTGCGAAAAAATATTTGGCTTAAATTGTTCAACACGCTTTAGCTTGTTGAGTCTGACAGCGGTCAACAAGCTAAAGCGTGTTGGACAATTAAAACAAATCTTTCGTAAACCAATTTCTGTTGGGTATAGAACGGCGTTGTATCGGCAATTTTTTATCTTTGCCTGACGACTGAAAATAATTTTCAGTGAACAAACCTTTTCCCAAAGAAAATTCATCTAACCCACTTTTAACGGGGAAATTATTTATGAAACTACTTTACAAAACAACTTTATTTTTTGCGTTGGTTTTTTCGGCGGTCAGTGTTTTCGGACAGCAAACCAATGTCGGAACGGGCATAGAACTTTATCAAAAAGGCGATTTTCAGGGCGCGGCAACGAAATTGAAAAATGATGAAAGCGTTGTCGGAATGTATTATCTCGCATTGTCTTACGATAAATTGAATCAGGGAAAAGACGCGGGCGAAACATTTGAAAAGGTGTTTAAGAAAACTTACCCGACAGTTATTGAAGAACTCGAAAACAGGCTGAACGTTGAGAACAAAGACGCAAAAGACAGTTTTGCCGAGTTTTTGAGAAAGCAGAAATTGCGGATTCAAATCGGCGCGGTTAGCGCGGACAAAGCGGTGAGTTTGAAGGCAAAAATGTCGAAGCAAGCTGATTGGATAGCAAAAGCTGTAACGATGGTCGGATTATTTGAACTTTTGAAAACAACCGAAACTCTTTATGCTTTCGATGAGGTCGAAACACAACCTAAAATCTTGAAAAAACCGATTGCAAGATATACCGACGCGGCACGCCAAAACAATGTCGCCGGAAAAGTAAAAATGTTAGTTGTTTTTGCCGCTGATGGAACGGTAAAAACTGTCGTTCCGATTGAATCATTGCCTCACGGTTTGACCGAACAGGCTATCGAAGCAGTCAAAAAAATAGAATTCGAGCCTGCCTTAAAAAACGGCAAAACCGTTTCGGTGGTCATAATCTATGAATATAGGTTTTCTATTTATTAAATTTACACAAAACAAATGTAATCCGGCAGTATTTAAGCGAAATTGAAAAATGCGTCGGTAAATCTCAAAGGTGAAAAGACGGAAATATTTTAGTTTCCGTCTTTTTTATTTGTAAAATTCGGAGCGGATTTGGGAAATCGGTGGAAATCGGCTAAAACTATTTATGAAGGTTTTCGCTTTTTCTGTTACACTTCAAAAGACAAATTCGGTATATTAACCGTAGAAAACTTCAGGAGATTTTAATTTATGCAAGAACGTCGAAGCGGCGCACGCCACGTTATTTCTTTTCCGATTCGGGTGAAATGGAAAGATGAGAGCGGAAAGGAAATTACGGAGGACGGTTTGACGGAAAATGTCGGACAGCAAGGCACACTCGTTTATTTGCCGCGTCAACTTCCATCGGTCGGAGGCAAAGTTAATCTGACATTCACGGAAAATGCGGAAGAAGAAGTTACGGTGTTGGCGCAAGTTATTCGGCTGGAGCGCAACGTCGCGCATCCGCAAGCCGCTTTTCAACTTCTCGAAGGCTTGCGTTTGTGGAAAAAAAGAGTCTGGGATTACGCCGGAGGCATTATCGCGGCGGAAAAACCGGAAGAGTTTGATGACTGGTAAAGATTAGTGGTAAATGGTAAGTGGTAAGTGGCAAGTTTTCTTCTC
Organism: Acidobacteriota bacterium; assembly: GCA_031409875.1. GTDB lineage: Bacteria > Acidobacteriota > Blastocatellia > Pyrinomonadales > Pyrinomonadaceae > CALMEH01. Next base: position 1,975 of record JANNYB010000118.1, on the reverse strand, counting down.
ACTTACCACTTACCATTTACCACTTACCACTAATTTATGAAGATTCTTGTTCTCGGCGCAGGGCGAATGGGCTTGGGCGCGGTTTTTGATTTGGTGTATAATTCGCCCGATGTCGAATCGGTTACGGTTGCCGACAGCGATTTGGCGAAGGCGGAAAAATTGGTTGAAACGGTTGCATCGGCAAAGGTTTCGGCGGTTGAATTGGACGTTTCGGATTATGAAAAAACCGTCGAATTGATGCGCGGGCATTCGGCGGCGATTTCGTGCGTAAATTATTGGTTTAATGTCGAATTGTCGAAAGCGGCGATTGAAACGAACTGTAATTTTTGCGATTTGGGCGGCAATAACTACATTGTTGACAAGCAATTAGCATTAAACGAAGAAGCGAAAACGGCGGGAATAAACATCACGCCCGATTGCGGACTTGCGCCCGGAATGGTTTCGGTTTTGGCAATGCACGGCGCAAAACGGTTTGATGAAGTTTCGGAAATTCATATTCGCGTCGGCGGGTTGCCGCAAGTTCCGAAAACGGCTCTGGAATATCAATTAGTCTTTTCGGTTGAAGGCTTAATTAATGAATACATTGAACTTGCGCGTGTCATTCGGGACGAAAAAATAATCGAAGTCGAATCAATGACCGAACTCGAAAGTCTGGAATTTGACGGTTTTCCGCCGCTCGAAGCGTTTCAGACTTCAGGCGGAACTTCGACTTTGCCCGAAACTTTTCTCGGCAAAGTGCGTGAACTCGATTATAAAACGATTCGCTACGCCGGACATTGCGAAAAGTTTAAGACGATGATTGACCTCGGTCTGTGTTCCAGCGAAGAAATGCTCGTTGATTACGCCAAAATCACGCCGCGCCGCATTTTCGGTGAACTTTTAACGAAACATCTGCCCGCAGACGAACCTGATTATGTGTTAGTCAGACTCGATTTTGTCGGCACGAAAGACGGCGAAACGCGCAAATTGCGGTTCGATATTGTTGACAAACAAGACGAAACAACAGGTTTAAGCGCAATGATGCGAACGACGGCTTTTCCGGCTTCGATTATCGCGCAAATGTCGGCTCGCGGCGATGTTTTGGAACGCGGCGCAATTCCGCAGGAAAAAGCGATTGATTCGGACAAATTCGTTGCCGAACTTGCGCGAAGAAACATTATTATCAAAGAAACTTCAAGTTAAAATATGGAAAGCACAGTCAAAAAGAAAAGTCTTTTTTCGAGGTTTTTACGAATCTTTCTTTGGCTTTGCGCTTTCGGTTTGTTCGGGTTGATTTTAATTTTCGCTGTCGGCAAATACGTCCAAAAATCTCAATCCGATAAAATTCAAACTTCGATGACGGAAATTCCCGTTGAAGAACCGCCGCGCATTGCGATTGTTCTCGGCGCAAAAGTTTGGGAAGACGGTTCGGCTTCGCCCGTGCTTTATGATCGTGTTTTAACCGCCGTCGAACTTTATCGCGCCGGACGAGTCAAAAAACTTTTGATGAGCGGCGACAATCCGACCGCCGAATATGATGAACCGACGGCGATGAAACGCACCGCAATGGAACTCGGCGTTCCCGAAAGCGACATCGTTTTGGATTTTGCGGGACGGCGAACTTACGATACTTGCTGGCGTGCAAAAGAGGTTTTTGAAGTCAAACGCGCAATTATCGTAACGCAGGAATTTCATCAAGCACGTTCACTCTATTTGTGCAATAATCTCGGCGTTGACAGCATCGGAATTACTTCAAATCGCCGTCAATATCTCGGTGAAAGACGTTGGGCAGTGCGCGAATTTTTCTCGCTTTTCGGCGCGTGGTTCGAGATGAATTTCTACAGTTTTGACCCGATTGGCGGCGAAAAAGAACCGATTAAGCAATAAAAAAGGCTTGCCGAAATTTCGACAAGCCTGAAAAGAGCTAAGTATGTATAAAAAATTGCTTATAATCCGAAAAGGCGCGGCGGAGCTTGTTTTTTGATTAATTTCCGCA
>JANNYB010000117.1:0-6579 GCA_031409875.1 Acidobacteriota bacterium | reverse complement strand
TTCCGGCGGAATGCAGACGGAAATGGACAAACCCGGCGGAGTCTTCTTGCGGCGCACCGATATTATGTCCGAAGCCGACCGCATCACTCTACACACGGCGGCGCGGGTAACTTTTGTAACGAGTCGCGGAACGCTTGAAGAAGAGTTATCGCGGACAATCAAAACAACGGAATTTCCGCCGCTGTTTATTCCGCGTAAATCTTCGCGCGTCTATGATGACCAATCTGAAATTGCGCCCGAAATAGAATTCGCCAATGATTTCGGCGGTTTTATAAAGCAGGTAAGCGAATATTTCATCAAACTCGAAAAAGATAAATCAACGCCCGCACCGTGGTCAAACGTCATCGCCAACGAACGCGGATTCGGTTTTTTGACGACCGAAACCGGCGCGGGCGTAACGTGGTCACATAACAGCCGCGAAAATCGTCTGACGAGTTGGTCAAACGATGCGGTCAGCAATTCACCGCCCGAATGCGTCTTTTTGCGCGACGAAGAAACAGGCAGTTTCTGGACACCAACCGCGCTGCCGATTCGTGAAAATTCGCCCTATACGATTTCGCACGGACAAGGTTATTCGATTTACGAACACACGAGCCACGGCATCAAACAGGAATTATTGGTCTTTGCGCCGGTTGACGGCAATGTCAAAATCTCGCGTCTGCGCCTGAAAAATCTGACGAGCCGCCAACGAACAATTTCGGTAACATATTTCGCCGAACTTGTTCTCGGTGTCAATCGGGCGCAGTCTGCGCCATTTGTCATCACGGAAATTGACGCGGCAACCGGCGCGATTCTCGCCCGAAATCCGTATAACAACGAATTTGCCGACCGCGTAGCTTTTATTGCAACGAGCGCGGAAACGCGAACTTGGACGTGCGACCGGCAAGAATTTATCGGGCGTAATCACTCTTTGGCACGACCTGCCGCGATGTTGCGGACAAACCTTTCGGGCGCAATCAGCGCAGGACTCGATCCGTGTGCCGCACTCCAAACTGACATCGAAATTGCGCCGGGCGAAACTTGCGAAATCGTTTTTCTGCTTGGCGAAGAAGATTCTCTCGAAAACGCGCAAGGCAGCGTTTCGCGTTATCGCCAAAAACGAATCGTTGATGAAGAATTTAACCGCGTTCGGGAATTTTGGGATAAAACAACGGGCGCGATTCAGGTGAAAACGCCGGACGAATCGCTGAATCTGATGATGAATCGCTGGCTTATTTATCAATCGCTCGCCTGTCGTTTTTGGGCGCGAACGGCGTTTTATCAATCGAGCGGCGCATTCGGTTTCCGCGATCAACTGCAAGATGCGATGGCTCTAATTTATACGCGCCCGGATTTGGCGCGGGCGCACATTTTACACGCCGCCAAACACCAATTCAAAGAAGGCGATGTCCAACATTGGTGGCACGAACCGTCAAACGCCGGAACTCGAACGCGCATTTCCGACAACTTGATTTGGCTCGTTTATGTCGCCTGTTTTTACGCGGAGAAAACGGCAGATTTTAGTGTTTTTGATGAAATCGTTTCATTTCTCGATGCGCCCGTTTTAGCGGAAACTGAAATGGAAACTTATTTGCGCCCGATTGTTTCAGGCGAAAGCGCGACGATTTTTGAACATTGCATTCGTGCCGTCGAAAAAAGTTTCGCAGTCGGCGTTCACGGTTTGCCGATGATCGGCGCAGGCGATTGGAGCGACGGATTAAACCACGTCGGCAAAGAAGGCAAAGGCGAAAGCGTTTGGATGGGTTGGTTTTTGGCGAAAAGTCTGGAAGGTTTTGCCGAAATTTGCGACACGCGAAATGAATCCGAACGTGCGGAAAAATATCGCCGACACGCCAAACTTTTAATCGAAAATCTCGAAAAAAACGGTTGGGACGGCGATTGGTATTTACGCGCATTTTTCGACGACGGAACGCCGCTCGGTTCACGTCAAAACGATGAATGTCAGATTGATTCGCTCTCGCAAAGTTGGAGCGTGATTTCGGAGTTTGGTAATAAAGAACGCGCCACAAAAGCGATGCAATCAGTTGATGAGCGATTAATAAAACCAGACGAAAAACTCGCGCTTTTACTCACGCCGCCGTTCGATAAAACCGCGCTTGATCCGGGCTACATCAAAGGTTATCCGCCCGGAATTCGTGAAAACGGCGGACAATATACGCACGCCGCCGCGTGGACGATTATCGCTTTCGCAATGCTCGGAAACGGCGACAAAGCGCACGAGATTTTCTCGATGATTAATCCGATAAATCACACCAAAACGGCGGAAGAACTCGAAATCTACAAAACCGAACCTTACGTTATCGCGGCTGATATTTATTCAAATCCGCAACACATCGGGCGCGGCGGTTGGACGTGGTATACAGGCGCGGCAGGTTGGCTGTATCGTGCCGCCCTCGAAAACATTCTCGGCTTAAATAAATGCGGCGAAACTTTGTCAATTACGCCTTGCATTCCGCACGATTGGAAAGAATTTGAAATCAACTATCGCCACAAAACCGCGACTTATCACATCAAAATTGAAAATCCGCACGGTATTTGCAACGGTTCGGTAGAAATTGAACTCGACGGCGAAAAACTTTCATCGAATCGAATTGAACTCACCCGCGACGAAATGACGCACACTGTGCGGGTTATTATCGGCGCAGCCAAAGTCCAGAAAAATCACGAAGTTATTCGGCGGGCAAGATAGATTTAGAAAACTTTATTTTCACAACCGCGATAAACTTCAACCGCGAAAATTCTCTCGATAAAGTGCGAAATTTTCCGCAGTAGATAAACAACCGAAAAGACATTTCGGCTGTATTTGTTGTTTTTATGATGCGGCACAAGTATTGCCAAATTGTTTAGATGACAGTAGAAAATCGAGAAAGTAAAACAAGGAGTTTAAGAAAATGACATTAGATATACCGAGAGAAAAATGGGCGCAGTTTTTTAGTGATTTGAGCAAGCGGCGGTTCGGTTGGACAACCAGAATCGAAGTGATGAACGATGCCATCGGCGATCAGGTTTTGAGCGAAAATTTGCCGCTCAACGGGATTACTGCCGAGCAAAACGGTGATGACACGACGATTGAAATCGCGGTCGGTGTCAACACAACGCATCAATCGCACTCCATCTTTAATCCGATAAAAGTCGGTTTTCTCGGCGTTGATGAACGGGCGGGCGGTTATGTTGAAATCGAAGAAGCCAACGGCACAAAAACGCTGGCACATATTATCGAACCGATGCCGGTAATGGTTAGTTATTCGGAATATGAGGTTTTTGCGACCGCTGCTTGAATCTTTTTTAATCGAGGAAAAAAATTATTTCAACGGAGGAATTATGAAAATTTTAATTGCGACGGACGGATCGGTTTATAGTAAAGCGGCGATTGATATGTTGGCAAACATCATCGCCAAACCGGAAAATACGAGTTTGAAAATTATTTCGGCGTTCGAACATCCGACATCGATTGCCGCCGAACCATTTGCTGTTTCAGCGGAATATTATAACGAAATGGCGCAGTTTTTAAGGGAACAGGCGAAGCAATCCGTCAAGCACGCGGAAACTGCGATTCGCTCTTTGTTTCCGGGCAGTTTGCTCGATATAACGACGGAAGTATTAGATGGTTCGCCGCAGCGCATCATCGTTGAAACGGCGCAGGAATGGGGCGCAGACTTAATTGTCGTCGGTTCGCACGGCTACGGCTTTTGGTCGCGTGCGCTGCTCGGTTCGATTTCAAACTCGGTCGTGAATCACGCGCCGTGTTCGGTCTTAGTAGTGCGGACGGCAGCGGCGGAAACGCCGGAAAAATAGGAATCACAAATGGCAAATATATTAATTTTAGGCGGCGGTTTCGGCGGTTTGATGACGGCGGAACATCTTTCAAAATCACTCGGCGGCGCGAGTCCGCATCGCGTTACGCTTGTTTCACCAAAGGACAAATTTACGTTTTATCCCGCGCTCGTCAGGCTCGCTTTCGGCGATTGCGACGCGGACGATATTTCATTTGATTTGCCCGAAAAATTAAACGAGTTGAATGTCCGATTCGTGCAGGGCGAAGTCATCAAACTAAACCTCAACCTTAAACGGGTGCAGGTTACGGGCAATGATTTCGACGGCGAAATTTCCTACGATTATCTGGTAATCGCAATGGGACGCAGGTTGGCGACTGAAAAAATCGGCGGCTTTTTTGAACACGCGCATCACTTGCTCGGCGTAAAAGCGGCGTTAAAATTCGGCGAAGCCGTTAGGTCATTCGAGAAGGGAAATATCGTCGTCGGACTTTCCCCGCAGGCGTTTCTGCCCGTTCCGGTTTGCGAAACAGCTTTTGCGCTCGCCAAAGAATTTGAATCGGAAATAGCGAAACAGGAGATTTCCGTCAGCGTCGTTTTTCCCGAAACCGTCAAAACGGCTTTCGGCGGCGCGGATTTGCACCTGAAATTAGAAAAGGCGTTTGCCAAACATCACATCGAGGTCATCACCGATTTTGCGGTCAAAGAAGTAACCGAAAAAGCGATTATTTCCAACGAAGGGCAAAAAATTGACTACGATTTGCTGATGCTTCTGCCGCCGTTTCGCGGACAGGCAATGGTCGGCAAACACGGATTTACCGATGAATCGGATTTCGTCGTGGTTGATAATTTTTTGCGCGTTCAAAATATGGAGAAAGTTTACGCGGTCGGTGATATTGCGGCTTTTACCGGACCGAAACTGGCGTTTATGGCGGTGCGCGAAGCGCAAGTCGCCGCCGCTAACATTGTTTCAGAAATTCACGGCGGGATTGCGAAAGAAATTTATAATCACGACATCGCGCTCATCATTGACGAAGGCGGAGACGATGCGATTTTTCTGCATTATGGAATTTGGGACGACACTTTACGCGGTTTGAAAACGGGCAAAATGTGGAGCCGGATGAAGAACAAACATAATCAACTGTGGGAAGTCGTCCGCGACGGTTAATTAAAAAAACAAACTCTAAGATGTGATTGAAATCATATTTCTCTTTTTGAATCGCTTGGGTAGCAGCACTAGAAGAGATAAGTTTTCACACAAAACCGAATTTAGCGAGTTCCGGCGTGATTTTTACGCTCGACACCGAATCCGGTTTTCGTAACGCGGTGTAAATTAGGAGTTCCTACAGACTTGGCGATGAAGACAGCACTCATCATCGCCAAAGCGGAACGAACGGCGCGGTCTCGAACGGCAAAGATAAATTGAATGTTAAAAAAGGGATAATTTTATGGAAAAGATGCTGGCAAATGTTTTTCACGGCGTAAATGATTTTCGGGTTGAAGAAGTTACGCGACCACGCGCCGGTGTGAATGACGCGGTTATTCGCGTAACGCTGACGACGATTTGCGGAACGGATTTGCACATTGTGCGCGGCGAATATCCGGTTAAATCCGGTTTGATTATCGGTCACGAGCCGGTCGGTGTCATCGAGGAATTAGGCGCGGGCGTTGAAGGTTACGAAATCGGCGACCGCGTGCTTGTCGGTGCGATTACGCCGTGTGGACAATGCCGGGCGTGTCTGTCGGGACAGTGGGCGCAATGCGGGTGCAGCGACCCGCAGTCTGGCTACAAAGCCATCGGCGGCTGGTGTTTCGGAAATACGATTAACGGCGCACAAGCCGAATACTTGCTCGTTCCGCACGCGCAAGCCAACCTCGCTCTCATTCCCGATGAATTGACGGACGAACAAGTCGTGCTGCTTGCCGACATCGCTTCGACAGGCTTTAGCGGCGCGGAATCGGGCGGCGTGAAAATCGGCGATGTCGTTGTCGTTTTCGCGCAGGGTCCGATTGGTTTGTGTGCGAGCATCGGCGCGAAATTGATGGGTGCGTCCTTGGTCATCGGCGTTGACGGCGACGAATCACGGCTTGATATGGCACGGAAAATGGGCGTTGATGTCGTTTTGAATTACCGTGAAGTTGATGTTTTGGCGGAAATTAAAAAGTTGACGAACGGCGGCGCGGATGTCGCTATCGAAGCGTTAGGCACACCGGAAACATTCGAGAATTGTCTGCGAAGTTTGCGGGCAGGCGGAACGCTGTCGAGCCTCGGCGTTTATTCGGGCAAACTGCAAATTCCGTATGATTCGTTCGCTGCCGGACTCGGCGATTACAAAATCGTTACCACGCTTTGTCCGGGCGGGAAGGAGAGGATGCGGCGACTGATGGAAATAATCAAGAACAAGCGCGTTGATTTATCGCCGCTCATCACGCACCGCTTTCCGCTGGAGGAAATAGGCGAAGCCTACCGCGTTTTCGGCGAACGGCTCGACGGCGTGATGAAAATTGCCATTACACCATAAATTTTCTTATTCGTGAATTTTCAGTTCTCCCAACCTTTATTTTCGATACAGCTAAACAATAAAGCGCGAAAGAATTCACGGTTAATCGCGTGAAATTCCGCGTCTGAAATTGAATTTCTTACTGATTTTGTCAATAACTATATTTACAATACCTTCGCCAAATGATACTTGAAAATTTGAAATAAGATAATGAAATGAAACGAGTTTTTTAGTAGATTATTTTTACTGAAATTTTCCGACTAAAATTAACAACTCGTTTCGATGGATATTTTACCACTTTTTGC
>JANNYB010000116.1:0-5960 GCA_031409875.1 Acidobacteriota bacterium | reverse complement strand
CGTGTAAGGAGAATGACGCTTTCGCTCTGTGACGGTTTCCAAAGAACCAATAAACAGCCAAACTGTCATTCTCCACTAAGTCCAATTTACTACATTTTGAACTCATTTCTTAACATACAATAAACACAGATGAACACAGATGATTTTCTCTTGATTTTATCTGTGTCTATCTGTGTTCATCTGTGGATAATTTTTCTTCTGCCTTACTTTATAACTCACATCAATTTTTTAACAAATGGCAACGGACAAAAGAAACTTTTTCAGCCTTTTCAAGTTTTCAAACGTCTAACTTTACGGACAGCGAAAGCATTTATAAATTTCAGAGGTAAAATGTAATGATAAAAAAATTCTCTTTTTTGCAGAAAATAACAACTCTTTTGATGATTTCGGCGATTGTTTGCCCGACGTTTGTGGCGGCAAAAGTTGCGGACTCGGAAAACGGCAAAAAATCGCTCACGGAAACGCAGAAAATTATTCACGTTCTCAATCGTTTGGGCTTCGGCGTGCGTCCGGGCGACATTGAAAAAGTTAAATCAATCGGGATTGAAAAATATATCGAACAGCAATTAAATCCTTCTTCGATAAATGATTCGACAGCGGACGCAAAAGTTAAAAATCTGAATATTTTAACGATGTCGAACGAAGAACTTTTTGCAAAATATCCGAATCCGGGCGCGGTAATGACTGCCGTTGCACAGAAAAATGGTTTGCAGCGCGACGATTTGCAGAATATTCGTCCGAATCAAAATCAAAACACGGACGAGATGAAAGAAAATCAAATGTCCGAAGCCGACAAGCAGAAATATCAAAAGGAAATCGCCGAAATGTATCGCAAATACAATCTCGGTCGCCCGAATCAAATCACGCAACAACTTATTTCTTCGCGGCTTCTTCGCGCAACCTATTCGGAACGCCAACTGCAAGAAGTAATGACTGATTTTTGGTCAAATCATTTCAACGTCTATGCAAACAAAGCCGCGACGCGCTGGTTTTTGCCCGAATATGACCGCGACGTAATTCGCCCGAACGCGCTCGGAAATTTCAAAGATTTGTTATTAGCAACGGCGAAAAGTCCGGCGATGCTTTTTTATCTCGACAATTTTCAATCAATCTCGCCAAACGCAAACAACAACAATAATCGTCGGCGCAATGGCGCAAATCAACAGCAAAAGCAAAAGCAACAACGCGGAATTAACGAAAATTATGCCCGCGAAATTATGGAACTTCACACGCTCGGCGTTGAAGGCGGCTACACGCAGGAAGACATCCGCGAAGTTGCCCGCGCTTTTACGGGCTGGACGATTGTTGATGCCCGCGGTTATCGCCGCGCATTTGCGGCAATGGCAAACGGAAAAACCGATCAACGCACCGAACGCCAGATGCGCCAAGCCGGAATTCCGCTCGACACGCCAAGCGGCACGTTTTATTTTAACGAACGCTGGCACGACGATGACAAGAAAACTGTTCTTGGTCAAAAAGTTGACGAAGGCGGAATGAAAGACGGCTTGAAAGTTATCGAAATTCTCGTCAATCATCCTTCGACAGCGAAATTTATCGCGCGAAAATTGGCGGTCAAATTCGTTTCGGATACACCGAGCGAAAAACTCGTAAGTCGTGTTGCCGAAGCATTTACAAAATCAAAAGGCGATATAAAAACGACGCTTCGCGCACTTTTTACGAGCGAAGAATTCTTCGCGGCGGAAAATTACCGCGCCAAAATCAAAACGCCTTTTGAGCTTCTCGTAAGTTCTTTGAGAACGCTCGGCGCGGACACTAACGGCAGACAAATTCAGTCCCTTTTAGGCAAAATGGGCGAACAACTTTACGGTTATCAAGCTCCGACAGGTTATCCCGATACGGCTGAAGATTGGGTAAATACGGGCGCATTGCTCGAAAGAATGAATTTTTCGGTCGCGCTTTCTTCCAATCAAATTCCGGGAACGCGGGTTGATTTAAAGAAATTTGAAGCGAAGGAAAAACCGCAGATTTTGGAAAATTCTCTCGCGGCGATTCTTTACGGCGAAGTCAATCCGAACACTAAGCAGATGTTGTTCAAACAAATCGAACAACCGTTGATTCAAACAAAATTAGATTCGGATATGGATGACGACGACGGCGAAATGATGCAAGGCGGCGGACAAAAACGTCAAAACCAAACTCGCTTGAATGCGCCGAGCGGCAATGCCGAAGTTTTCAAAATCGTTGGTTTAATTTTGGGTTCGCCTGATTTTCAAAGGCAATAAAAGTTTTGAGTCCCGCCTTTAGGCGGCTTTCTGCAAGCGAAGAGATGCAGAAATTCGTTGATAAAAAGAGTTTTTTTAATGGAAACTTAGAAACCGCTTCGCTTCGCTGGCGGTTGCCGCCTGAAGGCGGGACTCAAAACTAAGGAGTAATATTATGGATAGAAGATATTTTTTAAAATCATCAGGAATCGCGCTCGCAAGTTTTGGTTTGATGTCGGTTGCGCCAAACTTTTTACAGCAATTTGCCAACGCGCAAACCTTAACAAAAGGCTTCGGCAAAAAGAAAACGCTCATCACGATTTTCCAACGCGGCGCGGTTGACGGGCTGAATATGGTCGTGCCGTTTGGCGAAAGTGAATATTACAACATTCGTCCCGGAATCGCCGTGCCAAAGCCGAATCAGACAAACGGCGCGATTGATTTGGACGGATTTTTCGGGCTTCATCCGTCGCTCAAACCGTTTGAAACTTTTTGGAAAAATAAGCAGTTAGCCGTAATTCATTCGGTCGGTTCGCCGGACAATACGCGCTCGCATTTCGACGCGCAAGATTATATGGAAGCCGGAACGCCCGGAATTAAATCAACCCGCGACGGCTGGCTTAATCGAACACTGCAAGCGACGCAAAACAAAAAAGATTCACCGTTTCGCGCCGTCGCAATGGGCGGACAAACGCCGCGCAGTCTGACGGGACGCGCTCCGACGATTGCGATGACGAATCTCGCCGATTTTTCGATTCGTGCGGGTGAATACACGAAATCCGTTTCGGGCGGTTTTGAAGACCTTTATCAAAACAACGCCAAAGATTCCCTAGGCGAAAAAGGCGAAGAAACTTTTGAAGCCGTGCATTTTTTGAAAACGGCAAATCCGGCGCAATACAAACCCGAAAACGGCGCAGTTTATCCGAATTCTTCGTTCGGAAATTCGCTGAAACAAATCGCGCAACTGATAAAAGCCGGAGTCGGGCTTGAAGTCGCATTTACCGACACGGGCAACGAACTTCGTTGGGACACACACGCCAATCAAGGCGGCGGGCGCGGACAACTTGCCAATTATTTGCGCGATTTCGGCGCGGCTATTACTGCTTTTGTAACTGATTTAGGCAAACAGATGGATGATGTCATAATTTTAACAATGTCAGAATTCGGCAGAACCGCCAAACAAAACGGTTCGGGCGGCACTGATCACGGACACGGAAACGCAATGTTCGTTCTCGGAAATTCCGTCAAAGGCGGCAAAGTTTATGCCGATTGGAAAGGCTTAAAATCCGACCAACTCAACGAAGGACGCGATTTAGCCGTAACCACCGATTTCCGCGACGTTTTAGGTGAAATCGCTTATAAACATCTCGGAAACAAAGACTTGAAAAAACTCTTTCCGAATTATGCGGAGGCTTCGACCGCGAAATTTAAAGGAATTTTAAGCTAGCTGGGAGCGCAGGCTTCCCAGCCTGCAAGATTTCAGAGCGTTTCGCGGAGCAATCTAACGAAGTTCGAGTAGAAATCAACTTGATTTTATTCGCAACGCCGTTAGATTGCTCCGCGAAACGCTTTACAATCTTGCAGGCAAGGATGCCCGCGCTCCCGGCAAAAATAATAAAAGCGCAACTTTTTGGTAGTTGCGCTTTTGCTGGGGTTTATAGCAGGGTTTTAGGGACGGGGATTTTTTATCACTCGCTTAACGCAAGCGATATTGCTGGGGGGTAATGAAAAGACCCGAAAGTCTTCAAGTTTTGTGCGTCAAAATGTTTGCGTGCGCCGCAATTCAAACAGACGCGATATGATTCTTTAATATTAATCGTGAACGGGCGGCTCAAACTTTTGTGCCAGCAGCCGAACACTTTTCCGAATAAACCGATTTTTGCGCCGAACGCGCCTTTTGTGCGGTTAATTTGAGTTTGTGCAATATAATTTTGTTCTAAAGCCTTTTGCATTTTTCTTTTTCTCCTCGCATTAAATTTCAATGCGGCATTTACAATTTTAAGACGCTTCGAGGAAAGCGTTTTGCAGTTTATTTGATGAAAATTTATTCCGTCGGTTTGCCTTTTCCTTCTTCCTTCCTTTCGATAATTTATTTATTTCGTTAAAATCTTCCATAAAGATTCAGATAAATCGAAAAACTATGCCGAAAAAAATATTAAAAAACTTATTGTTGCTACTAATCGTCTTTGTTTTTGCGTTTCCTGCCCGCGCTTGGGACGATGTCGGGCATAAATTAACAGGTTATATCGCGTGGCAAACGATGTCGCCGGACGTGCGCGAAAAAGTTATCAAAATCTTGCGAAGTGCGCCCGAAGATTCGGATTTAGGCGTGCTTTATCCGACAGGTTCGCGCTCCGATGCGGCAAAAAATCTCGAATTTTTTATGATTGCGACGTATTGGGCGGATATTGTCCGCGACCGCGATTTTAAGATTCGACAGGAAAAATATCATCACGGCACTTGGCATTATTCCGATACGTTTTGGGCGCAGGAAAACAATCAGGTAAAACTTCTCGAAAATCCGAAAGAAGACGGCGGCAAAGCAGTTGAAAAATTGTTTGATTTCGACAAAGTTTTAAAAGATGAAAACGCTTCAAACGCCGATAAAGCCATTGCGTTGGCGTGGGTTTTGCATCTCGGCGGCGACATTCATCAACCGCTTCACACTTCGGCGCGGGTTACCGAACTCGAACCGAAAGGCGACCAAGGCGGCAACACTTTTTTGCTCACGCCGAAAGAAACGCCGCGCCCGAATCAAGTAAATTTGCATTGGTTTTGGGATTCGATTGTGATGCGTAACGTGGCGCGAAAAGGCGATGCTTGCGATGCGGATTATCTTGCGCCGATTGGCAAAGAGATGATGAAAAAATATCCGCTGGCGAAATCGCAAAACTCTTTAAGTATCGGTAAATTCGACGTTTGGCAACAGGAAAGTTTTAAGATTGCAACAACCGAACTTTTTCCCGCAACGCTGATTCGTTTCCAAACGCCGACGGCAAATTATAAGAAAAACGCTTATAAAATCGCTGAAAAACAAATTTCAATAGCAGGTTATCGGCTCGGCGCGATGCTTAATCAAATTTTCGGCGCAAACCAAACAACTGCCGCAACCCCGCCGTGCAAAATCATCCGAAAAGTTAATTATCCGGTTTCAAAAACCAACGACGGCAACCAAAAATTAGAAATCGGTTTGCTTAATCTTTGCCCTGCAAACAAAGGAATGGTGTCGCGTCCGATGATGGGAATGATGGTCAACGGCAAAATCGAAATGTTTGAATACGATGTCGAAAAAGTTTTCAAAACCGAAAAAGAAGCCCGCGAATACGCCACGCAAAACGGAATTACAGACATCAGCGTAAATTAAAAACGATTTGCCTGCGAAACATACGAAATAAACGAAAATCTGAAATCTGAAATTTGAAATTATTTCGTTTTTTTCGTATGTTTCGCAGGCTATAAAAAAAGAATGAGTTCGCAAAAATTGCTCGAATATTTTACAAACCGGCGCGATAAAATCGTTGATTCGATAATTGAAATCGTCGAAATCGAATCGCCGTCTTACGATATTTCGGGAAGCCGAAACGTCGCCGATTTTCTCGAAAACGAAGCGCGAAACATTTCCGATAAATTTCAAATTGAACGCATCTTCGCGGAAAATTACGGCGAACATTTCATTCTCCACACACAATCCGAAATCCCAAATCCGAAATCCCAAATTCTTCTTTTAGGGCATACCGA
>JANNYB010000115.1:0-2641 GCA_031409875.1 Acidobacteriota bacterium | reverse complement strand
CTTCGCTCGCGGTTGCCAACTGAAGTTGGAACTCAGAACGATAGAATTTCAATCAATTTAGCAACTTTTTTGCGCGTTCGCCAATAAACGTCTTCCATAAAAATATGCGAAAATTCGCCGTTGCGCCCGATGCTCAGAAGGTTTTCGATATTTGTCGTTTTTTCAAATTTCCGCCGTTCGTCTTCATATTCGTTCAAAAAAACCGGATACGCAATCGGCGTTTTCAAGATTTTTCCGCCTAAGAATTTTTCGCGCACTTCGGGAATGATTTTCGTCAAATTATCCAAACAAAGCGCGATTAAATCGTCGTCCGTCATTTCCCAAAATTCATCGCCGCGTTCGCAACCGATGTCGGCGGTGATGATTGTTTTACCTTCAGGCGCAAGCCACGGCATCGAAAGCGTCGCTTCGGTCAGACGAAAAAATGGAAATTCACGTTCGGGAAACCACAAAACCGTGTCGGGCAAAAGTCCGCGTCCTTCAAACTTCAAATTTACAAAAATCATCGGACGAAAACGAAATTTTGCGAAACTTTCGAGCGCGTTTGAACCGCGAACCAATTTCGCCAAAATATTCGCCGGCGCGGTGCTGATAACCGCCGAAACTTCGCGCAATTCGCCTTTCGATTTGACGGCAACCGCGCGTTCATTTTCGATAATAATTTCTTCAACCGGCGATTCGAGCATTATTTTATCTTCGATTCCTTCCGCCAATTTTTCACATAAAGTCGAAACGCCGCGTTTTGGATAAACGTGATAAACGCTCGATTTTTCGGGCATTTCACGATTATATCCGCAAGCTACGGCGCGGCGCGTCAGCAAACTTGCGGCTTTCAAATACAAAGTTTTTCCGATACTTCCCGGCAAACTCGCGCCGACTTCCGCCGACAAATCTTCGCTTTTTGCGCCCGACCACGCTTCGATTAAAGGCAACGCAACTTCATCCGCAAGTGCCGTGCCGTATTGAGCGCGAAACCATTCAGCGGCAGACGCTGGATGATTTCCGTTTCGCGCAAGTTTTGCTTTTACGCCGCTCAAAGTCATTCGCGGAATTTTAATCAATCCAAACGGATAAGAATAAATTTTGCCGTCCAAATAAACTCTTTCGCCATAATGCTTTACGGTCAAACATTCGTCTGCAACACCAATCGCCGCCGCCAGACGATTCGTAATAAAATGCGCCCCAAAATCGTAACTGAAACCTTCTTCATCCTTAAAACTCGATGCAAGTCCGGCGATTTTTTTGCTTGCTTCATATAAAACAAACGGCACATTTCGGCTTTGCAAAAAATTTGCCGCCGTCAAGCCGGCAATTCCCGCGCCGATAATTGCGATTGGTTTTTTGGATTTCATATAAATTAAGAATTAAGAAAGTTTGACCGCGAAACATACGAAACATACGAAAATAAAGCAAAGAAATAATTTATTTTTACTCTTTTTTCGCGTCTTTCGTGTGTTTCGCGGTCAAATTTTCTTCCGGCTTTTGCAAAATCGCCCGCAAGAGCGCACCGCGTCCGAATTTTTGCAAAATTATATCAAGCATTGTAAAAACCGCCAGCGAAACAGTTGATTTCAGCGTAAATTGATTTATCAAAATTTGCGGCGCACGTTTATCAACCAGCGCGTTATGAATCGAATAAACCCAATTCACAGGCGAAACTTGCGTTGTTAATTCAGCGATTTCAAAGCCTGTTTTTTCCGCCAATTTCGTTAAAGATTTTCGATTAAAAAGATTCCAATGGCGCGGAAAATGATAACCGCCCCAATAAGATTTTTTGAAAAAACGAAAATCGAGCGAATCGGTATTATCGGTTACGATGATTAATTTGCCATGTGGTTTCAACAACTTACAAACCGATGATAGCACCGCGTCCGGTTTTTCAACGTGTTCGACAGTTTGAATCAAAAAAGCTAAATCGTAAAAGTTTTCGGACAAGTTATTTTCTTCGGCTGTTCCGAAATGAACATTGATGCCGGATTTTTTCGCCGCTTCAACTGCTTTTTCGCTCGCGTCCAAACCTTGCAAATCCCAAGTTTTTTTGCCGAAATCGCGCAGAAGTTTTAAATGAAAACCGTCGCCGCAACCGACATCCAAAATCTTCGCGTCCGTCGGCAAATCTTTGCAAAATTCCAATAAACGCTTGGCTTCCAAACGGCTTCGGACTTTATGCACAAAACCAAATTCCGCTTCGGAAAAATCAAAAGCGTGATAATTCGGCGGATAAATTCTTTCAAATTCCGCAACCGTCGGACGCGGATTCAAATAAACCAAACCGCACGAACGACATTGAACCGCCGTGAAAACATCTACGCTCGTATGATATTCAAAATCTTCGCCCGCGCCCGCAAATTCCGCGTCGTCCGCATCGCAACCACAGCAATTCACGGCAATCTTTTCGAGTTCCTCGCTTTTTTCCAATTTTGCTTTCACGGCGTAATTCACTTCGTTAGAATACGATGAAAACCGCCAAAATTCCACGCGCTAACCACTTGGACAAAAATAATTAGATGTTCCGATAAAGTTAAAAAGTAGTAAAGCTACGCCTGTTCTTTGAAAATCTAGTTCACGAGGTCTGCAAACTGAATGAGACCTACGACAACTGAAACGACGCTTGGGAAAATCCCTTGTGTTAACCTAAATT
>JANNYB010000114.1:0-14222 GCA_031409875.1 Acidobacteriota bacterium | reverse complement strand
GTGTCGTTTTGATACGCGCTACGCGCTAAGAAATTGTCCGACATTTGGAACTTGTCCGACATTCGCGCCGATTGTCCGACATTTTTATTTGTCTGACATTTGCAACTTGTCCGACAATGTTATACAATTATACATAAGTTGGACATTTACAACTTAATAAAATTTAGGAGATAAAAATAATGATTTGGAACAAACAACAAACAGCAGAATTTTTAGGTTGGACTGAAAAAACACTTGACCGGAAAACAAATAACACGGCGTTAGGTTCGCGGCTCGGTCGCATCGGCGGCAAAGGCACAGGTTCGCACGTTGGCTTTTCAGAACAGCAAGTCAGAACCTATAAAGCGCAACTTGATAACACGGACGGAGCAGACAGGATTGAGTTAATTGATGAAAACAAATACGATTATTTAGATGCTGAATTGTCGGACAATTCGGACATTCAAGAAAATACGAAAATTCAAAAAACTGTAAAGCCAACAAATACAAGTGTTTCAAAAATTGAAAAGTTGGACATTCAAGAAAATTCATTTGCAAAGGATTTTGAAAACGCATTACTTTTGCCGCACAAATTATTGCTTACAGTTTCCGAAGCTCGCAAACTTTCCGGCTTGCCTTTGGGTTATGTCGAAAAATATAAAAAGAAAGTCGGAGCGCGAAATTATATCCCGAAAGATTTACTGCCAAAGATGATAGAAAATTTTTTGAACGGAAAAACTTAGGCACGGAAATTGTTTTTTGTTGTCCACAAACTCAAGTTAGCGAAGCGGCTGACTTGAGTTTTTTATTTTCCGAAAAATGCTCACAGATAGAATCTTTGGTTTTACTGTGAGCATTTTATTTTTGATAGGTGTGATGTTTTTCGGATTTCATCACACTTCCTAGTTTTACTTATACATACTATAATAAATGCTTATAGTGTGAAAAATGAAAATAATACTTGCAATTACTGAATAAATGCGTAAAATAGTAATTGCCTAGACCGATTTGAATTTATAAAAAGATTATTTTTGCTACTCTTTGCAGAGTTCCGGCAAAAAAAAAATCGTCGTTTCCGGTCTAGGCAAATTTCGGGGCGGCGATTTTTCTTTTTAAATTTATAATTGACTTTGTGAATTACAATCTGTTAGTTTTGATTTACTTTTGCAGAGTTCCATTAAGCCTAGAATGGAACAAATTTTATTTCCTTCAACTGAATACAAAGATTTATCTGAAGAAACGATTAGCGAATTAATTTCGTTCGGCGTTGATTTTCAGATAGCTTTTGACTGCTTTTTAAAGCACGAAAGATTTTCTCTTAATAAAAAATTTCGTGATTTCATCCGCACAATCCTTTGGCAAAATAAAGATGGACAATTCAAAGCGAAAGATAAAGATTTAGCTTTAATACTTGACTGCACACGCGAAACTGTTTCACGAACTCGCAAGCGGTTTTGCGAGTGGCAACAATTTGAATCTATCAATTTAATTGAAATAAAAGAGGGCGAATATCTACGCGATGAAACTGGGCAACTCGCAAAAAATCAAGACGGTAGAACTGCCTTTGTTTATACTCCAACTGAATATAAAATCACGTTTGGGAAAATTTTAATTAAAGCCGTTATAAACGCCCGAAACTCTACACTTTACTCAAAAAATCATTACAAAGCGATTAAAACTGAAATTGATTTACTTGTTTCGGATGTAGCAATGAATCCGAAAATAATTAAACGGAAACAGAAAAAGTTTCGTCAAGTATCAGACGAACATAATACCGCTCGCAAACGATTTGTAAATGAAGCTCGCAAATGTATGCAATTTGCAGAAGCGCAAAGGGATTTGAGTTTAGAAAGTGAACTGGAAGTTTTGCACGAAATTTTAGAAAGTGTTTTTGAAAATTTAATCGGTGAATATGACGGCAAACTAATTCCAAGTTTAGAGAGGCAAAAGCGCGATGGTTGATTTTGAAATACAAGTAAAAGCGTTGGAATTATTAGATGAACTTGATGCGAATTATTTAGAAGTCGTCTTGTGTCCTGCATCTGACCAAAAACATTCGGGGCATTGTGTAAGAGTAGTTCAATATCAAAATGCTTATTGGTATCGTGAATTTTGTTCAATGTATTCATCAGCGCGAAAAGGTTTTAAAACTCGAACTCGAATCAAACGGCGCGAAACTCGAAAGGCTTTAGAAAAGTTAGCAAACGGCGAAAATAATTCAGTTTATACAGAAAGAATCATAGATTTTCTAAGAACTTATGAAACGATTACAACACGGAATTTTAACAGATGACGGTATTTTAATTTCGGGCGGTTGGAAAGGCTCTAAAATTCAAATGTCTAACATTTCTACATTGTCCGACATCTGCGATTTGGCGAAACAATTTGATCTGTTGCAGGTTTGGATAATGAACGGAACAAAGATTTTTAATCGTTGCGCTTTGAATCATCGAAAGTTTATGCAATCGGAGCGATACGGATTCGCGCCGAAAGAAATTAAAAATTTGATTACGGTTTGGGGAAATGGAATTAAATCACAGATTGTTTTTTGTGGCGAATTAGAAATAGGTTCGGAGAATAATTTAGCGCGTGAAAATTTAATTACTCAATGGCAACTTTGGGAAATCAAAGACGCAAAGCGTTTATTTTCGGCGGTTGCGTGGCTTTATGAAAAATTAAATGTTTATCCATCAATTCCTATTCGGACTGCTAAAAGGCTTGCGGAAATCTCTGCAAAAGAAACGCTTGATATGTTAGTCCAAGACGTTTCAATTTTTCGAGAAAATAAATCAGTTGATTTGATTTATTTGGATTTAGCCAAAGCCAAAGGCAAGAAATACATTCACGGCTTTGATAAAAATTCTGCATATTTGGCGGCGGCGGCTTCTTATCCGTTCGGGTTAGGGGAATCAATTTTGCAGAGAAAAGGCGAATTTAATAAAGAGTTTCACGGATTATGGAAATGCGAAATTAACACAGACGGCATTAATGGCGAAAAACTGAAATTTATTGAGCAAATTACAGACGGACAAGAAAGGCTCTGGACTTCGGACGTTTCGATTTTGATTGAACTTGGAGCAAAAATTAAAGTAATTGATGCGAATATTTGGAAATACAATAAACGAATTTTCGAGAAGTTTTACAAATTGCTAAATACTGCAATTACAGAAGCAAAAGAAAACAATTTGAGTTATGAGCGGTCAAGTTTGAAAGCGATTTACACGCGTTTTTTCGGTTATCTAAATAAAAATCCTAATGGACGCGATGAAATTTTTTATAGACCGGATTGGTATTCTGCAATTATCGCGCAAACCAAAGCGAACATCGTTAGAAATATTTTTACAATTCGCGGAGCGATGCCGGAAATGGAAATCATCGGTTGCCACCGCGACGAATTGTTTTTTGCGACGAACGAAAAAGATATTTCAAATCTGCCTTTTCCTTTGCAAGCGGTCGGAGCGCGTAAAGCTCCGTTTAAACACACTTGGAGTTTTGAATTTGAAGTTGAAAACACTTCTGCAATTTTAGCAACGGCAACGGGTGCGGCTGATTTGTCGAAAAAATTAAAAGCGGTTTGGACTGAAAAAAAAACTAATGAAATGAAACATAGATTGGATTTTTGCAAATTAGGAGCGCGAAAATATGCCCAAGTATAATAAAAAACTTGTTTCGTTTTTGTCTGATTTACTCGGAATAAAAGAGAAATCAACAAAGCAAAAAATTCGTCGTGCGGCGAAAACGGGCAAAACTGTAAAAATTGACAAACCGATTTCAAAATATCGCAAGGCGCAATTAAACAGGGCAGTCAAAGAAAAAGCGGCGGAAATTGCCGCAATCGAAGAAAAAAAACGGCTTGCGGAAATCGAATCAGAAATTGAAAGCGATGATTTATTTGATGAATTTGACGATGAGCAACGCGAACAACTTGATTATTTACAAAAGAAATTGACAGACGGCAAACAAGTTGAAATCGCAATTCGGGCGGCGTTTGATTACGGTTACACAGAACGGAAAAATAAAGTTCGGCGCGTTCAAATGACTGTCAGAAGTAGCGAAATAAAAGGTTTGATTGATGTTTGGGGCGATGAACAAGCAACGGCGGATTATTTGGCGAATGAAACACGCGAAGGCGCATTTATGGACGGCGCGAAAGTTCATAGCATTAATTCGATTGAAATTGTGAGGTAAAAATATGATTGAAATTGAATTAGGTTAAAGTTTCCGGTTCTGAATAAAAAACTTCCGTTCGTCGGCGTGAATTTGCGCTAATTTCGTGCGCGGTCGAAAAATAGTTGATTAAGATTAAGCATTAAAATTTATGCGATTTGTCCTTTGAATATTTTTGATTGTCGAGTGTAAAACCGTTGTTTTCGTATTTTGCACGGGCGGCATTGCCTAAGATTTGGAAGTAAATTGTGTCTTTTTCTGTTTCAAATTCACAGTTATTACTTCGCGTAACTTCGTTTTTAGAACGCCATTTCATAAATTCGACATAACATTTTCCGTTTTCGCGTAAAGTAATCATACTGCGTTTATCTTCGCTGTAATAATCACCGAAAAAATCATTATTTGAAACCTTGTTACTTGTGGAACTTACACAACTGCTTAAGATTACAAAAATAATTGCATAAGTGAAACAAAATTTCATTGATTTAACAATAGACATAAATTATAATTCTCGTAACTTAAATTTTAGGAACTTTGCAAAAGTATTTTAATTTATTTTTTTGAAAATTGTAATTTGTGCTTGACACTTTAAAAAGAGTTGGTGTATATTCCGACTATCGCCACCAACGATATTTTCTAAAATATTCTAATTGCAACTTAGAATAAATAATTTTTAGCACAAAGTAATTTAAATTCGATTTATTTGCAGATGATATATTTTTCTGTATGAACTCCTGTCTGTAAATAAAAATCGGCTTGCACAATCGTCTAGTTGCAACCAAGACGATATTCGCTTGCTTTTCGGCTTTGGTGGCGCGAAAAGTTTGCTTAGTGCAAGCCGTTTTTATCTTCGCATAATTAACAAAACTTTCAAATTTTGGAACTCTGCAAAAGCAACAAATTTTCAGAAAGTTTTAATCTGCTAAAAATTCCACAGTATTTTATAAACGCGAAATTGAGAAAACAAAAAGCAAATAGTTAAGAAATCAAAAGAAATGACTTACGCTAATTGATTTCTCAAAACACTAAACCGGAGCGGATAGAACGTAATCCGCTCCAATAAAAAAAATGTAATAGGAGGTCGCAAGGAAATATGAAACGAATAATTAATTCAATTCTTTTTGTTCTCGTTTTTAGTTTTGTCGTTGTGTTTGATGTTAGCGCACAAACACCAACGAAAATTTTTATTCTAAAAACTAAAACTGAAAAAATTACCGAAGTTATTCCGGCGAAAAAATCAGTTGTTAATTTCGTTAGAACGGACGCGCTTCTTTTCTACGATTAGCAATAAAAACTTCTGATTTGAAAGATTACTAACAAAGTGGCTGAATGGTCAGCCACTTTTTGAAAAAAAAATGTCAAACGTAAAAGAATATTCAGACGAACAACTTTTTGAACGAATTGAAAAATTAGATTCGTTCAAAGGTTTTCCCGAAAATTATTGGATAATCGGCGTTCGCTCGAATGAAGATAAATTTAATTCGACGGATGACAAATTTTATTTATTCAAAGGAAAGATTTGTCAAAAAGTTTTCGGCGGCACAACGAACGCCGGAACGAAAATGCTCAATCCGTCAAACGCTCGCGGAATGGCAGTTTTAGCGGCAAATTATATTTTATACGATGTTTGGGAACAAGATTTTCATAACGGCAAAGTTTGGGCTTGGTGTCAACGAACAAAGAAAATGCCAATTTCGCGGGATAATGACCGCGATACGGACACGGAAGAATTGACCGCTCCAGTTTGGGAAATTCGCGGAATTAATTTTCATCCGATGTCATACATCAAAGGCGATAAAACGGAAAAAAGTTTAATTAACGGTTGGTCGGAAGGTTGTCAATGTCCGTCTGTTCGTGATGATTTTGATGAGGTAATGACAGAAACAAAACAGCAAGAATTTATGACTTATTGCTTGCTGGACGAATTTTAATCAAATGACAAGTTTTCTTTTACAAATAACATCGTTTTATATTTTTGCGATTTTGCAAATGTCGGATTTTACGACACTTATTGAAAAATTAGGAATTCCGGTTGCCTTTTCAATTTTTATGTTTCTGTATTTCAAAGGAACTATTGACAAATCAAACTCAGAGCGCGTTGAAATGTCGAAACAAATGATAATGCTGATGGAAACAAATAATACTTACTTGCAAACATTGGTTAAAGATTCGATGTCTGAAATCAAATGCAAATATAAATAATTTTTATGACAGAAAAAAAAGACGAAAACAAAGATGCAAAGCCAACAACAAAATTTGAATTTTCGGCAAAGCCGTTGCCTACGGGTTTTATCGTGGTTCGTGAGTCGGAACTCGACACACTTATTAAAGGTCAACAAATTCTTAATGCGTTATGTCTGTTGGTGGTTTTAATCGGTTTTATTTCAGTATTCAGATTTTTGAGAGGTTAATTTTTTATGGAATTTACACGGAAACACGCAATTATTTCTACGGTTGTAATCGTTATTTTTGCCGTTATCGCATACAAATATTTTTATTATAATTGTGCAACAAATGAGGTAGCAAAATAATGAGTCAATACACGAAGTCGCCGCAAGGCGCGGTTAGCAACGGAGCAAAAGCGGCGCAATCAATCGGACAAACTGCCTATCCTGCCGGATTAATCGCTGCCGAATTTGTAGCTCAGAGCGCGATTAACGCGGCGGAAAAAAGACGTATGCAAAATGTTCCAAGTTTGGAACTCGGAGCGGATTTTCTCGGAGACGGTTAATTTTTTTAGTTTTAGTTTAGGAGAACAAAGGAGAATGAAAAAAGATGTCAACAGTAATAGTAACGCCGGAACAGACGGAACAACCGACACCGGAAAATCAGTCAACGGAGCGAACGATCGGACAACTGGAAACGAAAGTGGAACAGTTGACGGAACAGACGGAGCAAGCGGAACAGACGGCGGAGCAAGCGAAGTCGGAAACACGGTGGGCGGAGGAACGGTTAATCTCTTTGGAATCGAAACTGTCGGAAACGATGGAGAAAGTGGAGAACCTAACGCAAGCGGTAACAGCGATAGTTCTGGCGGAAGTGGAAGAGGAACTGGAAGAAAGCGCGGACGAAAACTTGGAAGTTCTGGAAGTGGAAACGGAACAACCGGAAACGCCGGAACAACCGACAACGGAAACGGAAACGGAACAACCGGAAATAATTCAGGAAATCGAAAGTCCGGTCCACTCGATGTTACGGAAGTTGAAAATAATGTAGTTTCCGAAAAGAATGTCGAGGATTATTCCAAAACTACAAAAGTTTTGAAAACACGCGGCAAAAACAGCAAAAAAACTGATTTTGTCGAACTCAAAAGTAATATCAAAGACGGCGTAAGTTTGTTTTTCGGTTTTGTCGCTTTGCGCGGCGGTTCGCATTGGTATTTGACAGATGAAGAAAGCGAAAAATTTGCTGATAAGTCTGTTAAGGCATTAGAAGCATTTCCCGAAAATAAACTTTTCGAGTGGGCGGAAAAATATGAAAAATATGTTCCGGTCGGAGCTTTAATTTTAACAGCCGGAACAATGACAGTTCCGCGAATAATGCAAACGGTAAATAATCAAAATGTTCAATCTAGCAAAGTTAATCGCACAATTCAGCAAAACGCCGGAACGCCCGCAAATGTCGCCACTGGGCGAACGGTTGAAAATGTATCTCGAAAATCGGACGCAGGATTTATTCCAAACGATAGAGCAGATGCAAGGACTGGACACGAAAACGGCATCAATATTGAAACTGGTGAAAGCTCCATTAGTCAATATCTTGACCTCATTTGATGAAACGTCTGTTAAAAAAGTGGTCGAATTTGTCTGTCATTTGGCTAATGATTTAAAGCAAATCGTTTTCGATTTTCAAGCCGAAGTAGCAATTGAAAAGGAACAAAAACTTTTAGCTGAAACTAATGAAACCGAAATTGACACTAAAACAGATTCAACCGAAACAAACGGATAGAGCGTTTTTTTGTGGAATGACGGGAAGCGGTAAAAGCACGTTGGCTAAAAAAATTCTTGAATTGTATCCGGTCGTTTATGTTATTGACGGCAAAGGTTTTGACAAAGACGAATTATCAAGTTGGAAAGGATTTAAGCACGTTACGACACTTAAAGATTTTATCAGCTATGCAAATTCAAAATCGCTTTCGGGTTCGCATAAATATCCGAAAATTATTTATACGCCGAAAGCGGCGGAATTGCGAAGTCAAGAAACGATAAATAAATTCTTTGTATTTTGTTATTTGAAAAAAAATTGTGTGGTTTATGTAGATGAGGTTACATCCATTTGCACACAATACTATTTGCCGGACGGTTATTTTGACTGTCTTACTCGCGGTCGAAGTAAAAATGTGATGGTGTTCTCCTCGACACAACGTCCGGCAAATATTCCGCAAGAAGTTTTTACCGAATCAGAAAATTGTTACATCTTTTTTCTTAATTCGGAAAACGATAGAAAACGGGTTGAGCAAAACATCAATGTTTCACGGGAAACAATAAAGAGTTTGCAAAAGCGCGATTTCATTTTTAGCAGCTTACACGAACGGGAACATTCAAAGCCGTTACGGTTAAAACTTTAATTTAGAAAAGGATAAATAATTTTATGGCAGAACAAAAGAAACCGTTTTTCAAAGGAACACGGTTGAGAATGAAAAAATTGGCGAAGTCAATACCGTATGCGGCTTTGGGAACGGCAACGATTGAATTGCCGCCTGTCGGTTTGTTGGCAATGCTTTTGCTTGAAGTCGAAGGCAATTTTACTTGTCAAGCAGGTTTGACGGTCAAGGATAAAGGCATTTGGTCGTTAATCAAAAACATCAAAGTCGAAACAAATCTCGGACAAGCCGAAGTTTATAATGTTTCCGGCTACGGAACGATGGTGCAATCGCACTGGCTTGCAAACGGTTTTCGGGCGCAAGGTTTGTCGAATGTTGCGCTTGGTCAGTTTCCTGATCCGTCAACTTTTTTACAACCGATTAATATCGGAGCAAATCCGATTAAGTTTATGTTGCCTGTTCCGATTTCGGCAAATCTGCATAAAGATGCTGAAATCGGTTTAATCAATTTGCAAGCGGATACAATGAGTTGCAATTTGACGATTGATTTTGGTCAAGGTTCGGATGTTTATGGCAGTAACGCCGCGAATGATTTTGTCGGTAATGTTTATGTTACCTATCTTTACTGGGAACTTCCCGACGAATCAATGTTTCAAATGCCGCCGCCGGTTGCCGTTCGTCGCTTTGAAAAAGCGCAAACAATTACTGGAAAGGGCGAACAAACTTACAAAGTCGAAAGAATGGGTTCGCTTTTGAACATTGCACAATACGCCGAATTAGACAGCGTTTTGGTGCAAAATCTCGAAAAAGTCATTTTGAAAATGGTTGATTCGGATTCGATTATTGACGAAAGTTTTGCGGCTAATCGGTTTTTGTCGCAAATTCGTCTTGGTCAACCGTTACCGATCGGAACGGCGTTTTTAGATTTTTGGGGGCAAGACGGAATTGTTTCGGCAGGCGGTTTGCGTGATGCTTACAATACTACCAATGTTGCATTGATGGAATTGAAAACAAGTATTCCGGATGCGTTAGTTTTGGACATCAACAAAACTAACAAATTGAAAACAATTCGCACGACGTTGCAATCTTACACGGTCGGAGGTTAATTTTTATGTCAACAATTTCAGATGAATTAAATCTTGATGCCCGAAGTTTGGGCTATAAAGTTTCCGGTAATACTTCCGGCACACGGGCAAACACGACAATCGAACAGGCATCTGAGCCTGTTCGAGAAAATGCGATTAAAACAACGGGAAATCCGCTTGTTTGGTGGGGCATTTTGGTTGCGTTATTTATCGGTTTGATGTTTTTGGGTAAAGCGGTTGGCGGTGTTGAGCCGTTTAGCAATATCAAAATGTCCTTCTATAATGTCGTAATCATTACGCTTTGCGCGATTGTCGGAATGTCGCTTGCAAAAGCGTTGGCGGTTCGTTTCGGATTCGGCGGTTTTGGTCAAATTATTTTGAGCGCGTAAAAGGAAAATATGAACGGTTCGGCAAGTATTGTAATTATTGTTATCGGTTTGATTATGCTGTATTTAGGCATCACGGGGAAACTAGATTGTTTGCTTGATGCGTGGAATACTTGCCGCCAAGCGCAAGCTGGCGGAGCAGTTCCAACGGGTTTAACAGATTCACCTTTGCCAACCGTTCCTAATAATCCGATACAGGTTTATCAAAAGATAATTTCACCGACATTTCCGCAACAAACGGAGATTTAATGGAAATCGTTTATTTAGCTATTGCAATCGGCGGCGTTGCGATAATCGCAGAAAAATCAGGGCGTTTAGGCGCAATGTTTCTTTTGATTATCGTTTTATCAATGCTATTCGTAGCACAGCAAAAAGGGAAAATTTAGTTATGTTTAAAGAAATTCTTTTCGGAACATTCGTTTTGATACTTGTGTTTCTGTTAATTAGTCAGGCAGGTAATGCGGTGCAAATTTTCGATGTATTATTCCAGGGTTACAATACTTCTGTTAGAACTTTGCAAGGTCGCGGCGGAACGGGAACGTAATATGTATAAAGAAATAATCTTTGGAATATTTGTCTTAATTCTTGTGTATTTGTTCATTGGTAAGTCTAAATCCGCAACAAATTCAGCAGATATTATCAGCAGTTTAACAGGCGGTTTTTCACGCTCAATAAAAACTTTGCAAGGAAATTAATATGAGTTCAATTTTGCAATCGTTGGAAAATGGTGATTCTGAAACTTATTCCAAAAGTTTTGGCGAACAAACAAAAGGCGGTCGGATTGGTTTAGACCAATCTGAACGCAATTTCGTTTCAACTGCGATTGACCAAAAACCGCAAACTTATGATGCTCATAAACCAATGAACTACAATTTTGGCGGTGAACAATATATCGCATCAATCGGAGTTACAATTTCGCGTGATTCGCACGAACACAATATCTTAAATAATAAATTGAGCGATGCGACACCGATTAAACGGGTAAAAGGTAAAAATGGATAAACAAGAGATTCAAATAGTTGCGTTATCGCTCGGAGCGGTCGGAACGATTGCGCTTGTGTATTTTGCTTATATGAATAGCCAAAACACCGGAAACGGCGGCGACGCTGATTTTGTAACAAATTTTTCTTATCCGATTGTTACGAGTGCGCCTGTTGATTCGGTCGGAATTGCAAACGCGCAAGTAAGTTTGGCAACTGCTGAATTAGCATCTGAGTCTTCGATGTTTGGTAAATTAGTTGATTTGGTTCTCGGAAAAGATACTAACGCAACAAATTTGGCAATTACCGAAATTGCGGCAAATGCTCAAATTGAAGTCAGCGAAAACGACAACGAAACTTTACGTTATCAAGCAGGGCAAAATTCACAAGCAATTATCAGCGCGGCGCGTTATAACTACGAAGCTACAAGACAGCAGGAAAAAACCAAACGTAATCAAAGCGTTGGTAGCACAATCGGCAGTATTGTCGGTTCGATTTTGAGATTATTTTAAGAGGTTATTTAAATGGCAGTTGAGCATAATAACGAAAATCCTGATAATCCCACAGGCGGCGGCGGCGGCGGAACTGGAGGCGGCACGGGCGGCGGCGGCACGGGCGGCGGCACAGGAACAGGAACGGGAACGGATAGAACGAAAGTTTCTGTTACTCCAACGGAATTCCAAACGCTTGCGGAATTGTTTCTAAAATCTCAGAAGCAACAAGCCGAATTAAATGTTCCGCAAAATTCTATCGTTTCACAACCGGAAACCGGAAGTAATACAACTGCAATTTTAGTTTTGCTTTTGTTGGTCGCGGGCGGCGGTTTTGCGTTTTGGTATTTCAAAAACAAAGGGAAACATAATCATAATGCCTAATCCTAATATTGAAAAAATTGCGTTCAACGATGAAGCTGCACGAATGTTTCTTGACGAACACCGATGGGGAAATGAAATGCTTGCGAATATGGGCGGTTCAACTGCAAGCGTTCGCGGTTCTGATTTATTACACAATGTCCAAGAAGCAATTTTCGGTTTTGTTCCAATGCCCGATGATGAAATTGCAATAATTCAAGGACAAATTGATCAGTCGCAACCAAACACCGCGCAACAAATCGGAATCGGTGATTATGTTCCAAGTTTGCCCAGTAGTTCGGATTTCTTCAAATCGTGGATTGGTGCGGATTTTGGAACGGTTATGAGAACTATCGCAATAGTCTGTTTGGCTATTCTGCTAATCGGTTTGGGCATTGCGGGTTTGTTATTCGGAACGGAAACGGGAAGGGAAATTGTCAAAAAAGGCGGGGAGGCGGCGTTAGCATAATGGCTTTAAAACGATTAATCGCAACGAAAACGGGCGCGTATTCTTTTAGAATCGGCGGCGGCATAGGTGAATACGGTTTTATAGCCGTCGAACTTGGTCGGCAACAAAACGCAAAAATTACAAAAATTATCGCGTCAGTTGTTAGAGAAAATGACATTACAACAGACTATCTTTGTCGGTTAATTGTAGTAAGCGGTAAAATTTCAACCTTTGAAAGTCAATTTGCGGATGGTTTGACTGTTACAACTTTAACAACGAATGAAGATGTTCCAACTATCTTAGTTGATGTAAATTTTACAAGTAAAACTATCCTAAATCTCGACTTTTTAGATTTGACATCAAAAGATAATACAGGTTTGAGCGTGATTTTATTTAACGTAACCGATGCGTCAATTCCTCCAAGTGTTTATGATTCTGTTTTACGTCTGTCAGTTTTCGGAAGTGAGTCAAGTAACTACGGCGATAATAAAGTTAAGTTTGAATAATGCCAAGAAAAGAATATACAAGGGCAGAATTGCAATCAATCGTTATCAGAGCCGCGAGAAAATACGGCATTGATGAGCGTATAGCCTTGAAACAAATTGAAACTGAAAGCGCGTGGAATAATTACGCCGGCAGCGGAGCAGGCGCGAAAGGTTTATTTCAATTTATTGACGGAACGGCGCGGCGGTTTGGTTTGCGCGATGTTTATAATCCGTATGAAGCAAGTGAAGCATACGGAAAGTATATGAGTTTTCTTCTACGAAAATTCAATGGTCGTTATGATTTGGCTTTGGCTGGTTACAACTGGGGCGAGGGCGATAGAAAAAAGGGAAATCGTTCATCTTTATACAAAGCACTTGATAGCGGTCGTTCGCTTTTGGGTTTTGCTATTCCGCTTGAAACTCGAAACTATATCAGAAAAATTTTAGGCGGTGGCGATAGTTCAACGGTCGTAGAAAATAACGCGCAAAACATCGAGTATTCGGAAAACGGTCAATTCTCATCTGTTTTCGGCGTTCCCTTTTCCGGCACGATTACACCAATGAAAGCCGAAACCAAGAAAGCAATCTTGCTTGCAATAGCGGCGATTATTATTTTATATGCCGTCGTGAATATTTATTTATGATTATCGGAATTTCTTTAATTACAATCGGTTTGCTTTTGCGAATTTGCGCGATTTTATCACAGGGCGCAAACTGGTCAGACTTACCTGTAATGCCTAAAGAAATCATCGTTTCCGGCGTTTATAAGTATTTACGGCATCCTGCGTATGTCGGAACAATTTTAATCTATTTGGGAGCGTTTCTTGCTATTCCGGTAGATTATCGTTTTTGTGTAGAACTCGTCTTAATGACAACGATATACGCAAATAGAGCGCAATTTGAGAACTATTTATTAGAATTAAAACAGTTTCACGGAAAATAAAATTATGTTAGAAATTTACGAACAAAACGCAGTTTCCACAGTTCAAAAAGGCGCAAAAGGTCAGATGCAATCTGCTACTAATATTAGTTGCTTAAGTCATCCTAGTTTTAGTGCTACTAATGTAAATGCCGCGCTCTCTCAGTTACGAAATTCACTTTCAGCATTGATACCATTAGGCAGTTTAAGCGAAGTAGAACTAATCGAAGACTTTGTAGGGGCATCTTCTGCTAATGAAGAAATACTACGTTCAAAACTTAACGAAATAATAACTCTTTTCGGATAATATAACACATCAAATTGTCGGACAAGTTCCAAATGTCGGACAATTTCTTAGCGCGTAGCGCGTATCAAAACG
>JANNYB010000113.1:0-8039 GCA_031409875.1 Acidobacteriota bacterium | reverse complement strand
TCGATGGATTGCGATTGCACATATGATCCGCACGAACTCGTTAAAATGTTGCCGCTTTTGACCGAAAATGTTGATTTGGTAACTGCTTCGCCGTATCACAAACTCGGCGGCGTGCGAAATGTTCCGAATTGGCGTTTGTTTTTGTCGAAAGGTGCGTCGTGGCTTTATCGGCGGACTTTACGCGCCAAACTTGCAACTTACACGAGTTGTTTTCGAGTCTATCGGCGCAGTTCGTTTGTAGATTTGCCGATTAAGGAAAAAGGTTTTTTAGGCGTGGCGGAAATGCTCGGAAGATTAGATTTAAACGGCGGAAAAATCGTCGAATTTCCGGCGATTTTAGAAGTTCGGCTGTTTGGGTTTTCCAAAATGAAAACGGTGCAGACGATTTTCGGACATTTAAAACTGCTCTCTCGCCTTTCAAAAATCAGACTTTTCGGGAAAACCGAAGCGATTGAAACTTCATTACCAAAAGAGAACTTAAAGTTAAAAAGTGAAAAGGTGAAAAAGTGAAAAAGTAAATAATTTGAGTTCAACCAACTTTTTCACATTTTCACTTTTTAACTTTTTCACATTAAAATTATGACACCAAGTTTAGATAAAGAAATTATAAAATTACCATCAGACCAAGATATTTCAGGGCGAACTTTCGGCGCGGAAGAAATTGCTGCCGTGACGGAAGTGTTGCAATCAGGCGTGTTAATTACGACTAAAGGCAAGTTTGGCAAACAGCTTGAACAAAGTTTTGCTGAAAGACTTGGCGTGAAATATGCGTATGCGTGTAACTCAGGTTCAGCGGCGGTTCACGTTGCGATTGCGGCGATAAATCCGAATCCGGGCGACGAAATTGTTACGACTTCGATAACCGATATGGGCGCGTTGACACCGATTTTGTTTCAAGGCGCGATTCCGGTTTTTGCGGACGTTTGCCCGAAAACTTTGAATGTTACGGCGCAAACTATCGAAGCGGTGTTAAGTGAACGCACGAAAGCGATTATCGTTACGCATCTGTTCGGAAATCCGTGCGTGATGCGCGAAATTATGGAACTTGCCGACGCTCGCGGCATTCCGGTTATTGAAGATACGGCGCAATCTCCGTTGGCGACAGTTGACGGAAAATATGTCGGCACGATTGGGAAAATCGGCGCGTTTTCGTTTCAACAAGGCAAACATTTAACGACCGGCGAAGGCGGAATTGTCGTTACGAATGATGATGAAATTGCGCGTCGAATGTATCTTTTTATCAACAAGGCTTGGGGTTACGGTGATGCAAATGCCGATCATTATTTTTCCGCGCTAAACTATCGAATGACCGAATTGCAAGCGGCTTTGGCGTTTGAGCAACTCAAAAAATTAGATGCTTGTGTCGCGCAACGTCAGAAAATGGCGAAGATTTTGGACGAAAAACTCGCTGATATTGACGGCATCGAAGTTTATAAATCTGCGCCGAATGCGACGCACGTTTATTGGAAATATTGTTTAAGAGTTGATGACACGAAAATTCAAGACGGTTCAGTTGGATTGTCGAAAGCGTTGAAAGTTTATGATGTCGCATCTGCGCCGCGTTACGTCGTCAAACCGGCGTATAAATGTATGGTTTTCCGCGATCAAAACACGCTCGGCGATTCGCATTTTCCGTTTAATTTGGCTCGCCCAGAAGCCGTTGATTACAACGACGATAATTTTCAAGGCACAATCAAAGGTCTGCACGACGTTTTAGTTTTGCCAATTAACGAAAAATACGAAGAAAAACACGCCGAATTTTTAGCTGAATCAATCCGCGAAGCAGTCGAATCGGTCAGAATTGCCGACGCAGTTGCGAGCGATAATAATTGCGTCGTCTGCGACGGAAATCGTTGTTACGAAAACTAAGAAATTATCCACGAAGGACACGAAGAAAGCACGAAGTAAGAATTTTTCCGTTGTTTTCTTCGTGTTTCCTTCGTGTCCTTCGTGGACAAATAAAATTATGAATAAATTAAAATTTGCACTTATCGGAACGGGCGGAATTGCCCAAACTTACGCGCAAGCATTTCAACAAAGCGAATGTTGTCAGTTAATTGCAGTTGCTGATGTGCGTGAAGATTCTGCCAAAGCATTTGCCGAACCTTTTGGCGCGAAAAGTTTTAGCGATTACAAAACTTTAGCCGAAAACAGCGAAATTGATGCCGTAATTATTTCGACTCCGCCAAATACGCATCCTGAAATTGCGATGTTTTTTATGAATCTTGGTGTCAATGTTTTGTGCGAAAAACCGTTGTGTTTATCGGTTGCCGAAGCAAACTCAATGATTGAAACTGCCGAAAAAACCGGCGTTGTTTTCACGATGGCGACTAAGTTTCGTTATTGCGAAGATGTCGTTAAAGCGAAAGCAATTTTGGCTTCGGGCGTTTTGGGCGAAGTCGTGCAATTTGAAAATGCGTTCACGGCAAAAGTTGATATGTCGAAGCGTTGGAATTCGGATTTTGAAGTTTCCGGCGGCGGCGTTTTGATGGACAACGGCACACATTCGGTTGATATTATTCGATATTTTCTCGGCGCGATTACCGATGTTTTAGCTTTGGAAACTTCGGGAACGCAAAATTTGTCGGTTGATGAAAACGTGAAATTGCTCGCAAAAACCGAAAACGGCGTTGCCGCAAGCGTTGATTTAACTTGGGGAATCAA
Source organism: Acidobacteriota bacterium (assembly GCA_031409875.1). Classification (GTDB taxonomy): domain Bacteria; phylum Acidobacteriota; class Blastocatellia; order Pyrinomonadales; family Pyrinomonadaceae; genus CALMEH01. The sequence goes on along the minus strand of JANNYB010000113.1, from coordinate 5,375 downwards.
CAAAGAATTGCCAAATTTCATCAGCATTTACGGCACAAATGGAACTTTACATATCGGTTGGCGCGAATCGAAATACAAACTCGATTCATCGCCCGATTGGAATGTTTTCGGCACAGGCTACGACAAAGTTCAAGCCTTCAAATCAAAAATCGAAAACTTCCGCAACGCAATCTTAAACGGTGAAGAACTGCTCACAAAACCCGCCGACGCTTTAGCTTCCGTCGAAGTCATCGAAGCAGCGTATAAATCGCTCAACCAAAATCTGTGGCAAAAAGTAGTTGAAAAAACCGAAACTGCAAAAAACTAAAAGAAATTTGCCCGCGAATTTACGCCAATCGGCGCGAATAAAGAAAAAAATAAAGATTTATTCGCGTAAATTCGCGTAAATTCGCGGGCAAAAAAGATATGCCTAAAATTCATCCAACCGCAATCATCGAAGAAAACGTAAAAATCGGCGAAGGCACGAGCGTTTGGGACAATGTTCACATTCGGCACGGCGCGGAAATTGGCGAGGAATGTATCGTTGGCGAAAAAAGTTATATCGCTTACGACGTAAAAATCGGCAACCGCGTGAAAATCAATGCGATGGTTTATATTTGCGCCGAAGTTACAATCGAAGACGGCGTGATGATTTCCGCCGCCACGACTTTTACGAATGACCGTTTCCCGCGTGCGACATTTCCAGATTTAAAAACCTTGCGCCCGAGCGAACCTGACGAACACACTTTAAAAACTCTCGTCCGCGAAGGCGCAACCATCGGCGCAGGTTGCACAATTGGAAATGATTTAGAAATCGGACGCTGGGCAATGGTTGGAATGGGTTCGATCGTTACAAAAAGCGTTCCCGATTTTCATCTCGTTTTAGGAAGTCCGGCGCGAAGCATCGGCGCAGTCTGCAAATGCGGACAATTTTTTCATCGGTTTTCGGCAGAAGACGCAGAAGATTTTGAAGCGAAATGTTCAAGTTGCGATTTGGAATATGAATTTACAAATTTAATGATAAAGGAGAAGTAATCGGTATGATTCTTGATAAGAGATTGGTTATTTTATTTTATGCCTCTTTTATTATTGCTTTTTCACCATTTTGTTTGGCAATATATTTTCTTTATTCAAAAGATTACAGTTCGTTAACTCTAATTACATCTGCCATAATATTTCTTTCCTGTATAATTTATCATGTGGCTAAATCTTCTGGTAGAAATGTTTTCAGGAAAATATTTGATTTTTCACTGCCCTTTGGCTTACTCGATTTTTTATTTCCATTTTACCTTTTTACAGCAATCGGACTGATAATGAATTATCTATCAGTATTTGCCATAGTTAATACTGCATACAAAATTCTGAAAATGATTTTTATTAGTTAATCTTTATGTCCCGAAACATTGCCATCATTGGAAGCGGATTTCTCGGTTTGACGCTTGCTTTGCGGCTTGCCGAACAAGGAAATCAAGTTACCGTTTTTGAGTCTGCCAACGAAATCGGCGGACTTGCTTCTGTTTGGCAAATTGGTGATGTAACCTGGGATAAACATTATCACGTTACTCTTTTATCTGATTCATTTACGCGGAAAATTGTTGGTGAGTTGGGTTTGGAAAACGAATTTAATTGGGTTGAAACGAAAACGGGATTTTATACGGACGGCAAACTTGTTTCGATGTCGAATACGTTGGAATTTTTGAAGTTTCCGCCGTTAGATTTAATCAGTAAATTTCGTTTAGGCGGCACGATTTTTTACGCGGCGCGAGTAAAAGATTGGAAAGCGTTGGAGAAAATATCGGTCGAAGATTGGTTGACGCGACTTTCGGGTAAAAAAACATTTGAAAAAATGTGGAAACCTTTGCTTAAAGCGAAACTCGGCGAAGCGTATAAAGAAACGTCCGCCGCGTTTATTTGGGCGACAATCCAGAGAATGTATGCAGCGCGAAATTCGGGTTTGAAACGCGAAATGTTTGGCTATGTGCGCGGCGGTTATGCGCGAGTTTTAGAAAGATTCGCAGAAGTTTTGCGTGAAAAAGGCGTGGAAATTTGCCTCAATTCCAGCGTTTCCGAGATCGTCAAAGACGGCGAGAAGTTAGAAGTTTTTTTTAACGCAAAGACGCAAAGACGCGAAGGCGCAAAGTCAGAACCGTCTGCGGTAGCGGGCGGGTTAGGCGCAAAAGAATTACAAATTTCAGATTACAAATTACAGAATAAATTTGAAATTTCAGATTTGAAATCTGAAATCTCCGAAGACCAAAAATCAAATAATAAAAATCAATTTGATAAAATAATTCTAACTTGTCCGTCAAATATTGCCGCAAAAATTGTTCCGCAATTAACGGAAACCGAAAAAGCAAAACTCACAAATATCAAATATCAAGGCATCGTTTGCGCGTCGGTTGTTCTAAAAAAATCTCTGTCAAATTTTTACGTTACAAACATCACGGACGAAACGCCTTTTACGGGAATTATCGAAATGTCCGCGCTCGTTGATAAAAAAGAATTTGGCGGAAACGCGCTTGTTTATTTGCCGAAATATGTTGCGCCTGATGATGAATTGTTTGATAAATCGGACGCGGAAATTAAAGAAATTTTCACGAACGCGCTCGAAAAAATGTATCCGCATTTTGATAAAAAAGATGTCGTTGAATTTAAAATCTCGCGTGTGCGCCAAGTTTTTCCGATTCCGACTTTAGATTATTCTGAAAATGTTCCCGACGTAAAAACTTCGCTCGAAAATGTTTTTATCATCAATTCGGCGCAGATTACAAACGGAACTTTGAACGTCAACGAAACGATTCAGCTTGCCGAAAAATTCTTTGAAAATTATCTGAAAAATTAGGTTTTCGGTTACAATCGAAAGATGAAAAATTTAATTTTTCTCGCGCACGCGGGCGCAACGCTTTATCTCGTCGGATTGATTTGGGTTGTGCAAATTTTGGTTTATCCGGCGATGGCAAACGTCGGCGCGGACGGTTACGCAACGTATCACAATTTGCACACTTCGCGCATCACGCCGATTGTTGCGCCGGCGATGATTTTGGAACTTTTAACGGCGATTTATTTAGCTTTTGCGGCATTTGAAGCGATTGATTATCGTTATTTTTGGGTTGGTTTAGCGTTAGTTTTGATAATTTGGCTGTCAACTTTTCTGGTGCAAGTTCCGCTTCACGAAAAGCTCGGCGCAGGTTTTGATGTTGATGTTCAGCGAAAACTTGTGCAGACAAATTGGATTCGCACGATTGCTTGGAGTTTGCGCGGCGCGTTGGTCTTGTTTATGGTTTGGCTGAAAATAAAATGAGTGAAAAACAAATCGCAAGTCTTAGTTTAGATTTGGACAATAAATGGTCGTATATGAAAACGCACGGCGACGCAGGTTGGGAAACTTTCCCGACTTATTTGGAGGTTGTTGTGCCGCGTTCGCTTGATTTTTTGCGTGAACGAAATTTAAACATCACTTATTTTATTGTCGGACAAGACGCAGATTTGGAGAAAAATCACGATGCAATAAAACAAATTTCCGACGCAAAGCACGAAATCGGAAATCATTCATTTCGACACGAACCTTGGCTGCATCTTTATACGAAACAAGAACTTATCGAAGAATTTGAACGCACGGAAAACGCGCTCGAAAAAGTTACCGGACAAATTCCGAAAGGTTTTCGCGGTCCCGGATATTCGTTGTCGCCGACCGTTTTGGAAGTTTTAGCCGAACGCAATTACGAATACGATTGCTCAATTTTGCCAACTTATATTGCGCCGCTGGCGCGGGCTTATTATTTTTTCAAATCGCCCGAAATGTCTGCCGAAGAAAAGGAAAAGCGCAAGAAACTTTTCGGCAAATTTTCCGACGGATTTCAATCTTTAAAGCCGCATCGGTGGCAAATCGGCGAAAAAACTTTAATCGAAATTCCGGTTACGACTTTGCCGCTTTTCAAAACGCCGATTCACGCGAGTTATGTCATTTATCTTTCGACATTTTCCAAAATTCTGGCGAAAAATTATTGGCGCACGGCAGTAAAAATGTGCAAAATGAGCGGCACACAACTAAGTTTGTTGCTTCATCCGCTCGATTTTCTTTCGGGCGACGACGCGCCGGAACTCAAATTTTTCCCTGCAATGAATCTTCCCGTCGAAGAAAAACTCGAATTCCTCAGTGATATTTTGGAAATTTTTCAAGATTCGTTCTCTATTAAGAATATGAAACAACACGCGGAAAGTGTTGCAAATACAGACTTAAACGTCTCTGTTTTGAAATAAATTATTCTTTGATTCACCTTTCACGAATCCAATCTTGAAATTATGAAATGTCCGCTTTGCGGCTCAAATTCCGAGCGCAATTTTGAAGTTAAAAATTATTGGATACGCGATTGCGGTCAATGTTCACATCGTTTTACAGAAATCACAATTGATAAAAATCACGTCGAAAAAATCTACGATGATGCGTATTTCAACGGCGGCGGCGCAGGTTATTCGGATTATTTGCAGGAAGCCGAAATTTTGCGCCAACGCGGAAATTGGTATGGCAAACTTTTGGCAAATTACACCGAAAAAGGCACGGTTTTAGACGTTGGTTCTGCTGCCGGATTTGTGTTAAAAGGTTTAACCGAAACCGGCTGGAAAGGTGTTGGCATTGAGCCAAACGAATCAATGGCAGATTACGGACGCAAAAAATTGAATCTCGAAATTCATAAAACGAGCGTCGAAAAATATGCTTCCGGCGAAAAATTTGACCTTGTAACGATGATTCAAGTTATGGCGCATTTTGTTGAACCGAAAGAAGTTTTCTCGAATGTTTCCAACAGTTTAAAGGCAAACGGACATCTTTTAATTGAAACTTGGAATCGCAAAAGCCTTTCAGAAAAAATCTTCGGCACGAAATGGCACGAATATTCACCGCCGAGCGTTTTACAATTTTTTTCGGATGACAGCATCGAAAAACTTGCGAACGAACAAGGCTACGAACGAATCGCTACGGGCAGACCTTCAAAATGGATCAGCGGCGCACACGCTAAATCGTTGATAGCATACAAGTTCGGCGATAAATCAATCATCACGAAATTATCGAAAATCATTCCCGACAAATTAAGTTTTCCGTATCCGGCGGAAGATTTGTTTTGGGTTTTGTATCGGAAAAAAAGTTAGTGTTTAAGAATTTTGAATTGAAACTTTCGGAATAAGTGAAAGGTGAAAAGTGAAAAGTGATAGGTTTGGGTCGGACAAAATCTAGCACTTTTCACCTTTCACTTATTCCGAATAGATGTTCCGATAAACTTCTCTAGAAAATCAAGTTCATTGAAAATTTATTAAGGTTATGAGTCTTGATAACCTAAAAATGTTTCCTAAAAATCGAATCAAGTCATTATTTGGACTTGAGCCGGAAGTCTTAGCCGAAG
>JANNYB010000112.1:0-11120 GCA_031409875.1 Acidobacteriota bacterium | reverse complement strand
CTTCGGCTAAGACTTCCGGCTCAAGTCCAAATAATGACTTGATTCGATTTTTAGGAAACATTTTTAGGTTATCAAGACTCATAACCTTAATAAATTTTCAATGAACTTGATTTTCTAGAGAAGTTTATCGGAACATCTATTTTAAGTTCGACTTTTTCGTTTGTCGAATTTTTTTTATTCGTCGAATCAGGAACAATAACCGGATTAATTTCAGCTTCGACATTGCATTTTTCTATTTTAGGATTGCAAGAAGATTTGCCGTTGCCCGGCGCAGTTTGCCCTAAAACCGACAACGCCCCAAACCAAACCGCGAAAATCAGCATCACGGAAACAGTCTTTTCCCAATTTGAGCGTCTATCTTTCATCTCTTCCAACCCTTAAAAATCAAAATATTCATTGCCGTAAATATCAACGAAACTTTTCTTGAAATTTGTTTTTAAATCCTTTTTTGTTCGCACAGATTTTCCTGCTGTTTTATTGGTTCGCCACTATTCTATCAGATTATTCGGTCATTTGGATAAAAAATTTTCCTGAAAATTTTTAGCGCACCGAAACAATGCGTCTAAACCATATTCCGGTTGGAAAATGTGCATTAGCGGTATTCAACAGGTCAGAACGGGGAGCAGTAGCGACTCGCTCAAACTTTGCCCACTCACTACCGTTCGGGGTTCTGACATTTCTCTAACGGGAAACGGTATAAGACTTCCCGTGCGAGACATTTTGGTTAGTCGTGAGTTTGGATTTAATCAATTTTCTATAACAAAACTTCAAAATTTGTTTTATAATTTAACTTAGCAGTATGAGCAAAACCGAAAAATCACAATTGCCTGAAAAAGTAAAAACAAAAGTTACCGCAATATCTACGGAAGAAAATGAAAATCGTTTGTTTAATCGAGAACTCAGTTGGTTAGAATTTAACCGCCGTGTTTTGGATGAAGCGATGGCTGAGAATCTGCCGGTTCTCGAACGGCTTAAATTTCTTTCGATTTTTTCGACGAATTTAGACGAATTTTTTATGATTCGCGTTTCCGGTTTGAAAGAACAAATCGAAGAAGGAGTCGTCGAGCGTTCGCCCGACGGAATGACAGCATCCGAGCAAATCGCGGAGCTTAATCGCCGTTTGCGTCCGATGTTGAAAAAACAGGTTTCTTATCTGCGCGAAACGGTTTTGCCCGCTTTGGCAGAATCGGGAATTACGATTGAATCATATAAAAACCTGACAACGCGCGAAAAACGCCAGCTCGATAAATATTTCCGCGAAAATCTGTTTCCGATTCTCACGCCGCAAGCCGTTGATGCGAGCCATAAATTTCCATACGTTTCAAATTTGAGCCTTAATCTCGGCTTGTTTATCGAACCCGACAGCGAACATATTCAATCGAATCTGAAACATCTTTTTCGGCAGAAGCGTTTTGCGCGGATAAAATTGCCGCCGACGGTTTCGCGCATTGTTCCGATTGATGAAAAAAAAGGACGCTTTGCCTTGCTCGGCGAAATTATTGCGGCAAATGTTCATCTTTTATTTCCGAATATGAAATGCGGCGAGTGTTTTTTGTTTCGCGTAACACGCGATGCCGATATGGAATTGCGCGAAGACGAAGCCGGAGATTTGTTGCGGACAATGGAACACGAACTTCACCGCCGCCGTTTCGGTTTTGCCGTGCGACTTGAAATTCAGCCTTCGATGCCTGAAAAAATGGTCAAAGTTTTGACCGACGGCATCGGTCTAAGCGAACCGGAAGTTTTTCAAATTGACGGATTTTTGAATATTCCCGATTTGATGCACTTTTATTCGATTGACAAGCCGCAGTTAAAGGAAAAACCGATTCCGCTCGTTCATCTTTCGATTCTTCAGGATAAAAAAAACGTCTTTGAAGTGCTGAAAAAACGTGATGTTCTGCTTCATCATCCATACACGACTTATTCGACGGTTACGGATTTTATCGCCGCCGCAGCCGATGATGATGATGTGCAAGCGATTAAAATTTGTCTCTACCGCACAGGGAAAGATTCGCCGATTGTGAGTTCGTTGATTCGCGCCAGCCAAAACGGAAAACAGGTTACGGCGCTCGTTGAATTAAAAGCGCGGTTTGACGAAGAAAACAATATAGAATGGGCGCGGCGGCTCGAAAATGAAGGCGTTCACGTTGTTTATGGCATTCACAGTTTGAAAACTCACTCGAAAGTTGCGCTCGTTGTGCGGCGCGAAAAGGAAAAACTCGTGCGCTACGTTCATCTGGCGACGGGAAATTACAATCCGACGACTTCGCGCATTTACACCGATTTGGGAATTTTGACTTCGGATGTCGAAATCGGCGCGGAAGTGTCGAATCTGTTTAATTTTCTGACCGGATATTCTCTGCAAACCGATTACAAATGCCTTCTGGTTGCGCCGATAAATATGCGCGAAAGATTTATCAAACTTATCGAACGCGAAATTTCGCACAAAAAAGCCGGCAAGCCAGCGCGAATAATTATTAAAATCAACAGTTTGACAGATGTCGGAATTATTGAAGAACTTTACAAAGCCTCGAAAGCCGGAGTCGAAATAGATTTGATTATTCGCGGCATCTGCGCTTTGCGTCCGGGTGTGAAAAGTTTTTCGGAAAACATCCGCGTCCGCTCGATTGTCGGCAGATTTCTCGAACACAGCCGCATTTTTTATTTTGCAAACGGAGGCGATGAAGCCGAAGTTTTTATCGGAAGCGCGGATTTGATGCAGCGCAACATAGATCGTCGCGTCGAAGTCGTTGTGCCAATTAAAGAACCGAAAATCCGCCAATATTTGAAAGAAACGCTGCTCGACGCTTACCTGCGCGACACGGCAAACGCCAGAACTCTGCAACCCGACGGCACATACAAACGAGTTCCGCAAAACGCCGCGCAAGCCTTCAGTTCACAAATGTTTTTTGTCGGACAAGACATCAAAACTTAATTATTTGAAGTGTCTGCAAATTAAAGTGTTGCCCGTAACCCACACTCGTTCGAGGCTTTGCAAGAACAAGGCGCGGCACGCTTGCTTACCCGAAACTTAATTCTATGCAAAGGCTTTTCCGTTCCAGCTAGAAAAATTATTAGAATTATTGTAATCTCGAAAACACGATTGCAGTATTGAGGAACAGTAAATTTAATGAGTGAAATAAATGAAATTTTGGGCGCGGATTTGAGCGAAATTCGTAAAATTTTGGCGGACGAAGTTAAGTTGCGAAGCAGTGTTATTAAGCCTTTGGAAAATGCGGTGCGGGCTTTGAAAGATTCGCATAAAAACGCCGTTGCTTTGGCAGAAGCGGTGACGATTTTGGAAAAACCGTCGTCCGAATTAGATTTGCCGGACGGCTATAATGATTTAATTCAACAACTTAAAACGATTGCCGATGAAAATCTGGCGGAATTGGAATTTACGTTTGCGCGTGATTTGCGCGAGGCTTTTAGCGAAAAAGGCATTACGCTCGGCGGCAATTCGCCTTCGGAATTGATTGCGGATTTGTTCGTTATCAAGGTTGATATGCGGCGCAAACAGGTTGATATGACTTTTTCGCGGCAACCCGTAACGGACAAAAAAATCAAGCTGAATGTCGAGCAAGTTGTCGCGGCTTACGAACGCGCAAGGAAAGAAATTTGCGAACGAAATGTTGATTTAAAATCGTTTTTAGGCGAACTGTTCGAGGCATATAATCGCGTTTTAAAACTGACGGATAAACCGATTGGAACGCGGACGATAATTGTTGATTGCTATCGTGAATTAATTATGGTTCGCCAGCCGGCTTCGTTTCGCAAAACGCCTTCAAAACAGAAATTTCTCGATTATCCGAAAACGCATTTTGCGTTTGATATGATGCAGATTCGGCGTTCCGGTCAGATGGTTTTTGACGGACATCGTTTGAATTTAGGCACGGCAACAATTGATGTCGGAAGCGATTCGGCGAAGGCGATGTTTTTGGCAACGGACGCAAACGAAGGTCAGTTTATTCAGCATTTATATTTTACGAAAGAATGAATGTCAGAACAGTCTGCGTCAGCGGGCTGGTGAGCGTTGGCAAAGGTTGAACAGCCCGCTGACGCAGGCTGTTCTGACTAATATTAGGAGAAATAAAAAATGTCTTTAACACAGACTGAAGCACAACATATTATCCGCAAACTCGGCGAATCGGGCATTCCGCCAACTCGAAATTTAGAGGCTTATACCGTTGGCATTGATTCGGTTTTAGGAACGCTGAAAGATGAATATTTGGACGGTTATTTGCGCGATGGCGGTTCGAGTTTTAAGCTCGTCGTGGGCGAATACGGCAGCGGAAAGTCGCATTTTCTCTATCGTTTGCGCGATTTGGCTTGGGAACTCGGCTACGTTGTCAGCCGCACCGAGCTTTCGCCGAAAGAATGTCCATATGATAATCAACTGAAGGTTTATCAAGCCGTGGTGGGCAATCTGATTTATCATTCGCCCAATGCGGAAAGTGCCGATACAAATGGGCTTGAATCGTTTCTCGAAAATCATTTTTATCAAACCTTAAAAACGCTCGGTGTGGAAAACGCGAAAACAAGCGTCGGGCTTGATGTGCGCGTTGATTTGTGGCTTGATACGGTTTTGCGTTTCAACATCGAAAGTCCTTCGTTTCGACACGCGATTTATTATTATTTTCGCGCCGTTGCCGAAGAAAACGAGGCAAATAAACGTCTGATTGCGGCTTGGTTGCGCGGCGAAACTGTTGCGTTAAAAGATGTTCGCGCTTTCAGCATTACGGAAAAACTTGATAAAACCGTGGCGTTCAAAATGATGCGTTCGCTGGCGCAAACGGTTCACGAATTAGGTTATGCGGGACTTGTTTTGCTGTTTGACGAAGGCGACCGAATGGTTAGCATCGGTTCATCGCGCACGGAAAAAGTTGCGTGCGACAATCTGCGCGAAGTGATTGACCGATGTGCCGGCGAAAGTCTGCCGTCCGCGCTTTTTGTTTATGCTGTGCCGCCGTATTTTGTAACGAATATCGCCCCGAATTACGAAGCGTTAAGCCAGCGCATCAGTTCAAAAGTCAAATTCTCGCGCCAAAATCCGTTCAGCGTCCAAATCAGCCTCGACCATCTCGATTATCCGGGCGAAGAATTATTGCGTCTGATTGGCGAAAAACTTTTGGGTATTTATGAAACGGCTTACGCGATGAATTTTAATCACGAATTGCAGGGCGAAAATATCGCCGCGCTTGCCGCGAGTTGCGCGTCTTTATTGTCAACCAGTCATCGCCGCCATTTCGTCAAATCTTTAGTTACAATGCTCACCGAACAGAAAGTTTCGGGCGAACATATTTACGAAGAAGATAATTTAAACGGCGTTCTGCGCGACGTAACCGAACAATTGGGGCGCACGGAAACGGGCGAATATTAAGGCTTGAAATTTTGCTTGATAAATTGCCACTAGCTTTAGCTATTAGTATCTACACATCGGTTCAATCTTGATTTTATCGCGGCTGTGCCGCCTGATGTGCGGAAAGGCTCTGCCTTTCCGTCAGTTTTGCACCTGAATCGGCGAAAGGCTACGCCTTGAGCCGCCCGCGCCGGACGAGGCAGAGCCTCGCGCTATCGGGGAAAGCGGCAGTCGGAAAGGCACAGCCTTTCCGCACATCGGGCGGCACAGCCGCAAAAAACAAGTCTTTCCGACTTGTGTAGATACTAGCTAAAGCTAGTGGCAATTTATAAGAAAAGGATTTTGAGTTACACTTTTTTCTTACGACAAACCAAACACGGCGGAAAAAAGTCAATATATCGTTGAATTTCCGCATCGAAAAGTTGTCGAGTTTAACTTTGCCGTCATACAATTAAATCAGCTCGATTGGCGCGATTTTATTTCACGCGACAATCCGGCGGCAAGTGCGTTGATGGCGAAAATGGGCATCAAAACCGCCGACCGCGTAACCGCCAAAAAAGAATGTCTGCGAATGATTGCGCGGCTCAAACTCGACCCGGCACGAGCGCAACTTTTATCGGGTTTTGTGGATTCATACATCAGATTGCTTGAAGCAGAACGAATTACATTGGAAGCGCAATTGAAACAACTGCCGACCAAAGAAAAGGAGGAAATTATGGAAATAACAACAAGTTGGGAAGAAGTAGGATTGAAAAAAGGTGAGCAATTAGGAAAAGTTGAAATTTTAATTGTTTTGCTAAAAGAAAAAGTTGGAAAGGTCAACAAATCAATCCAACAACAAATTAATAAACTTTCAACTGAGCAATTAACAGAGTTTGGAATAGCCTTGTTGAAGTTCAAAAGTGAGAAAGATGTGGAAAATTGGCTCAATAAATTTCCACATAAAACTACTTGAGTTTTTATAGAATAATTCAAAAACTATGATTGGAGCAATCGCAAGTCATCCACTTTTCGGGCGCGGGCAAGTGTTGGAATTACGCAACGCCGGACGCGATAGTGTGGTGCGTTTTGATAACGGAATTCGGGCAACCGTGCCGAGCAATATGTTGGCGGTTTTGCAAGCCGCCGAAACTGAAATCCAACCACAAAAACCTTTTATTGCTCCGCGAGTTGAAAAAGTTTTCACGCCCGAAGAAGTAACGCGCCTCGAAGCACGGCGCACGATTGAAGCCTTGCGTTACGGACTTGTTCCATCGAAACGAATCCGTGAATTGAGCGTCGGGCTTGATGATGAACGCGAGAGTTTGCAAAAAGCGTTTGCCGAAACAAAGGAAAACGGCGGCGATGTGCGCGTGGTTGTCGGCGAATACGGCGCGGGCAAAAGTCATTTTTTTGAACTCGCGGCGCAAGAGGCTTTGGCGAATAATTTTATTGTTGCCACAACGAGTTTAGACCTTCGGGAAGTTCCGCCCAATCGTCCGCAGAGAATTTATCTTTCGTTGATGCGTTCTTTGCGTTTTCCCGATTCGGATGAAACCGGATTAACTCCGTTGCTCGAAAAAATCGTTGCTTTGCCGAATTATTCCGAGATTCAAGACAGCATTAAAGAAACATTTTTCGCCACCGCTTTGCACAATTACGCCTTGATGCGCGACACGCCGGATAACGCTTTGGACGAGTTGATTGATTGGATGTCGGGCGAAAAAGTTTTTATCTCGGACGTGCGCCGAAATGCCGCGTTCAAAAGCAAGGAATTTAAGATAAAATCGCTCTCGCAACTGACGACTGCCGCCGATCAATATTGTTATCTGCTCAACGGTTGGGGCTGGCTGGCAACGCAAGCCGGTTACGCCGGACTTGCCGTGTTTATTGATGAATCAGAACATTACAGTCTGCTTACCGTGCGCGGCAAAGAAAAAGCTGATAACTTTTTTAAAGCTCTGATTTACACCGCACTCGGCGAGCGCGGAAAAATTGCCGAAGCCGATTTGCAACATCAATATCACGTCCATCCGTTTCGGCTCAAAGAAAACAGCCATTTGTTACTCTCATTTGCCCTGACACCAACCGCAAACACCTTTGATTACAAGCATTTTTTAGCCGAAGAACAAATTTTGCAGTTAAAAAAATACTTGCCGCCCGACGCGCTCGACGAGTTACTGGCACGGCTTTATGTCCTTCATCGGCAATCATATAACTACGAAAACCACGCCGATTTTTTAGACGTTTCAAACGGATTATTGGAATGTTTGGACAATAATCTGATAAATCTCCGCCAAGTAATCCGCCTTTCAGTCGAGATTTTCGACCTTTGCTACGCGCATCGGGATTTCAATGCAACCCAAGCCGTTGCCGAACTCCGAAAGGCTCTATTATAATTGCTTTCAACATTTATCACCGCACAAAAATATGAATGAATTAACCAAACAAAGCCATGATTTAATCGAAGAACTGCGACAATTAATTAACGAAACCCGCGGACGAGTTGCCGCGACCGTTAATGCCGAATTGACGATGTTATATTGGCAAATCGGTTCACGGTTGCGAACTGAAGTTTTAAACAATGAGCGTGCTGAATATGGCGAACAAATTGTCGCATCAGTGTCGCAACAATTGACCGAAGAATATGGAAAAGGTTTTGATAAACCAAATTTGAGTCGAATGATAAAATTTGCTGAATTTTATCCTGATGAGCAAATTGTTGTGACACTGTCACAACAATTGTCTTGGTCGCATTTTATCGCTATTTTACCTGTTAAAAACGATCTTGCCAGAGATTTTTACGCTGAAATGTGTCGGTTTGAGCGTTGGACGGTTCGCACTCTGCGCGAGCGGATTAATTCGATGTTGTTTGAACGCACGGCGATTTCCCGAAAGCCGGAAGAAACCGTCAAACAAGAACTTGCCGCCTTGCGCGACGAACAAAAGCTCACGCCCGATCTGATTTTTCGCAATCCTTACGTTTTGGATTTTCTCGGCTTGGCGGACACATACAGCGAAAAGGATTTGGAAGACGCGATTTTGCGCGAGATGGAAAGATTTTTGCTCGAAATGGGAACGCATTTCACGTTTGCCGCCCGCCAAAAACGAATCGTCATTGACGGCGAAGATTTCAAGATTGACCTGCTGCTTTTTCATCGCGTCTTGCAGAGATTAGTCGTCATCGAATTGAAAATCGGCAAGTTCAAAGCCGAATATAAAGGCAAAATGGAACTATATCTGCGCTGGCTAAACAAACACGAGCGTCTGTCGCACGAAGCCGAACCGCTCGGACTAATTCTTTGCACCGAAGCCGGCGCAGAGCAAATCGAACTTTTGGAATTAACCAAAAGCGGAATCCAAGTCGGCGAATATCTAACCGAACTTCCGCCACGCGAGATGCTGGAACGTAAATTACTCGAAGCATTCAAATTAGCAAAATTACAGAAAGAGGGAAAGTAAAAAGAATGAAGAATTTTTAGCAAGGAAATGGAAAAATCCGCAATCCACAATCCGCAATCCGCAATCGAAAAATTGCCGCACACATTCGACGCTTTTTTATCGCGTTTCGGGCGATTGACTGAGATTCAGGAGTTTGCGCTCGAACCTTTGCTGGACGGTAAAAATTGCGTTTTGGCGGCGGCAACGGCGAGCGGCAAAACCGAAGCCGCAATCGCTCCGATTCTCGAACGCTATCAAAAACAACGCTTCAAATTCAATAAAACCAACCAATCTTCAACCGTCAAATTTCTCTATCTCGTGCCGACGCGGGCTTTAGCTCAAGATATTGCGCGGCGAATCGAACAACCTTTGACAAAATTGGCAATCAATTTGGCAATCAAAACCGGCGACGAATCTTTTCCGAAACACACGCCCGATTTTTTGATTACAACGCCCGAATCGCTCGATTCGATGTTGGCAAATCGCCCGAAAATTTTGCGCGATGTTCGCGCCGTTATTTTGGACGAACTGCATCTTTACGACAACACGCCGCGCGGCGACCAACTGCGAATTTTGCTCAATCGTCTGCGAAGATTGCGAACTTATGCGTATTCAAAAGGCGATTCCGAAACGAGCGAAATTCAATTTTGCGCCCTTTCCGCAACGATGGAAAATCCGGTGAAATCTGCCGCCAATTATTTTGAAAATCCGGTTTTAATCGAAGTTGCCGGACAGCGCGAAATTGATGCCGAACTGTTGGAAATGCACGGTTTAGAATCTTTGAAAGAACTTTTCGCAACTTTCAAAAACCGAAATATAAAAAAAGTTTTGGCGTTTTGTCAGAAACGCGTCGAGTGTGAAGAATTTGTCAATTTGCTTCACGGAAACGCACCGTTTGGCGACGAAGTTTTTGTGCATCACGCCAATTTGAGCGCAACTGTGCGCCGCCAAACGGAAGAAAAATTTGCGCGAACCGGCGCAGGCTTGTGTTTTGCGACATCAACGCTCGAACTCGGCATAGACATCGGCGATGTTGATTTAATTTTGCTCATCGGTGCGCCCGACAATATCGGCTCGTTTTTGCAAAGAATCGGACGCGGAAATCGCCGCACAAAACGCACAAACGTCGCGTGTTTTTATCGAAACACGACGGAAGAAGCAATATTTAAAATCTTCATTCGCGCCGCGAGAAATTCCGATAAAGAAACGCTCGAATTATTGCGTTCCGATAGCGGTTTGGCATTTCGCCCATCGGTTGTCGTCCAGCAATTATGCTCGTATCTGAAACAAACAACTTACAGCGAACTCGATACGGAACACGCTTTTAAGTTGTTCACCACGCCGACGGGCGAACCGTTAATTACCAAAAATCAATACGATGAAATCGTTGAAAAACTAATTGAAAAAGACTTTTTTCGTCCGGCAATTCACGGCGGACGACAGCTTCGAGCTGGCGAAATGTGGGAAAAACTTTACGAAGAACGCACGCTTTACAGCAATATGTCGGGCGAACAAAGCGCGGTCGTAATTGATAATTTGACGGGCAGACGCATCGGCTATCTCGATTCAAAAATGCCGGTTGGAAGCGAGTTTTTAATCGGTGGACAAGCGCGGCGCGTAACGGCTGTGCAAGGTCGCAAGATTTTTATCAAATCCGACGAAAAAGCCGAAAACATCCGTGTTCCGTATCAAAAATTCCGCGCCAAAGTAAAATCTCCGGCACTAACCAAAGCTCTCGCCGCTGAATTCGGTTTTCCGATTCCCGACGAAACCGGCGCGATGCCGATTGTCTCGATTCAAACCGAAAAAGACGCGGAAAAAAGAACTTTGCTCTTTCATTGCGCGGGCGAAATTTACGGCAAAGCCATCGGCGAATTATTGGAAACCGAAAAAAATATTCCAATCATTGAACACAATGAATTTTTCGTCGAAATATCAGGCAAACTCACCGAAACCGATTTGCAATTTACCGAAACCGAAATAAATCGCTTGCTTTTCAAACGCTGGAAAAGTTTTGAATCCGCCTTCGATTTCGGACGTTTTCAAACCGATTTACCAACAAAAATTCGCCGCGATTGTGTCATCGAAACTTTCAAATTACCCGAATTTTTGCGACTCTGCCAAAACGCAAAGGTTTTGTGAAAATTTTGCCTTTTATTAGAAAATTCTTTTTTGAATTGAACCAGATATGTAATTAAACACATTAGATGTTCCGATAAAGTTAAAAAGTAGTAAAGCTACGCCTGTTCTTTGAAAATCTAGTTCACGAGGTCTGCAAACTGAATGAGACCTACGACAACTGAAACGACGCTTGGGAAAATCCCTTGTGTTAACCTAAATT
>JANNYB010000111.1:0-7856 GCA_031409875.1 Acidobacteriota bacterium | reverse complement strand
CCTATCTAATAAAAATCAATAAAAACGCGACGCGGACGGGCCCGCACGCGCCCCGTTTTCCACGGGGGGACGCTTGCGCTCCAGTCAGTTGAATTACGCACAGGCTTCATTTAATTGCAAAGTTTCGCCGCCGGATTCATCGCGCAGACGGTTTCTTTTAACGCTTCGATTTGTATTTGCTGTTGTCGGATTTGTTCGGCTTGTTGGGCGATTTGCGTTTGCTGTTCTTTGACGGAATTGACTAAAATCGCCGAAATACGGTCGTATTTTACGCCTTCGACTTGTCCGCTTTCGTTGTAAGTTACCAGTAACGGATCAACTTTTTCGACATCTTCCGCGCCGAATCCGAGATCGTGCATTCCGCCGTCTTTCCAGTTGAAAGTGATTGGTTTCAGTTGATTGAGCAGATTCAATCCGCCGAAATATGACGCAATGTTGGTTTTATAACGCAGGCTCGACGAACAAACCGAAAGATTCGCCGAAGCGTTGCGACAAACCTGCGTCATTCCGCCGGACGAAAGATTCAAAAGATGCAAATTACCCTGAATATCAACATTTCCCGACGCAAACATATCGCCGATCAGGGCATTGCCAAAAACCTTTAGGTTGTTGGGAACTTGAACGGTATCTAAATTCGTGCCGAGAACAATCACGTTGCTTTCCGTAAAAAACGAATCCGCGCCGATGGCGGTCGAATGATTGGATGCTGCTCCGAAAGTGTTGGAATTTGCGCCGAGAAAAGTATTATTATTTCCGAAATTGGAGTTTCCGGCTTTGTAACCGATGACCGTATTGAAAGCCGCATTACCGCCCAGCGATCCGGCTTGAAAACCGAAGACCGAATTACCGTTTCCGATTGAATTATCTCCGCCTGCACCGCTGCCGAAAAATGAATTTTCGATGCCTGACGTATTTGATGAACCGGAATTACTTCCGAAAAATGCGTTATTACTGCCGCCGATGTTCGCGCCGCCCGACGAATCGCCGAAAAACGCATTTGCCGCGCCGTTATTATTGGACGAACCTGCCTGACTTCCGAAAAAAGAATTGCCGCTGACAGTTGTGGCGTTTCCCGCTTGATAGCCGAAAAATGAATTATCGTTGACCGTTCCGTTGGTTTTTCCTGTTTGGAAGCCGAAAAATGAATTTCGCGTTCCGGTCGAATTAACAAGCCCTGATTCATAACCGAAAAAGGAATTAGCGTCCGCGGTGGAATTGGTTTTTCCCGCCGAGCTTCCGAAAAACGAATTAAACGAACCCGAAGCATTGAAAAATCCTGCGTCTTTGCCGACAAACGAATTATTGCCGCCGCTCGTATTCGATTCGCCCGATTCGCTGCCGATAAACGTATTTGCCTGACTGAAACTGTTTGAAATCTGTCCCGCTTTGTAGCCGAGAAATGTGCTGTTACTGCCGCTCAAAGTGTGATTTGAAGATTGTCCGACAACCACGCTCGTCGCGTTCGGCGTGCTTAAAACTACTGTCGAACCGATTCGGAAATTTGTCGTCGAATTAACGATATTCGCCGACAAATTGCCGCCGACAGTTCCGTTTCCGCTGATGTTAAAGTTTGAAGTCGGCTGTAAAACCGTTGAATTATCAATAAAATTGCCGCCGCCGCCAACGGCAACGCAGGTCGAAATTTGGTTGGAAGCATTGCGGCAAAGTGGTGTGTTGCCCGCCGCGCCGAGTCCGAAAATACGCACCGTATCGCTGCCGTCGCTTCGTCCTAAAACAATGGTGTTTGAAGTTGAAACAACCGAACCCGCGCCGATTGCCGTGGCGAAAAACAAATTGTTTGCCGCAAAATCGGCTTGATTCCCAAAAGCTGAATTGTTACCGCCGACTGTATTAGTTATGCCCGAATTTATGCCGAAAAACGAGTTTGTGCTGCCCGATGTATTGTTGACTCCCGAATTTCTACCGACAAAAGTATTTTGAGAACCGATTGTATTGCTAAATCCTGAATTCAGCCCGAAGAAAGCATTATCCGAACCTTGCGTATTCGTTGATCCGGCATTCATTCCAAAGAAAGCATTATTTCCGCCCGTCGTATTAAATCGTCCGGCATCCAATCCGAAAAATGAATTATTGCCGCCGGTCGTATTGTCGAATCCGGCACTGCGTCCGAAAAAGGAATTGTTCGCTGCGGTATTATTGCGTCCGGCATCCATTCCGAAAAACGCATTGTTAAAGCCTGCGATATTTACCATTCCGGCGTTCGTGCCGAAAAAAGCGTTGTCAATACCCGTTGTCGTCGCAGTTCCGGCATTGACACCGGCGAAAATATTTCCGCCACCGACACTTAACACACGATTGCCGCCGATGTTGAACTGCGTCGCCGCATTAAATATGTTTGCCGCGCCCGTGCCGTTAATATAAAAATTTGCGGCTTGCGAGTTGGCATTCTGATTTTGAATATAATTTGCGCTGAACGGATTCGGATTGCGGTCATCGAAAAGCCGCAAATCATTCGTCAGCACAAATTGATCCGCCGGAATTCCGCCGAGCGCGAGCGAATTATCGGCAAGTTCTGCCAAATTCGCATTTAAACTGCGAATCGCCAGCGGCGCAAAAGTTATCTGCTGACGCGGCGCAAGAACGGTAAAAGGATTTGCGCTTCCCGACGGGCGCACGCTCGTCTCGATAAAAACATTTGTTCCGCGAAAAACGCCACCGCCGAAATCGAGCCGGACGGTAAAAATGCCGTTCACCACCGAAACGCTCGAAACCGTCTGCGTTATGCCGACTTGATTGCCCGCGCCGACTGCTCCCGTGTCGAACAATTTATACTGCATTTCATAATTGCCGTTCGTCGGTTGCGGCAAAGTCGAATCCACAAACCTTCCTTGATATGTAAAAATAGTCGTCTGCGCCGACGCGGAAACAACCGACATTGAAAATAAAATAAATAACAAAATCGCGCTTTGTTTCGCGCAAACTAATCTTGACATATATGTTTTCTCCCTTAATAAAATATTGCGGCTTCTGATAAATCACGTTCCGGCTCAATTACTCCGAAAAATCACGAAATTCAGCAACGAGTTGAATCCTAAAGTAACCACGCGAAGAAAACACTACTCGTGTGAGTAGATTAAATGCCGAAGAAAATTTTTATTAGAAACTGTGTTTAAACTCCGATTTTCGTGTCTTTTCATAATTCGGAGTTTGAACACAGTTTTTTAGAAATATTCCCAAAGTAAATAAACACAGAGGCTTGGCACGTTTTTTGTAAAGATATAGCAAGTCCGACTTGATATTTTTCGTCCGAAATAGTTAAACTAATAAATTCGCGGAGAGGTGCGAGAGCGGTTGAATCGGGCAGTCTCGAAAATTGTTGTTCCTTTGCGGGAACCGTGGGTTCGAATCCCACCCTCTCCGCCACAAATTTGTTTTTTGAAAAGAAACGTCATTCCCCTGTCGTAAACTCCCAGTTTTATCTAATTTTTTAAAATTTAGTAAGGAGAATTTCCTTTTATGCCATTAACAAAAAGACTTGCGGCTGAATTTATCGGCACGCTTTGGTTGGTATTGGGCGGTTGTGGAAGCGCGGTTTTAGCGGCGGCATTTCCACAACTCGGAATTGGTTTCACCGGAGTTTCATTAGCTTTCGGTTTGACGGTTTTGACGATGGCTTACGCCGTCGGTCATATTTCCGGCGGACATTTTAATCCTGCCGTAACTTTTGGGTTATGGGCGGGGAAAAGATTTCCCGCAAACGAAATTTTGCCGTATATTTTTGCACAAGTCATCGGCGCAATTGCCGGTGCCGGAATTTTATACGTCATTGCAAGTGGCAAAACCGGATTTGCGATTGACGCTGGCAAAGCTGGAGCGTTTGCGACAAACGGTTTCGATGCTTTTTCGCCCGGCGGTTATTCAATGCTTGCCGCGATTGTTTGCGAAATTGTTTTGACATTCGCGTTTTTGGTGATTATTTTAGGCGCAACGCATCGCCGCGCTCCGGCTGGTTTTGCGCCGATTGCCATCGGTTTGGGATTAACTTTAATCCATTTGATTTCGATTCCGGTAACGAATACATCAGTTAATCCGGCACGCAGTTTGGGCGTTGCGGTTTTCACGGGCGGAACGCCTTTGACACAGGTTTGGTTGTTTTGGCTCGCACCGATTATCGGCGCAATCATCGGCGGATTTTTCTACGCTTGGTTGTCGCCCAATGACGGAAAAGACGAATAGATATTTGCAAATTTTCGGAAGGGTGCAAGAGCGGTTGAATTGGCAGCATTGGAAATGCTGTGAACCTTAACGGGTTCCGTGGGTTCGAATCCCACCCTTTCCGCCAGATTGATTTCGGATTTGGGATTTGGGATTGCGGATTTTTTATTAAATCCCAAATCCGCAATCCCAAATCCCAAATCGTTATGGCTTCAGGCTCCGCACAAGGTTTGAGTTGCGAACTCCGCTAGGCGAGGAATCGAGCAACGGTAACAATTTCAGCTTGTGTTGCGGTTAAGTCTGAAGCCTCCAGATTAAAAAAAGCCGAAGTTTTTATGACTTCGGCTTTTTTATTTTGCTTGAAGGAAAATAGTAACTCACCTTACGCGAAACAGTTTTTTTTGCTCTTGTCGCCAAAGGTGACCAACATTATAGCCCAGCGAGAATCGCTGGGTTAGTTGGCGCAAACCATCTACTCGCTGAAGGCGAGTAACAATCGGCGTAATATTGTTCGTCACCTTCAGCGACGGATTTCTTTCTGCGACTTACCCAGCGATTCTCGCTGGGCTATAATGTTGGTCGCTTTCAGCGACGAATACCGCGCATCGCGTAAGGAAAATAGTAATTTAAATTTTAGGTTCAAAAGTTTCCAAAATCTTGGCGAGTTCTTCGTCCGAAACCAGATTTTCAGCGTTTTGAATATTCGGCGCAAGCGATGTTGCAACCAATGTTATGACAAAACCGCTTTTCATTCCCGGACGTTGAATCGGAATCCAGAGTCTTCTGCCATAAAGCGTTAATTCGCCGTTTTTGGCAATCGTGCCGGAATTTTGAAATTTGACTTCGTAAGCCTTCCAACGTCCGTCTTGAATCGTTGTTTCGCCTTCGCCGACAACTTTGAAATTCGGCAAATCTGCTTTTAAGTCTTTGTTCGATTTTGCAACCAATTTCGTAAAATTTGCTTTGTCTTGACTGAAAAGTCCTTTGCTTTCATAGCGCGTAATGATGATTTGTTTGACGGGCAAACCGTCTGCGCTTTTCTTCGTGATGTCGAGAAAATCGTCTTTTGCACTGTTTTTCGTCCAATCTTTCGGATAATAAATTGAAAATCCGAGAAAGTTTTTCGCTAAATCGCCTGACAAACCTTGTTTGGAATTTTCAAAATAATCGGTATTTTCCGGCTGTTCGACTTGTCGGGCATTGGGCGGAATTTCGTTCATTTCTTCAATCGCGGGCGGCGGTGTCGGAATAACCGAATTTGTTTCTCCCGTAATCTGCGTATTTGCCTTGTTTTCTGTCGGAGTTTGAACATATTCCGGTGCCGGCGGACGATTCCAAAGATAATACCAAATGCCGCCGAAAACGAGCAGCCCGAGCGCGAGAATACCGAGCATCAGCCACATCGGACTCGATTCGCGCACCGTTTCGGGCGAGCGTTTTTCCCACGGCAAACTTTCCTCTTCAATTTCGTTTGTTTCTTTTACTTCAGGCTTTTCGGCTTCGACTTCTTCCAAAACAACAGGTGCAATTTCTTCCGCCGGTTTTTCTTCAAATTTCGTCGGCGCAGTTATCGGATCAAGAACGACAAAATTTCTATCGTCCTTCTTTATTTCCATCTTTTCTTCCGCTTTTTCCTCGCCTTCCCAAGGTGCAACGGTGGTCAATGCGTTAAAAAAAGCATCGCCGAAATCGCGGGCTTTCGGATAACGGTCAGTCGGATTTACTTGCAAAGCCTTTGTTAAAATATCATCAACCAACGGCGGAATATCAAGGCGCAGATTCGTCGGCATAATGGTCAAACCTTCGTGCTGTGCCTTTTTCAGCGTTGCCATTGTTGAAGAATTAAACGGCATACGGCTGGTCAGCATTTGAAAAGCAATGACGGCAAGCGAATAAATATCGCTCGCAAAATTTGCCAATCTGCCGTCAATTTGTTCGGGCGATTTGTATGCCAGATTTTCGTTCGTGATTTTGTCGGAAACCACGCCGAAGTTCGTTAATTTAACTTGTTCCGCGCCGGCTTCGTTGATGTCGAGAAAGATATTTTCGGGCTTCAAATTTCGATGCAGAACGCCGTTTTGATGAGCTTCGCTCAAGGCGTAAGATGCTTGTCGGATAATTCGCGCCGTGCGAAGCACATTAAATTGTCCGGTGCGGCTCAACATTTCCTTGACGGTGTTGCCCTGAACATATTCGGTTACAATAAACGAATTCCCTTCCAAAAGTTCGCCCGAATCAACTACTTTGGCAATATTCGGATGATTTATGTGCGACAGCGAAACGCGCTCTTCGGCAAAAATCTGACCTGAAAAATCATCCGCGTCGGATTCGTCCATAAAAACGCGCACAAAAACTTTTTTTCCAGTCGCTAGTTTGTCATCTGCTAAAAAACAGACGCTCTCGTCGTCTTTGCTGAGAAGTTTGATTATTTGATAACGTCCTTTGACGGCTTCGCCGACTAAAACATCAGGCTTTTCCCACGTCAAAGCCGTTCTGCCCATAGGATTCGTTTTGCGGTTGCCGACTTCAGCCGTGCCTGAAGCAATCTCGCTCGGTTTAATTATTCTCGTAAATGGCTTTCCGATTGGCGCATCTATTTTTTGCGGTGTTGCTTCAATTGTCGGTTCGGGCTTCGGTTTCTGAACATTAAGTTCAAAAACCTCAGCCCGATTCGACGGTTTAGGATGTTCGATTTCGGTTTTAGGTTTCGGCACAAACGGCACAAACTTCGGCGTAGAAGCCAGCTTCTCGTCGGTTTGATTGGTCGGCGCGGTTCTGCCTAAAAGATTCGTAAAAACTCCACCCCGCTGTTGTTTCGGCGTAGAATTTGTCGTCGGAGCATTTGGCGCGGCAGAAAGTCGCACGCCGTCTTTATCGCAAAAACGGCGACTTCCCGCCGGATAATTGCTTTGGCATTTCGGACAATAAAGCATAACTTCGGTAACTGTTGCAAGAGACATCTGAAAACCTCGAAAGAAACTATACGGCTTGCGCCTGCAAAGAAAATACGCCTAATCACCTTCGGTTTTCAATAAAATTAAATCTTTTTTCAAATTATTTTGTCCACCGATACACACGATTTTTTGAAACTTCCGTTCGTGTTGAACCGATTGCTGACAAATTATAACATCAAACAGCATCATTAAGCGCGAAAAAATTATCGGCAGACGGGCGAAAAAAAATCAATAGACATATTTTCAAACATTACTGAGCGGCACGGAAATTGATAGGACAAATCAATGACCGCCACGTTTCCGTTTTCTTCCGTGTTTTCTGTGTCTTCAGTGGATAGATTTATTTTTCTATCCACTGAAGACACAGAAAACTCTTGATTAAGCTGCGAACAATAAGCGATTTTTCAACTATGCAATTTTCAGACCGCTCAGTAATGATTTTCAAAATAAATAATTGAAATAATTAACTTTACGATTAGATGAATTTATTCTTAAAGTCTGACACGCTTTAGCATTAGTATCTACACAAGTCTGAGAAACTTGAAAAGTTGTGTTTCAATTATTATTGAATTTTCGTTCGGAGTTTTAATTCTACTTTGTCAGATTAAAACAGATTGCCAAAAAGAGCAAAAAAGTGTGATAAATAAAGGATATGAGATTACCAGTTGATGAAAAAAACTTAGTGGCTATGCAGTCAGTTATCGAGACTATTTTTGGTGTCGGCGA
>JANNYB010000110.1:0-19881 GCA_031409875.1 Acidobacteriota bacterium | reverse complement strand
GCGAGCAACAATCACCGCGTTTTTGTTCGTCGCCTTCAGCGACGGAAAATGTAATCAAACTTACCTAGCGATTCTCGCTAGGCTATAATGTCAGTCGCTTTCAGCGACAAAACCACAAGCATTCAAGTCAATTTGGACTTGGGTAGAAACTAATGCTCAAGCGTGTTGGACTTTTTTAGCGCATATTTTGTAATTAAAAAGCATCTTTCATTTATAAGTGTCAAAATTTACTTGGAAATTACACACATCTCAAATTTTTTTTTGATTTGGCAGTAATATATGCCAAAATCTTTTTTTTTCAACAGTTCAGAGTCCAATTTGATATTTCCCAAAATGATTCTGACAATTCAAAAAAACGCATCTTTTATACCTTTCAAAAAAATCTCTACTTATCTAACGAATCAAACGAAGCGAAAAGCTATCATTTTTTTTCAAAAAAAGTTCATTTTTCTTTTTCTCTGCAAATCAGCTATCCTAAAATTATGATTGAAACTGGTGAAACTTTTACCGAAACTCTTGAAGCCGTAACCGATGAGATTCAAATGCAGATTCCGTCGGAGCTTCCCGTTCTGCCTCTGCGCGATATTGTGATTTATCCGTTTATGATTGTTCCGCTGTTTGTTTCGCGGGATAAATCAATCAAAGCGGTGGATGAAGCCTTGAGCAAAGATCGAATGATTATGCTCGTTTCGCAGAAGGATTTGGACAAGGAAGAACCGGAACAAGCCGACCTTTACACCGTCGGCACGGTTGCCGTGATTATGCGAATGTTGAAATTGCCGGATGGACGAATTCGCATTTTAATTCAAGGACTTTCACGCGCTCGCGTTGATGGCATTACATCGGAAGGCGAATATGTTAAGGCAAATTTAACGCCGATAAACGAACCGATTGCGCCCGACAATTCTCTGGAAGTCGAAGCTCTCGTCAGAAATGTCCGCGCTTTGATGGAACGCGCCGCATCACTCGGCAAAAATATTTCGCCCGAAGTTTTGGCGATTATTGCGAATCTCGATGACGCAGGAAGATTGGCGGATTTGTCTGCGTCGAATCTCGAATTAAAGGTCGAAGCCGCGCAAAGCGTTCTCGATGTTGCAGATCCGATTTTGCGTCTGCGCCGCGTCAACGAACTTTTGAGCAAGGAAATCGAAGTCTTAACCGTTCAGCAAGAAATCAACACGCAAGCGCGAGGCGAAATTGACCGTTCGCAACGTGAATATTTTTTGCGTCAACAATTAAAAGCGATTCAATCGGAACTCGGCGAAGGCAACGAACTTTTCGAGGAAATCGAACAATACCGCGAAAAAATTCTCAAAGCCGAAATGCCCGAAACCGCGCAGGACGAAGCCTTGCGCCAACTCAAAAAACTCGAACGAATGCACCCCGACACCGCCGAAACCGCGACTTTGCGAAATTGGTTGGACATTATGACCGAACTTCCTTGGGCGGTTGCGTCGAAAGATAATTTGAATCTGAAAAAAGCCGAACGCATCTTAAACGAAGACCATTACGGGCTTGAAAGAATCAAGGAACGAATGATTGAAGCTCTTGCCGTTCGCAAATTAAAGGAGAAGCCGAAAGGCTCGATTTTGTGTTTAGTCGGACCTCCGGGCGTTGGGAAAACCTCGCTTGGGCGTTCGGTGGCGCGGGCTTTGAATCGTAAATTTATGCGTCTGAGTTTAGGCGGATTGCACGATGAAGCGGAAATTCGCGGGCATCGAAGAACTTACGTCGGCGCAATGCCCGGACGAATTTTGCAAGCAATTCAGCAAGCGGGAACGAATAATCCGTTAATTATGCTCGACGAAATTGATAAAGTCGGCGCAGATTTTCGCGGCGATCCGTCGTCGGCACTTTTAGAGGTTCTCGATCCCGAACAAAACTTCGCGTTTCGTGATAATTATCTCGGCGTTACGTTTGATTTGTCGAATGTGATGTTTATGACAACGGCGAATGTTTTGGACACGATTCAGCCGGCTTTGCGCGACAGAATGGAGATTATTTCGCTTTCGGGTTACACGGAAGAAGAAAAACTCGAAATCGCCAAACGCCATCTCGTCCCGAAACAGGTCGAAGAAAACGGCTTGCAAAAAGAAGACGTAAAATTCGAGCGTAAGGCTTTGACGAAAATCATCAGCGAATATACGCAAGAAGCAGGTTTGCGTCATCTCGAAAGAGAAATCGGCAAAGTTTGCCGCAAGATTGCGCGTAAAAAAGCCGAGTTAGACGAAAAATTTGAAGCCGTAAAAGTTGTCGCCGACAACGTCAAAGATTTCTTGCGTGCGCCGAAAATTTTCCCCGAAGAAGCCTTGAAAAAAGATTCAATCGGCACGGTTACAGGTCTTGCTTGGACAGCCGTCGGCGGCGATATTTTATTCATCGAAGCCTTAAAGACAAAAGGCAAAGGCAAACTTCAATTAACCGGACAACTCGGCGAAGTGATGCAAGAATCGGCGCAAGCGGCGTTTTCTTACGCCAAAGCGCGAGCTTCTGAATTGGGAATTGCGGACGAAGATTTTGAAAATTTCGACATTCACATACACATTCCCGAAGGCGCAATCCCGAAAGACGGACCAAGTGCCGGAATCACGCTTGCCACAGCGATTGTTTCCGTTTTGTCGCAACGTCCGGTTCGCAAAGAAATTGCGATGACCGGCGAAATCACTTTGCGAGGCAACGTCCTCCCAATCGGCGGAGTCAAAGAAAAGATTCTCGCAGCACGTCGGGCGCACATTAAAAAAGTAATTATGCCTGCGCCGAACAAACGCGATTTAGAGGATTTACCTCAGGAAGTTCTGGAGGATTTAACCTTTATATTCGTTGAGAACGTGCGCGAAGTCTTTGCCGAAGCCTTGCGCGAACGAAAAAAAGAGAAAGAATCGGCGGTCGGCGTTGGTCGGAAATGATGAAAAGTTATTTGAAAAGTTGAATTAAACATTTGCTTTATGTGATAAGTTTTCCTGTCGCTGAAAGCGACCAACATTATAGCCCAGCGAGAATCGCTGGGACAGTGTTGAAACATTTCCCGTCGCTGAAGGCGACGAACAAAAATGTGGTGATTGTTGCTCGCCTTCAGCGAGCGAAATATTCGACGCAAACTACCTAGCGATTCTCGCTAGGCTATAATGTTGGTCGCTTTCAGCGACAAAAACAAGGCAAGTGTTTTTAGTTCATTGTCCGTTTTGAAGATGAATAAAATAGAGCAAAATCTATCAAAAAAACAAACTTCGGATTTGTTACTGATGCTCAAATCCGAAGCCGGTGCGATGCGCTTTTTTGTCTTTGAAGAATTGGCGCAGAGGTTTTCATCCGAACCGGAGATTGAAAAAGATTTGATGCGGGCGTTGTTGGCAGACGAAAATAGAAACACTCGTTTTCACGGCGTAACATCGCTTTCGCAGATGGCTTTGCTGGCTTTTTTGCAAACCGAAACCAAAGCGGCGGAAAGGTTTGTTTCCAAAGTTTTAGACGGTTTCAGCCCCGAAGACAGAATTCATTTTTCTTCTTTAATCAAGCGCGAAAGCCGCGCCGCAATGAAGCCGGAAAAGCAAGCGGCATAAGTGAATTTTTGACTAAGTTCGGTTTTATGTGTTATTTTTGAAATGGTTTCTAAAGTTTCCTGAAATTTAATAATCAATACATAAAGGAACTTTTAATAATTTGGGGCGTGAGATTTTCTTGACGCTCGTAGGATTTATTTAGGTCGTTTCAGCCATTCGCCCTAACCCTAGATTGTGATTTGCCGTTTTGCAAACCACAAAATTTAATATAAGGAGTATAGACGAACTTGATGAAAACTTACCTTTTGAAGGTTTTTAGTTTTACCGCAATTTTTACATTTTTATTTAATTCTTTTGCTTTTGCACAAACGCAGGAAGTTAATCAAGCCGAAGGTCAAATCAATGCTTTGACCGACAAATCGGGTGCATATTTCAGATCAGGAATAAACGCTCTGCAAGACGGAATGCGTCAGCAAGCAGGCGATAATTTCGACAAATCGCTCGAAGTTTTTTTGTATTCGACGGTCAACGTCCAACGCAATCAAAAACTCAGCGATTGTTATAATCAATTGGTCGAAACAATTTATCGCATCGAATTTCCGTCAAATCAGCAACCGCCGAATATCCGTTCGCTTTCCGCAACTTGCGGCTGGAATATTTCAAATGACACGGCGGATAACGTCGCTAAATTGGTTTTGACCGTGCCGACAAACGAAACGAATACGAACGGTTTGATTACGGCGGCAGTTACGAATAATGCCACGCAAGGTTTTCAAACGCAGGAATTTACTGCTCTGCAAACCGATGAACTTGCCCAACTTCCGCTGGAATTAAACGCAGAAGAACAGAAATTTGAACCTAATAATCCGGTTGCTCAACAGCAATATCAGCAAACTCAAATCGCCGTCCAAAATCGTTCGCTCGGATTTAATTTTCAATTTCATCCGATGGTTCAGCAATATATTAACCAATTTCAAGGACGCGGACGTTCGACGATGGAAATCGGACTTTATCGTTCGGGAATGTTTATGCGAATGGCTCGGCGAATCTTCCGCGAAGAAGGCGTGCCGGAAAATATCGCGTGGCTCGGACAAGTCGAAAGTATGTGGAAACCGACCGCGCAATCGTGGGCGGCGGCTTCGGGATTATGGCAATTTATTCCCGGAACGGGCGCACGTTACGGTTTACGCCGCACCGCTTATTTGGACGAACGCAACAGTTTTGAGCAATCAACACAGGCTTCGGCAAGATATTTGAAATTTCTGGCAAATCGCTATAACGGCAATTGGGAACTCGGAATTGCGGCGTATAACTGCGGCGAAGGCAATGTTGACCGCGCTATTTCACGCGCCGGAGTTGCCGATTTTTGGAAAGCCTACGCTTATCTGCCGCAAGAAACGCGCAATTATGTGCCGAGTATTTTGGCGACGATTTTGATTGCCAATAATCCGGTGGCTTATGGCTTCGGAAATGTTAAACCTGCGCCGCAATTGATGTATGACCGCATTCGCGTTCCGGGCTTGACGAGCTTGAGTTTGATTGCCCAGGCTTCGGATACGACGGTTGAATATATCCGTTTCTTAAATCCCGAATTCCGCACATTGACGACTCCGCCCGAACCGTATATCGTTCGCGTTCCTGCCGGCAAAGCCAACGAAGTTATCGCTTTGTTCAGAAAAATGCCGAAAACCAATACGAATAATACGAATTTGGCAAACACTTCAAAAGGCGAAACTTGGGAAAATATTTCGGCGAGAACAGGCGTGAGCGTTCAAGATTTACGCGCCGCCAACGGCAATGCCGCAGTTCCGGGAAGCAAAGTAATTGTTCCGCAAAAAGGTGGAAATAATGTGAACAATGTCGTTTATTCGCGCCCGACCAATCAGCCGACTAATACGACAAGCAATGTTCGCGTTGTCAAAGCGCAAAGTGGCGATACGGTTGCCACGCTTGCCGCCCGCGAAAAAGTTTCGGTTGATGAGGTAGCAAAATTCAACGGCTTGCTTCCGTCAACGAAATTAGTCGCCGGACGCGAAATCAGAATTCCCGCAACGAAATAAAAGCAAATTTCTAATATCGGAAAATAAAAATCGTTTGAGTTTTTACAAAAGAACTCAAACGATTTTTTTGTAGCGAATTAATAAGTAATTTTTGATAAATTGCCACTAGCTTCAGCTAGTGGTTAGGTTTGAATTATTAAAAGGCTTTAGCCGAACTTCTGCAAAATAAATAAAATCCTTATCGCTTTAGCGCAATATTTAGGCTAAAGCCATTCGGAATTTTATTTTTCTTAAATTCGGCTAAAGCCTTTTTATTAAATTGCTTGCCCACTAGCTGAAGCTAGTGGCAATTTATCAAGAAAATTCAGACAGCTTTACTACTATTTTTTTTTGTTCGAGTTGACAACTAAGAATTTTTAGTTTATAAAATAAAACACGAACGTCCGTTCATTTTAATTTTTTATTATGCCCAAACTTAGCCAAGCCGTAATTGACGAAAAAAGATTGGGCATTGAAACTGCCGCTAAGGATTTGTTTATCAAGCAAGGTTTTCACGCGACTTCGATGCGCGATATTTCTAAATATGCCGAAGTTTCGTTGGGCAATTTATACAACTATTACGAAACGAAGGAAGCGATATTTGAATCAATAATTAACCGATACTTGATTGAGGTTGATCAGAAATTGAAAGATATTTTCGACGAAATCGAAGAACCGCTGCACCCGACGGCAATGCACAAACTCGGACAAATGGTTGGAAACTTGGTTGATTCGCATTCGGATTTTTGGCTTTTGATGTATATTGACGTTCTCGAATTTCAAAATCAGCATTTTCGCAAGATGTTTGAAGGTTTGACTGTGCGTTTTCGCACTATTTTTGCGGACAAGTTCGCACAGGCGCAAGAAAACGGCGATTTGCGTTCCGGCGTTGATCCGGCAGTCGCGTTCACTGCGGCGTATATGCAATTTTTTAATTATTTCTTAGTCGAAAAACTTTTCGGCGGCAACGAGCATTTGGGTTTAAGCGATGAGCAAGCCTTAAACTCTTTGACAAAAATTTTCAGCTACGGCGTTTTGAGCGATAAAAAACTCGCTGAATTTAAGAAACAAGTCGTGGCAAACAGCTAAATCGTTGAATGATTTTTGAAAAATAATTTCGGCTGAAATCGGTTTTCGGGCTATGCCCGCCGATGTGCGGAAAGGCTGTGCCTTTCCGAAAGATTGCTAAAACAGTTCGAGGCTATGCCTCGAACGACGAAGGTGAGGCATAGCCTCAAAAACCGAAAAAGCAAAACGGAAAGGCATAGCCTTTCCGCACATCTGGCGGCAAAGCCGCATTTGTCGGAATTATTTACAATCAAATAAATTTTAACGATTTAATTACAAAGAATTTACAAAAACGGACGTTCGTTTTTATTTAGAAGCAATCATAAACTAAAAATCGAGGGGATAAAGAAATGTTTCGGAAAATCAATTTAATATGGCTCGTTGCGGTGGTTTTTGCGGTTAGCGCAAATTTAATTTACGCGCAAAACACGACGGGCAGAATCAGCGGCACGATCACCGACCAAAATGGCGCAGTAGTTCAAAATGCCGCCGTTAAAGTAACCAGTTTGGACACGAATTCTTCGCGCGAAACTGTTTCGGGCGAAGACGGAAGTTTTGCTTTTCAACTTTTGCCGCCGGGACGTTACCGCGTAGAAACTTCGGCGAACGGTTTTCAAACTCTAAGTGTTGAAACGACCGTCAATATTACGCAAACGACGACGCTCGATATTGCTCTGAAAGTTTCAGGTTCGGGCGACAGCACTGTAACCGTAACGGCGGACGCGCCGATTTTGCAGGCGGAAACTTCGCAGAACGGGCGCGTTATCGAAGGCGAAACGATTCGCCAACTTCCGCTGCCGACGCGCAATTTTCAACAGCTTTTGACGCTTCAATCGGGCGCACAATCTTCGGTGTCGAACAACACTGATTTAGGGCGCGGCGACGCGACGATTTCGGTCAACGGACAACGCACGACATCGAACAGCGTTCGCATTAACGGCGTTGACGCAAATTCCGTCGGCACGAATTCAACGCCGAATATTGCTGTTCCTTCAACCGATTCGATTCAAGAATTTGTCGTGCAAACATCGCTTTACGACGCATCGAACGGACGCAACGCGGGCGGCAACGTCGAAGCGATTACGCGCGGCGGTTCAAACGATTTTCGCGGCAACGTATATTATTTTTTCCGAAACAAAATTTTTAACGCCAACGAACCTTTCGTCAAAGCCCGCGGACTCGAACGCCCGATTTTGACGCGCCAACAATTCGGCGCGACATTCGGCGGCAAAATCGTCAAAGACCGCGCATTTTTCTTCGTTTCGTATCAAGGCACACGCGAACGCAACGCGCTTTCGCTGCTGAACAGTTTGACGTTTCCTTCGATTCCGCGCGGATTGACCGACAACAATCGAACTTCGGCAGGATTGATTGCGGCATTCGGCGTAGCTGCGGTAAATCCTGTGGCATTAACGATTTTGAATGCGCGTCTGCCGGACGGAAGTTTTGCAATTCCTTCGGCGAACCCGAACGGCACGGCAATAAACTGCCAGCTTGCGCTTCTCGGAAACAATCCGAATCGTTGCCCGATTTCTACGCCGCAGACAGGGCTTTCGCGCTTTCGTGAAAATCAATTTAACGGCAATTTGGACTTCAATATTTCCGATAAACATTCGCTTTCGAGCAAATTATTTTTCGCCGATAATCCGACGACGCAAGCAAATTACAACTTCGCCGGACTCGGCAACGGCACAAATCAACTTATCGGTTTCGGCGGCGATTTGGCAATCAAACAGACGCTTTACACGCTGACCGACACATATATTTTCAACTCGAACATCACCAACCAAGCGCGTTTCGGCTTCAGCCGTCTGCTCGTAACAAGCGTTCCGCAAGAACCTTTTACGGCGGCGCAATTCGGAATTTCAAGCACGCTTTCGAGTCTTTTTCCCGGCGCACCGACTTTGTCAATTGCGGGATTAGATTCGAGTTTTACGTTTGGTGCTGCGCCTTTGTCCGATCAATCTTCGCGCATCAACGCTTTTTCGATTCAAGATACGCTTTCAATTGTAACGGGCAAACACCGCATCAGAGTCGGCGGCGAAATTCGCGCTTCGACCGTGAAATTTTACTTTAACGCTTTTTCACGTGGACAGATTATTTTCAGCAGTTTCAACAATTTTCTGAGCGGTGTCGGCACTTCGATTATCGGTTCGGGCGTGTTTGACCGTTCGTTTCGCGTCAAAGATTACAGCGCATTTATCCAAGACGATTACAAATTCAGCGACCGTCTGACGTTTAATCTCGGCTTGCGTTACGATTTTTACGGTTTGCCGGTTGATACGAAAGGCAGATTGGTAAATTTTCTTCCGAATCAATTAAGACTCGGCACAACGGCAAATCCCGCACTCGCGCCGAACGGTTTTGTGCAAGCTGAAGGCGGACAAATTCCGGGAGTTCCGTTTGTTGAAAAAACGCTTGTTCCAACCGATAAAAACAATTTCGCGCCGCGTTTCGGTTTTGCTTTACGGCTCGATAATGACGGAAAATTCGTGCTTCGCGGCGGCTACGGAATTTATTTCGACCGCATTTCGACGCGCTATGCAAACACGCAACTCTTTAATTATCCGTATCTTGCGCTCGGCGTAGGCTTGCCGGGAAGTCCGTTTGTTCCGGGGCAAACATTTGCTAATCCGTTTGTCGCAATTCCGCAACCTTCGGCGTTTCCGACGTTTGCAAATGTTCCGTCGCCCTTGTCGCCGATTGCACCGTTTGTCGGCGTGCCGATTAGCGGCGTGTTTGTTGATCCCGATTTATCAACGCCTTATATTCAGCAATATAATTTCAGCGTTCAATGGCAAATTGCGAAAAATACGGTTCTCGATGTCGGATTTGTCGGCAACAAAGGCACGCATCTTTTGCAGGTCGTAACGCTTAATCAGCCGATTTTCAATCGCGCAACAAATACTTTTGTTCCGAATCTTGCCGCCGGTTCGATTCTTTCGTTAAACAAAAACGTAACGGGCGGCATTCAGCAAGTTCAGACGACATCGAATTCGCGTTACAGTTCGTTCCAAGCGACTCTTGCAAAACGCTTTTCACGCGGTTTGCAGATTACGGGCGCATATACTTGGGGAATTTCTAAAGATTATTATTCGGGCGGTTCGATCAACGAATTGACGAATATTCCGGGCGATCAATCGAATTGGAAATTAAATTACGGACGTTCGGATTTTAACCGCGAACATCGTTTCGTTTTGAGCGGCGTTTATGATTTGCCGAAATTTAATGTCGAATCGGGCGCGGCGAAAGCTATTTTGAACAACTGGCAACTTGCCGGAATCGCCGTTTTCCAAAGCGGTTTGCCGTTTTCGATAGTTGATAATCCGGGCAATGCGGTCATCAGCCGCGCCAATTTCAATCCGGCATTTTCAGGGCAGATCGAATGCGGCGGTTCGGTTTCAAATTGTTTGGCGGCATATTTTGCCCAGGGCGCATTCGTTACATCGCGCCCGCGACTCGACGGCACGAGCGTCGGAGTTGTCAATAATCCGACGTTTGATGCAAACAATCCGTTCGGCAACACGCCGCGCAATTTCTTGACCGGACCGGGACAGAAAAACGTAGATTTATCGGTCATCAAATTGATTCCGATAAACGAAAAATTCCGCGCCGAATTCCGCGCCGAATTCTTTAACTTGTTTAATTGGGTAAATTACGCAAATCCCGTGAACAACATCGCGCTCGGAAATTTCGGACAAATCACCAGCGCATCAACCGGACCGCGTGTAATTCAATTCGGTTTCAAATTGAGTTTTTAAAACTGTTCTGAGTCCCGCCTTTTGGCGGAATTTCCGCCGCGCTTCGCTAGCGGAAGCCGCCTAAAGGCGGGACTCAGAACGCTTGAATAATAAGGAGATTTTTGATGATAAATAAGTTGCTTTCGGTTGGTTTTGTAATGACTTTTCTTTTTGTAAGTTCGGCTTCGGCACAACTTACTTCGCATTTTCAAACTTGGCTAAATGCCAATGGTTACAGCAGTTATAACTTTAATGCAAGCGGCAACAGTTATGGCGGAAAAGCAAATTCGTCTGATACGGTGGTTAATCAGCCGGTGATTTTTATTCACGGCAATTCGGATGCCGCACTCGGAAGCGGAACAGGTTTGACAGGTTGGACGAATTCGATTAATTATTTCACTTCGCAAGGTTATAAAACTTCGGAAATGTATGCGATGACTTGGGGCGATGCAAATCCGTTGCAATCGGGAAATCAATATCATTCGTTGACGAATTTGCAAAAGATTCGTGCGTTTATTCAAGCTGTAAAGGCTTATACAGGCGCGACGAAAGTTGATGTAATTACTCATTCGATGGGAGTTACGCTCACGCGCAAAGCGATTTTGGGCGGAAGCGGAAATGATTTGCTAAACGGCGGAAATTACAATCTCGGTTCGCCAATAACTTCGAGCATTGACACTTTTGTCGGCATTGCGGGCGCAAATCGCGGCTTGGTTTCGTGTTATCAAACCGGCGGAACAACGCCGACTTGCGCGAACACAAACGGACTTTATCCGGGTTATTTATACTTCGGATTTGTTATCGGCGTATCGAATATTCTGACAAATATGAACGCCAGTTCGCATTACGAAGGAGCTTACACATATTCGATTTGGTCAACGGTTGACGAAATTATCGGTTACGGAAATGTCGTTTACGGGCAATATACATCGCAAATTCCGGCGCAAAACGGCGAAAAAAGATTTACGGCTTATCCTTACGGACACATCAATTCAAAGGATTTAACCGGCTATAACCAATGGCGAATGGTGAAGTTTCACGCGACAAACTAAAGTCCAATGTCTAAAGTCCAAAGTCCAAAGTCCAATTCATCCGATTCTAATTCAAAAGTCATTAACTCAAATGACTTTGGACTTTGGACTTTGGACTTTGGACTCTATTACGAAACTCACGGCGCGGGCGAACCGCTGATTTTGATTCCGGGTTTTGCTTCAGGCGTGTGGACTTGGTTTGGTCAGATTGCGGAATTAGCGAAACATTTCCGCGTGATTACGTTTGATCCGCGTGGAATCGGCAAGTCGCCGAATGATTTGGGAAATCTTTCAATTGAAACTTTTGTCGAAGACGTTTTATGGATTTTAGATGATTTGAAAATTGAAAAAGCCAATGTTTTAGGCGCAAGTTTCGGCGGATTTGTCGCGCTCGAATTCGCTTTGCGGTTTCCCGAACGAGTTGAAAAATTGATTTTGGCTTGCACAACTGCGGGCGGAGAAAATCACGTTCGCCCCGACATCGAAATTTTGCGTTCGTTCACACCGAATCCTGAATTTACGCACGGTGAACAGATTCGACATTTTTTTCGTCCGGCTTTTACCGAAAAATTTAACACAGAACACGCCGAAATCGTCGAAAAAGTTTGCAGATTGCGCGAAGAAAACAAAGTTTCGGACGAAACTTATTCAGCGCAATTACAGACAGCTTTTTCGTTTGACGTTGCCGAAAAATTAAGCGAAATAAAACACGAAACACTTGTCTTAACAGGCGACAAAGATAATCTCGTGCCGATGCAAAATTCGTTAAATTTAGCCGAAAAATTGCCAAACGCAACATTGAAAGTTATCAAAAATGGCAGCCATATGTTCTTTGTCGAAAACGCCGACGAGTTTAATCAAGCAGTAAAAGAATTTTGTCAGAAACAGTTTTGAGTTCCGTCTTTAGACGGCAAAACCGCCGCGCTTCGCTGGCGGTTGCACGCTGAAGCGTGGACTCAAAACATAACTTTATGAGAAACGCAAAAATTATTGGAACCGGCGTTGCCGTTCCCGAAAAAGTAATTACCAATGCCGATTTGAGCGTGATGCTCGGCGAAGATATTACCGAATTTGTCGTGAACAATCTCGGAATTCACGAACGCCACGTTCTCGCCGATGATGAAAGTGCGGCTGATATTGCAACGATTGCGGCACAAAATGCGCTCGCAGACGCGGGAATTTCTGCCGAAGAAATTGACTTAATTATCGTCGCAACTGACACGCCGGAATATCTTTCGCCCGGAACTTCCGTCGTCGTTCAACATCGAATCGGCGCGAAAAATGCCGGAAGTTTTGACACGAATTGTGCTTGCGCCGGATTTGTAACTGCTTTAGATACAGCGTGTAAATACATTATCGCCGACAAAAATTATAAAAATATTCTCGTCATCGGCGTTTACGCAATGACCAAGTTTCTCGATTGGACGGAAAAGAAAACCGCCACGATTTTCGCCGACGGCGCAGGTGCAATCGTTTTGCAATCCGACGAATCTGGCGAAACTGGTTTGCTTTCATCCAAACTCGAAGCAATGGGCGAATATCACGATTATTTGGGAATTTTCGCAGGCGGTTCAAAAATGCCAATCACGCCGGAAGTTTTGGAAAAAGGTTATTACAACAAAGTCCGTTTTGCGAAACGAACGCCGCCCGAAATCAATTTTGTCGGCTGGCAACGCATCGTCAAAGAATTAGTTTCACGCGCCGAATTAACGCTCGACGACGTTGATTTATTTCTCTGGACGCAAGTAAATCTTTCGACAATCAAAGCCGTAATGTCTGAAATGAATCTGCCATATCAAAAAACGCATACGATTATGCAAAAATGGGGCTACACCGGCTCGGCGTGTATTCCGATGGTTTTGCACGACGCAATTTCTGCCGGAAAACTAAAACGCGGCGACAATTTCGTAATGTGCGCGTCCGGCGGCGGAATAAATATGGCGGCGATGGTTTTTCGATATTAAAGATTGATTTGAAAACAATTTTTAAGCATCATTTGATTGATGCAAAAACTTCTGATTTTAGATTTAGATGAAACTCTGATTCACGCGACGGAAGAGAAATTAGAGCGCGAAGCAGACTTTATTGTCGGGCAATATTTTGTTTATCGAAGACCTTTTCTTGATGAGTTTTTGGAGTTTTGTTTTGCAAATTTCGAGATTGCCGTTTGGACTTCGTCAACGCGAAAATATGCAACGGAAATCATTGAAAATATTTTGGATTCCGAGTATCAAACTGCTTTCTTTTGGGCGCGGGAAAGATGCACGATTGGTTTTGATATGGAAGAACGCGAACAATTTTTTGAAAAGAAAATGACGAAAGTTCGCAATCGCGGTTACGATTTGAACTCTGTCATTGTTGTTGACGACAGCCCTGAAAAATGGCGTTCGAGTTATGGAAATTTAGTTCGTGTGAAACCTTTTTTCGGTGAAACTGATGATGACGAATTACAAAAACTAATCGTTTATTTACAACGACTTAAAGGAATTGAAAACATTAGAAAAATCGAAAAGCGTAATTGGCGAAACAGAGTTTAGAATTTAGAATTTTGCCAGCATAGTTTTCCAAACGCCGAGTAATTCAGGCAAATTATTGAGATAATATCTTTCGCCTGTGTCGAAAAAAACGGTTGAGTTTTCTAATTTCAAAAACAACCAATCGTAACCTGTGGTAATTACGCCGTAGATAAATTTTTGAGGTTCATTGTTCTTTTCATTGAAAATTTTTGCCGCAAACATTTCGGCAATACATTGCGGCGCGGCATCGGGCAAATCTTGATTATGTTTGGCTTCAACTACTGCAATCAAAGGGCTTTCGATAAAAATTGCGTCTTCTTTTGAGGTAATTAAATAATCGCAAAAACCTTTGAGACCGCGCGAACTGTCAACATTAAATTGATAGCCCGAAAAATATGTAAAGCGTTTGTTCATCAAAATTCTAACTTCGTTAAGGATTGGTGTTATCAATAATTCGGACTTAGCTTTTTCAGATTCCAACGGAATTTCCCGATTGATTTCAAGAGTTTTTTGCAAAAAGTCTGAAGGTTCTATCGGCTCAACTTGAGAAAATAATTTTTGTCTTTTGACATTTAATCCAAGATTTTTAACGTCTTCGTAAGTTGTGAAACTTGAATAAGACTTTTTCATAAAGTTCATTTTAGCACAGTTTTATATGCAAAACATCTTCCGACTTTTTCAAATCCAAGTTGCCAAATACGGCGACAAGACCGTGTTTTATCAACGGTTTGACGATGCGTGGGCTGAAACAAGTTGGAAAGAGTTTGGAGAACAAACGATTAATTTTGCGTGTGCGTTGTTGGCGAAAGGTTTGACGCGCGGCGCGAGCGTGGCGATGTTGGCGGGAAATGTTCCCGAATGGACGATTATTGATGTTGCGGCGATTGCGGCGGGCGGCGTTGGCGTTGGGATTTATCCGACGAGTTCGGCAGAGCAATGTGAATATGTTATCAATCATTCGGACGCGGAGTTCGTTTTTGTTGATTCTTTAATTCAGTTGCAAAAAGTTGCGAAAAGCGACGCGAAATTGCCGAAAGTTAAA
This sequence comes from Acidobacteriota bacterium, assembly GCA_031409875.1. Classification (GTDB taxonomy): domain Bacteria; phylum Acidobacteriota; class Blastocatellia; order Pyrinomonadales; family Pyrinomonadaceae; genus CALMEH01. The sequence continues at coordinate 4,945 of JANNYB010000110.1, read as the reverse complement.
GAGATTATTTGTTTGGAAGAGAGCGAAAATGCGACAAGTTTTCAAGATTTTCTCGAATTCGGCAGACAAAACCGCGCTGAATTTTTGCCGAAAGTTGAAGAAATCGGTTACAACTTAAAATCCGATGAAACTGCGATAATGGTTTATACTTCCGGCACGACCGGACAGCCGAAAGGTGCGATGTTGTCGCACGAATATATTTTGAATTCGTGCAAATCACTCAAACAATCCGTGCCGATTTTTCACGATGATATAACGCTTTCGTATCTTCCGGCGTGCCACGTTGCCGAGCGGATTTCGGGAATTTACAATCGTCTTTACAACGGCACGGCGGCGCATTTTGTTGATGATTTGTCGAAACTTTATTCGTATATGTTGGAAGTGAAACCGACGGTTTTTGCGAGTTTGCCGCGATTTTTTGAGAAGGTTTATGCAAAAGTTATCAGCGAAAATGGAGCTGATGCAAGTGAACAATCTTTGAAAGATGCTTTTGGCGGAAATATCAGGCTTTTAACTTCCGGCGGTGCGCCTTTGCCGAATGAGATTGCTGATTTTTTTGCGAAACGAAATTTGCCGATTTTGCAGGCTTACGGTTTGACGGAAAATATCTGCGGCGCATTTAATACGGTCGAAAATCTGAAGTTCGGAACAGTCGGAAAACCGATGCCGATGTGCGAAGTTAAAATTGCCGCAGATGGCGAAATCTTGGTCAAAAGCGCGATGATGTTTTCGGGTTATTACAAAGACGAAGCTAAAACTGCCGAAATGTTTGATGAAAATGGTTGGATGAAAACGGGTGATTTAGGCGAACTCGACACAGACGGTTTTCTAAAAATTACGGGACGCAAAAAGGAAATTATCGTGCTTTCGAGCGGAAAAAATGTCGCGCCTGCGTTGGTCAAAAATCTCGTCAAGGAAAATCATCTCATTTCGCAATGTTTTCTCTACGGCGACGGCAAAAGTTATTGTGTTGCACTAATTACGCTCAATCAAATCGAAACCGAAATGTTTGCAAAAGTTCATAAATTGCCGTATGAAAACTTTGCCGATTTGACGCGCAATTCAGTGGTTTATGATTTAATTAAAGCATCCGTCGAAAGCGCGAATGCGCGAATTTCATCATCGGAGCAGATTAAAAAATTTACGATTTTGGAACGCGATTTTTCACTCGAATTTAATGAAATTACGCCGACAATGAAGTTGAAAAGAAATGTCGTGGCGAACAATTTTGCCAATGAAATTGAAAGACTTTATTTAGCCGCGGATTAACGCGGATGACGCGGATTTTTTTAGATTTGTTTCTGCGTTTATCCGCGAAATCTGCGGATAAATTAACCTATATGAAAAAATTATTATTAGCTGTTTTATTTGTTCAAATATTTGCTTTCGCAGTTTTCGCACAAATGCCGCAGGAAAAATCCGTAACGATTTTCGGCGCGAAAATTCGTTATCTCGAAGCGGGCGACGCGGCGAAACCGAAAGTTATTTTGCTTCACGGACTCGGCGCACAGGCTGAATCTTGGCAGTTTAATATCGCGGCTTTGGCGGCAAATTATCACGTTATTGCGCTCGATCAAGTCGGTTTCGGCAAATCTGATAAGCCGTTTTTGAAATATCGTGTTGGCACTTACGCCGATTTTCTCGACAAATTTATGTCGGAATTGAAGATTGAAAAAGCCTCGCTCGTCGGCAATTCGTTGGGCGGTTGGATTGCGGGTTTGATGGCGATAAAATATCCGAATCGCGTTGAGAAAATCGTGCTTGTTGATGCCGCCGGAATTATTCCCGATGTCGTCAATTCAGACGAAATTTATCGTTTGAATAATTCGACACGCGACGAAATCCGCGCCAATTTGAAACTTATTTTTGCCACGCCCGCGCTTCAAAATAACGAAGCTCTGGTTGACCAATTTATGACGGCGCGAGTCGTAGCAAACGACGGTTACACGATAAATGCAATCATCGAATCAATCAAACGCAAGGAAGATTTCTTAAACAATCGCCTCGCTTCCATCAAAAAACCAACGCTAATTATTTGGGGCAAACAAGACGGCTTGCTTCCCGTTGCCGACGCAACTACTTTCAATAAAGGAATTACAGGTTCTGAACTCGTAATTTTCGACAATTGCGGTCACGTGCCGCAAGTCGAAAAAGCGTTGGATTTTAATAAGAAAGTTTTAGAATTTTTAGGAAAATAATGATTGCCTGCGAAACATACGAAAAAAACGAAAAATTATGAATTTGCTTTTATTTCGTTCTTTTCGTATGTTTCGCAGGCAAAATATAAAATTATGGATTTACAAATCGGAGATAATTTCTCCACATCGAAACAAATTACAGACGCGGTTGTTCGCACATTTGCCGAACTTTCGGGCGATTTTAATCCGATTCATTTGGACGAAGAATTTGCCGCGAAAACGCAATTTGGCAAACGAATCGCGCACGGAATGATTTCCGGCGCGTTGATTTCTGCCGTTCTCGGCAATGAATTTAAGGAAAAGAAAATCGTCTATCTTTCGCAAACAATGAAGTTTATTGCGCCGGTTTTTATTGATGATACGGTTACGGCGACGGCAACTGTCATTGATATTCGTGAAGATAAACCGATTGTTACAATCGAAACCGTCTGCACCAATCAAAACGGGAACACGGTCGTCAAAGGCGAAGGAAAAATAATGCTTTTGAGTTAATTGTTCGGAGTTCAAACTTCAGTTTGCCGCAATCGTGAGCGAAGCAAAACGATTGCTTCTTTTTAGCTGTTACGCGAGTTTTGAAAGAAAAAACTCGCGTGATTGGCGGCAATTGTTTCCGCTTCGCTTCGCTGGCGGAAACGGCAAACTGAAATTTGAACTCAAAACAACAAATCTATGGAAAATCAAACCGAAAAAACTCCCGCTTATTCGTATTATGCGCTTGGTTTGCTAATGTTTGTCTATGTGATGAATTTTCTTGATCGCCAGATTATCTATGTTCTTTTTCCCGCGATAAAACAAGATATGCAGTTTTCCGATTTGCAATTGTCTTTGCTCGGAACTTCTGCGTTTGCAATCTTTTATACGTTTTTGGGAATTCCGTTCGGACGTTTGGCAGATAAAGGTTCGCGGGTGAAATTGATTGCTGTCGGTCTGCTGATTTGGAGTTTATTTTCAGGTTTAACCGGATTTGCCGGAGGTTTTTGGTCAATCTTTTTTTGCCGCTTGATGGTCGGCGTTGGTGAAGCTACGCTTGGTCCGGCGGCGATTTCACTTCTTGCAGATTATTTTCCGCCGAATAAACGAGCCACGGTAACGAGCATTTATTCGATGGGAATTGCCATCGGCGCAGGTTTAGCCGCGCTTTTCGGCGGAGCTTTATACAATTACGGTTGGCGTTACGCCTTTATGTTTGTCGGGTTTCCGGGCATTGTTTTGGCAATTTTTGTTTATTTTTTGAAAGAACCTGAAAGAATAATTCTAGTAAAAACCGACGAAGTTGTTGCCGATTCGGATTGGAGAAAGTTGATTTCAAATAAGTCATTTATTTTGCTTTGTTTAGGTTATGCTTTTCTAGGTTTGGCAACCAATAATTTTTCGATTTGGGGCGCGACTTACATCAATCGTTTGTATCAAGTGCCGATTCCGACGATTGCTTTTTGGGCAGGAATTCTAACACTTTCAGCAGGAATTCCGGCAACACTTTTGGGCGGAAAATTTGCCGATTATTTTCGTCAAAAACATCGCGGCGGACGAATGTTTTACGGCGCATTTTTGTCGGCAATATCTTTTGTTTTGTGGTTGATTGTTCTCTTTACGGACGATTTCAGAATTATTATCGGCGCATCTTTTTTCCTGCTTTTTGCGGCTTTGGCGTGGCTCGGAGCGGCGGCGGCGGACGCAATCGAAATCGCCGGAGCAAATCTGCGAGGCGTTGCCATAGCGATTTATTTCTTTTCGGTTAATATTTTCGCCTACATTATCGGTTCAAATTTAATCGGCTTTTTAAGTGATAGATTCGGCGCAACCGCTGACCCGAAAATGATGCGCTACGCACTTCTTGTTTGTCCGATTTCGTGTTTGCTCGGCGCAATTTGTTTAATAATCGGCGGTAAAACTTTAAGAGATTAGACTTTTGCGTAAGTCAAACCTGTCTGATTTTGATATTTTCCGCCGCGATCCGAATAAGAAACGGCACAATTTTCGTCTGATTCAAAGAATAAAATTTGCCCGATTCCTTCGTTGACATAAACGCGCAAAGGCAAATTTGCCAAGTTTGCAATCTCGACAACCAATCTTCCTTCCCAACCTGCTTCGAGCGGTGTCGCGTTCACAAGCAATCCGGCACGTGCGTATGTAGATTTTCCAATTGCTAAACCGGTTACATTTCGCGGCATCTTGAAAGTTTCGACGGTAACGCCTAAACCGTAATGTTGCGGCGGAAGAAGATAATATTTTGAACCGTCGTTTGCCGTGCGAACTTCGGGTTCAATCAAAGAATTTTCGTCAAAATGTTTCGGATCAATTTCTAATCCATAAACCGAAGAAAAAATGCGAAAACCGTCGTCTGCCAGACGCATATCGTAGCCGTAACTCGAAACTCCGGCGGAAATTATCCGATTGCCGTCGCGCTCACGCACGAGTTCGGACAAAAAAGGGGAAATCATTTGTTGTTCATCCGCCATTCGGCGCAACCATTTGTCTGATTTGATTGTCATAAATAAAAAGAAAAGTGATAAATTAAATTATCATTTTCCGTTGCGAAAATTCAAAATTGATTGAGCGGAATTTAAACAAATCGAGTTGGACGCGAGATAATAAACTCTAAACTCTAACAATACCTTCGCCAAATTAGGCGGTTGGGGAAGCAGATTTGGGCTGATAAATACTGCCTAGCCTGCTGACCTCTTCAATTATTTGTTTCATTAAAACTGGTTCTGGTTTTTTCAGAACCTTTTTTAATGTCAAAACGG
>JANNYB010000109.1:0-48544 GCA_031409875.1 Acidobacteriota bacterium | reverse complement strand
CCGTTTTGACATTAAAAAAGGTTCTGAAAAAACCAGAACCAGTTTTAATGAAACAAATAATTGAAGAGGTCAGCAGGCTAGGCAGTATTTATCAGCCCAAATCTGCTTCCCCAACCGCCTAATTTGGCGAAGGTATTGTTATTACTTATTACCAAAGATATGAATCCTGAAAGAATCAGAAATTTTTCGATTATCGCGCATATTGACCACGGCAAATCCACGCTTGCCGACCGCATTTTGCAATTGACAGGCGCAGTTGCCGACCGCGATATGGAAGAGCAATTGCTCGACAATATGGACTTGGAACGCGAACGCGGCATCACCATTAAGTCTCACGCCGTTCGTTTGGATTACAAAGCAAAAGACGGAAATGATTATGTTTTAAATTTGATTGACACGCCCGGTCACGTTGATTTTTCCTACGAAGTTTCGCGTTCGCTTTCCGCGTGCGAAGGCGCGTTGCTGATTGTTGACGCTTCGCAAGGTGTTGAAGCGCAAACGCTGGCGAATACTTATTTGGCACTCGCAAACGATTTGGAATTGTTGCCCGTTTTAAACAAAATTGATTTGCCGTCTGCCGAACCTGACCGAATTAAAGAGCAAATCGAAAATATTATCGGTTTGGACGCAAGCGACGCGGTTTTGGCAAGCGCGAAAACCGGAGTCGGCGTTGAAGAAATTCTCGAACAAATCGTTGCCAAAATTCCCGCACCGAAAGGCGATACAAATGCGCCGCTCAAAGCCTTGATTTTCGACAGTTGGTATGATTCTTATCGCGGCGTTATCGTGCTTTTCCGAATCATCGAGGGAACGATTAAGAAAGGCACGAAAATCAGATTTTTCAACACAGGACGCGAATATCTCGTTGAAACTTTGGGCGTAAATCGTCCGCGCCCGACTCCGATTAACGAATTAAGTGTCGGCGAAGTCGGATTTCTTACCGCATCAATCAAAACCGTTGCAGATGTGCAAATCGGCGATACGATTACAGAAGCGGCGCGTCCGGTTGATACACCGTTTCCGGGTTTTCAAGAAGTTAAACCGATGGTTTTCGCTGGACTTTATCCGACAGATTCGGCGCAATACGAAGATTTGCGCGACGCGATGGACAAATTGCGTTTGAACGACGCTTCGTTTTTCTACGAACCTGAAAGTTCGACCGCGCTCGGCTTCGGTTTCCGTTGCGGATTTCTCGGGCTTCTCCATATGGAAATTGTTCAGGAAAGATTAGAGCGCGAATTTAATTTAGACTTAATCACGACCGCGCCCGGCGTTCGTTATCGTGTAACCACAACAAACGGTGAAGTTACCGAAGTTGATTCACCATCAAAAATGCCAGAAACGGGCAGAATTGCGAAAATCGAAGAACCTTTTATCGAAGCCACAATCTTAACAAATGATGCTTTCTTAGGCGGAATTTTGCCGCTTCTCGACGAAAAACGCGGCACACAGAAAAAATTTGAATACATCACCGAAAACCGCGTAATGCTCGTGTATGAACTGCCGCTCAACGAAATTGTTCTCGATTTTTACGACAGATTAAAAAGCGTTTCGCGTGGTTATGCGTCGCTCGATTATCATTTTTCCGATTACAAACAAAGCGATTTGGTCAAACTCGACGTTTTAGTTTCGGGCGAACCTGTGGACGCGCTTTCGTTAGTTCTGCACCGCAAAACCGCCGAAACCAAAGGCAAACTCGTTGCGGCAAAAATGAAAGAACTAATCCCGCGCCAAATGTTTGAAGTCGCTATTCAGGCGGCAATCGGCACAAAAATCATCGCCCGCGAAACCGTCAAAGCCATGGGCAAAAACGTAACCGCAAAATGCTACGGCGGCGACATTTCCAGAAAAAGAAAACTCCTCGAAAAACAAAAAGAAGGCAAAAAACGAATGAAACGAGTCGGCAGAGTAGAAATCCCGCAAGAAGCATTTTTGGCAGTTTTGAAGGTTAATGAAAGTTAAAATTTCGGAGGTAAGGCTTATGACAGGAGATGAATATGTTTCAAAAGTTTTGAGAAAATATACAACAGCTCCAAGAGAAATTTCTGAAGTCGAGATGATTGCCAATTCCATAGCATCAGATTTGGCAATTTGGGCTGGAGATTGTCTTAGTAAAATCTGTTTTTCAGGTGCTTATGCCAAGGGAACAGCAGTTAAAGGCTCGTCTGATATTGACCTTTTTATCTCTTTGAAATCTTCAACAAAACAAACTTTAGGAGAGATTTTTCAGATGCTTTTTAATTTGGTAAATAAAAAGGGATGGAAACCTCGAAAACAAAATGTTTCCATAGGAATAAATCTTAATGGATACAAAATTGATTTAGTTCCCGCCAAAAAGCAAGAAGGTCTTCATAATTGGCATAGTCTTTATAAAAATAAAACTAAAACTTGGACTCAAGGAAATATTGCTGAACATATATCAACTGTCCAAAAATCAGGGAGGATAAATGAAATTAGAGCAATAAAAATCTGGCGTAACTTGAATGATTTGGATTTTCCATCATTTTATCTTGAGCTTACCGTAATAAATGCTCTTTATGGAAAACGAACAGGTAATTTATCCCAAAATGTTTTGCATACTCTAAGTTACATTGGAAAGTATTTTGCAAATTCAAGAGTTGTTGACCCATCTAATTCCAACAACATTATTTCAAACGACTTATCCAAAGAAGAAAGAACATACATTGCTGAAATTGCTCAAAATTCCGCAAGTCAACGAAATTGGAAAGACATAATTAGGTAAAGCTATGAAAAATCAAATGAAACAACTTCTTATTTCACTTCAACAACAACTTTCAGTAACTTTGCAAAGTAATCGTGAAACCCTTTGTCATTCAGTTGCAAAAGGTGATGCTACCGAAGATGAGTGGATTTGCTTGTTAAAAAATCATTTACCGACTCGTTATCAAGTTGATAGAGCCTTTGTAATTGACTCAGAAGGAAATCAAAGCGAACAAATTGATGTTGTAATTTATGACCGTCAATACACACCTTTACTTTATAATCAAAACAAACAAATCTTCGTTCCTGCCGAAAGCGTTTACGCAATATTTGAAGTTAAGCAAGAATTGGATAAAGATAAAATAGAATATGCAGGTAAAAAAATCGAATCTGTCAGAAATTTAAAGCGGACTAGCGCGTCAATTGTGGATGTTGGAAAGAATGTTTTGCCAAGACCTGTTACGCCAATTTTGGGCGGAATAATGACTTCTGATAGTTCTTGGTCGCCTGCTTTCGGAAAAGCATTTGAAAATACAATTAAATCTTTGAGTCAAAAGCAAAGAATAGATATAGGAATTGCCTTAGCTAAGGGCTCCTTTGACATTTCGTATTTAGGCGAAAGCAAAATTCAAATTAAAGTCGAAGAAGGAGAAACAGCATTACTTTATTTCTTTTTTAACCTACTTTGGCGACTTCAAAAATTAGGAACCGTTCCTGCGATTGACTATGCCGAGTATCTTAAAGTAGTTGATGCTTTAAGCTGAGAAAATGTGGAAGCAATGATTAAAGACGTGCAAAGATTTATGGAAGATTATTTTAGTTGATTATGGATTGGTCAAAATTTGAACCGACGGACTTTGAATATGATTTTGAAAATGATGAATTGTTCGCGCATCGGATAAGCATCAACGAAGCGGTTGAATGTTTTTACAATGATTTTCAGGTCAGAAAAAACAAAAATTCTAAAGACCGTTATCAACTTATCGGAGAAACCTTTGGCGGAAGACATTTGAAAATAATTTTTCAGTTGAAACCGAACCGGATTGTGCGGATAATTACAGGTTGGGATATATGAATAAAAATCTGACAGAAAAAGAAATTGACGAACTCGTGATTTTGCAGGCAAACGATGATGATGCTTGGGAAAAGCCAATTCAAGTTAATCGGAAAAAATCATTTTATTTGAACTTTTCGCAACCTTACGAGATTGTCAGCGAAAAAGAAATCTTGAGCGGAACACCTGTATTTCGCGGAACGCGAGTTCCTGTTTCGGTTTTGCTCGATAATTTGGAAAACGGCGTTTCTTTGGATGAATTTCTTGAAAACTTTCCAACTGTCAAACGTGAACAAGCTATCAAGGTTTTAGAATTATTCAAAAACTCTTTGGCTCAATTAGAAACCGTATAAATCAAAAGCCGTCAAATTTGGCGGCTTTTTTTCATAATCTATGTGCCGAAATATCAAACAATTACACAATTTTGCGCCGCCGGCGACTGAGGATGAGATTAGAGCGGCGGCGATTCAGTTTGTTCGCAAAATCGGCGGATTTCAGAAGCCTTCGGCAGTTAATCAGACGGCTTTTGAGACGGCGATTGAGGAAATTACGGCGGTTTCAAAAAATCTGCTTGATGCGCTTATAACGAATGCGCCACCGAAAGACCGCGAAGTTGAACAAGCAAAGGCGCGTGAACGAAATCGGCAAAGATTCGGAATGTGATTGGAGCGCAAGCGGCTCGCTTGCCCGCGCGTTCGAGTGAAACGAGAAATGGCGCGTTCACGCCGCATTATAAATTAACTTAATTTTGTAATAAGCGTTTGCCGTTCTTGCTTCGCTCGAACGGTGCGGACGAGCCGTCCGCGCTCCAAGTTATTTCAGTTTCACGATTCGATTTTCAAGGCGCGGAGAAATTGTTGCATTCGGTGCGTCTTTGATAGCTTTTTCGAGCAAATCCGAATCTTTCGGCGCATCTTTTCCGTCGGATAAAAGTTTTCCTTTGGCAAACATTGTGTAGAGATCGCCGCCTTTTGAGATTAGAAAATCCGAACTTGCGAGCGTGTAAGTTTTGTTTGCTTCAACCGCAACGCCGCCGACTTTCATTTCAACTATGCGGTTTCCGACGGGTTTTGTCGTATCAAACGAAAAGCTCAAGCCGGAAACTTGCGGAAATCTGCCGGGTTCGTTGTCTTCGCCCTTGCCGCTGCGGGCAACGCCGTGTTCGAGAATTTCTTTGAGCAATGCGCCCGTAATTTCGACTTTTACGACAGCATTATTAAACGGCAAAATCGAAAGCACATCGCGCTTGGTCAAAACTCCGGCGTTATAAGTCAAATCCGCACGAATCGAGCCGCCGTTGACGAAACCGATGTCCGCGCTCGTTGCGTTTCGATAAGTGTCGGCGACAAAATTTCCGACGTTCGTTTCTTTCGTGCGATTTGAAAAAGAAAGCGCGTCGAGTTCAACCGAAGTTGCGCCGACTTGGACAGATAATTGTTCCAAAAGCGGACGATATTTTTGAAAAACCCAATCGAATTCTTTTGCGCTCTCGATTTTGTCCGTAACCGGAATTATTTCCCAATCCAAACTTTCAAACCGTTTCGTCTGCGCGTTAAAATTCAAATTAAATCTGCCCAATTCACGCGCATCAGCCGTCATTTTAAAAATCGGCGTGCCGTTTGATGAAGATTGCAAAAGCGTGTGTTCGTGTCCGCCCAAAATTAAATCAAAATCGGCGCATTTGGCGAGTTGTTTATCTTCGGTCATCGAAAGATGCGTCAAGCCGATAACTGCGCTGACTTTTTCTTTTTTCCGCATTTTTTTGACTAACTTTTTCGCCGTCGCGCAAAAATCCGTAACCGTTAAAGTTTCGTCCATCGAAGAAGTTTGTTTTGTTGCGGGAAGCAGAAAACCGATAATTCCGATCTTGATGCCGCCGAATTCTTTAATAACGTAAGGCGGCGTGTCGGCAAAGATTTTCCCCGTTTTCGTTTCAATAACATTCGCGCCGAGCCATTGAAATTTCGATTCCTTCATTCGTTGCAAAAGCACGTCGGTTTTGACATCGAATTCGTGATTTCCGAAAACTGCGTAATCAATCCCGACCGCGTTCCAAGCGTCAATCATCTGTGCGCCTTTGTAAGTTCTGGTTTCGACCGAAGGCGAAAGCGTGTCGCCGCCGAGCGTGAAAATCGTGTTCGGATTTTCAACTTTTATTTGATTTTTCAAAGTCAAAAGCCGCGCCAAACCACCGCGTTTTCCGCCGTCAACCGGCATAAACTGATAAACGTCGTTGACGTGCAAAAACGTAACCTGCACATTTTGCGCGAAAACGGGAAGCGAAATTAAGCAAAATAAAATCGTTAGTCGAAACAGACACATTTGAAAATCTCCGATAAATTGAAATGTTTATAGCGTTTTGATTATACTTTTTTCCGCAAAAATTTGGTATCTGCGCGGCGCAAAAAATTTTCTTGACTTTAGCCGAAATCAAGCGTAAATTTCGCTTTAGAGGTTAAAGTCAGAACAGCGAGCGGTAGCGACCTGTTGAATTTGTTTTTCTGACAGGGTTGAGTTAAACAGGTCGCTACCGCTCGCTGTTCTGACAAGAAATATTATGAAAAAATCATTGCTCGGTTTATTTGTCGCAACGCTCGCATTTTTCGTCGGAGTTTTCGCCGCGAAAATCTATCTCGTAAAATATCAATTCGTTTCCGCGCCGCCGATTGAAGCGGTAAAAGTTGAAGAAATCAAAACGGTGAAACCCGAAATTTCTCAGCCAACGAAAGAAATAGTTTCATATCAAAGTAGCATTTATGGCAATAATTATGGCTGGTATTCGCTTGACGAAAATAACACAATGCCCGAAGTAAGTATGATTTCGTTATCGAATCAACATATCTACAATGAAGATGGAACGGAAAGCGGCATGGTTAAATCTTATGCTGGCATTTACACTACATTAAGCGAAGATATTGACGAAGGATTTGCCGAAGGCGTTTGGGTAACGGTTGATAATAACGTAAAATTCAAAACCAAAAAACTCAAAGGCATCGTGTATAGTTTTGAAGGATTTTTCTTCAAAAACAAAACTTCCGGCGAAAACGGCGAAAAAGTTTTGCGCGGAACTTTGCAAAAATACATCAAAGGTAAGAAAGTTGCCCAAATGAGCGGCGATTTTGCTTATTACGAGCCGCATTGTTTGCATTAAATTAAACTTTTCGCTTGAAGTTTTTCTTTGATTTCCGATTTACCGATTCGGGCGCGGATTTTTTCAACTTTAGCCAATCTTTCTTTGAGATCACGGTCAATTTCGCCCGCATTATCCCAATAAAAAGCCAGCGCGGAATAGATTTGTCCGAGCGAAAGATACGGATGCTGAAAATGAATTTCTTCGGGACTCCAACCGTAAGCCTTCATTTCGATAACGATTTCGACGATTTTCGTGTTCGTGCCTTCAATAATCGGAACGCCTGTTTGATTCAAAACAATATGTTCGTAAGTTGTTGCAACTGACATAACTCTAACATTAGCGCAAATAAGATTTATTTTCCACAAAATTTTATATTTTCAGATGTGTTCGCGCTTCCCAGAGTTCGGGAATGAATTTTTTTGAAAGCGTCGTTCGCAAATATCCCGAACCTTCCGAACCGCCTGTGCCGCGTTTCATTCCGAGCATTCTTTCGACCATCAAAACGTGATGATAACGCCAGAGCGAAATGTTTTCGTCGTGTTCAATGAGCAAATCTTGCATTATAAAAAGTTCGGCGTGCGTTTCGGGTTTTTCTAATATTTTGACGATTGATTCGACTCTTGCATCTTCCGTTGAAACATCAAACTCATTTGTTTCTAACAGTTTCCAAAATATATCGGCAAGTGTTGGTGCATCAAATCTTTTTTGCAATCGTTCGTGTGCAAATTCGTCAAACTCGAAAAAAATCAAAATCTTTTCGTCTTTTGTGCCGGAAACGAATTCGAGTTCGCGGAACTGCATTGATTGAAAACCGCTCGCCGGATTAAGTTTGTCGCGGAACTCCAAAAAACCGATTTGCGCCATTGATTCTAAGATATGAATTTGCGAAACCATAATCTTTTCAATCGCCGTAACTGTGCGTAATGAATGATTTGCGCGAAACATTCGTCCTTCATTCATCCAATTAATAGTCGCGTCAATTTCGTGCAAAATTTGCTTAAACCAAAGCTCGTAAGTCTGATGAATGACAATAAAAAGCAGTTCATCGTGGCTTGTCGGCTCAGACAAAGTTGTCTGTAACTTGACCAATTCGGGAACTCTTAAATATTCGTTATATGAAAGCGCAGGATTTTTTCCGTATTCGTGCATAATTTCAGAAGTCAGAAGACAGAAGTTAGAAGTTAGAAGAAAATCAACTTCCGACTTCTGTCTTCCGTCTTCCGGCTTCTAACTTCTGTCTTCTAAAATACAATTTATCTTCACTCTTAAAACAATTTATGTCAATTTTGTCTTATTTTTATAACAAATTACAAAAAAGTTAAATAAACGTCTTGACATTAGGACATTTTTTCGCTAATTTCGTTGTCGTCTAACAAAACAATACAAAAATAAAATTTCCCAAAAATCTTGCAGTTAAAGGTTTTATAATTGTTTGGAATTGTTTTGTCCGACGTTTATTTGAATCCGCATCGAACAAATTTCCCAAAGATTTTTGTCAGACGCAGGTTTTAGTTTCTGCCCTGTGTTTTTTCTCGAAAAAATGCGTTCGGCTACTTTAAAAAAAATAAATTCACTGAAGTTTGTAGGAGGAATTAGAGAAATATGTCAAAAACAATCGGTAAAGTTAAATGGTTTAATAATGCGAAGGGTTACGGTTTTATCGAACAACCCGGCGAACAGGATATTTTCGTGCATTACAGCGCGATTTCCGGCGACGGTTATAAAACCTTGATCCAAGGACAAGAAGTCGAGTTTGAAGTTACCACCGGTCCGAAAGGTCCGCAAGCGGAAAATGTGCTGAAAGTTCTTGAATAAGCGTTAATTAAATTGTCTGACTTTTTTTCTGAAAACAGAAAAACCGGACTTTTTTCAAGTAAAAAGTAAAAAGTAAAAAGTAAAAAAGCATCCGACTTTGAATCTCGATTCAAACAGGACACTTATTAACTTTTTACTTTTTACTTTTTACTTTTTACTTACAATTCTTCGCCTCTGGCTTTGAGCGATCTGCGCCAAAGTTCGCGGTAAGATGTAAAACGCGAAGTTAATGCGCTCAACAAATATCTCTGTGCGTAAGTTAATTTGCGGTTGTCGGCTATGCGTTTGAAGGTTGAATCGAGTCGCGCCCGCGCTTCGAGCGGCGGACGTTTGGTTGCGCCGTTAAAGAAAATGTCGAAATCAATTTTCAGTTTGCGAATGTCATCTTCGAGTTTTGCAAGTTGGCGATCAACTTCTGCCGTTTCTTCGATTTTGGAATTTGCTTGACGATGTAATGTGTTTCCTATTAGTGCCATATTTTCGGGTAGTTTGAGAGATTTGGAAAGTTCTCCACTTTAAAGAAAATCATCAAAGCTAAAAAATTTCCGATTTCGGTTACAATATTTTTATGATTCCAAAGGATGCGCCGAATAAAACCGAAATTTTATCGCTTTTGCCATCGGTTGACGCGCTTTTGCGTTCGGCAACCGCACAGAAAATTTTGTCGGAAACGGGCGCGAAATATTTAACCGTTTTGGTGCGTTCTGCTGTTGAATCGTTGCGGTGCGAAATTTTAGAAAATCCGGCGCGTGAATTTTCGCGCGAAATTTTGTTGAACGAAGCCGAAAATTTGCTTGGACAAATTTGGCAAAGCGAGCAAACCGCGAAATTGCAAAAGGTTATCAACGCAACGGGCGTGATTGTTCATACGAATCTGGGTCGTGCGCCGCTTTCGGAAAATGCGCGACAAGCGATTTTTGAAACGGCTTCCGCGTATTGCAATCTCGAATACAATCTCGAAACCGGAAAGCGCGGCAAACGCGGCGCAAATGCGGAAAAATTGTTGGCAGAACTGACCGGCGCGGAATCTGCTTTGATTGTAAATAATTGTGCGGCGGCGGCGTTTTTAGTTTTGACAGTTTTTGCGAAAGGCGGTGAAGTCGTTATTTCACGCGGCGAATTAGTCGAAATCGGCGGCGATTTTCGCGTGCCTGACGTGATGGCGCAATCGGGCGCAATTTTGCGCGAAGTTGGCACAACGAACAGAACAAAACTTTCCGATTACGAAAAAGCAATCGGCGAAAACACAAAACTTTTTTTGCGTGTTCATCCGTCAAATTACAGAATAATTGGATTTACAGAAACGCCGAAGATTTCAGATTTGGCTGATTTAGCACATCGAAACGACATTTTACTTTATGAAGACGCAGGTTCGGGCGCGATATTTGATTTGTCCAAATTTGGTTTGATGGACGAGCCGATAATTTCCGAATCAATCGCGGCAGGCGCAGATGTCGTCAGTTTTAGCGGTGATAAATTGCTCGGCGGCGTTCAATCGGGCTTGATTGTCGGACGCAAAGATGTGATTGAAAACATTCGCAAACATCCGCTTTATCGCGCTTTGCGAGTTGATAAATTGATTTACGCCGCGCTCGAAGCAACGCTCGAATCTTTTCGACGCGAAACGGCTTTGCAAGAAATTCCCGTGCTGAAAATGCTCGCTCAAACGAATGAAGAACTCAAAACGCGGACGAAAAAGTTTGCGAAGAAATTAAAAAAAGTCTCAAATTTGAATTTTGAAATCATCGAAGGAAAATCCGTCATTGGCGGCGGTTCTGCGCCCGATGTTCAGCCGGTTTCGATGCTTCTTGCGCTCAAACATAAACAATTTTCGGCTGTAAAATTAGAACAAAATCTGAGAAGTTTGCGCGTGATTACACGGATTTTGGAAGATAAAGTTTTGATTGATTTGCGGACGGTTTCAGAAAGCGAAGAACGCGAACTTTTAGAAATTATCAAAAAGTTACAATAAGCTGTTTATTTACTCACCTTACGCAAAATACGAATTTTTGCTTTGTCGCTGAAAGCGACCAACATTATAGCCTAGCGAGAATCGCTAGGTAGTTTGCGTTAAACATTTCGCTCGCTGAAGGCGAGCAACAATCGTTGCGTTTTTTGTTCGTCGCCTTCAGCGACGAAAAATCTTGTCAACTGACCTAGCGATTCTCGCTAGGCTATAATATTCGTCGCTTTTAGCGACAAAAACCAAAACTGCGTAACGTGAATTATTTACTGCTTTCCGAAATTCTCGATTAAAACGGCTTCGCTGAATTGGCTGCCGTGTGCGAAAACGATTTGTTTGAAATCGGGCGAAACGGCGAAGTTAAATAGCCGACCATTCTTTAAATCGAAGAGCATCACGGGCGGATTGCCGTCAATCGGCTGTCGCCAGAGTTGGGAAGTTCCCGCTTTTATGTAGAGAAGCGATTTGCCGTCCGCCGCCCAACGAACAAAATTTCGGTAAGCGGGAATTTCCATTAGCTTGAGCGGTTCGCCGCCTTCGAGCGGGAAAATGCCGAATTTCCACGGCTGCTGCTGACCGCTCAGATAAACGTAGCGCATCAGCAATTTGCCGTCGGGCGAGGCAGCGATTGAGCCGGAACTTTGATAATTGTCGGCGGTGGCGGACGGTTCGCCGCCGCCAATGGAAACTTGGCGCGTGGTCATCTGCTTTTGCTCATTTGACGTGGCGTAAAAAATTCGTTTTCCGTCAGCGGTAATGTCGTAAAAGTATTGTGCGTCTGAATCGTTGGTCAGTTGGAGCGGATTTTGTCCGTCTGCGTCCATTCGCCAGATATGCGGCGCGTCGCCGTTGCGCGAGGAAACGAAGACGATGTAACGCCCGTCCGACGTGGAACGGGGCATAATATTCAAACTTCCCTGATTGGCGGTGAGTTGTTGTTGATTGCTGCCGTCGCGGTTCATTTGCCACAAATCTATATTGCCACTGCGCGGGCTGGCGAAAATAATTTTGTCGTTCGGCGCAAACGCCAAACCACGATAGCCGTCCTGAGCTTCACTGCCGGAAGTCAATTTTTTAGCGTTTCCGAGGTCATCGAGCGGCGCAATCCAAACATTCGTTTTGGTGATATTTTGCCCGACCACGAGCGTTTTTGAATTCGCCGATAAACTAATCCAATCGTAATCGTTAAAATCTTGCGTAATGCGCGACGCTTCGCCCGACGGATAAGCGATGCGCCAGATTTGATACGGCTCACCGGATTTTTCTTTTGCCATAATGAGCAAGCCCGAACCGTCGGCAAGCCACCATGCGCTGCTTATCTCGCTGAAATTTGGTGCGGGAGAAAATTGTCCGGTGCGGGCTTTAATCGAATAATCTAAAATTCGCGGTTGTCCATCGTTGTTTTTTCCGCAAATAGCAATGCGCTCGCCGTCGGGCGACCATGACATCTGCGAACCCCACATCAACGGAATAAAATTCGGAACTAATGTTTCAAATGCGCTTTCCGCTTCGCCGTTTTCGTTCAGAACGGTCAATCCGCTGTCGAATTTGATGACCGCAATTCGCCTTCCGTCCGGCGAAACGGCTGGCGGGCTGATGACGTTTTTTGAAATTATCTGCGGTTTGCCGCCGAACAGCGGAATGCGGACGAGCGAATTGTTAGGTCCGCCGAAATCGGAAGTTAAGTAATAAATCTGCGTGCTGTCGGACGAAAACGCAAAATCCAGATATTGACCTTCCGGCATAATTTGCACCGCGCTGCCGCTCGTCAAATCTTTGAGCCACAACGTGTTGAGCAAAGATTTTTCCGGCATTGAATAAACCATATATTTGCCGTCGGGCGAGATGGTCGGTTGAAGCGCGTTTTGGTCGGGTGTCAGTCGTTTGAGCGCGATTTGGAGTGCGTTTTTGGCGGTGGGCGGTTCGGTTTTTCCCGAATTCCAAAAAGCGGAAACGCCTAAAATCACCGCACCGATGAAAGCCGCAAACGCAATCGTTTTTAAGATAATTCGGCTATTTTTTGTTTTAACCGGAGAAGCGTTTCGGACAAATTCAGCGATTGAAGCGTCGGAGTTGCCGTTTCCATTCCAATCAGACGGCGCGAAAATGTCGGGTTTCGCGGCTGGCGTTTGCGCGGTAACACAGCGCACGTCGCCGTTAAAACGATAGCCGCGCCGCCGCAAAGTTTCGATTAAAGGTTTGCCGTTTGCCGCCACGCCCAAAGTTTTTCGCAAAACGTGAACATACTGCGTTAAATTCGCTTCTTCGACAATCGAATCACTCCAAATCGTTTCCATCAATTCGTCTTTACTAATAATTTCGCCGCGCCGTTCGATAAGCGTCAGAAGCGTCTGCACCGCTTTCGGGGCGAGCGAAATTTCCTCAATACCGCGATAAAGCATTAAGTGTGCGACATCGAGCCTGAAATCTTCAAACTCGTAAATGTTCTGAACAGATGTTTTAACCATCTTAATATTAAATTGAGAAACAATTAATATTAAATCAAAGACATCGCCGCAACCGCTCAATTAAGTTAGTTACGGAACGGAAAATTATTGAAAAACACTAATTGATTGAATCAACGCAAACAGTATCAATCATTTTAACGCCCGATTGCCGAAAAGTAAATCATTTTTTGAAGTCGCGGTTAAATTGTCCGTTACCGATGCCGCAAGTCCGCGCATTTATTTTGGCGGCGGGCTTGCGGCAAATAAAGAGGTAATTATGAATTTTTGCAAATTTTTATCGGCAGTAATTTTTGTCGGTTGCAGTTTGGTGAACACGGACGCGCAGACTTGTGCGACCGCGCCGATTGGTTTGGTTGCGGCTTATTCGGGCGATAATAACGCTTTGGACGCACGTTCGCGGAGCAACGGGGCGATTCAAAACGGCGTAACTTACGCGGCGGGCAATGTCGGGCAGGCGTTTCAGCTTGGCGGAGCAGGCAATGCGAGCAACAGCGGCGACCGCGTGATTGTCGGAAATCCGGCGAATTTGCGTCTGCAAAGTTTTACGTTCGAGGCTTGGGTCAAGCGTTCGAGTTCGACGATTGTAACCAATTCGCCGGTTGCGGGATTTGCGGGCGGGACGTTTTTCGCTTTCGGGCAGAGCGGCTGGGGAGTCATCATTGACCAGCCGACGAACAAACTCGCATTTACGCAAATCGGGGTTAATAATATCCAATCAAATTTCACGATTACCGATACGAACTGGCATCACGTCGCGGCTTCGATTTCCGGCACGCAAGCCGTTTTCTATCTCGACGGCGTTGCCGATACGCCGATAAATTACGCGATAACTTTTGTTTTTACGACGAACGCGGCAATCGGCGCACGCGGCGATAGCGACGCACGAAACGCGTTTTTCGGCGCGGTTGATGAACTTGGGATTTATAACCGCGTGCTTTCAGCATCGGAAGTTCAAGCGATTTTCAATGCGGGAACGATTGGCAAATGCAAGCCTTTGGCAACCTACGCGCCGGAAAATCAAGTTCTGTGGCTCGCGGGCGACGGCGACGCAAATGATTTGTCGGGCAACGGCAACAACGGAACTTTGCAGAGCGGTGCAAGTTACGCGGTCGGCAAAGTTGGACAAGGATTTCAATTTAACGGCAGCGGCTTTGTTTCAGTCGCGGACGCGCCGAGCTTGAATCCGACGGCGCAAGTCAGCATCGAAGGCTGGGTTTATCCGACAACCGATTCTATTTCGCCAAGCCCGATGGCGATAATTCTAAATAAAGAAACAAACGCCACCATTCAGTTTGAAATGGCTCGAAGACTCAGCAGCGGCAATTGTCCGACGGGCGGCGGAATTCCGACCGGAAATTTTGCGGTTTATATCGGCGGCATATCGGGCTTGCCGGACGATTGCGGCGGTTGGGTGAACAGCAACGCGCCGTTGCCGCTCAACACTTGGAGTCATATAGCGATGACCTACGATGGCACGAATTTACGCGCCTTCGTCAACGGCGCGAACACCCGCACGGTTGCCGCCACCGGAGCGATTCCGACAACCAACGGCATTTTGCAGTTGGGTAAACGCGTTATGAATACGGAAACGTGGATCGGGCAGATGGATGAAATGTCAGTTTCCAACCGCAGTTTGACGACGGCGGAAATCGAATCAATCGCCAACGCCGGACTCGCCGGAAAATACAAAGTCCAATCAACCGTTCCGACCGGATTAATCGCGTGGTTTGCGGGCGACGGCAACGCGAACGACATTTCCGGTAACGGTAACAATGCAACTGCGAACGGCGGCGTGACTTATAACGTCGGCAAAGTCGGGCAGGCAATCAGGTTCGACGGCACGAGCGGTTTTGTTAAAGCCAATGCTTCGTCGAGCCTCAACGTCGGCGCAAGCAGCGGAATGACGATTGAAACCTGGTTCAATCCCGCTTCAACCGCTACTCAATCTCCGATTGTGGAATGGAACACCGGCAGTAGCGTCGGCACGCATTTTTGGTCTTCCGTTACTTCGCAAGGCGGCGTAGCCGGCAATCTCTACGTTAATTTAACCGACACCGGCGGCAGCAACCACATTTTACAATCCGGCGCGGTAGTGACTGCGAATACTTTTCAGCACGTCGCCGTAACATATGACAAAACAACGGGCAACGCCGTTCTCTATTGCAACGGCGCAATCGTCGCACAGCAGAACTTGGGCATTTTTACGCCGCGAACGTCTTACGATTTATATCTCGCACATCGTCCCGGCGGCGGACCTGCGGTCGTCTACGCGCAAGGTTCGTTAGACGAAGTTTCAATTTACAGCCGCGCTCTTTCGCCGTCGGAAATCCGCGACCAATTCTACGCCGGAAGCGGCGGAAAATATAAAGGCGCAATAAATCCGACCGTTTCAAACACGACGAAAACCGGCGAAGCAACCGTAACTTTCGGGACAATCACGACGACGGGCGCAGTTCATCTGACACCGATTAACAGCGCATCATTTCCGGCTTTGCCGATGGGAACGAATACGGGTTTGAATTTCGATGTTTCGACAACTGCGGTTTATACGAATCCGACGGTTTGTTTTAATATGTCGGCATACACGCCCGCGCAGTTTGCGAATTTGAGAATTTTTCATCTCGAATCGGGCGCGTGGATAAATCGAACGGCAGGCGCAAATACTTATCCGAATCTCTGCACTTCGGGGTTAACTTCGCTGTCGCCGTTTGCGATTGCCCAAGTCGCGCCCGTTGCCGCCAATGTTTCAATCGTCGGGCGCGTCCTTGTCGGAAAAGATGTCGGTTTGCGAAACGCCTTCGTAACTCTGACGGACGCGGCGGGCAATGTGCGAACGGTGCGAACTTCCGCTTTCGGATATTATCGTTTCGATGACATCGAAGTCGGACAGACGGTTATCTTATCAGTCGTTTCAAAACGCTTTCAATTTGCCACGCAAGTCGTCAGCGTCAGCGAAGATTTGACCGAACTGAATTTTACGGCTGAACCGTAAAAAGGTGCGGCGTTTTCAGACGGTCAAATCTCTCCGCCGCCAGAAAACGCCGCGAATTTAAGGAGAAAACAGACATGAAAAAATTTATTATTAACATTGGCTTTTTGATTTTGTCGCTCGTTGCGTGCGGTGGTGCGGTGTCCGGTCAAACCGGTGAATTTTCATATCAAGGACGTTTGACGGAGATGAGCAATTCGGTAACGGGAATCAGGTTTTTCCGTTTCACTTTGTTTGACGAAAACGGCACGGCGATTCCGGGCGCGGTGTCGGAACAGACTTTACAGGTCAACAGCGGAATTTTTTCCGCCACGCTCAATTTCGGTGCGCCGGTGTTTTCTGCCGGAGCGAATCGGAGTTTACAAATCGAAGTCAAAGTTAACGTCGGAGACGCTTACACGCTTTTGAATCCGCGCCAGCCGATTCAATCCGCGCCGTATTCGATAAGAAGCCTATTGGCGGATGACGCGAACCGACTCGGCGGCTCGTTGGCAAATCAATTTGTGCTAACTAACGATGCGCGTTTGAGCGACGCGCGTCAGCCGCTCGCCGGAAGCGGCAATTACATCCAAAATTCGGGAGCGCAACAAACCGCCAATTTCAACATCTCCGGCAACGGCTTCGTCGGCGGCAATCTCGGCATCGGCACAACCTCTCCGCTATCGAAATTAACGCTTCAAATACCGACAAACAATTACGGTTTTCTGCAAAACGACGGCACGATTAGTTTCGGTTTATATTCCGGCGGATCGGGCGCGACGGTCGGCAGTTGGCTCGGCACAAGGACAAATCATCCGCTTTATTTTTTCACCAATAGCAGTGTGCCGCGAATGACGATTACGCAAGCCGGCAATGTCGGAATTAGAACAACCGCGCCGATTTCCCCTCTGGAAGTCATGGGCGACACCTCCGCGATTCGGGGAATATCCTCCGATGGTATCGGTGTTTTTGGCAAGGGCTTTACAGGCGTTTGGGGAGAATCCCTACGCATTGCAAATTCAAACGCTATTTATGGCGATAACGATGGCAGCAACACGGTCGGACACGCCGGAGTTTTTAACGGACGAGTTGCTGTCATCGGCACTCTGACAAAATCCGGCGGTTCGTTCAAAATTGACCATCCGCTCGACCCGGCGAACAAATATCTGTCGCACTCGTTCGTCGAATCGCCCGATATGATGAACATCTACAATGGCAATATTACAACCGACAAGAAAGGCGAAGCGATTGTTACAATGCCCGAATATTTTGTCGTGCTCAACCGCGATTTTCGTTATCAACTGACGGTCATCGGACAATTCGCGCAGGCGATTGTGGCGGAAGAAATCAGAAACAATTCATTTGTAATCCGCACCGATAAACCGAACGTCAAAGTTTCGTGGCAAGTAACCGGCATCCGGCAGGACGTTTACGCCAACGAAAATCGCATTCCGGTCGAAGAAGACAAACCGGCAGACGAGCGCGGTTTATATCTCTACCCGAAAGGTTTCAACCAGCCCGCTGAAAAAAGCGTTTTGTCATTGATCGAGCGGAGGGCGCGTTAAAAATTCCGCCGAGGTGAGGAAATAAACAATGAGAAAAAATAAATTTGCGTCGGTGTGTTTGATTTTATTTTTGTCAATCGCGGCGCAATCGCAAACGGGCGGCATTTTTACAATCACGCAGTCGGTTGTCGCTTCCGGCGGCGGACAAGCGGCGAACGGCGGCGCGGTTTCGCTCGACGGCACAACCGGACAGGCAATCGCCGGAACAAACTCGGCAGGCGGCGCGTCTTCGACGCAAAGCGGTTTTTGGCAACCGAATTTCGCCCCGACAGCCGCCGGAGTTTCCGTCAGCGGGCAAGTTACCGTCGGCAAAAACGGTTTATCGCGGGCGCGTGTAACGCTGACCGATTTTAACGGCGAAACGCGCTCCGTGCTGACAAGTTCGTTCGGCTATTACCGCTTTGACGATTTGGAGGCGGGCAGAACTTACATCGTTTCGGTCAACCACAAACGCTATCTTTTCGCGCCGCAAGTCGTCAGCGCAAACGAAGATTTAACGGAATTAAATTTTAGGATTGAAGAATAATTAAAAAATAAAGGAGAAAATACTATGTTTTGTTTATCTTGTAGAATGGTGAAATCGGAAGCCGGATGTTATCTTGCCGGTATGGAAAAACGGGTTTGTTTGAGTTGTTATATGGCTGCGGTCAGCGCGATTCCGCTACCGTCGAGTGCGCCGCCATCTCTCGGCGGGGCTTTTGCCGACGGCGACGGATTTATAGACGCGGGAACTGACACGCCGGCGGAAGCGATGCAGAAAGTTTCGGAGTCGGTTGCCGCCGGAGCCGCCGGACTTCAGGCGGGATGGGAACGAAAAATCAATCGGGCGCGTGAAAGCAGAGAAGCGTTCTGGGAAGAGATGCCCGCGCCGGTTCAGGAATACCGCAACAGTTTTAATCAGAAAAGAGGCGAAGTGATGGACGAAGCACGCGGGAAAATCAACGAAGTCGAAGATCGCGTCAAAGAAGCTTCGAGCGGTTTGCTAAGTCCGCTCGAAGACCTTTTTTAACAGCCGGAATCGGCGATGTAACGGAACTAAATTTTGAACAGTGAGAATATTTAGCCACGAATTATACGAATAGCACGAATATTTTAAAAAATTTATTCGTCCTAAGTAACCGGACAGTTTTATTTTATGGAAGAATCTCTCCACAGAAAACACGGAAAACACGGAAAAGACACTGAAATGTTCGTGTTCTTATTTCGTGCTTTCCGTGTTTTCTGTGGATAGTCTTAAAAATAAAACTGTCCATCTACTTATTCGTGTAATTCGTGGCTAAATTCTTATCCGTTTTTCTGGGCGAAATCTTTCATAAATTCGACTAATTTTTCAACGCCGTCTTTCGGGAAAGCATTATAAATCGAAGCGCGAATGCCGCCGACTGAGCGATGTCCTTTTAAGCCATCGAGTTTTTGCGCGGTGGCTTCGGCGGTGAATTGTTTTTCGAGTTCTTCTGTCGGCAAGCGGAAAGTTACGTTCATCAACGAACGTGCGCTTTTTTCGGCGTGTCCGCTGTAATAACCGTCGCTTCCGTCAATCGCATCATAAAGAATTCCGGCTTTTTCCTCGTTTTTTTGTTCCATTGCCGCGAGTCCGCCATTTTCTTTGAGCCAATCACAAACTAAACTAATAATGTAAATTCCCCAAGTGTTTGGCGTATTTAACATCGAATCGTTGGCGGCAATGGCGCGATAATCGAGCAGAGAATGTTGATTTTCGGGAACTTTTGCGAGCATATCGTCGCGGATAATTACGAGCGTTACGCCGCTTGGACCGATATTTTTTTGCGCTCCGCAATAAATCAGCGCGTATTTTGAAATATCGAGCGGTTTTGACAAAATATTTGACGAAGCATCGCAAATAACCGGAATTCCCGCGCCGTCCAAATCATACTTAAACTCAACGCCTTCAATCGTTTCGTTTGATGTGTAATGAATGTAATTTGCATCTGAACTAAAATTTAATTCATCCTGCGTCGGTGCAGATTTGAAACCTGTTTCGGCTGATGTAAAAATCGTGTTCGCAGTTCCGCAACGCTTGGCTTCTTTGATGGCTTTTTTGCCCCACGCGCCCGTGATGATGTAATCGGCGGTTTCGTTTGCGCCGAGAAAATTCAGCGGAATCATCGAAAATTGCAGAAACGCGCCGCCTTGCAAAAACAAAATTTTGTAGTTGTCGGGAACATTCAAAAGTTCTCGAAGTCCATTGTTTGCTTTACTTAAAATCGCTTCAAAATGTTTTGAACGATGGCTGATTTCCATTACGCTCATCCCGATTCCGCCGAGTGAAAGCAGTTCGCTTTGCGCTTTTTCTAAAACCGGAAGCGGCAAAATTGCCGGTCCCGCGCTGAAATTGTAAATTCTTTCGGTCATTTATTCTCCCTTTACATTTAACATTTATCATTTAACATTTATCATTCATAACTTCGCTGATAAAAGTTAAATGATAAATGATAAATGATAAATGATAAAAACAAATTTACCGAAATCAACTTTTCGGACTTAAATTTTCGACAAATTTCGAGTAAAATAATCTTCACTAACAACTCTTTTATTTTCGGAAACATCTTAAAGCGTGCTTTTCCGATGCAGAGCAATTTTTTTAACACAATTTTGGAGGATTATAATGTTTCGTAAAAATTATTTTACAGTTCTTTTTTTAACCGCTTTATTTGCGTTAAGCGGCATTTCGGTTTTCGCCCAAAATGCGCCGATTAGCGGGCGTGTCGAGCTGACAAAAGCCGACGGCACAAAAGCTCCGGTTGCCGGTGCTTTGGTTGAAATATTTCGGTTGGATCAAAAAATCAAATTGCCGACCGACAAAACCGACAAAAAAGGCAATTTCGCGTTTGCCGGCATAACGCTCGGCGGCAGATATGTTTTGTCAGTCAGCGGTGAAGGAATTGCTCCGACAATGTTTCCGAATGTTGCGCCGGGTGGCGGTGATGTTCTTATTTCCGTTGTTCCCGGCGATGGAAAACGCTTGACGGAAGATGAAGTTAAACAACAATTAACTTCGCGGACAACTACGAATACTAATACAACCACAACGCCAACGCCAACAAAAGATAACTCGGAAGAAGTCAAAAAGCGCGACGAAGAAATTAAAAAGCAAAACGACGAAAACGACAGGGTTAAAAAATCCAACGAAATTCGGAACGCTGCCTTAAAAGACGGCAATGCCGCTTTTGAGCTAAAAAACTATGATTTGGCAGTTTCCAAATATCAAGAAGGCTTTGATGCCGATCCAACCTTTGTTCCGGGTGCTATAATTTTCTTGAATAATATGGCAACGGCTTTAATCAGCCGCGCCGGACCTAATTACAACGCAAAAAGCAAAACTGACAAACCGGGCGCACAAGCAACTTTGAAAGCCGACACTATTAGAGCCGCCGAAGCCTCTGACAAGGTTTTGGTAATGCTGAAAACCGCAGTTCCGAAAGACGAAGCTCAAAAAACTAATTTTGACAGACAAAAGATTTTAGCTATCAGAAACAGAAAAGATGCTTATTATTTAACGGCGCAATTTGGCGAGGATATTTCAAAAGCTGATGAAATAGTTATTGCTTATAACGAATATTTCGCTACTGAAACGGTTGCCGCAGAGAAATTGAAAAATCGTATTTCATTTGCCGGCATTCTTTTATTCATCGGAAAATATGATACGGCACTTGTCGAATATGAAACGATTTTGACGGAAAATCTTGATAATCCCGATGGTCTTGTAGGTGCGGGAACGGCTTTATTGGTCATCGGCGGAGATGACAGTAAACCTGATAAAGCTAAATTACAATCGGCAGCCAACTATTTACAAAAATTTATTGATACAGCTCCGGCGACACATCCTAAAAAAGCAGAAGCAGTTGATATGCTTAACTCTCTCAAAAATCAATTTAAGGTTACTCCACAAAAAGCTAAAAAATAGTCTCAATTTAAGTAACAAATAAAAAAGTCGCTGCTGATTCAACTCGGCAGCGACTTTTTTATTTGCTTGAAAACTGTTCATTTTGATAAATATTCAATCAATTTGAAAAGAATTTCTTGACACTTTATACATTAAACGATTACTATTTATTTACAACGATGATAAACATCGTTGATTTTATCTTCAACCATTGATTTTTCAGAATCGAAACTTCAAAAATCTCTTAAGAATTTTAATAAATAGATGTCAGCAAAACTTGGGGAAATCCTTGTCCGCGAAAATTTAGTTACTTCGCAGCAGTTGCGTGAGGCTTTGGAATATCAACGCGACAACGGCGGGCGTTTGGGGTCAAATCTGGTCAAATTAGGAATGATTTCAGATGACGTGATAACTGCCGTGTTGTCGCGTCAATACGGCGTTCCTTCGATAAATTTAGATTTATTCCAAATTGAAGGCGACACCATCAAGCTCATTTCTCACGAAGTTGCTTTGAAATATTCGGTTTTGCCGATTTCAAAAGTCGGCGCAACTTTGACGTTGGCGATGGCTGATCCGACGAATGTATTTGCGATGGACGACATCAAGTTTATGACGGGCTTGAATGTCGAACCCGTGATTGCTTCGGAAGCGTCTCTGCAAATCGCCATCGGAAAATATTACAGCGCATCGAAACAAATTGACGTTTTCGATTTTGCGGCGGTCGGCGAACTCGAAAGAAACGGAATGCCGATGCCGAGAAGAAAAGGCAATGCAAATGGTAACGGAAACGGCAATAACAACGGCAACGGTGCAGTTGTTGACGAAAAACTTGCGGATACGGATTTAAAAGTTTCGCTCGACCACTACCAATTTGAAAATGCTGCGGAAGGCAGCGATTTTGAATTAGTTGAAGAAAACGAAGAAATTGACCTTGCCACGCTTGCCAAAGCGAGCGAAGACGCGCCCGTTGTGCGCCTTGTAAATGTTTTGCTCGTTGATTCGCTTCGGCGCGGCGCGTCGGACATTCACGTTGAGCCTTACGAAAAAGATTTTCGCATACGCTTCCGTATTGACGGCGTTTTATATGACGTAATGCACCCGCCGATGCGGATGCGCGATGCGCTCCTTTCGCGTTTGAAAATTATGGCGAAGCTCGATATTTCCGAGAAACGCCTGCCGCAAGACGGGCGCATTAAAATCAAAGTTAAAATTGACAATCGTTCGCGGGAATTGGATTTCCGTGTGTCGAGTTTGCCGACGCTTTTCGGCGAAAAAATCGTGCTTCGTTTGTTAGACAAAGATAAATTGATGCTCGATATGACAAAACTCGGATTCGAGCCTGAAAGTTTGGAAATTTTCAAACGCAATATTGCCAAACCTTACGGAATGGTTTTGGTTACGGGTCCGACAGGTTCGGGTAAAACGAACACGCTTTATTCGGCTTTGCAGGCTTTGAATACATCGGAAACGAACATTATGACGGCGGAAGATCCGGTCGAATTTAACTTGCCCGGCATCAACCAAGTGCAGATGAAAGAGCAAATCGGTTTGAATTTCGCCACCGCGCTTCGTTCGTTCCTTCGTCAAGATCCCAACATCGTGCTGGTCGGCGAAATCCGTGATTTTGAAACGGCGGAAATCGCTATTAAAGCTGCACTTACGGGACATATGGTTTTGTCCACACTTCACACAAACGACGCGCCTTCGACAATTTCGCGGATGGTCAATATGGGCATCGAACCGTTTTTGGTGGCTACGTCGGTAAATATTATTCAAGCGCAAAGACTTATCCGAAGAATCTGCAAAGATTGCAAAGAAGAAGTCAGTTTGCCGAAAGAAGCATTTACCGAAATTGGATTTTCTGAAGAAGAATCGACAGAAATAAAAGCCTACAAAGGCAGAGGTTGTCAGACGTGCAACGGCACGGGTTACAAGGGTCGCGTTGGGCTTTATGAAGTAATGGAAATTACGGATGAGTTACGCGAATTAATTATTATCGGCGCAAGTGCCATCGAATTGCGTAGAAAAGCAATTGAACTCGGAATGATTACTTTGAGAGGTTCGGGATTGTGTAAATTGCGCGACGGAGTTACGACGATTGAAGAAGTCGTGAAAGAAACAGTTTTGTAAGGTTTGGGAGGAAATATGATAAGAGCAATAGTATTGTCAATCGCTTTGTTGGTCGGACTCGGAACGATTATTCCGCTGACGACAGATTACACGGAAGCCGGAGCGCACAAGCCGCGAAAGCAGAAGAAGAAAAAGAAACAGGTCAAATACAAAAAATATTCGCGGCAATGGTGGCGTGCGTATCGCCAGCGCGTCAAGCGAAACAAAGATTTAGCGCAACGTCGCCGCACAATACGTCTGCGACAGATTCGTGCTTCAAAAAACAATCCGCAAGTAACGGCTAAAACAAAAAGCACCGAGAAAGACACGCCGGTTAAAAACAATACGCCCGCGCTTCTGCCTTCGGGCGAAACCGCGCCGACGGGTTGGAAACAAGGAAATGCTTCGACAAGCGAATTAAATTATCGTGTTGAAGACGAATCGGGCGCACAAATCGGTTCGGCTTCGATTTCGCTGGTCGGTGCGGCGACAAATACCGAAAAAGAACAAACGACAAATCAACGCAGTAAAACGCTCGGCGGTGTTTCGGTAAATTCATTCCGCAGCACGGTTATTGACCGGATGATTAAAGAAAACGGCTGGGTCGTCAATGATTATCAAAAAGAAATCGGCGGCAAAAAAGTTTATGTCGTTGTCGCGCAATCCGAAGGCGCGGGCGGTGTGATTTTGACGCGCACCTTTTATTTCACCGAAGTTGACGGACGAATTTATAGCGTTGCGACAACTTCCACAAAAAACTCAGCGGAAAAAATTACCCAAGAATCCGAAAAGGTTATTGACGGACTCCAAAAAGCCAAAACCACTCCTCAGCAAGCCAGCAACGAAAAATAAGTGGTGAACGGTAAGTGGTAAGTGGTAAGTTTTTGGCTGACCACTTACCACTTACCACTCACCACTCATCACTAAAAAAATGAACTTCGACCAAAACCAAAACAATATAGCTTCGCAAATCACGCTTCCCGAACTTCTGAAGAAGATGACCGATTTGGGCAGTTCGGACTTGCATTTAACGACCAATTCGCCGCCGCAAGTTCGCGTTCACGGACATCTGAGACCGCTCGACGGTTATCAAGCAATGACTCCGGCAGAAACGAAAAGTTTGGCATATTCAGTTTTGACCGACGCGCAAAAACATCGTTTTGAGGAAAATCTCGAACTCGATTTTTCGTTCGGATTAAAAGGAATGTCGCGTTTTCGTGCCAATTTGTTTAATCAAAAAGGTGCAGTCGGCGCAGTTTTTCGTGCAATTCCTTACGAAATCAAATCGTTTGAAGCGTTGGGCGTGCCGCAAGTCGTCGCTGACCTTTGCAAAAAACCGCGCGGTTTAGTTCTCGTCACAGGTCCGACAGGTTCGGGTAAATCAACCACGTTGGCTTCGATGATTGATAAAATTAACATTGACCGCCACGACCACATTTTAACGATTGAAGACCCGATAGAATTTATTCACAATCATAAAAATTGCATCGTCAATCAACGTGAAGTCGCCGCCGACACACACGGTTTCGGAGCTGCGCTTCGCACCGCACTTCGGCAAGACCCGGACGTTGTTCTGGTCGGCGAAATGCGCGATCTCGAAACAATCGAAATGGCTTTGCGGATTGCGGAAACGGGACATTTAACCTTCGCCACACTTCACACAAACTCAGCCTATTCAACAATTAACCGTATTATTGACGTTTTTCCCGCCGCGCAACAAGCACAAATCCGCACACAGCTTTCGCTCGTTCTCGAAGGCATTCTTTGTCAATCGCTTTTGCCAAAAGCATCGGGCGACGGACGTGCGATGGCTTTGGAAATTTTGATTCCGAACGCCGCAATTCGCAACCTTATCCGCGAAGATAAAATTCACCAAATTTATTCGATGATGCAGACCGGACAAGACAAATTCGGAATGCAGACATTCAACCAAGCACTCGCCACGCTCGTTCACAAACGGGTTATTACGCTGGAAACAGCAATGAATCGTTCGTCAAATGCTGATGAACTAAAAGACTTGATCGAACGCGGTTCAGGATTGAATCAAACCTACGGCGGACAAGGCAGAGCCGTGCCGCCGCAAGGTCAAGGAAGTCCATACTCGCAAGGTCGTCCAATCGGACAACGCCCACCGGGAAGATAAATTTCAGATTTCAGATTCCAAATTCCAAATTAAAATCTGAAATCTGGAATCTGAAATCTGAAATCTGGAATCTGAAATCTGAAATCTGGAATCTGGAATCTGGAATCTGAAATTTTACAGGAGCCAATAAAACAATGCCAACATACGCATATAAAGGTCGAAACCGCTTAAATGAAATGGTTGCGGGCGAAAAAGCCGCCGCAAATCAAGAAGAACTTCGCGCACTCTTGCGGCGCGAGCAAGTCGTTATGACGCAAGCCTCCGAAAAAGGACGTGAAATTTCGCTTCCGAAACTCGGTGCAAAGAAAAAAGTCGGCGCAAAGGAATTGGCGATTTTTACGCGCCAATTTTCGGTAATGATTGACGCGGGTTTGCCACTCGTGCAATGTTTAGACATTTTGGCGCAACAGCAAAATAATGCGTTTTTCAAAGACGTTTTGTTTCAAGTTCGCCAACAAGTCGAAGAAGGTTCGACGCTTTCCGATGCACTCGCAAAACATCCGAAGGTTTTTGACGCGCTTTATACGCATATGGTCGAAGCCGGCGAAACGGGCGGTGTTTTGGACTTGATTTTACAGCGTTTGGCGACATTAATCGAAAAAGTCGTTAAATTGAAACGCAGTATCGTTTCGGCTTCGATTTATCCGGCAGCGGTTATTTTCGTGGCAATCGCGGCAGTGGCGATTATTATGGTCGTCGTTATTCCGCAATTCGAGCAAATCTTTCTCGGTCTGTTAGGTCCGGGCGAAGCCTTGCCGTTGCCGACGCGAATCGTTATGGCATTGAGCGGTTTTCTCGCAGGTTGGGGCGGACTTGCGCTGTTGATCGGACTTATCAGCTCGGCAGTCGGCATTAAATTTTATTATAAAACGCCGAAAGGTCGTTGGGTGATTGATTCGCTGACGCTTAAAGCACCGATTATCGGAGGTATTTTGCGAAAAGTTTCGGTTGCGCGTTTTGCACGAATTTTGTCAACTTTGCTTTCTTCGGGCGTGCCGATTCTTCAATCGCTTGAAATCACGGCGAAAACAGCCGGAAATATCGTCATCGAAGACGCGATTCTGAAAGTCCGTGCCGGTGTCGAACGCGGCGAAAGTTTTGTCGAACCGTTAAAAGCGACGGAAGTTTTCCCGCATATGGTTGGGCAAATGGTCGGAGTCGGCGAACAGACCGGCGCACTCGACGCAATGCTCGGCAAAATCGCCGATTTCTACGAAGACGAAGTTGATTCGGCAATCGCCGATCTTCTCGCTTTAATCGAACCGGCATTGATTGGCTTCTTGGGCGTAACCATCGGTTCAATTGTGATCTCGATGTATATGCCGCTTTTCTCGCTGATCGGAAAACTCGCAGGCGGACCAAAATAAATAAACTCAACACTTTAGAAGGATAAAAAAATTCTAAATTAAATTTCCCCTTGCCGAAAAAGACAACTTTCATCAGTTGTCTTTTTTCATTTGGCGGCAAACAGAAATTAAAGAAAAGTCAGGCAATAATGATAGATTTGCGAAAAAACATACGTCTTAAAATGTCCGACACGCTTCAGCATTAGTTTCTACACAACTCCAAATTGACTTGAATGCTTGTGTTTTTGTCGCTGAAAGCGACCAACATTATAGCCTAGCGAGAATCGCTAGGTAAGTTTGACCACATTTTCCGTCGCTGAAGGCGACGAACAAACAGCGCGGTGATTGTTGCTCGCCCGTCAAGCGAGCGTGCATATTACCGGAAATTTCCTAGCGATTCTCGCTAGGCTATAATGTCAGTCGCTTTCAGCGACAAATCCCGAAGATTTCAGGTGTTTCCAACTCGTGTAGAAACTAATGCTAAAGCGTGTCGGACAATTAAAACAAATCTTTCGCAAACCAATAGCCGACATCGCCTTATAAATCGCATAATTCGGCTTCACTCATTAATCATAATTATTCCTAAAAAATGCTATAATCGGCGCGAGGTAATTTTTTTATGATACAAACCTTAAGCGTCAACGAAATATCAATCCAAACCGTCATCAAACTAGCCAAAAACGGCGACGAAATAGTCCTCGAAGAAAATGGCAAACCAATCGCCAAAATCACGCCGATTGTCCAAACCGAACAAACCGCCCCGAAACAACGAATCGCAGGTTTAGGTAAAGGAACAATGTGGATGAGCGACGATTTTGACGATGAACTACCCGATGAATTTTGGGGCTTTGATTAAAGAACTATAAATATAAATTTTAAGCTACTTGTTGAGACCGTTTAAAACAATAAAGAAATACCAAAAAATAGCACTTAATACTGCAATGAAGGAAAAAATCATTCGTAGTTTTAGAAGCAATGAAAATAATCCGTGATGTTTATATTGTTCGCCGTCTTCTTTAGTTAGCAAATTATCTGAAAGGTAATTTGTAGAGATATATGAAAATCCGAAAAATATTATCCAAATCACTGTCAGCACAATCGGAATTGTAATATCTTTTGCAACAGAGATAGAGCCATAAACTAAGCAAAAAATTATTAATCCGAAAAGTATATAAAGCGGCAGATAATAAATCACTATATTTTTACAGAAAGCGGCAAATGCTGATTGGGTGGAAAATCTAGCTTCCGTAATTGGTTCATTTGGAAGAACAAAGCTACTCAAAATACAACAAATCAATGCTGCGACAGTTAAAAATAAAATTCCTGCAGCAATAGCTAACCCTGTATTCTCCGGTAACAAATTACTCGCGTAGGTTAACGAGGCAAACATAGCTCCCGCATTAACTAAAATAATTGACGGTATCATCTCCCCCACCTTACGCCTATATTTATCAAATTGATAAGCGGATTCAAGTATCAGACAAACCCCTGTTAACAAACCATAAAAAACAGTAGCGAGAAAAATAAAAATGTTTTGCTCATAACACTCATTTTTACAAGCTTTTTGATATAATCCGAAAAAAAAGAAAATAACTGAAATAACCATCCCCAGAATCGCCAAATTAGTATTTCGGAAGCCAAATTCTAGTGATGCTGTTTCCGAATTATTCAGAAAAAATTGACTGTCAGGTATGTAATGATCTTCAAATTTGGGCAATTCTACATCTTCTGGAAGTTCCTCAGTCGTCGTGCCTTTTTTCACCAAAGTCTGCCTTGATTTTGCCACTTCTTCCACAGTTGCCAGAAATTTGTAACCTTTTCCGGGAATTGTTTCTATAAAGTTTTTGTTGAAAGGCTTGTCAATCTTCTTGCGAATTTCACTAATACATTTTGTAAGAGAAGTTTCTTCAACGGAAGTTTCTTTCCAAACCTCGCTAAAAAATTCATCTTTGGTAACAACTAATCCAGCCTTTTTGACTAGCAATAAAAGTGTTTGAATTTGTTTCGGCTCAAGGTCGATTTTTACTTGGCTTTTAAATAATTTAGATTCTTCTTCGTCCAATTCAAAATCTTCAAATTTGTAAATGTTGTAATCTTTAGACATATTAATCTTCAATGAATCTTCAATGAATCTTCAGGACTTTTTGCCGTAATAATTATAAATTTAATGAGAGATTTAAGGTAGTTAAAATTTAAATTGCTTAAATCTCATCACAAACAGTTAAAATTCAGGAGTTACAATTATGACAAAGTTAAAATTATTTTTCAGTTTATTTATTCTAACAATGATGCTGTCGGGTATCGGAGTTGTTCAAGCAGCAGTTCCAATTCCGTCAGGCTTTCAACTTATTTCTTCCGATACGGGAGTGCGTGTCTATCAAAAGAACTATTCGGGCGGTCAACCTGACTATGTTATTATTGTTGACCTTAGATATGCAACATTGCGGAATTTTACGGGCAGAGTGTCCGGACCTAGCGGTAATGCGTTAATCACCCGAAGATTGCTTTCATCATACTGGAACGACGCAGTAGCTCAAAACACTTCAACTAGAAAGATCAAGGTTGGAATCAACGGGACTTTTTTCGACCCAAATAATGATCCCACCGGAATTTCTTTTGGTTTAAAAGCCGACCGTTGGTTAATGAGTTACGGCTACGGAATTAACGAGCCAGGGACAAAATATACCCTAGCCTATGATTCTGATTATAAAAGTTCCAGTATCCAAACCTACAGTCGTTCGATATTTGATGGTTCAATCCCCAATGTAATTGGAGGATATGACCCGAACTATGACAAAGACGGAAAGAAAAATTCCAATATTCAAAGAACTTTTGTTGGTGTGCGGGACGATAATAACGATGGACATTCTGAAACGGTTATTTTCTATGCAAGCAAATACGCGACGCAACCGTGGGCAATAAACATTCTTAATTCTTTTGGAGCAGGATCAAAAATGATGCTCGATGGTGGCGGTAGCACTTGCTTAACAGTTGACGGAACTCCAAAAATTTCTACAACTCGCCCAATACCGCAGGCTTTTATGATTTACAGCGGTAAGTAATCTGTATATAAAAGCGTAAATAATTGAGCAAGGCTCGGAAATCCGAGCCTTGCTTTTTTGTTCAAAACGTATAATCTCAAAATCTTACCACAAATTAACTCGTCAAACGCCGATAAATATTCGGCATTCTTTCAAGCAAACTCAGAATATCATCGGATGATTTTTTGATTATTGCTCCAATTTGGCTTTCAGGTCTTTATGAAAAACTTCTATGATTTCGCCTTTTGCAATTTTCGAGAGAATTTCTTTTGCGTCTTCGATCATTTCGATATGAGTTTTCAGACGATTGTTAAATGCGCGTAAAACCAAAATTGAAATCGTCCGATTCGCCATATTTTGCTGTGTTTTGATGGTTGAATCGGCGGTCAACATCACGTCGAAATTATTTTCTTCGGCGAGCGTCAACAATTCTCCGTTGAGAACGTCTGCCCAACCTTGTTCTTGTGTGGTTGCGGTTTCGTATTCGGTCAGATAATTCTTGAGACGGCGGTCAAGATTGTGGTCAAGTAAGATTTTCAATTGTTTTCCGCTTCCTTGAAAAGAGAATTTTTTGCCATCTCAAGCACGGCAACCGCCTGTTCGCGGGTAATCGGCGGAAAACCTTCGAGAAAATCTTCCAGACTTTCGCCGCCTTCGAGATAATCGAACAAATTTTGAATCGGCACACGAGTTCCCGCAAACACGGGCATTCCGCTGACTTTATTCGGATTGATTTCAATTACATCACTTTTCATAAAAAAATTTTACCACAAATTAACTCGTCAATCTTCGATAAATATTCGGCGCGTCTTTCGGGCAAACTTAGCACGTCGTCAATGATTGTGTAGCCGACATTGCCAACTTTTGGCAAGTAGAAGATTATTCATCAAGAAGTGGTTTCGGCAAACCAACGCGCATAAAATATCTGGCAAAGGCTTGAGATAAATGTTCTTTGTAAAGCGAAAGCAATCTGGCGCGAAAGCCTAAAGTTTTGGCGTAAGTTGTTACAAAATCTTTCGGCAACGTATAAATTGCCCTAAAATCTACAACTTGTTTTTCATAAGCAAGATTTTCCGAATCGCATTTTTCAATCAAATGTAGAGCAGGCATTCTCTCGCGTTTAATATTTTCCTTATTTTTTCGGTATTCTTCCGCCGAAAAAGGCGAATACGCGCAAAGCAAAAGTTGTTCGACTTTTTGATTAGCCAAATCACAGCTTTGCGTCATTAAGATTAAATCAACTCTTTTTAATTCGGGAATTATTTCGATTTCATCATTTTCTTTCGCCTTGAGAATCGGCTTTAAATCAGACGGCAAGCAGATGACAGGACAATTCGGAAACAAATCGCCTTGTTCCAGACCTTGTAATTTGCCAACCTGATACCACGGATATTTTGGAGTTTTTGAAACGGAGATTTTATTCATCAAAAAAAATAATATCCTCTGAATCAACCGGAATAGGTGGAACTTTGCCGCCGATTTTAACTTTCATTTTCACCTTTATTGAACTCTTGACAGGCGAAACGAAAACTTCTTCATCGACGATTGGCTGAGGCAGTTGTTTGCTTGTTATGACTGAGCCGTTATTTGTCGAATGATAGCTGAAAGAATCTTTTTTTTTGACTGACTTTGCACTATTTTTCGCTGAAAAATCCGAAAAACTTTTAGCGATAATTCCTTCTTTTTTTAGTAATTTGCTCATCTTTTAATCTCCATTGCAAGTATAATCAAAGATCGTTTTTTTTACAACAAAATCAAATCTTCCTAACTCGTCAAACGCCGATAAATATTCGGCATTCTTTCGGGCAAACTTAGCACGTCGTCAATGATTGTGTAGCCGACATCGCCGTATAAATCGCGTAATTCGGCTTCGGATTCGCGGTCAATGGTGATGCAGAAAGGTGTGATGCCTTGCATTTTAGCTTCGGTTAAGGCTTCGCGCACGTCTTCGCGGGCGTAGCGGGCATCGCCGTAATCGTGGTCGTAAGGTCTGCCGTCGGTTAAGATAATCAGCAATTTTGTGCGCGATTCTTGGCGTTTTAGTTTGGCGGCGGCGTGTCTTATGGCTGCGCCCATTCGCGTGTTGTTTTGGAAGGTGATGCCGCCGATTCTTTTTTCGATTTCTTCGGAATATTTTTCGTTAAAATCTTTGACAACGTAGAATTTTACGTTGCGTCTGCCTTCGCTGGTAAAACCGTTGATTGAATAAACATCGCCGACGGCTTCGAGGGCTTCGCTCATTAACACCAAACCTTCTTTTTCGATTTCGATAATGCGTCTGCCCGGATGCGTGTAAGGTTGCAGCGGATTTCGCGTGATTGTTCGCGCCGTCGAAGATGATTGGTCAAGCAGAAGCGAAACGGCAACATCGCGCTGTTTTCTGAGGCGTTTTGTGTAGATATTTTCGGACGGCTGACTATTGGCGCGTTTGTCCACGACGTATTCGACGAGCGCGTTTAAATCGTAATCTTCGCCGTCAATTTCGCGGTTGATGCGCGTTAAATTTTCGGGTTTCATCAGTTGGAATTGATGCCGAATCGAAGAAATCACGCCGCGATAACGCGAACGCGCAAGTTCGACAAAATTTCGGTCGCCTTGACGAACTTTTTTCTCGATGACGCGACTCCAACCGACGCGATAATCGTTTAATTCTCGATCCCATTCGTCATACGAAAACGCCAAATCGCCTGATTCTAAAGCCTGTTCGGGCATTTCGTTATTTGCCCAAGCCTCTGCGCCTTGCAAATCGTCGGGATTTTCGTCGTCGTCTTCGGTTTCGTTCCACGCGCTGAATAAATCTTTAATATCCTGCGCTTTTTTCGGTTTTTGTTCGCGTTTGACTTGGTTTTCCAACACGCTTTCCTGCGAATTTTTGTCTTCGTAAGCGTAATCGCCTTTTTTGTCTTCTTCTTCCGATTCTTGCGATTGCGATTCTTCGGGGCTGATGTTTTGAAAAAGCGTATAAACGCGGCTTGTCGCCATTAGACTGTCGGCGACAGTCGGATTTGGGATTTGGGATTTGGGATTTGGGATTTCATTCTCCGCTTGTTCATTCCGAAAACTTCGCAAATAATTGTCCACAACCGTTTCGATTTCCGATACGATTTGTCCGTAAAATTGGCGTGCATCATCAGTCGCGCCGCCGCAAAGTGTGATTTGAAACAGAAGTTCAAACGGAACTTGATTCATCGGAATATCGAAAATAAACGGACGTTTTTCGCGCAGAAAAGTTTGCATCAAATCCAAATCTTTGCGAAGTCCGCGATAAGTTCGTCTTAAAGCCGCATCAATTCGCGCATTTTCCATCGTGCCGAAAATCTTTTTTGCCAAACGCGGTTCAGGGAAAACTTGCAAAACTGCACGATAATCCGAATCTTTCGGCAATTTTTTTAGACGCTTTTTGATTTCCTTTTTGATCTCATCTTCGCTCAACGCTTTTTCGGCTTTTTGCACGTCTTCGATATAACCTCCAAGCGAAAATGCGTCAAGTTCATCGGCGGTTGCGGCGTAAAGTTCGTTTAATTCGGCAAAAGCGGCTTTCAAATTTTTAGAATCTTTCTCGAAAGTTCCGAATTCGATTTGCCCTGCGCCGTGTGCCGCGAGAACTTTGTAAAGCCGAAAATCCATTTCTTCGGAATTAAATTCATTGACGTTTGACGGCAAATAAACCGTTTTGCCATCGCCGATGCGGGATTCTTGCGGCATTGCGGTCAGCGGCGCGATTTCGACTTCTTTGCCCGTCAAACCTTCGACATAAATTCGCAAAATCGTCTGAATTTTGTCGAGCGGCAAGCCTTCCTGCGCTTCTTGAAGCAGTTCATTTGATTGACGAGTTTCGAGCGCAAAATAACTTTTACGCGCTTTGAGCGAAGCATTTTCTTTCTCGACTAAACCCGTTTCAACCCATTCTTCAAACTGTTCGAGCGAAACTTTTTTCAGCGCAGTTGCCGCAGAACGAAATGCCGCAAGCGCACTTTCCGCATCTTTTTCGGCAATTTCCGAAACCAAATTCAAAACCTTTTTAGCGATTAAAACAATTTCGTCCTTCTTTTTTAAGGTTTGAATCTGCGCGAAAAATTTCGGCGTGGCGCGAAGAAACGCAATTAAAATGGAGTTTCCGTGTTTGGCGATGATTTGCAATACGGCGCACCAATCTTCAAAAACTTTATCGGTTTTCTGCAAAACAACGCTTCCGGCAGAAACAAAATGAAGCGTTACGCTGCCGCCGAATTCTAAAAACTCCCGCGATTTTTCCATCAAGACAACGGCATTTTCCGCCGAAACTTTCTTTAATGATTCAGGTAAATTCGTCCACAAATCCGCCGTCATTCCACCGGTTCGATTGGCAAAATGCGAAGCGAGAGCGATGACCGATTTTGAAACTTTGCGCGTGTTCGACAAAGGGCGTTCCGCGTTTGTCGGACTTTTATCAAATTTCTTC
Organism: Acidobacteriota bacterium; assembly: GCA_031409875.1. Lineage (GTDB taxonomy): Bacteria > Acidobacteriota > Blastocatellia > Pyrinomonadales > Pyrinomonadaceae > CALMEH01. The sequence goes on along the minus strand of JANNYB010000109.1, from coordinate 13,873 downwards.
AAACTTTCGACAACCAACGGCGTTTTTTGCAGAAAATCTGCGCTGTGTTTGGCAGAACGATTAGCAATTTCGCTTGCCAATTTTAAGATTTCGCTCAAAAGTTCGTCGTCTTCGATTTCTTTGGCGAGACGCGGAATAAGTTCAAAAGTGTCGAGCGCAATCGAACTCGACAAAACCAATTGGCGAGTGCAGATTTGAAAAACGAGCGGACGCGCCGCTTCGGGAACAAATTTCAAACCGTTCACGCCATCGGTAAAAAATTTTGCGCCTTGTTCGGCATTTCCCATCGCCAAACGCCTGCCGAGTTCCGCCCAATTTCGTATATCTTCCGCCGATAAAATTTTCGCGGCTTTCGACACGGCTTCGACAAATTCGCGGCTGACACGCAAAGAAACGCCCGCAAGACTCGCGCTCGATTCGAGCGCGGCACGTTTTTGTTCGCTCGAAAGTCTGGTTAATCTTTTTGCAAGTCCGGTGAATGTTTGTTTTTTGTGATTGTCTTTTTCGTTTTCCGCCATACTTTATATGTCAGAACCGCCTGCGGTAGCGGGCGGTTTAATGTTAGCATTTGGAGCGTTCGGGTTAATACCAGCATTATTAAATATCAGCGTTAAACCACCTGCTACCGCAGGCGGTTCTGACAAATTGAATCAATCGTAAAAAGTTGCCCAAGCAGACGGCAGATTGAAAAGTTCGGCGAGTTCGTCCGCTTTTTCCATTTGGGCAAATTTCACATCGGGCGCGGCGAGTTTGCCGTCGGGATAGATAAAAAAGTGAAAACACGGATTGCTTGCACCTTCGCGCAGAGCGTCAATTTTGTTTTCACGCTCCATCGAGGCAAATAAATCCATCAAAAAATTTTGTTCGGGAGCAGTCAAAGTTCGGCGCGGAATATCAATCGCACAGCCCGAAGTATGCGGCGGCAAACTGCCTTTGCCGCGCACGACAAACGAATTTGCGTTGTTGCCGTTCAAGATAATTTGATAATCCATCGAACGCGAAAGACTCGATAAACGCAGAGGATTTTTGAATTTATCGTAATATTTTTTAGCGATTTCTTCCAAAACTTTCCGCGAATTTTTGTTATACATTCGCAACATCCGAATCCGCATCTGGCGGCGGTCGCGCCCATTGTTCAGGTCGTATTTTTGCCCTTCAAAATTTTCGGCGAGTTTTTGCAAAGTTTTATAATCTGCCGAATCGGGCGAAATTTTTCCTGTGCCGCCCTCAAAATCAAAATTTATAAATTCATTTTCCGTTGCGCTTCCGCCGATGTCCAAAACATATGTTTCGGTTGCGCTCGGCAATTCGACGAGATGACTGCCTTCCATTCGATGCGTTGCCAAATCCGCAAAATCCAAAGGCTGTTTATAGCCGTCGCGCTTGATTAATTCCGCGAGTTTTGCCTTTTGTTTTGAAACATTTCCACCAATTAATTCGGGCGGCAAAGGACTTAATCCGGGCGGATCGGGATTGCCCGAATTACCGTGATTCATTGCGCTGCCTAATTGTTTTTTGTAATATTCGAGCGGAACATTCAAATCCGATTGTTTGACTTTGCCATCAACGGTCGTGGTCGTGGTTTTGGCTTCGATTTTATCAAGATTTTCAACTTTTATGCCTTCTTCCTGAACTTCCCACGCCGAAATTAAATCGTCCAAATTATCGTCATCGCTGCCACCACCCATCGGATCGTCAACACGAATCGGAATTGCCAATGCTAAATCAACTTTTACCGATTTTCGCGGCGTTGAACTTGCATCGTTACCGCCGCTTGTTCCCGAATTACTTAACAAAAATCCGGCAATTCCTCCGAAAATAATCACAAATATCGCCACAATCGAACCCACAACCACAATCGGTAATTTTTCCTTTTCGTCTTTTACCGTTTGAGTTTTGCTGTCCTTTTTTTGCTCTGCAACAATAGGTTTTTTAGGATTAATTGTCGGCTGACTTCTGACTTCTGACTTTTGACTTCTGGCTGAAACACGAACTCGCGTATCGTTACCGAGCTTAATTTCGTCGCCGTCAAAAATAAGTTGCGGCGTGGCAGAAAGTTTTTTGCCGTTGACGAAAGTTCCGTTGGTCGAATGTTCGTCAACGACGAGAATGTCTTCGCCGTCGCGGAAAAATGTCGTATTCAGTCGCGAAAGTCCGGCATCTTCCAAAACAATCCGCGCTTCATTTGTGCGCCCGATTGAAGTTTCTTCCTCAAGCGCAATTTCGCGGCTGTCATAGCCGGATTCGATATAAAGCGTAACTTTTTTCATCAATGATGATGCTCGTCCGCAACCTCTTTCAGCTTGGAAATATCGAGCATTTTTGAAAAATCGTCAAAGTGAAACATCGTCTCGTCCTTGCAGTAATCGCAAAAAAACGTAACGTCTTCGCCCAAATACATATCTTTCAAATGATACGCGATAAAACAACCATAGCAACGCTGAATGCGCTTGCCGAATACATTTAAAACTTCTGCCGTATTTTCCTGCACTTTTCAATTCTTTCCGAAAGCGCGAAAAAGTGCAAGAAACTTTGAATTATTTTGCCCGCGAAACACGCGAAATACGCGAAAGTTTTTTTCAATTTTCTTTTTTTCGTGTATTTCGCGTGTTTCGTGGGCAAATCTCTTACTTCAAATATTCACGAAAAACCCAATCGGTTTTCTCGGCTTGAACGTGGCAAGTCGCGCAATCGCCTTTTGTTTCGCGCTTTTGCATCTTTAAATCTGCACCGTTAAAAGTAAAAAATTCCCAATCGCCGGATTTTTTGCTGAAACCTTTTTCGCGTTTGACCATTGCGATAACGGTTTGTGGAGTTTCGCTTGTCGCCGCCAAATTTTTCTCGCGCACGATTATTGAACCGACCGGAAACTGCGGATTTTCTTTTTCAATTTCTATTTCGGCTAAATCGTTGGCGTAAACAACACCGAACACAAAATTATGAGAATCACTCTTGGAATCCAAAGCTTTGCTTTCGCCGGATTCTTTTATCTTTTTCGGAGCGAAAGTTTTTTTCAAGCCTTTGCCCAAACGCGAAAAAAGTCCTACTAGGTCGTTCTGTCGCTTCTTTTCTGCAATCTTTAATAAACTGGTAAATGTCGTCCCACCGGGAAGATCTTCAATAATTTGACTGCTAATTCAGCCGCTAAGGGCTGCATCTTCATTTCTTACGGCAATCGGTTCTTTTGAAATTTTCGCCCAAGTTTTATATTTTGCAATTTCCTCGAAAACATCGCTGTTTGCCGACGATGAAAACGAATGTGAATTGTGAAAAACAAACGCGACAAAAGCCAAAATTCCGACGATTGCCATTAGTTTTAGTTTTATCATTACTTTTTTTCTCCGATGTTTTTGTTTGGTGCGCGAACTTGCGCGGCAGTTGCCTTGTCAGAACAGCCTGCATGAGCTGGCTGTGGAGACTTCGATATTAAAAAACTTTTTCATTGAAACATCACACAGCCCGCTCACGCAGGCTGTTCTGACAGAAAAAGAGTTTTAATTCCTCGCCGTTGCTGTCAATCAAACTTTCAAATTCAAAACCGAGCTTTGCCAAAAGTCTGCCCGAACTTTCGTTATTTTTGGTCGTTATCGCCAAAACTCTTTTCAAACCTAAAACATCTCTGCCGTAATTCATCATCGCGTTTGCCGATTCAAACGCAAAACCTTGCTTTTCAAACTGCGGCAAAAACGCAAAACCGATGTCCGCGTCCGGCAATGTTTCGCGCTTCACAAAACCGCAAATTCCGATTGGAATCGGTTCTTCAATGGCAGAAACCCGCGCGTTAGCAAGGGTGTTTTCCGCCACATTCAACACACTTACTAACGTGCGTGTTTCTGCCTCGTCAATCTTCAATTCAACCGTGTAAAGCCCGAAACCGTGTTCCGCATAACTCGCCCGATAACGATTTTCGATAAAATCTTTTGCTTCGTCAACATTTCTGACATTTCTATCGCCGATATATTTGATAAACGACGGCTGATTGAGCAAATCGAGAATAAATTCATCATCGCTTTCAACGACTTCGCGCAAGATTAAGCGTTCTGTTTCAAGTATTTTCACAATATTCTTTAGACTTTGATAAAGATTTTAATTATCACAACTTGATGTGAACATTTTGTTTTTTTCTATGGCGTTCCAAATAAAATTACCTGTTTTGTCAATATATGATGTTCCGTATCGAATGAATTTTTTTCCAAAAAGTGGTAGAGAAACCGCTGCAATTCCATTCTTAAAATTGGACACACTATACAGTTTCTCGATAACTACTTTTCCTGTTCTATCAGCGTATCCAAAACCATCGCGTCCAAAAAAAAGCCACACCATACCTTCATGAAAGTTTCCAACTCCAAAGAAAGTCGGTTTGATAACAATGTTTCCTGATTTATCAATAAACCCCCAATCTCCCCAACCGTTTTTTGACGTGGAAATCGCGGCTAACCCTTCTGAAAAACCTTCGGCATCGGTGAATTGCGGCTTTATGACGAACTTGCCTGTTTTGTCTATAAAACCCCAATTTTCTCCATCAACCGTTGCCGAAGCTAGACCTTCAGAAAAAGATTTGGCTTCTTTAAACTGACGTTTAATGACCATTTTCTCTTCTTCATTTACATAACCCCATTTTCCATCAATTTTAACAGGAGCTAATCCTTCGGAAAAATCATCGGCATCATCAAATTTTCCGATATGTTTATTTTTCGTTTTACCAACAGCAATTTCTCCTGTCTTATCAAGAAAACCATACTTGTAGGTCATCTCGGCAACTCTGAAAATGATGCCCAAGATATTTTTCTTATCGGGACCGTCTTCAACTCTGACAAGTGAAAAGCCATTAGTGAAAGGCGAAACAAAATGGTATTGAGGCTCAACAATTATTTTGCCAGTTTTATCAACAAATCCTGCCTTCTCATTTATTTGAATTTCAGCTAATCCTTCGGAAAATTTTCCAATATAATCAAAAGAAGGTTTTATGACAACTTTTCCTGTTTCATCAATAAATCCGTATTTGCCGTTTTCTACGAAACCAGCTAAACCTTCGGAGAACGCATCATTAGCAAACATTTTATATTGAAACGGAGTTTGTAAAATTACTTTCCCGAATCTGTTGATATAAACAGATTTACCATCTAGACAAACAGGTTCAGGCAGAAGTTCAGTTTCATCTTGATTTTCTTGTGCAACACACACCGCAACCAAAAGCACGCAAATTAAGATAATCGAAAATTTTTTTTCTATCATAAAACTTTAAAAACTTTATCCGCTTCTCCCAATTCAACTTGCTGACGAACGTGATACGCATTTTACTTCAAAGCTATTTCCAAATCATAAACAGTTCGCAATTTCTTTACAAAACAGCCGTATTCTAACATAATCGGATTGCTGTCCTTGGACAATTCCTATCCGAAGGTCGAAAGACGCATCGTGAAGAATCCAAGGTTAAAGAATTAGAAGCCTAGCTGAAAAGTTAGGCTCTTTCATTTTTAAGCAGTTTTTGAGGTTGCTTCGCCCAATTCGCTTTGCTGACGTGCGTGATACGAACTGCGCGTGAGCGGCGAAGATTCGACGTGCTTGAAGCCTAAATCTAAACCGATTTTTTTCCATTCGGCGAATTCTGCGGGCGTAACGTAGCGTTCGACGGGCAAGCGTTTTTCGTAAGGTTGAAGATATTGCCCAATCGTCATAATGTCGCACGAAACAGAGCGCAAATCTTTCATCAGTTCGACGACTTCTTCAAATTCTTCGCCGAGTCCAGCCATAATTCCGCTTTTGGTTTTCATACGCGGAAATTGTGTGTCGCGGTAAAAAGCGGCGCGTTCGAGCAAAGTTAAAGTTTGCTGATAAATTGCGTCGGGACGCACGCGCCGATAAAGTCGCGCAATCGTTTCCGTGTTGTGATTCAAAACTTCCGGGCGAGCGGCGAGAACTGTATTCAAAGCGTCTTCGTTGCCTTGAAAATCGGGAATTAAAACTTCAACGCGGCATTTCGGGTTCATCTCGTGAACTTTATGAATCGTTTCCGCCCAATGCGCCGCGCCGCCGTCAGACAAATCATCACGGTTTACGGACGTAATTACAGCGTGTTCCAAACCTAAATGTCCGACGGCTTCGGCAACGTGAGTCGGTTCGAGCGGATCTAAATCCGACGGTTTTCCCTTATTCACGGCGCAAAAACCGCAATGCCGCGTGCAAGTGTCGCCGCCGAGCATAAATGTCGCGGTTTTATCCGTCCAACATTCAAAGATGTTCGGGCAACGCGCTTCTTGGCAAACCGTGTGCAGATTCAAGCCTTTTATCAAGTCCAAAACCTTATTCTGATTGGTCGGATCGCCGATTTTAATGCGAAGCCAATCCGGTTTCGGCAGACGCGCTTTTTTCTTCTTTGTAACGAATCTGTTTATTAAAACTTTTTCTTCTATCATATCTCTTACATAGATTTTAACACTCTCAAACCGCAAGTGTCTAAATTATCGAACGAACGCTTGAAAATTATCTGAAACTTTTGTTAATCGTAAAAAAAATGATTGAAAATATCTATAAACAATGTTAAATTATAATTAACGCTTTCAGCGTTTTATATTCAGAAATCTCTCATTTCAAAAGTTCGACTTTTCCCAAACCTATGGATGTAAATCAATGTTCCTATTGCGGTATAACGGCTTATATGGAAGCGGACGCTTGCCCTTCGTGTCAGGAAGCAATGGGTCAAATTGCCGCCGTGCCGGAAACGGTTAATGAAAATCCATTTGAAACTTCGCCCTTGTTTTCAAACGCCGAGCTTTTTCCGCAAATTCCAAGCGACGAATCTTTTCCGCAAAATTCTGAAACTCAGAACTTTGCCGCTGCCGAAACGCAAGCCGAATTTCTTCCCGAAAACGCTTTGCCGACGCGCCGATCTTCAACCGCTGATTGGAAAAGATGTCCGATTTGCAACGCCGGAATCGCGCAATACCGCGATGTTTGCTCGCGTTGCGCGACCGTCAAGCCCGTCAAACAAAAATCAAGTTTCGGCAAATTCGTTTATATTTTGTTGATTTTAGGTTTGTTAGGTGGCGGAGGTTATTATTTTCTGAACAGTTCCAAACTTGCAATTGTTCGCAAATATGAAAAAGCTACAGGTTCGAGCGGAGCTATCGGCGCGGATTCTTTTGTAATAAAAGGGTCATCGTATATAATCGTTCAACCCGTAGTCCAAGGAAGTTCGTCACCCGCTCAAGGCATTGAGTCCGGTGCAAAATACAAAAGAGAAGAATCATATTTGTTTGATTTTTCCTTCAAATCGCCGAACAAGAACTTGATGGATTTTTACAAAGTTACGGCGACAGGCAATCAATCGGCGATAAAACAAGGATTTAATGGCACCAGCGGTTGGAAATATACGAATGTTTTCAACCAACCTGCAAAAATGGAGGAAGCTGAAAACGGTTTCGGCGAAGGGAATTATGGCACAGGTTTGGGCGATTATCAGTCTTTATCAGAATTAGATGAAACCTCAAAAGCCGAATTCGCTTCTGCGATGAGCTATTTCAAAGATTCAGTAAAAACTTTTGAAGTTGACGGAAATACGAAAGAATCGAACAACAAAGCATATCTTATCTCTAAAAAAACTAAGGCAAACGGAAAGACCGAGAAAACTCTTTTGGTCTTCGATGATGAATCAGGATTTTTAATAGGAATGTCAAAAACGGATGCGATTGACAACAAGCTTGTTTCGACAATCGGAATTTTTTCGGGTTACAAAAAGTTTTGGGTAAAAGAAAAAGGTCTCTTCGGAACAAAAAACAAATTCGTTTCCGTGCCGATATATTGGAGATTTTCCATTGGTGAACTCGAAGCCTTGGCAGGAGCGAACTTTGTCATAGTTAGGATGGGCTTGGATATAGACAGCATCACGATGGACGTGCCGATTGACGATACGATTTTTGAAAAACCTGCGAAATAAAAAACTTGTTACGGCAAACGGCAAACGGCTTTGCCCAAAATATTTTTTGCCTGAATCGCGCCGAAACTTCGGCTGTCCGAGCTTTCCGACGGATTATCGCCAACGAGAAAATATTTTTCATCAGGCAAAATTTCTGCGATTCGTTTGATGATTTTGACACTTTTTTTAAACGGATGTTGCGCCAAAACAATATCGCCGACGCACAAATCGGCGTGCGGATTTATCAAAACCAAATCGCCGTTTTTCAAAGCCGGAAACATCGAATTGCCTTCAATCAAAAAAATCTCCCGCAACCCGCGATTGTATGCGAGTTCTTCAGATTCATCCGCTTTTGGTAATTCATTTTCCATAAAAAAAGATGAGCGACGAAAAAATTCATCCCTCATCCCTCATCCCTCTGCCCTTAATTTAGCTTGCCGTGAACCAAGGCAAATCGCGTCCTTTGGTTGCCCAAAAGATTTCGTGGATTTCCTTGATTGCGGTCATCAATTCGTTGGCGTGTTCGAGGCTGACTTCAACTTTGCAAGCCGAACAAAGTTTCGCGGCTTTCCAAAATGTATCGTGCAAATCCGGATATGTTTTGAGATGAATCGGCTTAAAATAATCCGTCCAGAGAATCAAAATTTCTTCTTTCGCAATTCGCGCTTGTTCCTCTTTAACCAAAATATAGCGCGTCAAAGTGTTGTGATACGCCGCCGTTGCCGCCGCATCGGAAGCGTCGGGAGCTTTCAAATCCAAAATTTTCTTCGTCATCGAAAGCACCGATTCCGCGCCCAAACGCGCCGATGACGGATCATAAACACCGCACGGCGCATCGCAATGCGCTTCGGCAATTTCAAAATTCATTTTATTCAATTTTTCAAACATTTTTCACTTTCTCCTTGTTCTTAATTCATTTATCAGCAAAAAGTTAATCGCCAAATCAACCGATTTCACTTTTCACTTTTCACTTATTCCACAGGTCGTCCGCCTGCATCCATTCCTTCGACGCTTGCTTGTCTGATAACTTTGACGTGCAAATCGTCAATCACGCGCACCTGACACGAAAGCCGTGTGTGATCATTTAAATCCGTTTTGGTTGCTAAAATCGCCGCTTCCGCTTCGCCGATTTCGCCCGGATCACCCGATAAAATCTCGACGCGACAAGTCGTGCAACGCGCATTTCCGCCGCATCTGTGCAAAATATCAACACCGTTATCTTCAAGACAAAGAACGAGTTTTCGTCCCTGTTCAGCTTCAAAAGCAACCTTTCCGCCAGCCGTTTCCGCAGTAATTTTCGGCATATTTTCTGTAAATTCTCCTACAAAATTTTTGTAAAACTTATATCTTGACTTTGGCACAAATTAGAGGAAAATGGCAAGTAGCGCAACTTTAATGCGCGGTTATTTTATGCGAAAAACTTTTTTAATTGCTATTTTTTCGATTTGTTTTTTGATTTTTGCTCAAAATATTTTGGCACAAGATGATTTTTATTCAAGCAAATTTCTCAAATATGATTTCAGACAAGTCAGCGTCGTTGTTCACGTCAACGTCAAAAGCCGCGAACTCGTTGACCACATCGGCGAAGGAAATTGCGAAGATGGCAAAGGCACGGGCTATTGTCTTTATCGTTTGCAAGCCGAAGTTAAAGAGATTTTCAAAGGAAAAATCGAAACCGAAAATTTTGAATTTTACACAGTTGTCGAACCGAGTCTGCGGATTAATTCAACTTTGTTAGGCGAAAAGATAGTTTTTCTCGATTGGAGCGACAATTATCCCGACAAAAAAATGAGTTTGGGAACAATGGAAAACTCAACCCGTTCGATTGAAAAAGATGTCGTCAAAAAACTTCGGAAAATTGCCAAGAAAAAATAAAGTTAAGCAGATGAGCAAAAGTAATCAGATATTTTGGGCGCGTTCAGAGTAGCGCATTTATGCGTAAAGTCGCCGACGAAGCGCAGCGACCGCACGGCTGAAGCCGTTACTCTGAACGGTTAAACTCTCGCATAAATTTTGCTCCCCTGATTACTTGTAAAAAACCTTCTCCAAAAAAAGTCCCGAAGGCGGCGCGGTAAATTTGGCTGGCGCGTTTGTCGGATATTTGAGCATTCTTTGAAAACTGTCGTAAGTTAAATTTCCGCGTCCGATTTCCGCGAGCATTCCAACAATTCTTCTGACCATTTTCCACAAAAAATGGCTTGCTTTGACGCGAAATAAAATCAAAGCGTCTTGTATAAAAACCTCTGACGATTCGATTGTAACGATGCTTGATGTTTTTTTGTCTTCGTCTTTTTCGCAAAACGACGTGAAATCGTGCCGCCCGACAATCATTTCGGCGGCGATTTGCATTGCGCGTGCGTCGAGATTGTCTTTAATCCACCAAACTTGATTTTTCGCAAAAGCCGTGCGGCGCGTCGAGATTTGATAAAGATATTGCCGCGCAATCGCATCTTTGCGAGCGTGAAAATTTTCGGGCGCGTTTGAAACTTTTATGACATTAATGTCGTGCGGCAAAAGGTCGTTAAAACCGTGTTGAATTTGTCGCGGCGTAATGTTTGTTTGAAGTTCGGGAACTTTCAAATGCGCGATTTGCGCGAGTGCGTGAACGCCCGCATCGGTTCGTCCCGCGCCGAAAATCTCGACTCTCGTCGAAAAAAGTTCCCGCGCAACGTCCATCAATTCGCCCTGAATTGACTTCGCATTATGCTGAATCTGCCAACCGCGATAGCGCGTTCCTTCGTATTCGATTTCTAATTTCCAAGTATTCATATTTCAAGTTTGCAGAAAGTTTTCAGATAGTTACGGAAAGTTGCAGAGAGTTATTTTTCCGTCGTGCGTAAATATTGGGCTAAAGATAAGGTCATTCGTGAAATTTCAGTAAGAGTTTGATAAAGTTCGTCGAAGTCTTTTTTGTTTATGTAGTTTAAGCCAAGCGCGATGTAAAGGTGCGATTGAACTTCGGCGACCGAGCCGCGTGCAATATTCAGAAAATTTGCAAATTCTGCATTTGTTCTTCTTCCGTGTCCTTCCGCGATATTTGCCATAATCGAAACCGAAGCACGACGAATTTGGTCTTTCAGTCCATAATCTTTTGAAAAATTCCCGTCATTAGTTACACCATAAATCAGCAAAGTAACATCTTTAGCTTTCTGCCACGCCTGAATTTCCTCAAACTTTTTAAACTTTGCCATAACTTCTTCCAACTTCCTGCAACTATCTGCAACTTCCCGCAACTTCCCGCAACTTTCTGCCAACTATTTCCCGATTTTAACCTTTTCGCGGTATTGATTTATCGCCACATAAATAACTTCGGCTTCCGTTACGCGGACACTTTGACCGTGTGAACCGAAGCGTTCGGATTCGACGATAACTTTAATTGTAATCGAAGTGTTGCCGACTTTGGTGGTCGTCGCGTAAAAACTTACAAGATCGCCGACAAAAACCGGCTCGTGAAAGATAATTTCCTTCATTGCCACAGTAACAAAACGGTCGTGTCCCGTGTGGCGCACAGCTTCGACTCCGCCGGCAACGTCAATGTAGCTCAAAATTACGCCGCCGAAAATCGTGCCGTGCGCGTTCGTATCACGCGGCATCATCGTCAAACGTATCGCGGCGTTTCGCAATTTTTTAGATTGTTCGTTTTCCATAAATCTATTTTTCACGCAAAGACGCAAAGGCGCAAAGGCGCAAAGGTTTTTATTGTTTTTCTTTGCGTCTTTGCATCTTTGCGTCTTTGCGTGAAAAATGGTTTTCCACCCAATTTTTCACGGTTTCGCGCAGTTCGTTTAGATGTGCGTCGAAAAAATGTCCGCAATTTTCAAAATAAACTAATTCGGCATCAGTATTTTCAGCGACTTTTCCAACTAATTTTTTGACGTTTTCTAATGCGCCGAATTCGTCCGAATCGCCGTGAATAAATAAAATCGGTTTGCGTAAATTTTCCAAATAATCAAAATCGTCGTATTTATCAACTGGCGTTCCGATTGAAATTAAGCGCACGACTCGTGCATCATTTACTGCAACTTCGCTGCCGATTCTTGTGCCGAACGAAAAACCCGCCAAAGTAATTTCTTGATTCGGATAATTTTCCGCGAGATAATCCAAACAATCGCGCACGTCTTGTTTTTCCGCCGCGCCGTCGTGTTCGCCATCAGACGCGCCGACACCGCGAAAATTGAAACGTAAAGTTATCAATCCGGCATCAACCAAACCTGCGGCGGCGCGAAAAACGACTTTGTTGTGCATCGTTCCGCCGCCCAAAGGATGCGGATGACACACCAGCGCAACGCCGCGAATTTCACCTGCAGGTTCTTTCAAAATCGCTTCTAATTGCCCGACCGTTGCGGGAATAAACAAATTGCCTTTCGGATACATAGCTCGTAAATTACAGATTACAAATTATAGATTACAGGTAATTCGACAAATTTTCGATTTTAGGTTCTGGATTTGTAAAAAGGCAAATGCGTTTTTCTTTAATTCGTGGTATTTTTTGATTTTACCTGTCAGAACCGCGAACGGTAGTGAGTGGCTGGCTTAGACAAATTTAACAGATCGCTACCGCTCGCTGTTCTGACAAAAACTCGTAAGAACAGTTTGCCGATGCTCGCTGTTCTGACTTTTTTATGGAAGAAATTTTAAGCAATAATCCTGAATCTGAAACGGCGGAAGAAACGCCGAAAACGGTTTCAGCAAAAAAACAAACTTGGACGGAATGGTTCGGCACAGATGCCGCCGTGCGTTGGGTTTATCTAATTTTCGGCTTTTTCGCAATTTTTATGTTGATGACGCTCCTTCAGTTTTCGACAAACGCAGTTTGCTGTGGCGATTGGGACGGTTATTATCACATCGGTTGGAGCAATCAACTTTGGCAGAGTTTCAAAGCCGGACATTGGCTTCCCGAATTTAAATGGTTGCCGCTAACTGTATTAAATCCAAAAGATTACGCCGATCATCATTTTCTTTTTCACATTTTGCAGATTCCTTTTCTGTGGTTTTTCGAGCCGGTAATGGCGGCAAAACTCGCGGCGGTTTTTTATGGAAGTCTGGCGATTTTTTCGATTTACTGGCTTCTCTTTAAATACAAAATTGATTATCTTCTGCTGTGGTTTTTTGCGATTTTGACGTGCGCCAATCCGTTTTATTATCGAATGAATATGGCGAAAGCTCCGCCGCTGACGATTATTATTACGGTCATCGGAATTTATCTGCTTTTCGAGCGGAAATACGTCTGGCTTTTGCCCGTAATGTTCGCGTTTGTTTGGACTTACAGCCTTTTTCCGCTTCTCTGGATTGCGGCATTTATTTGGACGCTGATTATCGCTTGGAACGAACAGAGATTTGAATGGCGACCGCTGGCATACACGACCGGCGGAATGGTTTTGGGCAATTTAATCAATCCGTATTTTCCGCAAAATCTCGGTCTGTTTTGGGAACATTTTGCGACAAAAATTAAAATCGGTTCGGATTTTGCCGTTCCCGTCGGCGGCGAATGGTATCCGTATTCGGGGCAACAACTGTTGACGCATTTTCCGATTGCGATGATGGCAATGTTGGCAGGTTACATTTTGTTTCGTCCGCATCTGAAAAAATTGCCCGAAAAAGCGACGTTTTTTCTGTGTTTTGTAACAATTTTGCTGATGTCGCAGTTTCGTTCGATTCGTTTTGCCGAATATTTTCCGCCGTTTGCGATTCTTTTCGCCGCTTTTGCGTGGCAAGCGTTTCTCGTAACCGACAAACCCGAATTGCCCGACGAATTCAAACGCGACATAGAACCGCTGCTCGACAAAGACAAACCTACGAAAACTGATTATTTCGGAATCGCCAAACAAGTTGCCGTTTGGTTTATCGGAATTTCGCTTGTCGTGCTGATGTATTACAATTTTCGCGGCATTAAAATCGGCAGTATCGAGCAAGAAGGAATGATTACTTCGATCAAAAATAACGAAGACGATTTGCGCT
>JANNYB010000108.1:0-4551 GCA_031409875.1 Acidobacteriota bacterium | reverse complement strand
AGACCGCGAGCGCCACACGGCGCGCGCGCACGGCGCGGTCGCGCCAACCGGGCCACGCCTCGACCTGCTCCGCCACGCGCTGCGCCAACCGCGCGACATCCGGCTCGACGGGCCCGCCGGGCCAGCCCCGAGCGAACCGCGCCAAGGCGCGATCCGTCCCTTCGCCGTCTCCCGCTGCCGCGGCGCACACCGCGCGCGCGAGCGAGGCGGCGTGCGCGAAGATCGGCGGGGACGCTCGCGCTCCAATCTTTGCTTGACAAAACTATTCGTCTAAATTATTGTAAGTGTCAAGTCTTGATATTTGTAAGACAGGATAAACAAAGATGAATAATGAATTTCCAAAACTTTCCAGAAAAGAATTCAAGATTTTAGAATTGCTGATTTCAAACGGCGAAATGTTCGGTCTTGAAATGGTTTCAGCATCGGAAGGCGAACTCAAACGCGGCACAATTTACGTTACGCTCCAAAGAATGGGCGACAAAGGCTACACCGAATCCCGCGAAGAACCGCGCACATTCCCCGAAATCGGCATCCCGCGCCGCAAATATTTGGCAACAGGTTTAGGCGAAAGAGTTTTTCAAACGAACTTAAAAGCAATCGAATTTTTCAACACAGATTTTGCATTGGAGGGCAATTAATATGAACGAATCAACTACAAACAATCAACCGCCGATTTTCAAATTTCTCGTAAAACACAAATGGCGGATTATTATTCCGATTTTATTTGCAGTTTTTTATTTTGCATTGCCACGCTATCTTCATCAAATCATTGCAGTTCAGCAAAATGTCTTTTTTAAATCATCTGTTATGAGCAAGGCAGAAATTCACGAAGAATTTTCAGAAATCAGAAAACAAATTTTGAGCGACGAATCTCTTAAAAATCTGATTTTCAAATATGATTTGTATAAAGTCGAAAGAGCAGACGGCGTGGCTGAAAATATACTTGTTGAAAAACTTAGAAATGCCATTAATATTCGATTAGATGACGAGATGGAGAATAGATCAATGTCTATTTGGATTTATTTTCGGGAAGAAAATGCTCAAAATATAGCGGCACTTTCAAAAGACGTAATGAGCCAATTTGAAAAGAATCCAAAAATTCACATAGATAAATATGTTACCGAACCATATTTGGCAAGCCGCGCCAGAGAATTAGTTTTACTTGCCGATATTGCTGTGCGCGGATTGTTTTTGTTTTCGATTCCGCTGATTTTCCTTTGGGAAATTCCTAATATGTTTTATTCGCCGAAAACAAAAAAGATGGTTTTCGAGCCGCTGAAAGCCGATTGGCAAGAAGAATTAACAGACGCAAAACTGCGCGGCGAAACGTGGAAGGCTTTTGAGATAAATATTCGTTACAGTTTTGCTTTTCTCGCGGCGATGCTTCAAAAAAGTCCGCTCGGCGATTTGTTTGAATTTTTCGGCAAATTTGCAAAATAATTCATTACTGAGCGGTCTGAAAATTGCATAGTTGAAAAATCGCTTATTTTGAGCAACTTAATCAAGTGTTTTCCGTGTTTTCAGTGTCTTCAGTGGATAGAAAAATAAATCTATCCACTGAAGACACTGAAAACACAGAAGAAAACGGAAACGTGGTGGTCATTGATTTGTCCTATCAATTTCCGTGCCGCTCAGTAATGAAAATAATTCTACCAACCGCGATTTATTTCCCAACGGTCAACGATTTTTTCGCCGTCGAGAACGTGATAATGCGAATGTTGGGCGGCGGTTAGGCACGAATGATTTGCTAAAATCCGCAAGCGCGAACCGACTTTTAATTTATTGAAAATTTGCGCGTCCGAAACCGATATTTCGCCGTGTTCTTGTGACAGAGATTCAACGCGCAAATTTAAATCGTTGCCGTCCAAATCATAAACGCGCCCGTAGCCGCAATTTTTGTCGAATTCGACTGCGCCGCGATCTTTTGAAAGCGCGATTGCACCTGCGTCAACAACGATTTTTTGTCTTGAAATATCTCGATGAATTACTGCCGCCAAAACCGTCAAAGCGCAGTCTTCAAAACCACAACTTCCCAAAGTCGCCTGAAAAGTGTCGAAAAAAATATAATTGCCAGCGCGAAATTCGGTTATTCCGTCCAGATTATCAATTGCCGAAAAAGTCGGCGTTGAACCGATGCTGACAGTCGGAACTTGCAAACTTTCGCCGCGTAATTTTTCCGCCAGGTTTCGCATCAAATCACGTTCTTTTCGTGCTGTTTCAAACAATTTTTCGGGCGTGTTATCGTGATAAGAATGTCCGGCGTGAGTTAAAATTCCGGCAAAATTCAAATTCGCAGAATCGCTGATTTGCCGTGAAATTTCGATGGCTTCTTTCGTGTGCGGTCCGACGCCGCAACGATGATAGCCGACATCAATTTTCAGAAAAACATCAATTTTCGCGTCTTCGATTTTCGCTTTTCGATTCAAAGATTCAACCGTTTCGGCATCATCAGTCAAAACCGCAAAATGTTCGATTTTATTAGAAATTTCAATCGCTTCGGCAAATTTTCCGCGTTCAATCGGCACGCCGTAAGTTATATCGGAAAAACCGTGTTTGGCAAAAAAATGTGCTTCGGAAAGCGTCGAAACCATAATTCCGCCGAAATTGTTTTCAACTTGAAACCGCGCAATTTCCGCGCATTTGTGCGTTTTAACGTGCGGACGCAGATTAACATTCAATGATTTTGCACGAGCCGTAATTCGTTCTGCGTTGCGCTTCATTCTTTGAAAATCCAAGATTAACGACGGCGTTTTGATAGTTTCTAATTGCATAATTTTTTATTGCCCGCGAAACACGCAAAACACGCGAAAAGAAGAGATAATTTTTTCGCGTATTTCGCGTATTTCGCGGACAAAAATCATTTCAAATGCTGCTTCAAATAATTTCCCGTGTGCGATTTTTTTACTTTGGCGATTTGTTCGGGCGTTCCTGTGGCAACGATTTCGCCGCCGCCTGTGCCGCCTTCAGGACCTAAATCAATGACGTAATCGGCGGTTTTTATGACATCTAAATTGTGTTCGATAACGAGCAAACTTCCGCCGTTTTCGATGAGTGCGCGAAAGGCTGTGAGCAGTTTGTTAATGTCTTCAAAATGCAAGCCGGTGGTCGGTTCGTCGAAGATAAAAAGTGTTTTCGACTTTGTTTTTACGGCAAGATGCGCGGCAAGTTTCACACGTTGCGCTTCGCCGCCGCTCAAGGTCGTGGCAGATTGTCCGAGCCGTAAATAACCGAGTCCGACTGCTTCGATGACCTTTAATTTATTGATTAATTTGTTCGTTTCCTTGAAAAACAAAATCGCTTCGCGCACCGTTAATTGCAAAACTTCGTGGATTGATTTGCCTTTATATTTGATGTCTAAAACTTCTTCGCGGAAGCGCGTTCCGCGACAATCTTCGCACGTTAATTCGACATCGGCGAGAAATTGCATTTCGACCGTTACCGTGCCGCTGCCTTGGCACATTTCACAACGTCCGCCGGGAACATTGAACGAAAAATGCGAAGCGTTGAAACCTTTAGCTTTTGAAGCATTTGTTAAAGCGAAAACTTCGCGGATTGCGTCGTAAGCCTTGATGTATGTAACCGGATTTGAGCGCGGAGTTCTGCCGATTGGCGATTGGTCAACCAAAATCACGTCATCTATAAAATCCGCGCCGTTGATTTCCTTAAAACTGCCGACTTGACCTTGCCATTCGCCGCGTTTTTTCTTGATTCCGGCATACAAAATATCGTGGACGAGCGTTGATTTTCCGCTTCCCGAAACGCCCGTGATGCAAACCAACATTTCGAGCGGAATTTCCACCGAAATATTTTTCAGATTATGCTCGCGTGCGCCGATGATTTCGATTTTGCGCGTTGTCGGTTCGCGCCGTTTTGAAGGAAGTTTTATTTCCGCTTCGCCGCGTAAATATTTAGCAGTTAAGGATTTATCGTCTTTCAGCAAATTTTCAAAATTGCCTTCGTAAATCAAATTTCCGCCGAGTTCGCCCGCATAAAGTCCGATGTCGAGAATGTGATCAGCCGAACGCATCGTTTCTTCGTCGTGTTCGACAACCAAAACCGTGTTGCCGATGTCGCGCAAGTTTTCGAGAATTTTCAAAAGCCGCGTGTTGTCGCGCTGATGAAGTCCGATTGAAGGTTCATCTAAAACATAAAGCGCACCGACGAGCAAAGAACCTAAATTTGTTGCAAGTTGTATGCGTTGCGCTTCGCCGCCACTTAATGTTGAAGCCAAACGATTTAGCGTTAAATAATCCAAACCGACATCAACCAAAAATTTAATTCTTCGGCGAATTTCGAGTAATAATTTGTCGGCGATTTTTCCGCGTTCTTCGCTTAATTCGAGTTCGTCGAAAAACTTTTGCGCGTCGTTAATAGCAAGATTTACGGTTTCGGGCAAATTTCTTCCGCCGACTTTTACGGATTGCGCTTCTTTCCGAAGTCGTCCGCCTTTGCATTCCGGGCAAGTCGTGTAACCGCGATATTTCGCCATAAAAACGCGAACGTGGAGCTTGTATTTTTTCGTTTCAAGCCACGAAAAAAATCCGCGAACGC
>JANNYB010000107.1:0-69591 GCA_031409875.1 Acidobacteriota bacterium | reverse complement strand
AGCGCGAGCGTCCCCGCTTGCAATGAGCGTTGGCTTCCGACGCGAAAAAGCGTTTGATAATCCGACAATTCTAATTTCAAACGAGCAATAACAACCGCGCCGATAAATTTAAAGTCCGAAATCGCCAACGCTTTTTCGCGTATTTTTGTGTTTGTTCGTGGCTAATTTCTTATTTCCGATAATGTCTAATTAATCAAAACAATTTTCCGGCACATTTTCGAGCGTATTTTTCAAAAGCATATCCACAACAGCGTGAAAATCGCCGCCGGATTCTTCAAAAACGCGAAGCTGGTCATCGGCAGAAGTTCCGCGATCCAAAATCGTGTGAATATGTTCGATTTCCTTGCGCGAATCCAAAATATCAACGACATCATCAACAAATTCGAGCAGTTCACGAATCAAATCACGCGCCGGAACTTCTTTCTGTTTGCCCAAATCAAGCAATTTCCCGTCCAACCCGTAACGAATCGCCCGCCATTTATTTTCTTGAATATACATTCGATGATATTCACGAAAACCCCAATTCTTATCAATCATCGAATGAAGTTTCGCCACAATCGCTTGGAAAAGCGCGGCAATCGCAATCGTATCGTCAACGCGAGTCGGAATGTCGCAAATACGAAATTCGAGCGTCGGAAAAAACGGATGCGGACGCAAATCCCAGTAAATCTTTTTCGCGTTATCAATGCAATTCATTGAAATTAAAAGATTAACGTAGTTTTCATACTGCGAATAAGACTCAAAATGATCGGGAATATCGGTGCGCGGAAATTTTTTGAAAACTTCCGAGCGGTAAGATTTCAAACCTGTCTGATGTCCGAGCCAAAACGGACTCGAAGTTGTCAGCGCGAGAACGTGCGGCAGAAAATAACGCGCGCCGTTCATAATCTGAATCCGGCGTTCGAGACTTTCGATGCCGACGTGAACGTGCAGACCGAAAATCAGCAACGAACGCGCCACCATCTGCAATTCTTCGACGATAAATTCATAGCGTTCATCTTCAAAAATCGTCTGATCGCTCCATTTTGAAAACGGATGCGTCGAAGCCGCGATAATCGCCATTCCTTTGTTCTTCGCCAAGCCGGAAATTATACAGCGAAGTTTGGTAATATCTTCGCGGGCTTCTTGGATGTTATGACAAATTCCCGTGCCGACTTCAATCATTGATTGAATCATTTCGGGCTTTATCTTTTCGCCGAGAAGCAATTTTCCTTCTTCCAGAATCTCCGAAACGTGCGATTTTAATTCGCGTGTTTCGGGATCAACAATCTGAAATTCCTCTTCAATTCCGAGCGTAAATTGTTCAAACATATTTTTTGGTTAGTGGTAAGTGGTGAGTGGTAAGTGGTAAGTGGAAGAGAAAAACTTACCACTTACCACTTACCACTTACCACTTTATAAGTCCAATTCTTTTGCCAGCAAATCTCTGGTTTCCGCATCGAGATTTTGAAATCTGATGCCAACGCCTTGACCGGCATCAATATAAGCAACCATTCCGTCGAGCGTAATTTCTCTGTCGCCCAAAAACAAACGCATTGACAGCAACATTCCCGATTCGAGTCGGGAATTAGTCGTCATATACAAACCGCCGATGCCGATGTCGCGCGTGTTGGCGATTCCGGTCGCATCGCCGCCTTCAAACTTCACGTCAACAATTAACTTCTTGCGGTCAGACCGCCTTCTTTCCGATGGAGAAAGAGCTTCATTTGGTTCAATCGGTAACATTATTTCCTCATTGATTTTTTTAGAATTTGCAAAACTTCAGATATATTGTAACTATTTTTCAAAGATTTCAAAGCATCATTTTAAGAAATCCGTCTGTTTTGACCTTTTTTTTGAAACAGGCATTGGCAACAGATTTTTGAAAATGTCTCGTTTGCAATTTTTCTTGCGGCAAGTTACCATTATTTCTCAATAAAATAAGACTTTTATTAGCTTAAACAATAAATTTGAGATAGAATTTAGAAGTCTTTTCGGAATTTAATATTACTTCGCTTTTCTATGGGTTTTTCAACAATCGCAATTCACGCAGGCAACGAACCTGACACCGCCACCGGCGCGGTCAGTGTGCCAATTTATCAAACTTCAACTTACAAACAAGACGCGCTCGGACAGCATAAAGGTTACGAATATGCACGAACGCAAAATCCGACTCGTTCCGCGCTCGAAAGAAATATTGCCGCGCTCGAAAATGCAAAATTCGGCTACGCTTTTGCTTCGGGAATGTCCGCAACGGACGCGGTTTTGAAACTCGTCAAAGCCGGCGACCACGTTATTTTGGGCGATAACACTTACGGCGGAACTTTTCGTTTGTTTGATAAAGTCTTGAAAAATTACGGCATCGAATTCGATTTGGTTGATACGACCGATATTTCAAAAGTCGAAATGGCTTTCAAACCGAACACGAAAATGGTTTTTGTCGAAACGCCGACAAATCCGATTATGTCCGTAACCGATTTGCAAGCCGTTTCCGAAGTTTCACACGCGCACGGCGCGAAAGTCGTCTGCGACAATACGTTTATGTCGCCCTATTTACAGCGTCCGATTGATTTCGGCGTTGATATTGTCGTGCATTCGACAACGAAATATTTAAACGGACATTCGGATTCAATCGGCGGATTTGTCGCGTTAAATAATGAAGAAGACGCGAATTGGATTCAGTTTATTCAAAACTGTGTCGGCGCGATTCTTTCGCCGTTCGATTCTTTTTTAGTTTTGCGCGGCACAAAAACTCTGGCGTTAAGAATGGACAAACACGACGAAAACGGTCGCGCCG
Organism: Acidobacteriota bacterium; assembly: GCA_031409875.1. Taxonomy (GTDB): domain Bacteria; phylum Acidobacteriota; class Blastocatellia; order Pyrinomonadales; family Pyrinomonadaceae; genus CALMEH01. Next base: position 66,815 of record JANNYB010000107.1, on the reverse strand, counting down.
TCGCTAATTTTTTAGCCGAACATCCGAAGGTTCAAAAAGTTTATTATCCGGGACTTGTTTCACATCCACAGCACGAATTAGCCAAAAAACAGCAAAAAGGTTTCGGCGGAATGGTTTCTTTTGAAACAGGTTCGCTTGAAAACGCGAAAAAAGTTTTGGAAAATGTTAAAATTTGCACGCTTGCCGAAAGTTTGGGCGGCGTTGAAAGTTTAATTTCGCATCCGGCAACGATGACACACGCTTCCGTTCCGGCAGAAACACGCGAAAAACTCGGAATTACCGATGGGCTTGTGCGCGTTTCCGTCGGCATCGAGGACATCGAAGATATTTTAGAAGATTTAGATCAAGCACTTAGTTAATGATGAATGATGAATGATGAATGATGAATGTTAGCTTATTTCATTCATCATTCATCATTCATCATTCATCATTTAAAAATTATGTTCACAGTTGAAATACACGCAACTTCGCACATCGGGCGCGTCCGCAAAGGTAATGAAGATAATTACCTTTTATTTAATATTTCGGACTCGAAAACTTGGATGAGTTCGCAAGAGCCGGACGAATTTATTATCGAATCACAAAAATTTACGATAGATGATAACGGCGTTATTCTTGCGGTGTCTGATGGAATGGGCGGCGCACTCGCGGGCGAAGTCGCCAGCCAGATGGCAGTCGAAACCGTCAGCCAGCAACTTTCGGGACAAGACCCCGAACGCACGTTTGCGCCCGAAGATTTCGGCGAATCGCTCGTCGGAAAACTTTATCAGGCAACGCTTTACGCCAATCATCTGATTCACGAACAAGGACGTTCAGACCCGCAATTTCAAGGAATGGGCGCAACTTTTACGGGCGCAGGCATTACGCCTGAATCCGTTGATTTGGTGCAAGTCGGCGATTCGCGCGGTTATCTGATTCGCGGCAGTCAAATTTATCAAATCACGAAAGATCAATCGCTCGTCCAACAACTGATTGATGCCGGACAACTTCAAGAATCCGAAGCCGAATCACACGCGCTCAAAAACGTAATTTTGCAGGCACTCGGCGCACAAAACGAAATTTATCCCGTTGCCGCACGTCTCGCGCCGCGCCGCGGTGATATTTTATTGCTGTGCAGCGACGGTTTATCAAACAAAGTCAACGGCACGGATATGCAAAAAATCGTGATGAGTTATTCCGATAATCTCGGTCAAGCCTGTGCCGAACTCGTCAAAGAAGCCAACGAACGCGGCGGCGAAGACAACATAACTTTAATTATTGCAAAACTTCTCGGCGACGATTTACCCGAACCGACCGAAACCGAAATTAAACTCGAACTATTAGATTTCGGCAATATTCACGACACCGCCGACCAAGACACGGGCGAACTCGTTTAGACGAGTTCAAGTAAAAAGTAAAAAGGTAAAAGGCAAAAGTTAAGAAGCGACTCGGCTTTCTACTTTTGCCTTTTTACTTTTTACTAAAACTTGCTATAAAATGCACTTATCGTATTTTTAAATAGCTTTACAAACTCTTATAACTTGGGCTTTATTCTTTAAATTCAAATTTTCTTGGGAGGGAAAAATGAAAAGTAAGTTTTTTTCGGTTTTATTCGTGCTTTCGGCTATTTTCTTAGCTTTCGGCATTTCTGTCTTCGCTCAGGGAACAACTTCGCGCGTTACGGGAACTGTTACCGACAGTTCCGGCGCGGTTGTGCCTGATGCAAATATCACGCTGAAAAATCAAGGAACAAATTCTTCTTTGACAACGCAAACGAGCAACGGCGGGTTTTATGTTTTCGATTTGGTTTTACCCGGCACTTATACCGTAACTGTTGAAAAAACAGGCTTTAAGAAATTCGTTTCAACCAACAACGCAGTTTTGGTGAACCAGCCGGCAACGATTAACGTCGCTATGCAAGTCGGCGATGTTTCGGCGACCGTAACGGTTGAAAGCACTGCGGAAATCGTGCAGACAAGCACTTCCGGCAACGTCGGCACGACGATTGACCAAGCAACCATCGAAAGTTTGCCGATTGTCGGCGCACGCGGACGCAATCCGCTCGATTTGCTGAATTTTCAGCCCGGCATCGTCAGCGGCGCGAACACCGGCGGCGGCGTTCACGTTCACGGTTCACGCGACCGCGCCTTCAATTTTACGCTCGACGGCATTGACATCAACGAATCAACCGCCGGCGGTTCAAACTTTACGCCTCTGCGCCCGAATCCCGATTCAATTCAAGAATTTCAAATCGTAACCGGAAATTTCACCGCCGAACTCGGACGCTCGTCCGGCGCACAAGTTACATTCGTTACGCGCAGCGGCACAAATAAATTTCGTGGAAATTTATTCGAATATTACCAAACGCCCGATTTTCACGCCAACGAATATGAAATCGGATTTTTCGGACTTCCGAAACGCCAATTTGTCCAACATATTTTCGGCGGAAGTTTCGGCGGACCGCTTTTCAATCCGGGCTTCGGCGAAGGAACGCCGTTCTTTGATTTGCTGAAAGACCGCGCGTTTTTCTTCGTCAATATGCAATTTCTGCGGTCAAACGAATCGCGCCTCGTGCAACGAACAGTTTATACTCAAGCCGCACGATCAGGAAATTTCCGATACGTTCAAAACGGCAGAAATTTGCCCATCGGTTCTAGTTTAGGAGTCGCAAGTGTTGATGCCAGCGGAAACCCTGTATTTCCGACTTGCCCCGTTGTTCCGGCAACCAATCCTTGTATTGCAAATTACAACATCGCTACTAATCCCAGCGGAACGGGCATTGACCCGCGTCTTTTCGGAATTATAAATTCGATGCCTTTGCCGAATGATTTTTCGGTCGGCGACGGTTTGAACACGGCGGGCTTTAATTTTTCTGCGCCGCAGAGAGAAAAACAATACGATTTTGTTTCGCGTTTCGATTTCAAAATCAACGACAAAAATCAATTTTACATCCGTTATGCTCAGGGCGAGCAAAACACCATCGGCGATGCGGGCAACGGCGGACTTCGCGCTTTTCCCGATACGGTAAATTTAGTTGACACTTTTCGCCAACCGAAAAATTTGGCAATCAACTATCGCTGGTCGCCGCAATCAAATGTAACTAACGAATTTATTTTTGGAGTCAGCACTTTTTCGTTCAGTTTCGACACGCCTACGCCTGACCCGACTTATATTTTTTCGTTTAACACGATTCAAAACACGAATTTTAATTTCGGATACAATGCACGAAGCGCGAGAACGCTTCAATTCGTTGACAATATGACCTACATTGTCGGCGCACACACGCTCAAAGGCGGCATAAATTTCCGTTTCGGAAAACAATTCGATGACCGTTCGGGCGTTGCCGGAACGCAAATCGAGCCGTTTGCTTCGTTGGCTTTGGGAGCCGGAAACAACAGCTTTACCGGATTCGGATTGCCGACAACCGGAATCAATGCCAGCGATACGACAACTTTGCAGAATCAAATCAACAATTTTCTCGGCAGAGTCAACACTTATTCGCAAGGTTTTGTGGCAGACCCGAACGGCGGTTCGTTTTTACCCGGCGGAAGCCGTTGGAATTTTACGGCTTTTTATAAGGAATATGATTTTTATCTTCAAGATACTTGGAAAGCGCGTTCAAATCTGACGGTTGATTTGGGCTTGCGTTTCGAGCTGAAACTTGCGCCGACTTCCAAAGGTTATCCGATTTTGCGGCTTAATCAACCCGTCGGCTTGGCTTATCAGGCTTCAAGCACTTTGGCTTGGCAAGAAGGTCAATTATTCAAAAACGATTTGAATAATTATTCGCCTTCGATTGGCGCGGCTTGGGATCCGTTCGGCGACGGCAAAACGTCAATTCGAGCAAATTATCGTCTGGCTTACGACCGTTTTGCAACATTCCTTTTCGGTTCGAGCATTTTCCAAAGCGCACCCGGAAACACGACATCAGTTACCGCTAACGGCGGACTCGTGCGAAATTTGGGAACGCTTTTCCCGACTTCGACACCGAATACTTTGCGTCAACCTGTTTTAAGCAACAGCAATATTACGGTGATTGACCAAAATTTGCAATTCCCCGAAATTCATCAATGGTTTGCCGGAATTCAGCGCGAAATCGGTTTTAATACGGTCATCGAAGTCAATTACGTCGGCAGACGCGGAACTCATTTGATTGGCGGATACGATGCAAATCAGGTGAACATTGGCGCATCCGACCCGCGTTGCGGCGGTCAGACATTTTTGCAGTCGTTTATCCAAGCGCAAGACGCGGCAGGCGCGGCAAATCCGAATTGTTTGGCATCGCTGCTCGTTGGCGGCGCAGCAAACGGAAGTTCGGCGGCTTTCCGCACGGCTTTCGCTACGCAGTTGACTCAAAACGCTGTCGGCACAGTCGCGCAGACTCTTGCCCAAAGAACCGGCGCAACCGCGATTACGGGTTTCGGATTCAATCAGTTCTTTTTCCAAAAATATCCGCAATTCAGAGGTTCTTTGAATGTCATTGACAGCAGTGATGTTTCGCGTTACAACGGTTTGGAAATTATCGCCAAACGCCGTATTACCAAAGGCATCAGCTTTCAAGTCGGCTACACTTATTCAATGTCGAAAGATACGCGCTCGTTCGATCCGGCTTTCACGGTCGTTTCGCGCGGCGCAGTTCAATCGGCTTCAAGCACACCGTTTGATAATAACAATCGCCGTCTGAATTACGCTTGGTCGGACTTTGACCGCCGCCACGCGCTTCAGGCGACTTACGTTATCGAAGTGCCGTTCGGACGCGGCAGAGCATTCGGTTCGGATATGCCGAAAGCACTCGATTTCATCGTCGGCGGTTGGCAGGTTGCGGGAAATATGCTCTTGGTTTCGGGCAGACCGTTCACGATTTATTCGGGCTTTAACACTTTCAGCAACGCGGTTTCATCGCTTGCCAACTGCACAGGTTGCACGCGAAATATGGGAAGTGTGATTCAAAGTCTGGGAACAAATTATTTCCTTGACCCGACACAGATTGCCCAATTTACCGTTCCGGCAGCCGGAGAAGTCGGCAATACGGGACGCAACTTCTTTATCGGTCCATCAGAATTTCGGACTGATATTTCGCTTTCCAAGAAGTTTAGATTTACCGAAAGATTCAGCTTCGATTTGCGCGTAGATGCCAGAAATCTGACAAACACGCCGTCGTTTGCTAATCCGAATTCTAATCTTACTTCAACAACCGCACCTTTCGGAAGAATCCGCGAAAGCGTCGTCAGCAGTTCACGGAAGATTCAGATTTCGGGTAAATTCTCTTTTTAAAGTGAAAATGTGAAAATGTGAAAAAGTTTGATTGAATTTCCTCAACCAAACTTTTTCACATTTTCACTTTTATCCTTTTTCACTTTTCTTTGCGCCATTCGGGAAGTTCGCGTTCTGCGCCGATTTTTCTGACATAAATAGAAGAACCTCTGACCTCGACGACTTCGACTTTTTCGCCTTCGATTAATCGCGTTTCATCATCAAACGGAAAAGCCGTCCACGTTGAACCGAAAACCTTGACCGCGCCTTCGTTTAATGCGCCCGCACTGGCATTCGTTACCGTGCCGATTTTTCCCGGAATCGAGTCAACGCCCGTTTTAACTCGGTCTTCATTGTGCCGGAAATAATTGGCAAAAATCGTCCGCGACATCACGGTTAAAGCAACGGAAACAACTGCAAAAACTATAAATTGCACAACAAACGAAAATCCCAAAAACGCAAAAATCGCCGCCGCAAACGCGCCGATTCCAAACCACAAAAGAAAAAAACTGAGTGTAAAAACTTCCGTAATTATCAAAATCACGCCCAAAATTGCCCAAAATATTCCGGCTAATTGTTCCATAATTTACGCCAATAGTATGGCACAATATTCGTCCGTTGTCCGTCATTTGTTGTTTGTTGCATTTTTTTTCTTTCAATCTTTGAATTTCGCAATCGGAAATGCTAATCTTTCTTTCGTGCTTGGGTGGCGGAATTGGTAGACGCACAGGACTTAAGCGGTAAGGCAAAAGTAAAAAGTAAAAAGGCAAAACTTGAATAAATTTTGACACTTGGAAACTTTTAATCTGCTTTAAAAATTTGAGCATCAAAGGCGAAATCCTTTGTATGAATGAAGTCAAACTCGGTGAAACCTTGTAAAAGTGGCAATACCGAGCTAAGTCTGAAAAATTATTTTCAGAAAAGTGTAGAGACTTAACGGCTTCCGTCTGAATGCTTTTTTAAGTAAAAGATGAAGATAAAGTCCAGACCACAAATTACTTTTTCCAAAAAGGTAAGCGGTGAAAACCGTAGTTGGTAAGAAAATCCTGTGTCCGTAAGGGCGTGCGGGTTCGATTCCCGCCCTAAGCACCAAACCTTTTTGGTAAAAATAAAAATGGATTCGCTGAAGTGTTATAAATACTTTGGTGAATCCATTTTTATTTTTTCGGATGAGGCGGAAAATTCGGATGAACCGGAATTTCCCGGACTCGGTTTGGATTTTATTTTGTTTCTTTAATGTTATTTTTGTCCGGTGCTTGATTTGTCGCGGAGGAAATCTTGGCGTAATATCATCTCGTATTTTTTATTTAATTTGCGTGTCTTGCCATCATCAAACCGTGCGAAAAAGTTGAACACGATTTGAATGATTTTTAATGAAAATCGCACTTACACAATTTTTCCTCCTTTTATTTTTCGTTTATTCGGCTTTTTCGCAAACCGAATCGGTGCGCGTTGCCGTCGAGGACGTTCACGATGGCGACACGATAACGGTTTCGGATGCTTCCGACAACATTTTCAAAATTCGTCTGATTGGAATTGATGCACCGGAACTCGCGCAAGATTTCGGGAATAAGGCACAGACTGAATTGAAAAAACTTCTCAAACGCGATAAGAAAAACATTATCGTCAAACCTTTCGGGCTTGACCGCAACAATCGAATTTTAGCGCAAGTTTTCGTCGGCGATTTAGACGTGAATTTAGAATTATTAAAAATGGGCTTTGCGTGGTTTTACGATTCGCACCCATTGGGAAAAGAGCGGCTGAAAATTTATCTTGAAGCGATGAACGAGGCGAAAGAAAACAAACTCGGATTATGGAAAAACGAAGATGCAACCGACCCGAAAGACTGGCGCAAAAAAAATGATTAGCTATTACTCAACTTAGTTTTCTTACTTGGCACGATGTTTGCGAAACTCTTTTAAGGTAATTTTGGAGGTGTTTATGAAAAACTTAATATTTTTATTTATTTTGACTGTCACATTTCTTTTTGCTCAGAATATTTTCGCGCAGAACCGTGTTGATCGTGCTTTGATTAAAGAAGCGCAAAGAATTACGAAGGATAATTTTCCGGTTTTCACAAGCACGCCGAAAGGTGCGCGGATTTATGCGGTGAATGAACCGAATTCGGCGATGCTCGATGCGATTGACGAAGGTTTGACCGCGCTTTTTAAGATTGCAAAAAAAAATAAATATAAAAGTCGTCTGAATTATTCGGATTACACGATTTTTATCGCCAAAGCTGACCGCACAAAAGACATCAACAAAAAATATTCGCCCGATATTGCCGTTCCTGCGGGACAATATGCGGGAAGCATCTATGATCAAGGCGGATTTATTTACGCCGCCGGAATGGTTTTGGCTTACAATCCGTGCGCGTTTGTTTTTGCCGAACACACGAAAGATTTAAACCGCGTTTCCAATGTCGTCCGTTTCGAGGGCGAACATCTCGTTCTCTATCACAACGACCGCAAACGATACGAGGAAACCGCCGACCACAGTCAAGGCGGCGGGCATCCGATTCTTCAATAAGTGAGAAATGGGAAATGAGAAGTGAGATTGAATTTAAATTCTCATTTCTCATTTCTCATTTCTCATTTGCTTTTACCCTATTTCGTGCAATCGCTAAACCATTTTGTTGACGAAAAAATTAGACTTCTGGTAAGGTTCTTGTGTAAAATGCGAAAAATACCTATTTTTCGGTAATTTTATAAATTGAAATAATTGTGGCACAGTCATTGCCATTATACTTCGCGGATGTTGTAGTTTGATAAAATCCGCGAAGATGGAGGTTAATTTTATGGACTTTTGGCGTAAAGCGACCAAAATCTTCGCTGTTTCTTTTCAGTTCTTTGTAATTTCTATTTCGATAAACGCCCAGACGATTTACGAACTTCCCGCCGGAACGCGGATTCGTGTTCAAATGGACAACGAAATCAGTTCAAAGGTTTCGAGCGTCAATGATACTTTTACATCAGTAGTTTCCGAACCTGTAAAAGTGCGCGACGTGGTTGTTCTGCCAATCGGCGCAATTATTGACGGACGCATTACGTCGGTCAAACGCGCCGGAACAGGCAAAAAAGACGGAAGTTTGACGCTCGCGTTTGAAATGCTTCGCTTTGAAAACGGCGAACGGCGCGACATTAACGCAATTCTTGTTAATAGTTTAAGCGTTAAATCTCCGCCGACAAAAGATATTCTGACCGTTTTAGGAACGGCGGGAATCGGCGCAATAATTGGCGGAGTTTCTAAATCGGGAACAGGCGCGGGCATCGGTGCAGCAGCCGGAACAGGCATCGGTTTAGGAGTAATTCTTCTGCGAAAAGGTAAAAATGTCCGAATTAAAGCGCGTGAAGAATTTGAAATAGAATTGACTGAAAAAGTAACTCTGCCGGTCAGAGATTATTAGAAATTTTGTGGAGATTTGGTCGTTGGTGTAACAACTTGCGACTAAATAAGAAACCCGTTGCGAAGGGGAGAGCGCAACGGGTTTCTTTATTTTAAAAGTCAGAACCGTCTGCGGTAGCGGGCGGTTAAAGTTCAATTTTTGAAAAGTTTTCCAATATAACGAATTAAACCATCCGCTACCGCAGACGGTTCTGACAAGAAAAAACGGCGGTGAATTAAGGCAAATTCACCGCCAAGTTATGTTTGGAGAAACATAGCAAGAGCTTAGAAACTCTTACGGAAGAGATACGAAAAGCGTATGAAAAATGTTCGGCTGTTGCGTTGAAAACCTTGTTCCAAATCGCCGGAATACGGATTGAAACCGTTGTAGTTGAAATCGTCGTTATAGCCGACGTAAAACGCTTTGCCCGGACTCGGATTCCAGCCGACAAGATATTGACCGCTGAAATTTGACGAAAGCGAATCGAAATCGAGTCGCGTGCGGACAAAAACAAACCGCGTAAATTGATAAGTGGCACGAATTGTGGCGATGTTTGAATCGAACGCGGTTTTGTTCGTGTCTTTGCGAACCAAAACATTTTTGTTGTATTCGAGGCTGATTCGCAGAGGATTTATCGGTTTCAACTCAAGTTCAGCACTGAAATCATATTGCTGTCCCGCGCCCGGATCAAGTTTGTCCGAACCTAGAAGAGCCGCCGGACTGACACGCGGAAAACGCTCGCCTGCGCCGAAATCGAAATCGAAAGTATTGAAAATCGTGCCGCCAAAAATGCTGAAAGAAATCTTTTCATTGATTTGCTTTTCAAATTCTACGGCTATCGAGCCTTGTTTTGTCGAACGCTCGGAATCCCCGAAAAACGCACCGCTCGTCGGACGCGAAGGCATTCTTTTCAAGCCGAATTCTTCTTCAAAAATCCGTTCGTAACCGATGCCGCCGTTAAAGCTCAGAGAAGTATTTCCTTGAAATTGAAAATTGACATTACTGCCCCATTCCAAGCCTTGCGAACGACCTTGCCAATCGTAATTCATACTCAAATTATTGAACCAACTGACGCGGATAATTTTATTTTTCGGCTTCGATTTCGTGCTTAAACGCATTCCACCGAAAGCGTAATTTGAATTTGAGCGACGATTAAATCCGGCATCGGAGCGATAATCTTTCGAGCGTCCGCCGATTTCGACCGTGTAGCCGAAAGTTTCCGCCGTGTGATCAATATTTGCAAAATAAGCGATGCCGTTGCCCGTGCGGTAATTTTGATACGAACTGCCGGGGAAAAATGTGTTGTCGAGATTAAATCCGCCACAGATTTCTTGATTTCTGCGCGTTTGCGGCTGATTTAATAACGGTTCAAAGTCATTTTCAAAAAAGCATCGGCGCGAATTCGAGCCGGCAACTTGAAATTGAAAAACCGTTTTATCGTCCAACTTAAATCTGCCGTCGAAACCCGCGACGAGATTTTTTTGTTCGGGAAAACTGCGATAAGTCGTGAAAAATCCGATATTGTTTTCTTTACCGATGTCGCGTTTGACGCGCAAAACACCGAAAGTCGCATTTCGGTCAATAAATTCGTCAACGCGGGCGCGAGTGAAGCGGTCGTTGAGATCGTCTTCGCCGTAATTTCCCGGTGCTTTGTCCGAAGCGATGAGAAAACCGAACGAAGTTTTTCCGGTTTTGCCCGTCAATTTCGCGGCAATGTCGGGATCAACGATTGTCCGCGAATAGAAAACCTGCAAGGGCGTGTTGAAAATATCCGCGCCTTCGAGAAAGAACGGGCGTTTTTCCTGAAAGAAAATCGGAAAACGCTGATTTGCGGAAACGACAGGTGCGTCGGCTTCGATTTCGGCAAAATCGGGATTGTAAGCCAAATCGAGCGTAACATTCGGTGATAGCGTATATTTGAGCGTTACGCCGATGTCTTGTTTTATCGGTTGATTGACGAATCTATCGGTTGAACCGTCGGGGAAAACGCCGAAACGTCTGCCGGTTTCGCTCAAAGTTACGCTCGGCACGATTTCGAGTGTGCGTTCGTATTTGATTTCGTCGAGTCCGGTGATTTTGCCGTGTTTAATCAGAAAGCCGGAAACATTGCGGTCGTCCGGCAGCCATTGATCGAATTCGTCGTTGAGTCGGTCAATATTGCGGGCGACATTAAATCCCCACATTTTGCCTTTTCCCGCCGTGTAGCGCAAAGATTTGAAAGGAATTTTGACTTCGACAGCCCAGCCCCAATCTTCGATTACGCCTTTGGATTCCATGACAATATCAACCGAAAAATCCGCGCCGCGTCCTTCGGTAAAAATTCCGTCTTGCTGAATTCCGAACGGATTGAAACCGAGAACGTAAGCGCGGCGTTGGTCATTGTATGTGTCGAGCCAAAGCCGCACGTTGTCTTCGCCGAAAACCTCGTCGCGTTTGGCAACCGTCGCGCGAATTTTGTCTTTTTCGTCCCAACATTTAAAGGCGACGTAGAGATTTTTCTCGTCATACATCATCAAAACTTCAGTCGGTTTCGATGCGGGCGTGTTATCGCCTGGATATGTCTGGTAAAAATCTTTGAAAACAGCGGCTTGCTTCCACAGTTCTTCGTCAATTTTACCGTCAATCACGATTCCGACCGAAGTTTTCGGAATTGTTATCGGTTTAGCTTTTTCGGGAGGAATTTCCAATTTTGATTTGGCAGAATTCGTTTTTGAAACCTCCGTTATATTTGTATTGGTTTGTGCTTGGATATAAATCGAAAAAAATATAATGACAAGCAAAGCGTAAAACTTCTTCATAGCTTACCTCTTTTGAGAAAATGAATTGTATGTATAAAAAAAGAATAGAAATTATCTACTTTTGACTCAAACGCAATTTAAGTCATATTGTTTCAATTATTTTAGGAGTTATTGGATGTTTTATCTTGTGTTTTATTCAAAACAAGTGCCGTATTTAGATTTCAGCCATCGTAGATGGCAAAAGCGTGTAGCCCGTAGCGCGAGCTACGGGTAAAGTTCGTAAAAATTCAAGCTATCGTAGATAGTGCCAGCAATTTCTTTCGCCCGTTATCACGGGCTTGATAATTAACTTCTCTATTCCACAGGCTTGCACCTGTGGCTACACGCTTTCACTCGCTACGCGAGCTAAATCACTTAATTTACGGTATTCATTTTTCAAAAACCTTTGGAACAAAACTTATTTTAACAACTTCGCATTGCGGACAAAAACCTGTCCGTCGGCGGCAATAATATCATATTTTGCGTCGCCTTTTCCGATGCGCCAGTTCATTTCGTCTTCGTCGTCGCGGACAAGATTGAAGCCTTGCGCTTCGAGTTCAACGTCGGACTTGAAAATCGCGCTCACGCTTTCGGGCAGAGTCAAAACGATTTTGCCTTCGTTGGTTTGTGCCAAAAGTTTTTGGAAATCACCTTCCAAATCCATTTCGCCGCAATCGGTTTGCGAGATAATTTCGCCTTTGAAACCGATGACGCGCACTTTTCCTTCCATCGTTTTGACGCTCAATTTTCCTTCCGCGTCGCGCACGTTGACCGGCGAATTTGCGCCCGTCAAATCAATGTCGCCGGAAACGCCTTCGAGCCGTATTTCGCGGTTAGTTGCGACCCGAAGATTCGACTTTTTTGGCACGAAAACCTCGATTACAACACGGTTCAAATCGTTCGGAAAAGCTGCCAATTCGGGATTTATAACTTTGATTTCGACCGATGATTCGGTGTTTTCTGTTCTTACGCCAAATGGCGATTGCAAGCGATTTCTCGAAATTTTTGTAATCGTATATTTAACTTCTTGTTTGTCCCAACCGCGAATATTGACGTTGCAATTCGGCGCATCAATTTTGACTTTCGGCTTGTCTTTAACGGGAAACGAACCGTTTTTGCTGTCAACCGACGAAGAGCCGCGCGTAAAATCCATTTCCGACAATTTCACGTTTGCGGCTTCGAGTTTTTTGAGTGCTTCTTCGGACATTTGTGGCACGACAATGGGATATACGTCATTCACCCTAACCGATGGCACGACGGCTTGCACATCACGGTTAATAACGGCAATGTCTTTATTTATTTTGCTGATTTCTTTGTTTGCTTTATTGATGTCTTTGTTCGCTTTATTGATGTTGCGCGAATCTTCATCGTCTTCCCAATCTTCGTCATCTTCCGATTTTTGCGGCAAAAGATTCGTTGCCGGATTTACGCTTTTGCCGTCTTGTTTGCGTTTAATCGAAAGTCCGCCGTTGACGCTGTTGAGCCTGATTTGGACATCGCCGTTGCCGACTTTGCCGTAAAGATCGCGCCCGACATATTGACCTTTGCGGACAGGCAAGCCGAAATCGTTTGAAATATTTCCGTTGACCGAATCGGCGCGTAAAGTCGCGTTCGCATCAGACGGAATTGTTAAATTAACTGTTCCGTTGACAGTGTTTAACGAAATTTTACTGCCTGTTTGAAGCTGATCGAAATCGGCTTCGACTGTGCCGTTGACCGTTGAAAGAGTCGCCGCGCCGCGCAGATTTGTCGCTCTGATCGTGCCGTTGACGGCGGAGGCTTTTGTCGTGTTGTTTGCGTTCGTGATACTGATTGAACCGTTGACAGTTTCGATTTCGTTCAAAACCGCGTTTTTCGGAACAGTCAGACGATATTGAACTTCCAAACGCCCGTTGTTGCGCCAATTATTGCCGTTGCGTTGATTCGTGTAATCGGTTTCGACGCTAAAAGCATCGGGTTTTGAATCAATTTTTACTTCGGCTTCCGCCAGACGTTCTTTCGTGTCGGCGATTTTTGTTACTTCGAGTTTTACTTGATTTGCGTCCCAAGTTTCAATCGTAATCGAGCCGTTGACGTTTGAAACGCTGACGCGCCCGTTGGCGTTTAAAGGATATGTTTGTTCAAATTTTTCGGTTTCGTCCAATTTGACGATTGTTGTCGTATTTGTATCGCCGTAATTTGCCGTATTTGTCGGCGCATTCGGCACATTGCCTTCTGATGAAAAAATCAATCCGGCGAAAATTATCGTATATAACCAAGACATAATTGCATTCTCCTTGTTCGGAATTTTGTATAAATTAAATGGGCAGAATTTCTCTGTTCTAATCGTAAAACACCGCACCTATTTTTTTTGTGACAACTTTTTTCGGATTTATTTTTAAGACTTTAATTAATGCCATTTTTCCGATGCGTATGTTAAACTTTACATTTGATGCTAATCTGATGAAGCAAATCAGCCGAATAATAATAAAGACAACGGTCTATTAATTCCCGAACATCTGACGAATTTACTTATTTTGTCGGATTTGTTAGTTTTAGACGTTGATTGACACGCTATTTTACGGAGAACTAAGATGAAGTTAAAACAAACGCGATTACATATTTTGCACAAGGCTGAGAATTTGAGCCGCCGCGCAAAAACCGGCGTTTCTCTCCATTGTCATACACAATTTTCCCAAGAAATGCTTGATTTTGTTCCGTATTACGCGGAAACTTTGCCGATTGTGAAGTATTTTTGGGAGCGAGAAAAAAAAAATTACATTGAACGCGAAGGCAAATCTTGGGATTTTTCGACTGCTTATTGGTCGCCGCCGCTCAAGCCGATTGATGTTTATAATATCGAGAAAAAACAAATCAACGATGCGGGTTTAGAAGCGGTAATTTCGATAACCGACCACGACAGTATTGACGGATTTGCTCAAGTTCACGAGCAAAACGAAACTGCCGCCGCGCCGATTTCGCTTGAATGGACAGTGCCGTTTGAATATGGATTTTTCCACGTCGGCGTTCATAATTTGCCCGAAAATCGCGCCGTTGAATTGACAAAAATTCTGCTCGATTACACTTTCGGCGAAAATCCGACCAACGAAAAATTGCACGAACTTTTTGCGATGCTGGGCGAAATTCCGCAGATTTTGGTGATTTTAAATCATCCGTTGTGGGACATCGAAATGGTTGGCAAGCCGCGTCATAAAGTTCTTCTGCAAAATTTCTTGCGCGAACACGGAACTTGGCTTCACGCGCTCGAAATCAACGGTTTTCGCGCTTGGTCGGAAAATAAAACGGTAATTGAAATGGCGGAATCTTTCGGACTACCGATTTGCACGGGCGGCGACCGACACGGTTGCAAACCGAACACGGTTATCAATCTGACCAACGCCAGAACTTTCGACGAATTTGTTGGGGAAGTCCGCCACGACAAACACACGGAAGTCGTTCTGATGCCGGAATATAGGCAACCTCTGCGGTCGCGGCAAATGAATTCTTTTGCCGAGATTTTGAGACATTATCCCGAATTTCCCGAAGGTCGCAACCATTGGTTTGATCGCGTATTTTTCGACTTCGGCAAGGGAAAAGGCTTAAATTCGCTTTCGACTTACGGTTGGGAACACGGTCCGATGTGGCTTCGTCTCACAATTCGGCTGTTCGGCTATGCCGGAAGCCCGCTGGTGCGCCCGGTTTTCGAGATTTTAAGAAAGAAAAAAGACCGCATTCCAAAAGATGTCAACAAAACCGAATTTGAAGTCATCAGCACGGAAGATTTGACCGGAAATCTTTCGTCCGGCGCGGTGTAGTCTGAGGGATGAGGGATGAGGGATGAGGGATGAATTTGATTTTTCATACCTCATCCCTTTTATGAACGAAGTGAATAAAATCCCGCGAGTCGCTTTTTTCGCCGATTCCTTTTTGGAAGTCAACGGCGTGGCGATGACAAGTAAGAAACTTATCGGATATGCCAAAAAAAACGGCTATCCTTTTTTGTGCGTTCACGCCGGAAAACAAAACGAAATAACCGACGACGGAAGCATCAAATATCTTTCGCTGAAACGCTCGATTGCTTCGTTTCCGATGGACGAAAGTTTAAAATATGATCCGTTTTTTCAGCGGCATACGAATCGAGTTTTGCGCGAATTGATGAAATTTCAGCCCGATGTTCTGCACATCACAGGCTTAAACGATGTCAGCATTATCGGTTCATATCTCGCGTGGAAATTGAAAATCCCGATGATTGGTTCGTGGCACACTAACTTGCACGAATTCGCGGCTCGAAGATTAACCCGAATGTTTCGATTTTTGCCTGAAAAATCTGTTTCAAAAATGACCGGATTTGCCGAAAGAAAAATTATGGACGGCGCGGTTTTGTATTATAAAATGCCGAAAATTATTCTCGCGCCGAATCAGGAATTGATTGACCGATTAGCAAAAGGCACGAAGCGCGAGGCGCGTCTGATGCTTCGCGGCGTTGAAACGGAATTGTTTTCGCCTTCAAAAAGAACCGTTAAAGACAATATTTTTCGGCTCGGATTTGTCGGCAGACTTCGCGCCGAAAAAAATGTGCGTTTGCTCGCGGATTTAGAGAAAAAATTAATCGAAGTCGGAAAAACGAATTTCAAATTTCTAATAATCGGCGAAGGAAACGAGCGCGAATGGCTTGAGAAAAACTTAAAACACGCCGAATTTACGGGCTTTCTCGACGGCGAAAAATTGGCTGAAGGTTATGCGAATATGGACATTTTCGTTTTTCCCTCGGAAACCGAAACCTTCGGAAACGTCGTCCAAGAAGCAAATTCTTCGGGCGTTCCGGCGATTGTTACGAATCAAGGCGGACCGAAATTTATCGTCAAACACAATGAAACAGGCTTCATCGCCGAAAATTTAGACGATTTTGTAAAATTCACACTCGAATTAATGAATGACCGCGAAAAATTCGAGAAAATGAAAAAATCTTCCCGCGAATTTGCGCTTTCCCGAAGTTGGGACGCGGTTTTTGAAAGCGTTTATGACGCATATAAGTCAGTAAGCAGTAAGCAGTAAGCAGTGAGCAGTAAGAACTTTCTTCAAAAAAACTGCTTACCGCTGACTGCTTACTGCTTACTGAACAGTTGATTTATTTCGACTTTATCGGTAGCATTTCCTATTTGGCTTGCGATTTGTCGAAACTTTCCCTGCATCGAAACTCGTAAAAAAAATCGGCATTTATGAAAGAAATGGCTTATGACGAAACACCGCCCATAATTCAAACGAACACGATTAGCGAGGCTTGGGCAAGTCTTTTAAGCGATCCGTCGCAATTTATCCGCTATTGGAATTACAAAGGCGCGATTTTGAGCGGTGCGATGCGTGCGCCGATTTTTTTGATTACATACCTAATTGGCAAAGAAAGTTTGCGGCTGGCGATTGGCGCGGCTTTGGTGCAATTTACTTTTCGATTCTTTTTTGCCGGAGTCGGCGGCGCGTTGATTCAAAGATTTCGCCGCGTCGAGCCGGCGTGGAAGGCTTTGTTCACGATTTTAATGATTGTGCCGCTGATTAGCCATCTTTTCGAGTTTGTTTTTCAATTTGCTTTTGCATATTTTACTGCTACCAACGACCACACGGACGAAGCGATTATTCGTTCGATTTGTTTTTCGATAATTTCCGCGCTTTTCACACTTTTCATAATGCGCCGCAACGTAATGATCGTCGGCGACGAAGACAGCAAATCTTTTTTCAGCGATATGGCACGTTTGCCGTCTTTGATTTTTGAATTCGTAATGTTTATTCCGAACGAAATCGCCTTTATGATTAAACGCGGCGCGTGGGGTTTAACGCTTTTGAGCATCGCCGCTTTCGGTGTTTTCGCGCAGATGATTTGCTGGGCTTTTACGAACAAAATATTTTGGACTTACAAAGGCGGACAGCAAATTCAGCTATTAAAATTTTGGGGAATTGACGGCATAATTTTGCTTTTGCTTGTTGTTGGAATGTCTTTGATTTATTACCGAAATACGAGTTCGCAAGAATAAAAATTTTCCTGAATAAATTCTTTTGTTCTGTTCGCAACAAAACTTTTACCAATCCAATTTTGATGTTAAAATCACTTTCGGAGACAGTTATAATTACAATTAGATTTCCTTATATTGAAGTTAATTAGGACAATTTGAATAGTTTTGCACAATGATTTGTTTAATTATAAAATTCAATTATGGCATATAGCAATTTTAAAAACTTATTGGAGTTCGAGAAGAAATTCGGTATCAAAAATCGTCGATTAAATCTGTTTGACGAAGTTCCAAAATTGTCCGCCAGCGAAGATTTACAAAAAGCATTGTTGATTGCCAATGAGCTACCGATAAAAAGTGAAAAAGCCAAGTCGGAGATGATTGTCGCCCCGATTTTGATTGAACTCCGCAACCGAAACGACAAATATTTTACATTTTTTTCGGGTGATAGCTTGAATGTTGACGAAGAAAATGACCTCAACGGCGAATGCGATTTTATTTTAGCCAAAGACACGGGTTCTTTTGACCTCAGTTTTCCGATAATGCAGATTGTCGAAGCCAAACGCAACGATGTCGAAATCGGAATTCCGCAATGCGCCGCCCAAATGCTCGGAGCAAAAATATTTAATGAACAAAACGACATAAATCTCGATTTTATCTACGGTTGTGTAACCACAGGTGATGACTGGCTGTTTATGAAATTAACCGATGAACTTCATATCAACACAAAAAAATATTATCTCGGAAACATCGAAGAATTATTAGGCGTTTTTCAAATTATCATCAATCTTTTTCGGCAATAACTCGCCTGAACGTCAAGTCTTTGAGGAAAATAAAGTAATTATCCGTTTTTATATTTGTGCCAAATCCACGCAAACGGAAAATGTAAAAATTGAATTGTCAACGAAGGCATTTTCTTTAAATCGCTCCATAAAGACTTTTCATTTTCGTCTTTCACAATTAATGTTCCACGCCGCATTATGAAAAGATTAAATACCGCAGAAATAATCGAAATTATAATCGAGATAAAAATTGCCTTGCTTTTCGCTGTTGTTCCGGCATATTTATCGTAAGCGGTTTGCGTTATAAATTCGATTATATGGCTGAAAACAGAAAGCGTTAGCGGCACAATTAAAGCGGATTTCCAAACAGGTTCGACTTTGCTGAACGATTGAATAATCGCGCCGTTCACACCGCCGAGAATCGTCCGAAAAGAAAATTGCACCAACATTGCGCCGAACGCAACTTTCAAACTTTCCCGACTTATCAAATAAGTTACAAAAAAAATAGACGAACGCATTGTTGCGCTCAAAAAAGCTGATTTCCAATTCCAACGCAAAATCAGCATTTGATACGGATGACGCAAGCATCTCGAAATGACTTTTCCAATCGTTTCAGGCGTTTTTCTTTCGACTGAATTCTTCATACATTTTGTTATACGTCGCCAGCAATTTTTCTATAGCTTTTTCTTTCGTATTATTTTGTGCAGTTTCTATGGCTTTCTTGGTTTTCATTAAACGCAGTTCTTCATTTCCGGTTATTTCTCTGACAGCATTGGCAAACGCCGCGCCCGTTGGCGCAACCGTCCACGCATTTTGCTCATTGGCATAAGCAAGAATTCCGCCCGAATTAGGCACAAGCACTGCCGCGCCCGATGCCATTGCTTCCAATGCCACGTTTCCGAAAGGTTCACGCGGGTTCGGATGAATAAAAACGTCAGCGTTGGCGTAGTAATTCGCCAAAGTTTCTTTATCGAGATGCCCGACTAAAACGATTTTATTCGGAAAGCGTTCTTTTGTTTCTTTTTCCAACCAATCGGATTTCGGTCCCGCACCCGCAACCAAAAGACGATAATCTTTTTCTGTATCCTTTGCCAAAACTTCCATTATTTCCGGTAAAAGTTTGATATTTTTTTCCGGCGAAATTCTGGTTGAAGAAAATAAAACAACCGAATTTTCGGGAATCGAAGCGCGACGGCGCATTTCCGCCTGAAATTCTTTTGAGCGTTTCGACGGCGAAAATTGCTCTGTATCAACACCTCGCGGACAAATCGCTACACGTTCATCAAACGAATCTTCGGAAGCCTTGAAAAAACGACGGCATTTATTAAAAAACCATTCTGAGCGACGCGGATTATTTTCTTTTTTGAATGATTCAAAAAGTTCTTCAGCGACAAACGGCGAATTTGCGATAAAGTAATCAAACATTAAAAGATTGTAATTGCCCATCAAACGCCGTGCAAACCAATTTCCGAAACGTCCGTCAACCACAAATGATTTAAAAATTGTGTCGAATCTTTCGCCCGTAAAATAAACTAGCATCGGTCTGCCAAGTTCTTTTAGATAGCCTTTTTGAATTACTCCGGCGAGAAGCGTGAGTGAATAATTATCATAAATTTCAATCATATCCGGCTTTTCTTCAAGCAAGATTTTCCGAATCGGCGTATCGTTTTGAAGATAATGAAACGGCGTTATCAG
The DNA here is from genome assembly GCA_031409875.1 of Acidobacteriota bacterium. Taxonomy (GTDB): domain Bacteria; phylum Acidobacteriota; class Blastocatellia; order Pyrinomonadales; family Pyrinomonadaceae; genus CALMEH01. The sequence goes on along the minus strand of JANNYB010000107.1, from coordinate 46,963 downwards.
CCGATAGCGTTTATCAAAAATCGGTGCAGGTTTAGCCGCGACATAATAAATTTTGCCATATTCGCCTACTTGCTCAACCTTTTCTATTTCGTGCGGAACGATTAAGCAAATGTGTCGTTTATAAAAATCTGCCAATTTCAAAAGTTTGTCATAATTCGCTTTCACCCCACCCGAATTTTCGTGATAGTAATTGGTAATATGAACTGATTTTATTTGCTCACCTCTATCTGAATTAAGTTTACAAAGCATCTTTCCCTAGTAATTTAGTAACCATCCCTACAATTCTAGTATTATCACCCACAACATACGCACCGTCAACTACTATTGTAGGAGAATCTCCCCCCTAAATTAGAATTGTTTTACTTAAGGTAAGAACTGTGCAGGAAAAATTAGCAGACTTTGTTCGCCGAATCAGAAACGAAAAAAGACTTTCCACGCCGGATGTCGAACGATTAAGTAATTTTAGAATTACTGATGGATATGTTTCTAGAATAGAAAACAATGGAGTAAAAAATGTTTCTCCTGAAAAATTGTCTGCTTTAGCTAAAGGACTTGGTGTAACCGAAGAAGAAGTATTTGCAGTAGTTCGCGGAAAAAATCCGAATGAAACCTCTAGAACCGAAGAAAGATTTAGGCTGCTTTGCAAAAACCTTAATGAGTTAGAAGGCGAAAATAAAGTAAAAGCTGAGTTTTTAATTGAAGTCCTCGAAAGAGAAATCACCAAAATGCTAAAGAAAAATTAATAAAATCTTCCTGCGCTTAATTCAAATTAAGTGTCAATAAAAACAGTTCATTTAACAAATTATTATCATAAAAATTCGGGCGGAATCAGCACGAGTTTTAATAATCTGCTTGCCGCCGCCGAACGCCGTGAGCGTGAAGTGCGTCTGATCGTTCCGGGCGAAAAAGAAGACGTTGAGATCGTTAATAAATTCGCCAAAATCTATTACGTTCCCGCCAAATATTCACCGATTTTCGATAAGCGTTATCGTTTGATTTTGCCTTGGCAATATATTCTTAACGATTCGATTATTCGTAAAATTTTGATTGAAGAAATGCCGGATTTAGTCGAAGTTACCGATAAATACACGCTTTCGATGCTCGGCGCAATGGTTCGCATCGGCAAATTTAAACAACTCGGTCGTCCGCCGCTCGTGCATTTCAGCGCGGAACGAATGGACGACAACATCGAATCTTTTATGACCAAACGCGCTTACGGAAGTTGGTTGGCGCGTCGCGTTATCGGCAATTACACGCTCGCAGTTTTTGATTATCACATCGCAAATTCAAGCTACACGGCAGAAGAATTTCATAAATCCTACAAAAAAGAAACGAACAAACGCCGCTCGAATTGGATTTTTAATAAATGGTGGCAATTTTTCAAAGCTCCGCGAATTGCGATTGAAGAACGAATATACATCTGTCCGCGCGGCGTAAATGCCGAAGTTTTTCGTGCTGACCGCCAAAGCGAAACGATAAAAAAAGAAATGCGCGAAACGGCAAATGTTCCTGACGATGCAATTATTTTGCTTTACGCGGGACGAGTTTCGCCCGAAAAAAATATCGGTTTGCTCGTTGAAATGATGAAGATTTTAGCGAAAGATTCAGCAAAAGATTATCGTCTTTTAGTCGCCGGCGCAGGACCGCAAAGCGATTGGTTGAAAGAGCAGACAGATAAACTTTTCCCCGAAAAAATCATACAACTCGGACATTTGGACAAAGAAACTTTAGCGAATTATTACGCTAACGCCGATGTTTTCGTGCATCCGAATCCGAAAGAACCTTTCGGCATTGCGCCGCTCGAAGCGATGGTTTCGGGCGTTCCGACGCTTGCGCCGAATTCGGGCGGCATTTTGTCTTACGCAACAAACGAAAATGCTTGGCTCGTTGAACCGACAGGCGAAAATTTTGCAAATGCAGTGCGCGAAATTGTCGAAAATCCCACGGAAACCGAAAGACGCACAAAAAACGCGATTGCGACGGCTTTGGAAAACACGCGCGAAAAATCTACCGACAATCTGTTTGCAACTTACGACAAGATATACGAAGATTTCCAAAGGCGGAAAGATTTATTTACCGATATTGAAGAAGCAAAAAAATTCGATTTCGCCGGAGAATTATTATAGTAGAGAAGGCAGAAGATAGAAGACAGAAGGTAGAAGTTAGTAACAACGAAAATAACTGATTTCTGACTTCTGTTTTCTGATTTCTGACTTCTGTTTTCTGTCTTCTTCTAAACAACAAATGTTAGAATTAGTTTTCGCAAATTTAAAAGTTCGTCCGTTTCGGACATTAATCAGCGTTATCGGCGTTGCGCTCGGCGTTGTGCTGGTGATTTTGTTCACGGGTTTGGCGCGTGGAATGGCAAACGATATGGCAAAACGCGCGGCGAATTGGAAGGCGGAAATCGTTTTCACTCGTCCGGGCGCGATGGAAATCACGAGTTCAAACGCTTCGGTTTCAACAGCTTACGTTCCGAAATTACTGGAAATTGAAGGCGTTCAAGCGGTCGTTCCCGTGATTCGATACATCACACCAAACTCGAAAGGACGTTGGGGAATTTCGCAAATTGACGGCGTTGAATGGAATTCGTTCAGCCAAATGAACGAGATAAACACCGTGCAAGGACGCGCTCCGACAGCGGATACGGAAGTTATTGTTGACGAAAGATATTTGACGGAAGAAAAAATAAAGTTAGGCGATGAAGTCGAACTTTTCGGCGACAGAAAATACACGGTTGTCGGCGTTTTCGCGCCGCCATCGGGCGCACGAATCAAGATGTCGCTTGCCGCAATGCAATCCGCGCTCGAATCACCGAATAAATGCACATATATTTTGGTTAAATTAAAAGAAGGCGCAAATGCGGACGTGGTTGCGGCAAAAATCAACGAAGTTTTGCCCGGAAATAAAATCAATCTGACCAGAGATTTAATCATTGACGCGCAAGACAGAATTCCCGCTTTGAACACATTTTTGCGCGTTCTCGTCGGTTTGGGAGCGTTTGTTTCGACGATTTTCGTGTTGCTTTCGATGTATACGACAATCACGGAACGCCGCAAGGAAATCGGCATCTTAAAATCTCTCGGCGCACCGAAATCATTTATTATCAAAGTCATCGAAGGCGAAGCGTTTTTGATTGGAGTTTTAGGCGTTTTGCTCGGTTTTGCCGTTTCATTTGTGGCATCTTACATAATTTCGGGAAGTTTCGACATCCAATTTGAATTCTCTCGCGGTTGGATGATTACGGCAGTTTTAATCGCTATCGGCGGAAGTCTTTTCGGCGCACTCTATCCCGCATTACAGGCTTCGGCGATTGATCCGGTTGAAGTTATGGCAAATGAATGACTTCGTCAAGTAAAAAGTAAAAAGTAAAAAGTAAAAAGTTCAGAAGCGTGTCTTGTTTTTACTTTTTACTTTTTACTTTTTACTTTTGCGAAGCAATTTTTTCTAAAACTTTTCGCGCCGCTTCGATTAAATTTCTCTCATCATTTACTACGCGCAAAATTCCGTTCGGCGAAAAATTTGCGCCTTGGTTTTCAGATAAAAACTCCATCAATTTTTCGGGCGAGATTTTCGCGTTTTCGCTTAATTTTATGCCGAAGCCGTTTGGCGATTTATCAATCGAAATTATTCCGAGAGTTTCCGCCGTTTTTCGCAAACGTGCATAATCGAAAAGATTTTCAACCGAATTCGGCAGTTTGCCGTAACGGTCATTTATTTCGGCGTAAATCGTCTGCAAAACGTCGTCGTTCGCGGCGGACGAGATTCGTTTGTAAGTTCTCAGCCGTTGCGAAGTTTCGTTAATATAATCTTTCGGAATCGAAACATCAACGCCCAGATTTATCGAAACGCTGATTTCGTCTTCGACAGTTTCGCCTTTTAATTCGGCGATTGTGCGCTCCAACATTTTCGTATAAAGATCAAAACCGAGCGCGTCCAATTGTCCCGATTGCTGTCCGCCCAAAATATTTCCCGCGCCGCGAAGTTCTAAATCCAAAGCCGCAATGCGAAAGCCTGCGCCTAAATCGGAAAATTCACGAATCGCGCTCAAACGGCGTTTTGCAATCGGCGTAAGCTCGAATTCCGACGGAATTAAAAGATAAGCGTAAGCGCGGCGATTCGAGCGTCCGACGCGCCCGCGAAGCTGATAAAGTTGCGACAAGCCGTAATTATCGGCGCGATTGATGATAATCGTGTTCGCTCTGGGAATATCAATGCCGTTTTCGATAATCGTTGTCGCCACCAAAACATCGAATTTATAACCGACAAAATCCAGCACGGCGGTTTCCATTTCCTTTTCGTTCATCTGTCCGTGCGCGAAAATAATTCGGGCATTCGGGACAATTTTTTGAATGTGTCCGGCGATTGATTCGATTGATTCGACGCGGTTATGAATGAAAAAAACTTGTCCGTTGCGCGACATTTCGAGTTCGATGGCAGATTTAATGACGCTTTCGGAAAACTGCACAACTTGCGTATTTATCGCCAAACGATCACGCGGCGGCGTTTCAATCACGGACATATCGCGCATTCCGAGAAGCGACATATTCAAAGTTCGCGGAATCGGCGTTGCAGACAAAGTCAGCACGTCAACCTTCTTTTTCAGATGCTTTAATTTCTCTTTATGCCCGACTCCGAAACGCTGTTCTTCATCAACAACAACCAATCCGAGTTTCTGAAATTTCACGTCGTTCGACAAAATCCGATGCGTTCCGATTAAAATATCAACCGCGCCTTCGTCTGTGGCTTTAACGACTTCTTTTTGTTCTTTCGCACTTCGGAAACGTGATAAAAGCTCGATTTTTACGGGAAATGCGGCGAATCTTTGTTTGAAACTTTCAAAATGCTGATACGCCAAAACGGTTGTCGGTGTCAGAATTGCGACTTGTTTATTGTCCATCACGGCTTTGAACGCTCCGCGCATTGCAACTTCGGTTTTGCCGTAACCGACATCGCCGATAACGAGTCTGTCCATCGGCACGGGCGTTTGCATATCAGACTTTAAATCTTCAATCGCTCTGGCTTGGTCGGTCGTTAATTGATAAGGAAAAGCGTCTTCAAACTCGATTTGCCACGGCGAATCAGCCGAAAACGCAAAGCCGGAAACCATTTTTCTTTCCGCGTAAAGCCTGAGCAATTCATCAGCCATATCGCGCATTGCACGTTTCGCTTTTGCCTTCGTTTTTTGCCAACCGAGTCCGCCGAGTCTGTCCAAAGTCGGCGCGGTTGATTCGCCCGACGAATAGCGCGAAACCAAATCCAATCTTTCAACGGGAACAAATAATTTCGAGTTATCCGCGTAAATCAAAAGCATAAACTCGCGTTCCGCGCCTTGCGAATTTATCACTTGCAAACCTTCAAAACGCGAAATTCCGTGGTCAACGTGAACGACATAATCGCCGATTTTCAAATCACGAAAATCCGAAATAAATGCGCCGAGATTGGTTTTCGGGCGTTGGTCTTTGCCCTTCGGTTTTTGATATTCGTGCTGAAAAGATTCGCCGAAAATGTCGGTTTCGGTAAAAACAATTAAATCGAGCGAAGGAATCTCAAAACCGCTCGATAAATCGCCGATTTGAGTGTTTTCAGATGGTGGATTTATGTCATATTCGCGCAAGATTTCGCCGAATCTTTCCGCCAATCCGTGAGTTTGAAAAACGAATTTGGAATTTGGAATTTGGAGTTTGGAATCTTGGGCAAATTGTTTTAAATCGCCCCGAAACTTGCGAGTCGAACGCGAAGTAATTTCAAAATCGGCGGATTTTTCGGCTGTCGGGAAAAGAAACAGCGGTTTGCGCGAATTGTCAGAACCGCCTGCGGTAGCGGGCGGTTGGAGTTTGTCATTTGCGGCGTTGGCAGAAATCTGAAAATTTCGGCTTAAATCGCCCGCTACCGCAGGCGGTTCTGACAGCGTGAATTCTTCATCAACTTTCGCTGCTGTTCGACCTAGTGCGCGAAGTTCCAATCGTTGTTTTTGCTCGAATTTTTCGCGTAAATCTTCGCCGCTTAAAAATAATTCGTGCGGTTCGAGTCCGATTTCGCCCGTTTCGGTGATTTCGGCAAAACGATTTTCGAGGTTTTCGTAGAAATTGCTCAAAGATTGTTCGATTATTGTCGGCTCATCAATCACGAAAATCGCGTCTTTCAAAAAATCGAAAACGCTTGCGTTGCGCGGTTGAACAATCGGAAAGAGGAATTCCCAACCCGAAAACGATTCGCCTTCTTCGGCAAATTGCGTTCGGTCTTTCAAAGCGCGGGCAAATTTTTCTTCCGCAAATCTTTCACGCGCAAAAAAACTCCAATCGTTGAAATCTGCTGATTTTGCGGTAAATTCGCGCATTGGCGCAATCGAGATTTCTTTGATTTGTCCGATTGAAAGTTGTGTTTCCGCATCAAATTCACGAATCGAATCAACCGTGTCGCCGAAAAATTCGATGCGAACTGGATTTTCCGCCGTTGGCGACCAGACATCAACAATGCCGCCGCGCACCGAAAATTCGCCGACTGATTTTATTGGTTCTTCGCGCATATAACCAACCGAAACAAGTTTTTCAATCAAAACTTCGGGCGCAAAATCTTCGTCGCGTTTGAGATTTGCGCCGAGTTTTTTAACTTCTTCGGGCGCAATCGTTTTCGTTATCAAAGATTTTGCCGGAAGAATCAAAAAAGTCGGTTTCTCAAAAGTCAATTTCCAAAGCGTCAAAGCGCGTTGCTCCAAAGTTTCGGCGTGCGGCGAAATATTCGCGTAAACATCAGATTCAAATGACGGAAGCGTCGTGATTTGGGATTTGGGATTTGGGATTTGGGATTTTTTTCGACTCCAAAAATCCAAATCGCATTCAAAAGTTTCCGCGTCTTTGTTTGAATCGGTAACGATGGCGAAAGTTTTGCGCGTTTCGGCTTGTAATTCTGACAAAACAAAGGCTTTTGAAGCAATCGAAGTCAATCCGCCGAGCGAGATAACGCGAGTTCCGCGATTAATTTCGTCGCGCAGACGTTGTAATTCAGTAGTTGTTTCAGTCGCAAAATTCATTTCGTTTTAATAGTTATATTTTATTGTAAAATTTGCGAATTGAAAAAACGATAAAGCATTTACGATTATCAAATTGCCGAGTTTGCACGCGCTCGCTTATACTTTTTTTTACATTATCAATTTTTCGCTTTCAAATAATTTGAAATTTGAAATTTGAAATCTGAAATTAACAAAATATGTCTATCGCAAACACACAAACGACAAACATCATCGAGGCGGGAATTATTGACGGCAATGATCAGGTTTTGGCACGAATCGAACATCTGAAAGCGTTGGAAAACTTAATCGGAAATTCGTATCCGAACAAATATGAACGCTCAAATGTTACAGGCAAAGAAGATTCGATTTCGGCAATTTTGGAATTTGAACCGATTAAAGAACTCGTTGAAAAATTGAACGAAAACCGAATTGACGGCGAAAAGCCTGACCAAGAATTGAAAGCCGCGCTGAACGAAAAACTAAAAGATTTCGGCAACGTGCGCGTTTCGGGAAGACTTGCCGTGCCGCCGCGTGTGATGGGAAAAGCCGCGTTCGTGCATTTGAGCGACGGAAAAAATCGTTTGCAGATTTATGTGCGCCGCGATGATGCAAAAGTTATTTTCAACGGCGTGTCAGAACCGTCTGCGGTAGCGGGCGGTTTAAGTGCAGATTCTCAGATTTCTGCACACATTTCGGACGGTAATCTTCAACCACCCGCTACCGCAGGTGGTTCTGACATTGATGCTTGGGACGTTTTTAAACTTCTCGATCACGGCGATTTTATCGGTGCGAGCGGTTTTTTATTTCTGACAAATACCGGCGAATTGAGCGTTCACGTTGAAACATTTCAGTTTCTTTCAAAATCTTTGTTGCCGATGCCCGACAAAATGCACGGCATTTCCGATCCCGAATTACAGCGCAGATTTCGTTATGCGGATTTGATTGCGTCGAGTCTGCAAATCGAACACGAAGGTTTGACGACGCGCGAAGTTTTTGAACGCCGCGCCAAATTAATCAGCGGAATGCGTAGATTTTTGGACGATGCAGGTTATATCGAAGTCGAAACGCCGATGCTCACGCCGAAAGCTACAGGCGCGGCGGCGACTCCGTTTGAAACGCATCACAACGCGCTCGACATTCCGCTTTACGCACGAATCGCTCCCGAACTTTACTTAAAAAGATTAACTGTCGGCGGATTTGAAAAAGTTTATGAACTAAACCGCAATTTCCGCAACGAAGGTTTATCGCACAAACACAATCCCGAATTTACGATGCTCGAATTCTACTGCGCCTATATGGACGTAAACGGAATGATGGATTTCGCCGAAGCAATGATTAAAGAATCGGTGCAAAAAGCGACAGGCGGAAGTTTAATTGTGAATTACGGCGAAAATATTATTGATTTCAGTAATTTTCGGCGATTGACAATGAAACAGGCAATTGCCAAATATTGGTTAGAAGAATATAAACAACTTGACGACCAAACTTTTGATGTCAAATGGCTTGATTCTCCAGTGCAAACTGCACGACTAAAACACTTTTTAATCGAAATGATGTTTTCGGAAAATGAGTATATTAAGAAAGTAGATTTGAATCAATTAAGCTATGAAAGAGCAAAACAAGAATTAGCAGAAGAAGTTCAGAAAGCCAGAACTAATGAACGTGATAATAATTGGAAAAAGTGGAAAGCTACTGATTTTCTTAATGCTGATGAATTTGCCGGAAGAGATATTGCAGAATTATTTGAAAAAATTGCAGAACCCAAATTAATCCAACCGACGTTCATCATTGATTACCCGAAATCAATTTCGCCTTTGTCGAAAGCGTCGCCGGAGAATCCGAATATTGCGGAACGGTTTGAATTGTTTATTAACGGAATGGAGTGTGCGAACGGATTTTCGGAACTTAACGACCCGCAGGAACAATACGAGCGGTTTGTTGACCAAATGAAGGAACGCGAAGGCGGCGACACGGAAGCGATGGTTTTGGACGAAGATTATATTCGCGCTCTGAGTTACGGAATGCCGCCAGCCGCCGGAATCGGAATCGGAATTGACAGATTGGTAATGCTTTTGACGAACAAACATTCAATCCGCGATGTGATTCTTTTCCCGCATATGCGACCGATTTTGAAAGAAGAGGAGAAGAGGAGTGAAGGAGAAGAGGAGAAGGATAGTTAGTTTGAATAATTGGAGATAGCACAGATAAATTGCAGATAGCGCAGAAAAAATGTAAATAGCACAGATAAATTGCAAATAGCGCAGAATAATTGCGGATAGCAAAGAAATATCGCAAATAGCGCAGAATAATTGCAAATAGCAAAGAAATATCGCAAATAGCGTTGTAAAATTGCAGATAGCAAAGAATAATTGCATTTAGCGGAAATCTATTTTTTTTAACCGAAACCGATTTAATTTTTTTCTTATAAATGAAAATTCGTGCGATAATAAAATTCAAATTTCAAGAAGGTTATAAATTATGCAGAACGAAAACACACAATTTGAAAATGACGAGGAAAAAACCGGAAGCGACATTCCGGGCGGCGACGGCACGGTTTCGGATGAAGACGTGAACGCCATCAGCGACAATTCTGGAAGTCCTCCGGCACACGGGGGACAAGATCATTCAACCGAAAATTACGAACAATCAAAACCCGACAGCGGTTTGCCCGAAAGCAATTAAGACCGATATTAACCAATAAAATTTATGTTTAGAGAAACAAAATCACAAATCGAAGGAATTACCGAAATTTTTGAAACTGCCAAAACCGAAGACGGTTGGGATATGAGCGGCGAGATGCTTTACAGCTTTTATTTTGTTGACGAATCAATCGAAAAGCTCAACAATCTCGGCGAAAAATTGCAAACGGACGGCTATGATTTTATAGACGTTTTTGAACTCGGCGACGAAGAAACCGAAGAACCGACAGGCGAATATCTGCTGCATATTGACAAGACAGAAACGCACACGCCCGAATCTTTGGCGGAAAGAAACGTCGAATTTCAAAATCTCGCGGACGAATACGAAATCGAAACCTACGACGGCTGGGAATTCGGCGAAGTCGGCGATTATGACGACGAGGAAGAATAAGTAAAAAGGCAAAAGGTAAAAGGCAAAAGTGATGAAAATCTTTTTATTGACGGCTTTTGCGCTTGTTTGTTTTGCGTTTAATTCGATTTTGTGTCGGATTGCGCTTCACGCAGACGAAATTGATGCGGCAAGTTTTACCATAATTCGGCTTGTTTCGGGCGCGGTTATTTTGTCAATAATTTTTACACTTTTCGGCAAAAAAGAGTCGGAAACAAAACGCGGAAATTGGTTTTCCGCGTTTTTTCTGTTTGCTTACGCGGTTTGTTTTTCGTTTGCTTATACAAGTTTGACAACTGCAACGGGCGCGTTAATTTTGTTCGGTTCGGTGCAAACGACGATGATTGTCTTCGCGCTTTTGAAAGGCGAAAGACCGCGAGTTTTGGAATGGATTGGTTTGATTTTCGCGCTCGGCGGACTTGTTTATCTCGTCTTTCCGGGTTTGTCTGCGCCGCCGGTTGTTAGTTCGGTTTTGATGAGTTTTGCCGGAATTTCTTGGGGATTTTACACTCTGCGCGGCAAAGGAAGCGTGAATCCGCTTGCTGACACGACCGGAAATTTCGTCCGCGCTGTGCCGATGGTTTTAATCGTTTCAATTCCCTTTTACGCAAATATTCATCTTTCAAATAAAGGAATTTTACTGGCAATTTTATCCGGCGGAATCGCTTCGGGTTTAGGTTATTCGGTTTGGTATGCCGCGCTCAAATTTCACACTGCGACACGCGCCGCGATTTTACAACTTTCCGTTCCGATTATTGCCGCAAGCGGCGGAATTTTGTTCTTATCCGAAGAAATCACGCTTCGATTATTGATTGCAACCGCTTTAATCTTGGGAGGAATTTCCCTAACGGTTAAAGGGATGAGGGATAAGGGATGAAGGATGAATTTAAGAACTTTCATATTCATCCCTTATCCCTCACCCCTCATCCCTTACTCAGTGCAATCGGCGTATTCGTTTAATTCGCAAGTAAAAAGATGCGGTGCAATTTCTTTGGTTTGTTTGCGGACGTTGCGCCAAACTACGGAATTAACGTATTTATCTTTTGTCCAGCCGAGTTTTTGGCGGTTTTTCCAAACAAATTCGTATGCTTCCGGTTCGTCTGCCCCTTTCAGATGTTGCGCTTCGTGCAGTAAAATCGCGGCGCGTTCGGTGTCGTCAATCGGATATTGAAAAAAATCGGGATAAACCGTCATAATCTCGAACGGAAAATTAGTCGCGGCGTAAGCCCCTTCTTTTTCGACCGAAGCGTTAAGCCAATGATCGTTGGCGCGAAAAGCGGTCAGATAATTCATCAGAAAAACTTCTCTGTCAAAGCCTTTTTCTTCCAAAATTTTTATCGCGTCTTTGACTTTCGTTTTTTCATCAAAATTTAACCGTTTTGCCGTGAAAAGCAAGGAAAGATAAAATCCTAAAATCGCCAAAATGCAAACTGCAAGGCAAACCGCCGCACGTTTGAGAATTTTGCGAATCAACGGCGTTTCATTTTTTTCAATTTGCGATGAAACCTCGATTAAAGCGGCTTCACAGCGCAAACAAGTTTCCGCTTTCGAGAAATTTACGAGTTTACAGTTGGGGCATTTTTTGTTCATAAAATAAATCGAAAAAGAAAAATGGTAACAACAATCACCAACTACTTAAAAACTTTCAATTGCGCTATTTTCCACAAAATAAAGTGTAATAAACCTTATTGGAGATTGCCGCATCAAAGTTTTCAAGTTGCATAAAACTACAATTCAAGATTAAAATTTCCATTTGGTCTTATAATACAGGAGTAGATAATGAAGTTTTTTAAATCCCCGATATTAATAATCGCATTTTTATTTTTAATGAATTTTTCCGCCGCCGCGCAGGAAAGCGAACTGAAGGTTGTTGATGAAGTCGTCGCACAGGTCAACGATAACGTCATCACGCTTTCGAGCGTCAAGCGTTATTCACAAATTTTTGTTGAAGCCTTAGTTAAAGAAGGTAAGACAAAAGAGCAGGCGCAAGCTACAGTTGACAGCAAAATGGGTGAACTGATTGCCAATCTCGTCAATGAAGAATTGGTGATGCAAAAAGGCAAGGAACTCGGCGTTGATGCAGATGTTGATGCCGAAATCAACCAGCGTTTTTTGCAAATGATGAAGGAAAACAATATGCGTTCGCTCGACAAACTTTTTGAAGCGATGCGAACCGAAGGACTCGATCCCGACCAAATCCGCGAAGAATGGCGCAGACAGTTGACCAGAGAATTCGTGATGCAAAGAGACGTTTTTTCCAAGATTTATTGGGGCTGGACGGCAAAGGAAATTAAAGATTATTTCGAGAAAAACAAAACGAAATTTACCAAACCGGAAACCGTTACAATCAGCGAAATTTTTCTGAACTTAGCCGGACGTGATATGGAGCAATTACGCGCAAAAGCCAAGAAAATCGTCGAACAACTTCGTGCCGGTGGAGATTTTGAAAAAATAGCGATTGAAAATTCCGACCGCCAAGACGTTCAAACTACGAAAGGAAAAGTCGGCGTTTTGAAGATTTCCGAATTAACGGAAGTTTTCGCAAAACCGCTAAAAGATTTGAAAATCGGTGGCGTAACCGACCCGATTGAGATTGCCGAAGGTATTGAAATCTTGCGCGTTGACGACCGCTCGGCGGCAAGTGCCGAATCGGTTTTCGACGAATCAGAAGTCCGCCGCGCAATGACCGCCGAAAAATATCCCGACGAAACTAAGAAATATTACGCCAAACTCCGCGAAGAATCTTACATAAAAATCAACGAAACCTATCGTCCGCTCGTCGCGCCGCTTCTCTTTGCCGAAGAACGCAAAACTGAGAAATAATTTAAATGAGAAGTGAGAAGTGAGAAATGAGAAGTTAATTTTATTCTCATTTCTCATTTCTCATTTCACACATAAAAAAGTGAGATTAGATTTATTCTTAAAGTCCAGCCGCATCGTTTTGCGTCGAAGTTTGGCGCAGAAATTTTGTGATGCAAATCTCGTCAAAGTTAATAATCAACCGGCGAAATCTTCAAAAGAAGTCAAAATCGGCGATGAAATCGAAATAAAACGCGGCAAACGCCTGACAAAAATTAAAATCTCAGAAATTCCCGCCGTCAAACAAGTTTCCCGCAACGATGCCACGAATCTTTACGAAATCATTTCGGAAGAAACTTCAGCAGACGAAATTTTCGGATAAAAAGTTCTGAGTCCCGCCTTCAGGCGGCTTTCTGCCAGCGAAGCGAAGCAGAAATTTGCTGTAAATCGAAAACTTTGAACGAAACCCGAAACCGCTCCGCTTCGCTGGCGGTTGCCGCCTGAAGGCGGGACTCAAAACTTTTGTAGTATCATCATCAATATGAATCTTTTTGAATTAACAACTGCGCTGATGAAAATTCCGTCCGTTTCGGGCGATGAAGAAGCCGTCGGATTTTTTCTGCGCGATTATTTGCAAAATCTCGGTTGGACGGTTGAATTGCAAGCGGTTTCGCCAAATCAAAACAACGTCATCGCTTATTTAAATTCCACGCCGCGAGTTTTTCTTTCGACGCATATTGACACAGTTCCGCCGTTTATTGCGCCGACGGAAGATGCCGAAAAAATCTACGGGCGCGGCGCGTGTGATGCAAAAGGAATTGTCGCGTCACAGATTTTTGCGGCAGAAAATTTACGAAAAGAAGGCGTGAATGACATCGGTTTGCTCTTTACGATTGATGAAGAACAATCTTCGACGGGCGCAAAATTTGCGAATAATCACGAACTTGCGAAAAAATGCGAATTTATGATTAACGGCGAGCCGACTGATTTGGATTTGGCAATCGGTTCAAAAGGTTCTCTGCGTCTTTTTGTCAAAACAAAAGGCAAAGCCGCGCATTCGGCTTATCCCGAAGAAGGCGAATCGGCAATTGAAAAATTGCTCGACATTTTGCAAGACGTTCGCCAAGTAAAACTTCCGCACGACGATTTTTTCGGTGAAACAACGCTGAATATCGGTTTAATTTCGGGCGGCGTGGGAACAAATGTGATTCCGCCTTTTGCCGAAGCAGGTTTGCATATTCGGATGGTTACGGAGCTTGCGCCCGTTCTCGAAATTATCGAAAAAGCCGTTGCCGGACGCGGCGAAATCGAAGTTCGTTCGTGCAGTCTGCCCGTAAAAATGCTCGAAGTCGAAGGTTTCAAACAAAAAGTCGTCCGCTTTACGACCGACATTCCGCATCTGCCAAACTGGGGACAACCTTTGCTTTTAGGCGCAGGCTCGATTCTCGTCGCGCATACGAAAAACGAATTTGTAATGAAAAAAGATTTAGAAACGGCAGTTGAATTGTATGAAAATTTAGTGAAAAAACTTTTGGTGAATTAACAAATATATGCTTGAAACATTAGTTGAAACATTAGCTTCGGTTGATTTTGAAGAGTTTGGCGATTTATTGATTGAAAATGTAAAATGGAATGACCAAAATTCAATTCTAATTCTTCAAATTAAAGTAAAGCTAGATGAAAACACAGAATTTCCTTCAAAATGGCAGTTAGTTTGCTCTAATGTCAAAAATCATAAATTGAATTTAGGATTTGCTCATAATTTTACTTTTGTCAAAGATCACGTTTTGTCGTGGGAATATATAAAGCCTTGTTGTTCAGTTTCATTTTATGGCAAAACGAATAATCCCCTAGCTGTCGTCGGTGAACTTTACAAATCACACAAAGAAATTGCCCAAAAGTGGATTCCATTTGAAAAATATTTTAACAACAATTTGGAATTGGACGAATTGATTTCCGGCGGGTTTGGTCAACTGGTTTATTTAATACCGGAAGATTTTTCATTTGCTTACGAGCGCGTATTGCAAAATTACGGATTTTCAACTTCTCGAAGTAAATCAAAACTGCCGTCTTTTTGGAATGGAAAAGAATTTATTTCAACTTCAGTTCCACTTTTAACCATGATTTTTGACGATTCATATATTGTTGCAGAAAGTTTTGAAGCAAAAATCATCGAGTAAATTTATGAAAATAGCACTAATCGGTTACGGCGTGATGGGCAAACTGATTCGCACTTTAGCCGAAAATAAAAATCACGAAATTGCGGTCATTATTGATGAATCGGACGCAAATTTATCTGCCGAAAGATTAGCGGAAAAGTTGAAATCTGCTGATGTTGCGATAGATTTTTCGTCTGCGGAAGCGGTGAAAAGAAACGTCGAAGCGTGTGTTTTGGCGGAAATTCCGCTGGTTGAAGGCACGACTGGTTGGAATAATGAGCGCGAAGAAATCGAACAATTTATTAAAGAAAATGACGGCGCGTTTGTCTTTGGTGCAAATTTTTCGGTCGGCGTGAATTTGTTTTATCGAATTACGGATTTTGCGGCGGAACTTTTCGCTAAATTTGACGATTACGGAGTTTTTATTGAAGAGCGACATCATTCACGCAAAAAAGATGCGCCGAGCGGAACGGCTTTGAAATTGAAAGATTTGGTCGCAAAACATATCACGAAAGATTTTTCGGTCTCCGCAACTCGCGCCGGAAATATTCCCGGCACACACATCGTCGGATTTGACGGAAATGCAGACACAATTGAACTTACGCACACAGCGCGTTCACGCGAAGGTTTCGCTTCGGGCGCGATTTTGGCGGCAGAATGGATTGCCGAGCGCAAAGGTTTTTATGAATTTACAGACGTAATGGACGAGATTTTGCGTTCTGAGTTCCAACTTTAGTTGGCGCAACCGTAAGCGAAGCGAAACGGTTGCTTTGCGCTGATTGACTTGAATTTTAATCGAAGATGAAAACCGCTTCGCTTCGCTGGCAGTTTTGCCGCCTAAAGGCGGGACTCAGAACATATCAACTCGTATGATCGTGAATAATGCGCCAGCCTTCTTTGAATTTGCGGAAGATTAACGTGAACTTGCCTTGGTCATCTTTCGGTTTGTGTTCGACTTTCCAACTTCCGAGAACTTTGGCGGAATCTTTTCCCAAGATTGTAATTTCTAACCCGGTGAACGATAAAACGCCCATTTTTTCGCGGGTGTTGTAGCTTTTTTTGTAGTTGTCGGTTACGGTTTGCCAGCCGCGTCGCACGTTGTCGCCGGAAACGAAAATTAGTTCTTCGGATTTCCAATAACCTTGCATAAAACCTTCAACATCGCCTTTATTCCACGCGATAATTTGTTCGTCCATCACTTTTTGAATCGCCATTTTCGCTTTTTCGTCTTTCGATTGAGCAAAGGCAAAACCCGAAACCGTCAAAATCATCAAAATTGTCAGTAGTAAATTTTTCATAATCAGAGATACAATATCACAGATTGTAAAATCGGGCGAAAAAAGCTAGTCTTTTTGGATATGCAGAAGCCCGCACGAAGTAAGGGCGAAATTAGACGAATAAATGCGCCCTTACTTTGTGCGGGCTTCTGCAAAATCCCCAGAAAACAGGAGAATCAAAATTTTGAAATTACAAGCAATTTTAATTATCGGTTTGGGCGCAGGTTTGCTTGCGGGCTGTCCGGCAAAAACGGAAAATACCAACACGGCAAACACCAACTCCAACAAAACAAACGCGGCAAACACAAACGCCGCCACGAACAAAAACACGAATACGGCAGCTGTCAATCAATCGCCCGCAAATGAAAAACCGGTCGAAAAAGTAAAATTGGACGGCAAATGGGAATCGGAATTTTTCAATAAAAAAGGTGAAAATTATACGCAAATGTCCTTTTTTATTAAACAAACCGGCGACACGATTAACGGAACTTACAGCGTTGACGATTATGTCGGCGGCGAATGGCAAGGCGAAGACGGCAACCAAACGCCTTTTACCGGAACGCTGAAAGATAACGTCGCGGAAATAAAATTTGATGTAAGCGCAACCGTTCCCGGCTATGAAGAAAACGTCAAATACAAAGAACCAACGAGCGGAAAGCCTTCAACCGCAACACTTACAATGGACGGTGGGAAAATGAAATGGAAACTCACAAGCGGCGAATCGCCGATGGAAGGTCCGAAGGAACTTGTTTTAACTAAGGTGAAATAATGTTTTTTTTCGTCCACAGATGAACACAGATAAACACAGATTTAATCTGATTTTATATCTGTGTTTATCTGTGTTCATCTGTGGATAATTTTTCTTAAAAATCGTGGCGCAAAATTCTTTCGATTACATCATTGCGGGCGGCGGTCTTGCCGGATTATCGTTGGCGTTTTATTTTAACGAAAGTCGTTTGCGCGATAAAAAAATTCTTATAATTGACCGCGAAAAGAAAAGTGCAAACGATCATACTTGGTGCTTTTGGGAAAAGGAAATTTCTGCGTTTGACGAGATTGTTTTCAGACGTTGGAATGCGGTTTGGTTTCACGGCACAAACAATTTTAATGAAAAATTAGATTTGGGCGAATATGTTTATAAAATGATTCGCGCAAAAGATTTTTACGAATTCATTTTTTCAAAATTGAGCGCGAACTTTACGGTTTTGCAGGCTGAAATTTCCGAAGTCGAAAACGATTCAGTCAAAACCGATAAAGGCGAATTTCGCGCAAAAGAATTTGTTTTTGACAGTTTCACGCGCAAAACTTACGACAATCCGAAGTATCGAAATCTCTTTCAGCATTTTCGCGGTTGGCTGATTGAAACTTCGGAAAATATCTTTGACGAAACTGCGCCGACGATTTTTGATTTTCGCGTTGAACAACAAAATGAATGTCGTTTTATTTATATTTTGCCTGTTTCTGCAAAAAAAGCGTTGATTGAATTCACCGTTTTCAGCGATAATCTTTTACCGCAAAACGAATATGATTTTTACATCAAAAAATATCTTTCGGACGTTTTGAAAATCGAAAAATATAACATCACGGAAACCGAATCGGGCGTGATTCCGATGTCGGACGAACCGCACGAAATTTTTCCCGCGCCAAAAATTATTCGCATCGGCACGAGCGGCGGTTTCGTAAAACCTTCGACGGGTTACAGTTTTTACAGAACACAGAAAATATTAAAAAATCTCGTTGTTGCGCTTGAAGACAATCGCAAATCGCAAATCGCAAATCGCAAATGGAAAATCTATCTCGACAGTATTTTGCTTGATGTTTTTCAGAAAAAATCGCATTCTGCCAATGATATTTTTACTGCGCTTTTTTCGCGTAATGAAACAAAACAGGTTTTGAAATTTCTCGATGAAGAAACTTCTCTGCGCGAAGATTTGCAAATTATGCAAAGCGTTCCGCTTGCGCCATTCGCAAAATCTGCGGCGAAGGTTGCCGTAAAAAAAATATTAGAGTAAATTCGGGTAAAGTTCTTTTTCATAAACTTCCCTTTTTTATGTATGAAAAAATAAAATATCGCGTTTTTGATATTCTCGTCGAAACCGATGACGGCGAATTGATTGACCGCATTGTCGCCATTTTTTTGATGATTTTGATTTTGCTCAATACGATTGCCGTCGTGTTGGAAACCGTCGAAAGCATTAATCAGGAATATGCGCCGTATTTTCACGCGCTCGAAGTTTTTTCGGTTGTCGTTTTTACGATTGAATACCTTTTACGGCTGTGGATTGCGCCGCTCGAAAAGCGTTTTTCGGGGCGTTTCGGACGGCTTCGTTATGCGGTAACGATTTTTGCGCTAATTGATTTGCTGGCGATTTTGCCTTTTTATTTGCCATTGTTTTTCCCGATGGATTTGCTGATTATCAGATTTTTGCGCGTTTTTCGACTTTTCCGTCTGTTCAAATTAAACCGTTATGCACGCTCTTTGAACACGCTCGACGATATTTTACGAAATAAAAAAGAAGAACTTCTCGTAACGCTGGCAATGATTATGATGCTTCTGCTTTTTTCTTCGAGTTTAATGTATCTCATCGAACACGATGCCCAGCCCGACAAATTTCCCGATATTCCGACGGCAATGTGGTGGGGAATTGTAACGCTGACGACCGTCGGCTACGGCGACGCTTTCCCGATTACAACGCTCGGCAAAATTTTAGGCGGATGTGTCGCCATTCTCGGCATTGCGCTGTTTGCCATTCCAACCGGAATTATTGCCGCAGGTTTTAACGAAGAACTCGGAAAAATCCGCTTGAAAGACAAAATCAAATGCCCGACTTGCCCACATTGCGACGGCGATATTTCCGATGTCGTTCTGGCTTTTAAACCGAAAGACGGCGAAAATTAGGCATTGCACAAAACGTCAAGAATTTTATTTATCCGCAGATAAACACAGATGTTTTTTTGATTTTATCTTGTCTATCTGTGTGCATCTGTGGATAACTTTTTCTACCTCTCGATACAACCAAATCAGCATTCATCGCACCAATAAACAAAGTATTACCAAAGTTTTTGGAGAAACGAATGAAAATCTTACTTGTAATTTTGCTGTGTCTTTGTTTCGGATTCAGCGTTTTCGCACAGAAGGACGAAGCCGTCGGCATAGAAACAATTTCGCTTTGGCGTATTGGTGCAGACGGCGCAACGAACGAGGAAACCGAAGGCTTTTTGACGAATGATAAACCGCTTCTGTTTCGCGTTCAACTAAATTCTATGAAACCGGCGACCGTTAAAATGCTTCTCGTCGCCGTTAATGTTAAAGGAATGAAGCCCGAAACAAAATCGGTAACAATAAGTTTTACGACCAACGGCAAACAAAATATCGTTAATTTTCGCGCTAATCCCGAAGGCGCGTGGCTTGCCGGAAAATATCGCGCCGACATTTACATTAATAACAAATTAGCGGCAAACAAAGAGTTTATGATCGAAAAATCGCCGCAAAACGAAGAAGAAACTAAACCGAAATCCGACACGAAACCGAAAATAGCAGACCGAAAAAAAAGAAATTAACCTAAATTCGGGATAAGAATTTTTGCCCGCGAAACACACGAATTACGCGAAAAATAAAATAAACTTTGTCTTTTTTTAGCGGATTTCGCGGATAAATTTCCCGTTTAATTGAATTTAATTTGCTTATCCCGAACTCAGGTTGATTTTAGAATCGGAATCGAAAAAAGAAAAGGCGCAAGATAAAAATATCTTACGCCTTTTTCCTTTTTATTTTGTGGTTAAATTACCAACGCGAACCGCCGCCGCCGCCGCCGCCGCGATTTCCGCCGCCGCCGCCGCCGTAACCGCCGCGTCCGCCGCCACCGCCGCCGCCACGATTTCCGCCGCCGCCGCCGTAGCCGCCACGATTTCCGCCGCCGCCGCTGTTTTCACGCGGTTTAGCTTCGTTAACGGTCAAATTGCGTCCGTTCATTTCCGTGCCGTTTAATTGTTCGATTGCATTTTCGCCTTCTTCTTTCGACGACATTTCGACGAAGCCGAAGCCGCGCGAACGTCCTGTGTCGCGGTCTTCAACGACATTTGCCGATTCGACCGTGCCGTATTCACCGAAAACTTGCTCTAAATCCGAATTGTTTGTATCAAAGGAAAGATTTCCTACATAAAGTTTCATAATGTTTGTATATTTTATCTGTGTTTCCGCGCTTATTTCAGGCGGAAAGGTCAAAAGAAGTGTCGAATTCGGAATGGCTTCGGGAAACGGTGGTCATAGCGAAGTATTGCGTCTCGGATGCTTAAAAAAAGCAACTTCTGTAACTAAAAAAATCCTCTGCTCCCGAACTATCCAAAACGCCGTTAAATCAAAAATTTTATCGAACGAACGCATCACCGTTGATGCGCGGAAGCAGAACCAACTTTTTTATTTTGCCGTTTTCAGCGCAAACTTGCAAGCCAATTTCGCCAAAACTCTATTTTATTTCTGTAATTTACGTTTATTGATAGAAAATTAAAGCGATTTTATGCTACTTTCATATTTCAAGGAACATCTCAAAACAAACTTTCGACAACTAAAGAAAAGCATCAACGGAGAACCAAAAATGAAACCTGATTTTAAGATATTTTTTACTTTTTTCGCCTTTATTTTCGGCGCGATTTTTACAATTAACGCGCAAACTTTTGCCGACGACATTCATTCCTACGCGAAACCGAATCAAGTTCGCGTCAGCCACGTTAACCTTGATTGGACGATTTCGTTCGAGCAAAAATCAATCAAAGGAATGGCGACATTGAACATTGTTCGCACGGACAAAAACGCGCCTTTGATTTTGGATACGCGCGATTTGAACATCGAAAAAATCGAAACTTCCGCCAACGGCAAAACCTTTCAACCGACGACATTTGAACTCGGCATAATTGATAAAATTTTGGGTGCGCCGCTAACCGTCAAACTTCCCGCAAACGCCAAACAAGTGCGAATTTTTTATTCGACAAACCCGACAGCTTCCGGTTTGCAATGGCTTACGCCGGCGCAAACGGCGGGGAAAAATCAACCGTTTATGTTTTCGCAAGCGCAAGCAATTCACGCTCGTTCATTCATTCCTTTGCAAGATTCGCCGCAGATTCGCGTAACGTATTCGGCACGAGTTCGCACGCCGAAAAATCTGCTTGCCGTAATGAGCGCGGCGGGAAATTCGCAAACTGCAAAAAGAACCGGCGATTATCGTTTTTTGATGGATAAACCGATTCCGCCTTATCTGATTGCGATTGCCGTCGGCGATTTGGAATTTAAGAGTTTGGGCAAACGAACCGGAGTTTATACCGAACCTTCGATGATGGCGAAAGCCGCGTTTGAACTGTCCGACACCGAAAAAATGGTTATCGAAACCGAAAAAATCTATGGCAAATATGCTTGGGGCAGATACGATTTGCTTGTTTTGCCGCCGTCGTTTCCGTTTGGCGGAATGGAAAATCCGATGCTCACATTTGCCACGCCGACAATTTTGGCAGGCGATAAAAGTTTAGTTTCACTCGTCGCGCACGAACTCGCGCATTCTTGGTCGGGCAATCTCGTAACGAATGCGACTTGGCGCGATTTTTGGTTGAACGAAGGTTTTACGACGTATCTCGAACGCCGAATTATCGAAGCCGTCTATGGCGTAAATCGGCGCGAAATGGAAGCAACGCTTGGCAAACGCGAACTGATAAACGAAATGTCGGAAATGTCGGAAAACGATCAAACCTTGCACGTTGATTTAGCCGGACGCGATCCCGACGACGGTTTGACAGGCGTTCCGTATGAAAAAGGCGCGTTGTTTTTGCGTTGGTTAGAGGAAAGTTTCGGGCGCGAAAAATTCGATAAATTCGTGCGCGGATATTTTGCGAAACATTCGTTCCAAAGCATTACGACCGCAACTTTTGTTACATATTTACAGAAAAATCTGCTCGATGTTTATCCAAATATCGTCAGCCGCGAGGACGTTGGCGAATGGATTTACAAAGCCGGTTTGCCGACAAACGCGCCGAATCCGCAATCGGACGCTTTCACGAAAGTCGAAACGCAAATGAACGATTTTTTGAACGGCACAACTCCGGCAAATGCGCTGATGACCAAAGGTTGGACAACGCAGGAATGGCTTCATTTCTTGCGAAAAATGCCGGAAACATTGAGCGCGGAAAAAATGTCGGAACTCGACAAAGCGTTTAATTTCACGCGCATTGGAAATTCCGAAATCGCGTTTCAATGGCTGATAATGTCAATCAAAAACAACTATTCGGCGGCAGATTTGCGTTTGGAAGATTTTTTAATGAACATCGGACGACGCAAATTTGTCAGACCTTTGTTCACCGAACTCGCCAAAATTGATATGAAACGCGCTTGCTCGATTTACTCTAAATCACGAAGCGGCTATCATCCGATCACGCAAAGCGCGGTTGATGCGATTGTGAAATGTAATTAATTTACGTTTGAATTAACGGAAGAAATTTGTCCGCGAAAGGCGCGAAATACGCTAAATTTAAAACAGAAACTTAAATTTAATCTGTCTTTTTTTCGTGTGTTTCGCGTGTTTCGCGGGCAAATTTCTTATCCGATTCAGATTAAGTTTATTATTTTTTTTCGACGCTTTCGGTTTTTGTTTCCATCGGCACGATACGCAAAATGCGGTCGTCTGTTTTCGCAGGATCGCCGCGCCCGTCGCGGTTTGAAGTTGAAAACCAAATCGAACCGTCGGGTGCTTCGGCGATTTCGCGGATTCTGCCGTATTGTTTTTCGAGCAGATTATCACGCGAAACAATTTTTCTGCCGTCCAACACAAGCCGCACGATCATTTCGCCTTTTAACGCGCCGAAAAAGAAATTATTTTTGAATTCGGGAAACAAATTTCCGCGATAAAACATTCCGCTTCCGGGCGCAACTGCCGGAGAAAATTCGATAATCGGCGTTTCCATTCCTTTTTTCGTCATATTATGGCTGATTTTGTCCCAACCGTAATTTTTTCCGCGTTCGACAATATTCACTTCATCGCCGCCGGTTCGTTTGAAAAGCGAAACGCCGTCAATAATCGAAGGTCCGTGTTCGGTCTGAAACATCAAACCCGTTTCCGGCTGAAAATCCATTCCTTGCGCGTTGCGATGTCCGTAACTCCAAATTTCGCCGCGCACGTCTTTTTGATTAACAAACGGATTGTCCGACGGAATCGAACCGTCATCATTCAAACGCAGAGTTTTTCCGTTAATCGAATCCATTTTTTGCGCTCGCGCCTGCTTCGTCGCATCGCCCGTTGTGATGTAAAGTTTCGCATCGGGACCAAATCTCAAACGAGTTCCGGCGTGATATTGCGACGCAGGAATTGCGTCAATAATAATCTTCGGCTCGACCAAAGTTTCGCCGTTTTCTTTGTATCTGACAACCTTGACAGTCTGATCTTTCTCAGCATTTTGATAAGCGTAAGCGAGATAAACAAAATGATTTTCCTTAAAATCGGGATGCAAAACCATTCCCATCAAACCACTCTCGCCCGAAAGTTCGACATCAGGCACAGTAAAAAAAGGTTTCTCGCGCAATTTACCGTTTTCGATCACCCGAACTCTGCCCGGACGCTCCGCAAAAAACACACGACCATCCGGCGCAAAAACAATTGACCAAACGATCTCGACATTCTCGACAACCGTTTCAACCTTCAACTTCGGCACACTTTTAGAAACCGGAACAACCGGAAAATCAATCTCACCATCCGCTTCCGAACAACCCGCCGAATTTATAACCAAAACCGCCGTCAAAACAAATGTCGCCAAACTTTTTCTCAGCATAATTTTTACCGTCCTAAACTTAAAATTATAACTCAGATGTTATTTGCGCCGATAAAGTTAGCCTTGATTAAAACCTACCTGCCTTTCACATCTTTCAAGACGACTTGTGCCGTATTGTGTGCGCCTGCGATACAAAATTATTTTGAGCAAATCTGAAAAGATTTTTGCCAATCGGGTATGATTGGGTATATTATTGGGTATTCTTGAAACACTTGAAAAAGTTTCCGATGAATTGAAACCTTCGCACGAGATTTTGAATTTGATTTTGGAAATTGATGCGTTTATCTGAAATTTTTGAAAAAATAAAAAAATCGTCTGACAAAAAACTGGAGCGCGAAAAACTTCTGCTCGTTAAATTGCCGAAACTTTCCAATGAAATTTTAACATTCGTGCGCGAACACGAAAGACTGACGATTTCCGACCTCGAAACTCTCACCCAAGCCAATCGAAACACGCTCAAAGTGCGTCTGCGCGAACTCGTCAACGATAATTTTCTCACGAAATTAGGCAAAGCGCGGGCAACTTGGTATAGCTTGGCAAAAAGCTAAAACCAACTTCCCTTCACATCTTTCAAAACAACCTGCGCCGTGTTGTGTCCGCTTGCCGCAAAAACTCCGCCGCCGGAGTGAGTTGATGTGCCGGTGAGATAGAGATTTTCACTTGATGTTTTGCGGGTGAATATTTTAGACTTCGTATAAATGTATAATTCGGTTTTTGCGAAACCGATAGGTGAAATATTTTATTAAAATTGTTATTATCTTCAACATTTGAGACGAATTAATGAAAAATAAAGCGATAGAAAAAACTAATTTTGAACAGGCGATTGATGAAAATCAGTTTGCCGTCATTTTGCGTGATTTCGAGAAACTTCTTGATTTCGTCGCCGCCAACGATTTGGAAGCAAGCGGTGTTAATGAGCTTCTGCCGCTTAAATGTTTGAGCGAACTTAACGCACTTTTGACCAAACCGCTCGACATCTCTTTGAAAAGACCCGTGCAGAAATCGTTTGCCAACATCAACGGTTTGTTTCTGCTCGGACGCGCAAGCGGTTTGCTGGTATTGCAAAAAGATGAAAAAAAACCGAAGTTTGCCGTTGACCGCGAGGCGTTGGAAATCTGGCAAAGTTTGAATCCGGTTGAGCGTTATTTGACGCTCGTTGAAATCTGGATTGTTCGCAGTTCGGCTGACATAATCGGCGAACACGAAAATCTTTTTAACAGTTCGTTGTATAGTTTGAAAAGATTGTTCGATGCCCTCAAAGCCAAAGGCTCGAATATTCGGAACAACAAATCTTTTCAGGAAAGCGGCTTTATGCTTTACGGCGCACACAATATCGCTTTGGCGGAAATGTTCGGCTGGCTCGAAATAAAACACGGCGCGGGCGAATTGGGCAAGAGTTGGGTAATCGAAAAAATCAAAAAGACAAACTTCGGCGTGGCAATGATTTCTAAATTGCTGGAAATCTACGAAACGCTCGATTATAATTGGGAAAACATCGCCGAAATCGAAGACCGCGAATTTGACGCAAACGCTTTTAACCTTTTACAGCCGGTTTTTCAGCCTTATTTTCCAAAATGGCAAAATGTTTTCCGCCTGCCGCACACGGAAAAAGCAAACGGCATTTTCGTTTTCAAAGTGTCGCTCGGCAAGAAAACGTGGCGCAAAATCGCCGTTTCTTCCAAAGATGTTTTAGACGATTTGCACGACGCAATTCAAAAAGCATTTCAGTTCGACAACGATCATTTATACGAATTTTCGTTTCGCAACCAATTCGGCATCAAACAGAGAGTTCCGCATCCGATGTGCGAAGAAGAATTTTCCACCGACGAATTCAAAATCAAAGATTTACCTCTCAGAATCGGCGACAAAATGGAATACTTATTCGATTTCGGCGACTACTGGCAATTCACCGCCGAACTCGAAGCCATCCAGCCGCCAAACCCAAAATTCAAAAAAGCGAAAATCCTCGAATCCCACGGCAAATCTCCCGAACAATATCCGAATTGGGAAGATTACGACGAATAGCTGTAAAAGGCTTTGTTTCCGGCGTTACAACTAATCTGCCTTTAATCTATTTCCATTTTGCCGGTCGCTTATATACAAAGCCATCGCCTCTAATTACTTGATCCGGTAATTGACTATTTTTAAGATCCGCTTCGTGAATATGTAATTGCCCGTTAGTTATTGCTCTTATTTCTTTAGAGAAACGGTTAGGTGGAAAACAAGCAATAACTTGTTTCTCAGGGAAAAGCAATTTAATAGCATTAATCGGAGGAACTAAATCGCTATCACCACCAAGCAAAACCGCCACATCAAAATTATCTTGATAGGCATCAACGAGCATTTGAACAGCTATATTAACATCTGTTTGTTTTTCATTATGAATATAGTTTGCGCGATGGCATCCAGTGCATTCATATTTATTTTCTTTGTAATTTCCGTAAAAAATATCTATATTGCCACGCATTTCAAGCACTTCAAGATAGTCGTTTTGTCTGATTCGCTTATCTCCCGGAGAAGTGATTCTGGATGTGAAATATTTGGTTTTTACTACCTCCGAATTTTCAAGTTTTCTTGATAAATTTTTGGCAAGTTTCGGATAATCAAGCCAATAATAGGCTTGCCAATTATTGGCTCTGAGTCCAAAGTAGAAATTAAAGCCATCTATGTAAAATATAACTCGACGTGTTTCTTTGCTCATAATGCTTGACATATGAAAGTTTTTTGCTACAATAGCTAAGTATTAACAACCTCGGAGATCGCATCTCCGACCCGACGCTTGCTAGAAATAGCAAGCGTTTCTTTTTAAAATCAATAGTTTCAAAAAACTATTGATTTTCCTCCTGTTCAGGATGGCGTTCACGCAAATCCCAAGTATTGCCGCCTAAATTAATAAATCTGTTTTTATGGTCTTTGCGAATAGTTCCACTTAATTGTCTTGTGTCCGTAATACGTCCGTATTCTTTAATTCTTTGAATTAAGTCCTTTATATATAATGGTTTTCCTTCACTTTGTAGAATTTTTTCGCAAGTGTTCCCTAATGAAATTTTATTGCGTTTTTTTTCTGTATTTTCATTGTCTGATAATAATGTAAAGTCATTATTTGACGGCTCTATTGATTCGGGTTCGCTAATTTGCGGGGCAACGGTAATATCCTCTTGGGATAATCGCATTCGCAAAACCGAAATTACATTTTCATCCTGCAAAATTTCTTGATTCAGTTTTTCAACTTCAGCACGTTTTATCGTGATTTCTGATTCCAAATCACTTAACACATTTTCATAACTTTTTCTATCCATTGGTTTCCTCTTTGTTATCTCAGCAAAATATGGTATAAAGACAATGAGAGCAGGAAGAGCTTAAAAAACTCATCTAAAAATTGCTCTCATTGTATCAGGGCGAGTAGATTTGATGTTTGGCGACTGAAATCTACCCGCTCTTTTCATTTTCATTTATACCCTATCTTTTAACCGCTCGTCAAACCCACTTACCCGCTTTTGTAAAAATACTTGTAAGAAGGGAAAAAGCGGCTAAACTTAGCCGCTTCAAAAAGAGGGTTAATTATGTAACCCTTAAAACCAACTTCCCTTCACGTCTTTCAAAACGACTTGCGCCGTGTTGTGTCCGCTTGCGGCGAAGACTCCGCCGCCGGGGTGGGTTGATGCGCCGGTTAAATATAAATTTTTGATTGGGGTTTTGTAGGCGGACATTTCGGGTAAAGGTCGAAACAGAAACATTTGGTCGAAATCCATTTCGACGTGCATTACGTTTCCGCGCAGTAAGCCGAGTCGTTGTTCTAAATCGAGCGGCGATTGGACGAATCTGTCAATTATCGAATTTTTGACGTTTGGCGCGTATTGATTTACTACGTCAATTAGTTTGTCGGCTTCGCGGTTTTCGATGTCTTGCCAGTTTTCGCCGTTTGATAATTCGTAAGGATAATATTGTCCCCAAATGAAAAGCGTGTGTTTTCCCGCCGGCGCAAGCGTGTCGTCAACGGATGAAAAAGTCATCGCCAACGCGCTCGGATTTTTTGACGGAATGCCGTTTAGAAAATCGCCGTAAGATTTGTCGAGATAATCTAAAGTCGGACACATAAGTTGCAATCCGTGATGACAATCTGACGATTTTCCGCCGTTTGGTGCGGATAAATAATCGGGCAATTCGGAAACCGCGCAACGCACGATCATTCCGAAACCATTGCCGACTCTGACATTTTCGATTCTGTCCGCTAAACCTTCGGGCAAGTTTTCTTTGCCGATTAGTTTGAGAAAAGTCGTATGAACGTGCGCGTTTGAAACGATGCGTTTGGCTTCGATGCGCGTTCCGTCCGTTAAAATTATTGCGCCTGTTTCGTTATTTTCGACTTCGATTTTTTCGACTTCGGCGTTTAATAAAACTTCGCCGCCGTGATGTTCCAAACATCGCGCCATTGCTTGCGTGAGTTCGCCCGAACCTCCGCGTGGACGCTTAACGCCGCTTTTGTGAATCATCGAGTGCCAGCCTAAGAAATCGCCCGTCGCCATTGCCGACGGCGGCGGACCTGATTGCGCCGCGAGCCACGCCATCGCCGCTCGCAAACCTTCGTGTTTGAAAGTTTGCTTGACCAACGCGCCGTAACTCGTCATCAATTTGCGAACCATATCCGCCGGATTTTTCGATTTTGTGCCGAAAACCATATGCCGACCGAGATTCATCATCGTCGGCGGTTTAAGAAATGCTTTGAAAACTCCTTCGTTCAAATTTTCCCATTCGGTAACGAATTTTTTGTAGCGTTCCGCATCTTCGGGCGAGATTTTGGCGATTGATTCGCAGGTTTTATCAACATCTTTCCAAAAATAAATCGCGCCTTCACCGTTTGGCAGCGGCGCAAACGCAAACGGATCGCAATCAATATATTCCAGCCCGAATTTTTCAAGCTCCAAATCCTGCACAACCGGCGTGAGATGAATCATAATATGCGCCGACGAACCGACATCAATCTTATAACCGTCAATCAAATCATCCTGCGTGCAAACCGCGCCGCCAACAATATGCCGACGTTCCAAAACAACAACTTTCAAACCGCTTTTCGCCAAATAACACGCACAAGTTAAACCGTTATGTCCGCCACCGATAACCGCGACATCGTAAGAATTTTCAGATTTCATATTGTAGATTTCAGATTAAATCAGCAAGCAAATTTCAGCAATGCGATGAGCCGAATTCTTTTTATTGTTTCCCTTCCGAACTTATTTTTATAACTTCTATTTTATCTGAAACTATACCCAACAGAAATTGGTTTGCGAAAAATTTGTTTTAATTGTCCGACACGCTTTAGCTTGTTGACCGCTGAAAGATTCGACAAGCTAAAGCGTGTCGGACATTTTAAGCCGAATATTTTTCGCAAACCAATTTCTTTTAGGTATATTTTGCAATATTCGGCGAATAACGCAAAAGCATTATAAAAAGTTCGGTATTTGGAACGATGTTAAATTCGTGTTGACTTTTTAACATAAAGTTCGCTTATAATGTAGCAGTCTAAAAACCATATAAAACTACTATTTTTCAATCAAATAGGTTTCGCTTTTCAAGCAATTTTTCTCAGATGCCGGAAATAATTTTCGACATCTTTCGCGCAACCTGAATTTAATGTTTAAACCGGAGTTGTTTTTTCGGTTTAAATTGAATATTCCCGCAATTTGTATCAAGTTTTGAAGTGTTCGCAATCGAAGTAATTATAATTTATATTCTGCGGCTTTCTAATTTTTAAAAACCAAACTGGAGGTTACGAAACACAATGACACGATTTTTCTATTTGCTGGTGCTGACCGCAATCTTTTCGATTGGGATTTTGGCACAAGCAGGCGGTTCGACCGCTGAGATTAAAGGGCGCATTTTAGACCCGAACGGAGCAGTTTTGCCGAATGTAACCGTGACGGCGACAGACAACACAAAAAACTTCAGCCGTAGCACGACGACCGATGAGAACGGCGATTATCGCTTTCTTTCGCTTCCGCCCGGAACTTATCAAATAAAGGCTGAAAGATCAGGTTTTTCGACTCAAATCCAACCTGATTTTCAAGTTACCATCGGGCAAATTATCGAAATTGATTTTTCGATGAAAGTCGGAAACCAAAGCGAAACGGTTACGGTTACAAGCGAAGCACCGGTTATTGAAACCGAAAGTTCACAACAATCAACGACTATCAACGAGCAATATATTCGTAATTTGCCAATTGATCGCCGCGATTATTTGAGCTTTACGTTGCTTGCGCCGGGCGTGGTTGATTCAAACGCGCTGGCGGATAATTCGGATTTTCGCGTGGCACAAACGCCGCAGAGCGGAATTTCGTTTTACGGCAACAACGGACGCGGCAACAGCATCACGGTTGATGGCGCGGAAGCCAACGACCAAGGCGGCGGCGTGCGCTCGACTTTGAGCCAAGAAACCGTGCAGGAATTTCAAATTAACCGCAGTAATTACAACGCCGAACTCGGCGGCGCAAGCGGCGGCGTGATTAATATCGTGTCTAAAACCGGCGGAAATCAATTTCGCGGCAGCGCATTTGCTTTTTTCCGCAATCAAACTTTGGACGCGGGCGATCCGTTTGCGATTGTTTTGAACGGAACTACTTTGTCACGAGTTAAACCGGACGCAAATCGTCAACAATACGGATTTACAATCGGCGGTCCGATTGTGAAAGACAAAACATTTTTCTTTGGCGGTTATGAAGGCTTGCGCCGACGCGAATCTTCGACTGTGGCACTTCTGACCGATTTGCGGATTTTTCAACCGACGGCAGGACAAAGTTCGATTATTGCCGCGCTTGCCGCGAGTGTTGATCCGACACTGATAACTTGTTTAAACGGTCAACCGATGGTTACGCGGGCGCAATGCGCTCCGATTTTGCAAACGACTTTAACAGCAAAACAATCAACGCAAGATTTGTTTCGTAACAATAGCGGCGTTTTTCCGTTCACCGGCAATTCACAAGCGTTTTCATTGCGATTTGACCATATTCCGAGCAACAAAAACACCTTTTTCCTGCGCTTTAGCTTTAACGACCGCGACGAAGGCAACCAAGCCACACGCGCACTTTTAGGTTTTTCGCGCTCAAATAACATTGACGTTAAAGACATCAATCTCGCGGGAAATTGGACGCACATCGCCAGTTCTAATTTGATTAACGAATTGCGTCTGCAATTTAATTACAACGAACTTTTTGTAACTTCAAACGATGCGAATGGACCTGAATTAAATGTTACCGGCTTTGGATTTTTCAACCGCGATATTTTCTTGCCGAGTTTCAATTTTGACCGACGTTACGAAATCGCCGACAATCTTTCGTATGTCAACGGCGCACATCGTATGAAATTCGGTGCGAGCATTCTTATCCGCGACGGCTTTTTTGATTCAAAAACCTTTTTCGGCGGACGTTTCGGCTTTAGCGTTTTGCCCGGCTCATTCATCAGCCCGCAATTGGCAACGACATCAATAAACCAACTGCAAGGACTCGATCTCGGACTTCCGACTTCGTATCAGCAAGGTTTCGGCGATGGAATTGTCGGCGCAAAACTTCCATACGTTGCGTTTTACGCGCAAGATACTTGGAACGTAACTTCAAATTTGACAATAAATTACGGCTTGCGCTACGAAGTTGACGTTCGCAAATCACCTTTGCCGACTTATTCTAAAAATTTCGGTCCGCGTGTCGGTTTTGCGTGGGATCCGTTTAAGAACAAAAAAACGATTGTGCGCGGCGGTTACGGAATGTTTTACGCGCAGATTCCGTTCGTCATTGATTACGTTGTCAATTCGCTCAACGAAATCAACGGCAGACGACAAATTCCGCAAGTTTTGTCAACACTTAACGCCGCTAATCCTTTTGCTATCAATGGTCCGGTTAATATTTTCCGCACTTTACGCGCACAAGGCGTAATCGGAATTCCGACAACAATTCGGACAATTACGCCGGGCGATTTGACGCAATTCGGCATCAATATTTCGCAAACCGGACCGCGCAATCCGTTGACGGTTCTGTTTCGCGCCGATCCGAATTATCGCAATCCGCGAGCGCAACAAGGAAGCATCGGTATCGAACACGAATTTGCGCCCGGTTTCAGCGTCGAACTCAGTTACGTCTGGGCTTTGACGCAATTTATCACTCGCGCCCGCGACATCAATTTGCTTTCGCGTCCGATTGGCGCACGCGGAATTCGTGAATGGTCGGCGGCTTCGGGATGCACCGGCGCAGGAATTGTTAATTGTTTCCGCGATCCGACGTTGTTTCAAGAAATTCTTTACGAAGCATCTTCTTCGGCAAATTATAACGGTTTGCTGATTGAGGTGAACAAGCGTTTCGGCAACAATTTAGCGATTTCGGCGAATTACACTTTCAGCAAAGCGTTTGACCAAGTTACGGATTACAACAGCGATTTTCGCGCTTTTGACCAAACCGATAATCAAAACGAATATTCGTTGTCGGCTTTTGACCAACGGCACAAATTCGTTGTTTATGCGCTGATTCAAAGCCCGTTCAAAAACAAATTTTTGGGTGGTTTTTCGTTCCAGCCGGTTTTTCGCGCCAACAGCGGACGACCGTTTAACTTGCTCGCGGGCGCAGATGTCAACGGCGACCGAAGCACCAACGGCGACCGTCCGGTGCTGGTTACAAACGGTGTTCAATTCGGCTCAGTCGGACGAAATACCGGCAAAGGTCCGAGTTTTGCAACTTTTGATTTGCGCGTTTCGCATCAAACAAAATTTGGCGATGCAAGAAGTTTGGAATTTACTTTCGAGGCTTTTAATATGACCAATCGCTTAAATTATGCGTCCGTCAATAACACTGTCGGACCAACATTTGATGCGTCAATTACCGAAGTCAAAGGCAGAAGCGATGTTAGCCCAAGCACACCGCTCGGCTTTACATCAGCATTTGATCCGCGCCGCATCCAACTTGGCGTGAGATTTAGATTTTAAGTAAAGAAGACAGAAGGCAGTTTTGTTTTTTGTCGCTGAAAGCGACTGACATTATAGCCTAGCGAGAATCGCTAGGTTATCATTGACAACAGATTCCGTCGCTGAAGGCGACGAACAAAAACGTGCGGCGATTGTTGCTCGCCTTCAGCGAGCGAATCATTTATTGCAAACTACCTAGCGATTCTCGTTAGGCTATAATGTTGGTCGCTTTCAGCGACAAAACAAAAAATTCGTATTTTGCGTAAGGTGAGTAAAGAAAACAGAAAGCAGAAGTCAGAAAACGAATAACTCGTTAAATCTAACTTCTGCTTTCTGCTTTTTCTGCCTTCTGTTTTCTGCCTTCTAATTTCTGCCTTCTTGAGAAATCAAAGATTTTATTTCATCAATTTTTTCGAGCGCGGCGACTTCTCCGGCTTTGATGAATTCGTCCATTTTGCCGATTTCGTCGGGTCTTAAGTGCGCGATTTGCGGAATTATAACGACATCGGCGCGGTAATGATGAGCTTTTGAAGCGGCGCGGAGAAGCATCATTGTTGATTGAAAAAGTATGCCGACGAGCGTCGAAGGTTTTCCCCAATAAGTTGCGCCCGAAGCGAGAACGTCAACGGCGATAACGATTTCCGCGCCTAAATTTTTCACGGCTTTGGTTGGCACATTGGAAATTACGCCGCCGTCAATCAGCATTTTTCCATCTTTGATTACCGGCGCAAAAACGCCCGGAATCGCACAACTGGCGCGAACCGCTTCAATCAAATCGCCTTCCGTTAGAACAATCTCGTCGCCCGTTTCCAAATCGCACGCGACTGCCGCAAAAGGTATCGGCAAATCTTCAAATTTATCGTGCGGGAAAGTTTTGCGAAAAAATTCGCCCATCGAAGCGTTTGAGAGCAAACCTTTAGTCGAATAAGAAAATCCGCTCATCTTGAACCAACTCATTTTTCTACCGATTTCGGCAATTTGTTCAACGCTCAAACCGCTCGCAAAAGCCGCGCCCGCAATCGAACCTGCCGAAGTTCCCGAAATAAAATCAATCGGAATATCGTTTTCAACCAAAACTTTTAAAACGCCCAAATGCGCGAAACCACGCGCCGCGCCGCCCGATAATGCTAAACCTACTTTTTTTCTCGCCATATTTTTTAACCGCGAAAAACACGAAAAACCGCTAAAAAGAAACAAAATTTTTCGCATTTTTTCGCGTCTTTCGCGGTTTATATTTCCTAAATTGATTTTACCTTGTGATTATGAAAAACTAAAAACTCGAAAATGACACCAGAAGAATCTTTACAATTATCACGAAATTTAACGTCTGCCGATATTGCGGCGGGCGAAATTGTTTGTCCTGTCTGTTCACGCGAAACAAAGGACGAATTTGTTCCACTGCTCGTTTTGGAAGACGATTTGCAAGGTTTGATTCGGGCAAATGCGCCCGGAACGAATGAATTTGAAGCCGTCTGCGCCCGATGCGTCAGACTTTTTGAACGTGCGAAGGACAAAATTTTGACCGATGCGGCTTTGCAAAAAGACGGTTCGCGCGTGCTTTCTACGCCTCTGCGACTCGATTCTCACGAGCGTTTTACGGGCAAAGGCGTTACGATTGCTTTTTTGGATTCGGGATTTTATCCGCACGTTGATTTGACCACGCCGCAAAATCGAATTGTCGCTTATCGAAATTTGATGATGAAAGACGGCGATTTAGCAACGCTTTTTCAGCCCGATGTCGCAAGTTGGCACGGAATGATGACTTCGGTTGTCGCTGCCGGAAACGGAAGTTTGTCAAACGGATTTTATCGCGGAATTGCGCCCGACGCAGATGTCGTGCTTGTGAAATTGGCGCGAACCGGACGCATTACGGAGGAAAATATCCAAGAAGGTTTGGAATGGATTTTGGCGAATCGGACAAAATATAACATCAAAATCATCAATATTTCCGCCGGCGGCGACGGCGAACAATCTTATTTGCACGATCCTTTATCGCAAGCCGTCGAAGAATGTGTTGCCAAAGGTTTGACGGTTGTTTGCGCCGTCGGAAACGCCGGACATTATCCGAATCATCCGGTTTATCCGCCCGCGTCCGCGCCTTCGTGCATCTCCGTCGGCGGGCTTGACGACAACAATTCGATCAATCGTGCCAAACGCGGAATGTATCGTTCGAGTTATGGTCCGACGATTGACGGACTTCAAAAACCCGAACTTATCGCGCCTTCGATTTGGGTGCCTGCGCCGATTTTGCCGAATACGCCGACCGCGCAACAAGCCGCGCTTCTCGAAAAATTAGACAAAGCGCAAGACGAAGAACTGCACGACATAATCGAGGAAAATCAAGGCGTTGATGCCGAACTAGATGCGGCGATTGACCGCGAAATTCATTCGATTCGCCAAATTATCGCACTCAAAATCCGCCGCGAAAGCGTGATAACCAAACATTACAAATACGTTGACGGCACATCTTTCGCCGCGCCGATTGTTTCATCAATAATCGCGCAAATGCTCGAAGCAAATCCGCGTCTGACACCGCAACAAGTTAAAAGAATTCTGATTTCAACCGCCGAACGCCTGCCGCATTACGAAGTTGACCGTCAAGGTTGGGGCGTTGTTGACCCGCGCAAAGCCGTCGAAAAAGCGTTGACGATGGGATAAATAAAATAAAGCGACGGCGAGAAAAAATCTCATCGTCGCTTTGTCCTATCTTTTTATTGTCCGATTTAATCAGACGGCGTTGCACTTACCGTCGGAGTTTTTGCCGGAGTCGGCGCGGGCGTTTTCGGCACGGTCGGTGTCGGTGATTTCGCCGGAGTCGCAGTAGTATTCGTGTTTGCCGTGTTCGCGGGCGTTGCCGACGGCGAAACGGACGGCGACGGCGACGGCGTTGGATTCGGCGTTTTTGTCGGAGTCGGCGTTTTGACGGTCGTGTTTGAATTATTGCTTAGATTGAAATTAAAATTCGTGTTGAAATTTGAATTTACATTGCTGTTATAATCAAAGTTCGACACGGGCATATTCAAACCGAAATTGGTGTTGATATTCATCGAATTCGGCAAACTCGTATTGATGTTGACGTTTGAATTTGTTGCATCATCGCCATTTTTGAGAAAATAATACAATCCCGTAAAAGCCGCGAGTCCGACCAATGTCAGCACAATCGTTGTCAAAACAACCAAACCTGTTGACTTCTGCGGTTCCAAAGGTTGTTGATAAGCGGCGGCGCGAGTGCGAACTTGTTGTTGGCGTTCTTGTTCGATGGTCGGAATAACAATTTTCGCCGGTTCAGACGCTTTTTCATCAGGCACTTTTAGCGCGTCGAGTTCCGATTTTGTCGGCTTACGGCGAATTACGGTGTCTTCGCCCAAATCAGATTCGCTCGGTATTTCCTTAAAATTCGGTTGGTTTATATCAACCAAAGGCGCACCGTCTTTGATGCAAAAGCGCAGGATTTCCTCATCATATTCTTTTTGACAAACAGGGCAAAATTTCATATTTTCGGCAGTTTTGGGGTTTTGAATTATTAAGTAACTGTAACTATTTTGAATTTTAACATTAAAAAGTCGCTTTCGGCGAATTTAATAAGAATTTTAACGCAAAAACTTCGGAAGTAAAAAGTAAAAAGTAAAAAGTAAAAATGTTTGCGCCTTCGCATCTTTGCATTAAAAATGACAAAAATCATCATCATCGGCGCAGGAATCGGCGGGCTTTCGGCGGCTGTTCGTTTGGCAAAATCGGGATTTTCCGTGAGCGTTTTGGAGAAAAATGAAACTGTCGGAGGAAAAGTTAATTTTGTTGAAGCCAACGGTTACAAATTCGATACAGGCGCGTCGCTTTTGACGATGAAGCACGTTTTGGAAGATGTCTTCGAGTTCGCAGGGCGCGAGATTAAAGATTATCTCGACATCGTTTCTCTCGAACCGATTTGCCGTTATTTTTGGTCTGATGAAACACGCTTTGACGCTTCTGCCGACATTGCAAAAACCGAAAACGAAATCGCAAATTTAGAGCCAAACGATGTTTTAAGTTTTCGTAAATATCTTGCCGATTCAAAGCAAAAATACGAGATTGCGGAACGCACGTTTTTGGCGAAAAGTCTAAACGATTTGCCGCAACTTATTCGTCCGAAATATTTGAAAGATTTGCTCAAAATTTCGACGCTGAAGACTTTGGATAAACACAACGCAAGCTATTTCAAAAGTGAAAAATTACAACAATTATTTAATCGTTTTGCGACATACAACGGTTCTTCGCCTTATGAAATTCCGGCGACTTTTGCGCTGATTCCGTATGTCGAATTCGGCTTGGGCGCGTGGTATGTGCGCGGCGGAATGTATGAAATTCCGAAAGCATTAGCAAAACTTGCCAGCGAGTTAAATGTTGAAATTAAAACTAATTGCGAAGTTGAAAAGATAATTATTAAAAATGAAACGGCAATCGGCGTAAAAGTAAATGATGGAATAATCAACGCCGATTTTGTTATTTCAAACGCCGATGCAATCGAAACTTATCGAAATCTTTTGCCGCCCGAAAACAGTAAATTTCAAGACCGCGAACCTTCGTGCAGTGGTTTTGTTTTACTTCTCGGAACGCGCAAAAAATTTCTAACTCTGGCGCATCATAACATATTTTTTTCAGACGATTACAAAGCCGAATTCGACGCAATTTTCCAGCGAAAACGTCCTGCAAAAAATCCGACAATTTACATCTGCGCGACTTCGCGGACAGACGAAACGCAATCGCCCGCAGGACACGAAAATCTGTTCGTTTTAATTAACGCGCCTTACACGAATTCGAGAACTGATTGGCAAAAAGAATCGAAATCTTACCGCGATTTAATTGTTAAAAAGTTGGAAGAATTCGGCGTGGAAGACTTAAATGATTCGATTGATTTCGAGCAAATCATCACGCCGGAAGACTTTGAAAAAAAATATCGCGCCAATCGCGGTTCGATTTACGGAATTTCGTCAAACGGCATATTTTCCGCATTTATGCGCGTTCCGAATAAATCAAAAACTATCGAAAATCTCTATTTCGTCGGCGGCGCAACACATCCCGGCGGCGGAATTCCGCTTGTTTTACTTTCGGCAAAAATGACGGCTGAAATGATTTGTCAGAACCATCTGCGGTAGCGGGCGGTTTAACTTTACGGTCTTAGTCGTTGGCAAATACCGGATAAATCGGCTTTAACCGCCCTCTACCGCAGGCGGTTCTGACAGGTCAATTTGCGCTTGTTCATTACGGAGAATTATAATCGTTACATTATGAAAAAATTCCTGCTTTTGTTTTTAATCTTCGCGTTTTGTCTTTCGGTTTCGGCACAAAATTATTCGATTGAGCGTTATTTGAATATTCGTTCGGCAGGTTCGCCGAATTTTTCGCCTGATGGAAAGCGCATTGCTTTTCTGACGAATATTACCGGAACTTCGCAGATTTGGTTTGTTGACGCAAACGGCGGTTATCCTGAGCAAATGACGGCTTATCAAGATAATGTCGCGTTTGTGCGTTGGTCTGCTAAAGGTAATTTCTTAATCTTCGGAAAGGCTTCGGGCGGCGACGAAAACACACAGTTTTTTTGGATGTCGTCAGACGGTGCAGAGATTAAACAACTGACAAACGCGCCGAAAGTTCGACATAATTTCGGCGCGATTTCCGAAGACGGCACGAAGATTTATTATTCGTCAAACAAACGAAACGCGCAGTTCTTCGACGTTTATTCGATGACGCTCGCAGACGGTAAAGAAGAATTAATCTATCAACAAGACGGCTCGAATTCGTTTGCGGCGGCTGATGCTTTCGGCAGAAAAATCATCGTTTCACGCGATGGAATCGAACTCAGTTTGGATAATAATTTGTATCTGATTGATGTCGCAACCAAGAAAGAAACTCTGCTCACGAAACACGAAGGTTCGGCGCAATTCGGCAGTGTTTATTTTACGGCGGACGGCATTGTTTTCGCGCACAACAATAAGCGCGAGTTTTATTCGCTTGCTCAAATGCGGCAGAAAAACGCGAGCGGCGACGATTTCAGCGATGCGAATCGTGAAGTAAAAGTATTAGACGAAACGAATTGGGACGTGAGCGATATTGAGATGCAAACTTACGGCAACACGCTTGCCTACACGCTCAACCGCGAAGGTTTTTCGGAACTTTATTTGCGAAAATACGAAACCGGCGGCAAACCTTTAATCACGACTTTTAGCAGCAAAACCGAATCAATCAAACTTCCCGCAAACGGCATTGTCGGCGGTTTGACATTTTCAAATGACGGCAAACAACTTGCATTTTCATTTTCGAGCGCGAAATATAACGGCGACATTTGGACTTATGATTTAGAGAAAAAATCGCTCACACAAGTTACAAAAAGTTCGCGTTCCGGCATTCCGCAAAGTTCGTTCGTCAAACCGCAATTGATAAAATACAAAACCTTTGACGGCAAAGAAATTCCGGCTTGGTATTACAAACCAAAAGATGAATTGCCTAAAGGCGTAACCTTTGCGAATGTTTCAATGTCAAGACTTAATTCTGAACTTAAAATCCCGCGTGTTATTGTCAGCGTCCACGGCGGACCTGAAGGGCAAGAGCGACCGGGATTTAATCCGCTTTATCAATATTATCTTTCTCGCGGTTATGCAGTTTTGGCGACGAATGTTCGAGGTTCGACGGGTTACGGCAAGACTTTTACGCATCTTGACGATGTTCGTTTGCGTGAAGATTCGGTGAAGGATTTGGCTTATTCGGTTGAATGGTTAAAGACGAGCGGCGGCGCGGACAGCAAACGAATTGCCGTGATGGGCGGAAGTTACGGCGGTTATATGACGATGGCGGCAATCACGCTTTATCCCGATTTGTTTGCGGCGGCGGTCAACACGGTCGGCATCGTAAATTGGGAAACCTTCTTAAAAAATACGAGCGGTTATCGTCGCCGTCAACGCGAAGTCGAATACGGTTTTCTCGATAAAGATTTAGATTTTCTGCGCTCAATTTCGCCGCTTGCGAAAGTTGATAAAATAAAAACTCCGCTGTTCGTGATTCACGGCAAAAACGATCCGCGAGTTCCCTACACCGAAGCCGAACAAGTCGTTAAAGCCTTGCGCGATAGAAAAGCAATCGTCGAATATAAACTCTTTGACGACGAAGGACATGGCATCTCAAAACTCAAAAATCGGCTCGAACTTTATCCGTTAGTTGCAGACTTTCTCGATAAATATATGAAATAAAAGTTCAGAGTAACGCCTTCAGGCGTGAAGTATTTTCACCGCGCTTCGCTGGTGAAAACCACGGGGCTTGTGCCAGGCGTTACTCTGAACGCGGAAGGGCTTTTGCGTTGCATAATTTGACTGTCTGATTTTAGAACAAAGATGGAGAAAATTATGCAAGATAAATGACAACAATCAATTGAAAAATTCGTCCAAATTGCCGGATTCATTAAAGCATTAGTTACCGGACAAGAAGCCGACGGCGGCGATTATGGAAAAATTAGCTTATAAATTAAAATCGTTTAATTATTTAATGAAGGAAGGAGTTGGTTATGTTGCCAACTCTTTTTTTTGGCGAATACAACTGATTTCAAAACTCGGCGCATCATATTTTTGACTTCAAATCAATTCGTAAAAAACTTACTATGAAAATTAAAATTCCTCTTGGCGGGCTAGTTATTTTCTCAATTTGGATTAATATTTTTGCGCCTTTTGTTTCCGCACAAAATTTACTTTCTCAATCCGGCTTGCAATTTCGCATCAGCGAAGGCGCGAAAGTTACGGTTAATCGTCCGACGCAAACGCCTGTTCAAACCGAAAATTTGAGCCAAAGTGAAGCAAACGCAATTTTTCAACGTCTGCCGCAAATGGTTGTTGATGTTGCCGATAATGCTGATTTTAGAATGCGTTCGGATAGTTTGAAACCGCCAAAAACCGGAAAAATCATTCCGCTAAAATTCCCTGCCGATGGAACTCAAAAAGCACCAAATTTACCGAAGACAACTACGCAACCGCTCACAATCGAGCGTTTTTCGCCAACCGGAAATGTTTCAATTGTTACGGATTTGAGCATAACTTTTTCGCAACCGATGATTGCCGTTTCTTCGCAATCGCAAGCAAGCGAAAATGTTCCGGTAAATTTATCGCCGAGTGTTAAAGGAAAATGGCGTTGGCTTGGCACAAATACGCTGATTTTTGATGCGGAAACGCGCTTTCCGATGGCGACGAAATTTACTGCAACAATTCCGAAAGGCACAAAATCCGCAATCGGCGGCAAGTTGGAAAAAGAAATTTCGTGGACATTTACCACGCCGCCGCCGAAAGTCGAAACATTTGCGCCGAAAACTGAATATGAAGGTATTTTTCCCGAATACGCGCTGATGGCAGCGAAATTTAATCAGGAAATTGACACGCAAAAAGTGTTGGCGAAAATTAGCGTATTTGCCAACGGAAAACGAATGCCGATTCGTTTAATAACCGATGAAGTTGACGGAAATTACACAGTCGTTCAGCAATTAGGCGAAATTAAACCGAAACATTGGCTGGCATTTCAGACGATTGATTTATTGCCGTTGGATTCGGAAATCAAAGTCATCTTTGATAAAAATTTGCCGTCTGCCGAAGGTTTAGGCGTGAGCGAAACCGAACAAAGTTTCACATTCAAAACGCTTGAACCATTCAGACTTGACAAACAATATTGCGATTATCAACCGAATCCGACAAAATGTGCGCCTTCGGATGATTTTCGTTTGCAGTTTAATCACTCATTATTTCCGGTAAAATTTGACACATCACTCATAAAAATTGAGCCGCCAATAGAAAATGTCGCAATCGAAACTGACGGCAGCAACAGCAACATTTACATAAAAGGCAGAAAAAAATCGAACACAACTTACAAGATTACAATTTCAGGCAAGGCGATTGATTTTTATAAACAACCACTCGGCAAAGACGTTACGGCAGTTTTCAAAGTCGGCGTAGAAGCTCCGCAATTTTTCGCGCAAGGTGAAGATTTTTTAACGCTTGATCCGAATGCAACGCCGATTTATCCGGTTTATTCAAGTAATTATGATAGTTTGACCATAAAACTTTATGCCGTAAAAGTTGAAGATTACAAAGCGTTTTACGATTTTCAGCAAAATGCTGATAAAACGAAACTTCCCGTAATTGGCAAACTCGTTTTCGATAAAAAAATCAAAATTAAAGCAAAACCTGATGAATACATAGAAACGAAAATTGATATAAATCCGGCTTTGACAGAAGGTTTCGGACACGCAATTTTAATTATTCAAACGCCTGATAAAAAGGATGAACCAATCATAAAGTGGCTTCAAAAAACAAATATCGGGCTTAACGCAGTTTCCGATTATGAGAAAATTTCAGTTTTTGCAAGCGATTTGCGAAACGGAAAACCACTTGAAAATGTGCAAATTTCTTTGCCGAGCGGTGAAAGCGAAACGACAAACCAAAGCGGAATCGGCGAAATAAATCTGCCTGAAGAAAATAAATTCGTTGGCGATTGGCTGATGGCAAAACAAGCGCAAGATTCGGCAATTTTGCGGGAAAACGAATATTACAATAGCCGAAATGATTGGATAAAAGAACCGCAATTTGACGGTTTGCGTTGGTTTGTTTTCGATGATCGAAAAATGTATCGCCCGAATGAAGAAGTTTCGATAAAAGGTTATATTCGCAAAGTTACAGGCGGAAAATTTACCGATATTGCCGCGCTCGGCGATGACAAGAAAAGCGTAAATTACGTTTTGCGAGATTCGAGAAACAACGAAATTGCTAAAGGAACTGCCCAAATCAATACTTTCGGCGCGTTTGATTTCAAAATCAAATTACCTGAAAACATCAATCTTGGCAATCAGCGTTTGGAATTTTGGTCAGACAACTTTTCGGGCGATTCTGAGTTTCAGCATAGTTTCCAAGTTGAAGAATTTCGCCGCCCTGAATTTGAAGTTTCCGCCAAAGTTGAATCGTCTGCACCGTTTTTTGTCGGCAATTCAGCAATAATTTCTGCCGAAGCAAAGTATTATTCGGGCGGATTTTTGCAAAATGCCGAAACAAATTGGAATGTTACAGCCACGCCGACAAATTACACGCCGCCGAATCGTGATGATTTTACTTTCGGTAAATTCGTTGCGTGGTGGCGAACTTCAGACAACAATTATGGCGAAAAAACTTCGCAAAAATTTGTTGGAAAAACCGATTTTGACGGCAAACACCGCATAAATCTTGATTTTGTTTCGGTAAATCCGGCGCGATCTTACACTATCG
Source organism: Acidobacteriota bacterium (assembly GCA_031409875.1). GTDB lineage: Bacteria > Acidobacteriota > Blastocatellia > Pyrinomonadales > Pyrinomonadaceae > CALMEH01. Next base: position 3,620 of record JANNYB010000107.1, on the reverse strand, counting down.
AAGCCGAAGCGAATGTTCAAGATGTAACTCGACAAACTTTCGCAAGTTCGACAAGTTTGCTGGTTCATCCGTCCACGCTTTACGTTGGAATTCGCACGCCGAAAACCTTTGTTCGAGGTGGCGAAAAGTTTTCAATTGAAACAATTACGACCGATATTGACGGTAAATCTGTTGCCAATGTTGTAGTTTCAATAGTTGCGGAATTAAATGATTGGCAAAACATCGCCGGTCAATGGAAACAAGTTATAATTGACACGCAAAATTGCCAAATCATCTCCGCCGAAACTGTTGCTTCGTGCGAAATCAATGCTAAACAAGGCGGAATTTATACAATCAAAGCGAGTGTTTTGGATAATCAGGAACGGCGAAATGAAAGCGAATTGACGGTTTGGGTAGCAGGCGGAAATTATGAAAACTCCGACACGGTTGAAGAAGAAAATGCTGAACTAATTCCCGATAAAAAAGAATATCTGCCTAATGAAACCGCCGAAATTTTGGTCAATTCGCCATTTTTTCCCGCCGAAGGCGTAATGACTTTAGAGCGTAACGGAATTATTAAAACCGAGCGTTTTTCGATGAATGAAGCCTCGACTGTTTTACAAATTCCGATTGAAGAAAGCTATCTGCCTAATATTCACGTCAAAATTGATTTAGTCGGAACGGCGCAAAGAGTTGTTTATGACGATGAACGCGATGCGAAATTGGCAAAGCGTCCGGCATTTGCCAGCGGCGAACTTAATTTAAGTATTTCAACCGTTACGCGAAAATTAAATGTTATCGCAGAACCAGTCGAAAAAACGCTTGAACCGGGCGGCGAAACAAAAATAAATGTTGAGGTCAAAGATTTCAACGGAAAGGCTTCGGCAAACACAGAAGTTGCCATCGTTGCCGTTGACGAAAGCGTTTTGGCTTTGACAGATTACAAAATTGGAAATTCGCTCGACGCTTTTTATAAGGAAATTGCACCAAATGTTTCGCACTATCATTCGCGGGAAAATATTTGGCTTTCTTATCCCGATGATGTCGGAAACGGAATCGGAATTGGCTATGGAAGCGGCAATGGAATTGGTGATGGAAGTGGAAATGGAATGGGAAATGCAAAAAGAGTTTATAAAGAGTGGGTGAATTCTGATGTTGCTTACATAATTACCGGAAAAGAGAAAGATCAGATTAGAATTCGTCGAAATTTTGATGCTTTGGCGATCTTTGCGCCTTCGGTAATTACTGACGAAAACGGCAAGGCGACGGTTAATTTGAAACTTCCCGACAATTTGACGCGCTATCGAATTACGGCGGTTGCGGTAACAAAATCGAAGCAATTTGGCTTGGGCGAATCTTCGATTACGGCGAAACAATCTTTGCAAATTCGTCCGTCTGCGCCGCGTTTTATGAATTTTGGCGACAAGATTGAACTTCCCGTCGTTTTGCAAAATCAGACTGATTCGCCGATGTCGGTGAATGTCGCAATTCGTTCGAGCAATGCGATTTTGACTAATGGAAACGGTAAAAAAGTTATAATTCCGGCGAATGACCGCGTGGAAATTCGGTTTCCGGTTTCGAGCGAAAGTGCGGGAATTGCGCGTTTTCAAATCGGCGCAGTTTCGGGAAATTTTGCCGATGCCGCCGAAATCGAATTTCCGGTTTATACGCCCGCGACTTCGGAAACTTTTGCAACTTACGGCACAACCGACGAAAACGGCGCGATTGTGCAAAACATTTTTGCGCCGAAAGATGTTTTTCCGCAATTTGGCGGTTTGGAAGTTACGACCAGTTCAACGCAGTTGCAAGAACTTACGGATGCGTTTATTTATCTGCAAAATTATCCGTTTGAATGCTCGGAACAAATTTCTTCGAGAGTTTTGTCGGTGGCGGCTTTGCGTGATATTTTAACGGCGTTTGAGGCGAAAGATTTGCCTTCAAAAAACGAAATTGAAGCGAAAATGAAGTCGGATTTGGCGCGTTTGCAAACGCTTCAACACAGCGACGGCGGCTTTAGTTTTTGGCGCAACGATGACGAAAGTTTTCCGTTTATTTCGGTTCACGTTGCTCACGCAGTTGCGCGTGCAAAGCAAAAAGGCTATGAAATTCCAAACGAATTTATCGCCAAATCACTGAATTATTTGAAAAATATCGAATCAAAATATCCAAATACTTATTCGGAAGAATCGCGTTGGGCAGTTTCGGCTTACGCGCTTTATGTGCGCGATTTGCTCGGCGATAAAGACGCGGGAAAAGCGAAAAATTTATTGCGTGAAGCCGGTTTAGAAAAACTTTCAGCGGAATCAGACGGCTGGCTTTTATCGGTTTTGGCAGACGATAAAAATTCCGAAATTGAAGTCGAATCCATCAAACAAAACTTGCTCAATCGCGTTACTGAAACTGCTGGAAACGCTCATTTTGTAACAAGTTACAAAGACGGCGAATACGTTTTGCTGAGTTCCGACAGACGCGCCGACGGCGTGATTTTGGAGGCGTTGCTCAAAGCCGCGCCGGATAATTCATTGATTCCGAAAATCGTGCGCGGATTGTTGGCGAATAAAATAAAAGGACGCTGGCAAAGCACGCAGGAAAATGCGTTTGTGCTGCTTGCGCTCGACAAATATTTTCAAACTTACGAAAAAACTACGCCGAATTTTGTCGCTAAAATTTGGCTCGGAAACGCTTTTGCAGGCGAACAAAAATTCATTGGACGCTCGACCGATTCAAATTTAATAAGTGTGCCGATGAATTATCTGCAAACGCAATCTGCGAATCAAAAGTTGATTTTAGACAAGCAAGGCGAAGGGCGTTTGTATTATCGAATCGGTTTAAAATATGCGCCGAAAAATTTGAAATTAGACGCGGCAGATTACGGTTTTGCCGTTTCGCGTCAATATCAAGCGATTGATAACGCCGACGATGTGAAACAAAATGCAGACGGAACTTGGACTTTTAAAGCCGGTGCGCGAGTGCGCGTAAATATTCAGATGATTGCGCCAACACGCCGTTATCACGTTGCTTTAGTTGATAATTTACCTGCCGGAATTGAGATTATAAATCCCGAATTAGCTGTGTCCGGCAATACTTTTTTGAATTATTCCGATGAATTGCGAAAGCGTTCTTTTTGGTTCAATCATCAAAATTTGCGCGATAATCGAGCCGAAGCATTTACAATGTTGCTTTCTGCCGGAGTTTGGAATTATTCGTATCTTGCGCGTGCGACCACGCCCGGAAATTTTGTCGTTCCGCCAGCCAAAGCCGAAGAAATGTATGCGCCCGAAACCTTTGGGAGAAGCAAAACAGATTTTGTGAAAGTCGAATAATTAGCTTTTGCCCGCGAAAACTAATTTATTTTTTCGGCTATTTAGTGGTCTGTTTTTTTAATTTCTTAATATTTTTCTTTGCGCCTTTGCGCCTTTGCTGGAAAATAAAGCTCTGATTTTCAACAATTTATTTCCCGCAAAGGCGCAAAGTTCGCAAAGTTAATTTGTTAATAAACTTAACAATACCTTCGCCAAATTAGGCGGTTGGGGAAGCAGATTTGGGCTGATAAATACTGCCTAGCCTGCTGACCTCTTCAATTATTTGTTTCATTAAAACTGGTTCTGGTTTTTTCAGAACCTTTTTTAATGTCAAAACGG
>JANNYB010000106.1:0-25088 GCA_031409875.1 Acidobacteriota bacterium | reverse complement strand
AACAGACGCATAAAAATAAGCAGGATAATGCGCTTTAAGATAAGCGGTCTGATTAGCAAGATAAGCATATGCAACCGAGTGGCTTCGGTTAAAACCGTAATCGGCAAATTGCGCCATCAGATTAAAAATTGCTTCCGCCTTTTCGCGGTTAATTTTGCGTTCGACTGCGCCCGACACAAACTGTTCCGAATGCAGAGCCATCTCTTCGCGCTTCTTTTTGCCCATCGCCCGCCGCATCATATCGGCTTCACCTAGAGAATAGCCTCCGAGCTTCTGGGCAATCTGCATAATCTGTTCTTGATACACGAGAATACCGTATGTATTTCGCAAAATATCTTCCATTTCCGGCACGATATATTGGACTTTTTTCTCGCCTCGATGACGCAGAATAAAATCGTCTACCATTCCGCCATCAAGTGGTCCCGGACGATACAGAGCATTTAAAGCCGCTAAATCTTCCAATTCTTTCGGCTTCAGACGGCGGCAAATTTCCTGCATTCCCGACGATTCAAATTGAAAGACGGCTTCGGTGCGTCCGTCGCCGAACAGTTTCATCGTGTCTTCGTCATCGAGCGGAATTTTCGCCCAATCAATTTCGATTCCTTTTTTTTGTTTAAGTTTATTTAAGCAGTCGCTTATGATAGTTAAGGTTGTAAGTGCAAGGAAATCCATCTTGAGCATCCCGACTTTTTCGAGATCGTTCATTGTATATTGACTCGTCAATTCATTTTTGGACGAAAGCGTTACCGGCACGAGTTCGTGCAAAGGTCTCGGCGAAATCACTACACCTGCCGCGTGAACCGATGAATGCCGCGAACAACCTTCGAGCCGCAGAGCCAAATCCAAGAGCTTTTTAACATCAGGATTTGTTTCAAAAGCTCTTTTTAAATCAGCGACTTGCTCAAGAGCTTGCGAAATGCTGATATTTCTGCCGCGCACCGGCGGCGGAATAAGTTTAGCAACTTTTTCGACTTCGCCGAGCGGCATATTCAAAGCGCGTCCGACATCCTTAATTGCCGCTTTTGAAGCCATCGTGCCAAATGTAATAATCTGACAGACCGATTCGCGCCCGTAAATTTCCGTAACGTGATTGATCACATCACTGCGCCCGCGGACACAGAAATCTATATCAATATCAGGCATCGAAACTCTTTCGGGATTTAAGAATCTCTCAAAAAGCAAATCATATTGAAGCGGATCAACATCCGTAATTTCAAGGCAATATGCCACCAGCGAACCAGCCGCCGAACCTCTGCCCGGTCCGACCGGAATTCCTTTCTGTTTAGCGTATTTGATAAATTCCCAAACAATCAGAAAATAACCGGGAAATCCCATATTTCCAATTGTCTCAATTTCGCGCCGAATGCGTCTGTGATAATCTTCGAGCGAATATTTCAGAGTTCCGGCATCTGCCATTGCCGCCCAAACCGCTTGATTTCGCGCTTCAAAGCCTTCCATAACGACTTTCTCAAAATATTCATCCGTGGTTTGGCAAAGCGATTCGGCAGGAATCGGAAATATCGGCAGAGTTAAATTATCGCCTTTCGGAAATTCAACCTGACACATTTCGGCGATTTTTAAAGTATTGCGTAAAGCATCGGGAAACTCCGCACCGAAAATATCCCACATTTCTTCTGCCGAACGCATATAAAATGTTTCCGAACCGAAACGGCTTCGGTTACTTTCATTAACCGTTTTACCTTCCCCGATTGCCATTAAAACCTCTTGGGCAAAAGCATCATCTTGGTTTAAGTAATGAACATCATTTGTTGCAACCAAAGGTATTTGTGTTTTTTCAGAAAGCTCAAGCAACGCTTTAAGTATTTGCTTTTCTTCTTCGAGAGCGTGGTCTTGGATTTCGATGTAAAAATTATCATTCCCGAAAATTTCTTTCATTCGCAGAGCAAATTCCAAAGCTCTGTCAGGTTCGTTTTGCCGTAAAAAATGCCAGATTGCGCCGCCGAAGCCTGATGAAAGCCCGATTAAACCTTTGCTTTTTTCCGCCAGAAGCTCAAAATCTATGCGCGGTTTATGGTGAAAACCTTCCGTATAAGATTTCGACGAAAGATACGCCAAATTATGATAACCTTCCAAATCCTTCGCCAGCAGAACCAAGTTATAATAAGGCTTTTCGCCCGCTTTAACGTGCGATTCTTTATCGTGCCGACTACCAAAATTCAAAAAGACTTCCGTGCCGATAATCGGGTGAATTTCGTTCGATTTCATCGTATTATAAAACGAAATCGCGCCGAACATATTGCCGTAATCAGTCATCGCGCAGGCTTTCATTTCAAGCTCGTTTAAGCGTTTAGCTAACGGCTTGAGTTGGATTGCGCCTTGCAAAAGGCTATAATCCGTATGAAGATGCAAATGCACGAAATCTCTGGTTTTAAAGTTTAGATCCATATTGTTGTATCGCGTGAAAAAAGAAGTCTCTATGAAAAAAGTTTATCTCGAAACTTTCGGCTGTCAAATGAACGTCTCCGATTCCGAGCGTGTCGTCACGCAACTCGAAGCCGACGGTTTTCAAATTACGTCCGATGAAACGGCAGCGGATGTCGTGCTTTTAAATACCTGTTCGGTGCGCGAAAAGGCTGAACATAAATTATTTACGCGCATCGGACAAATCCGCAACCCGAAGGAAGAAAGATTAAAAAATCCTGTTTTAGGCGTTCTGGGCTGTGTTGCACAACTTGAAGGCGAGACGCTTTTTTCCCGCGCCAATGGCATTGATTTTGTTTTGGGAACGAAAGCCGTGGGGCGCGTTTCCAAAACTATTAAAAAGGTTTTTGAAGGCGAAAAAGAATTTCTCGATTTGGGCGAACGCGAAATCGAATACAATTGGACGGTTGCCGAAAATGCTCAACATTCGCCATATGTTGCATTTGTGCCGATTATCGAAGGCTGTAATAAATTTTGCACTTACTGTATCGTGCCTTTTTCGCGCGGGCGGGAAAAATCGCTTTCGGCATCCGAGATTATTCGACAGGTTTTAACACTCAAACGACGTGGTGTCAAGGAAATTCATCTAATCGGTCAAAACGTCAACAGCTATCGCCCGAAAACCGATTCGGGAATGGAACATTTTTCCGGTGCAACGGCTTTTTCGCGTCTGCTTCGGGCAGTTGCGGCAACGGGCATCGAACGTATAAAATTTACAACATCGTTTCCGAGAGATTTTCATCCCGATATTGTTGATGCCATTGATGAAAACAAAAATCTGTGTAATTGGGTGCATTTGCCGGTGCAATCAGGCAGTAATCGTGTTTTAAAGGCAATGCGGCGCGGGCATAATATCGAAAGTTATTTCGCTAAAATTGATAAAATAAAAGCATCGAAAAGGCAAATCGCACTTTCAACCGATATAATTGTCGGATTTCCGGGCGAAACAGACGAAGATTTCTCTGACACACTTAAATTAGCCGAATATTGCAAATACGACAGCGCGTATATTTTCAAATATTCACCGCGTCCCGGCACTCCGGCGTTTGAAATGCCCAACGATGTTTCGCTGAAACAAAAAACCGAGCGTTTTTTGGAACTCGAAAAAGTTCAGCGCAAACACCAAGTTGATATTTTTCAGAGTTATCTCGGCAGAGAAGTTGAAGTTTTAGCCGAAAAGCATTCTAATCGAAATAATGATGAAATTTCGGGGCATTCGTCGTGTCATAAAGTAGTCAATTTTGTCGGAAACGGAAATCTTTTAGGAAATATCGTCAAAGTAAAAATTACCGAAGCTAAAACAAATACGTTGTTTGGTGAAATAGTTTAGATTTTATATTGAAAAGCGAAGAAATATTTATCCACAGATAAACAAGATGATCACAGATAATTTAATCTGATTTCCTATCCGTGTTTATCTGTGGATAATAAAAGTTTTGCCGTTTGTGTTCTAAATTTATGCTTATTGAAGTAAAAATCGGTGCGCTGATAATGGACCCGAATACGAATAATCCGATTGTCGTGCTTAAAGGCATTGAGTCCGAAACGATTCTGCCGATTTGGGTTGGCGCGTTTGAAGCCAATGCTATCGCGCTCGAAATCGAAAAAATCGTTCCGCAACGTCCGATGACGCACGATCTCCTGCGAAATCTGATTGTCGAAACCGGATTCAAAGCCGAGCGCGTAATTATTAACGATTTGCGCGAAAATACTTTCTACGCGCTTATTGAACTAACCGATAAGTCGGGCGAATTGCTAACCCTCGACGCACGTCCTTCGGATGCCATCGCACTCGCCCTGCGTCTCGATTGCGCGATTTTTGTCGAGCAGAAAGTCATTGATATTTCGGCTTCCAGCCAAACCGAACAGGCGGCGGACGAATTTGCCCAATCGCCGGAAGAGTGGCCTGATTTAATCGGCTGATATTTTTCCGTATTTCGCGGTTTGAAAAAAAGGCTTTTCAAGTGGAAAATATTTAAAACTTTTTCACATTTACACTTTTTCACTTTAGAAAATGGTTATAGTTATTGCTAATCAAAAAGGCGGTGTCGGAAAAACGACGACCGCGATTAATCTTTCGGCGGCTTGTGCGCGGGCGGGTAAAAGAGTGCTTTTGCTCGATTTAGACCCGCAGGCAAATAGTTCTTTGTCTTATCTTGCGCTTGAGAACGTCAATGGCAGCGCATTCGAGCTTTTTACCGAACTTGAGATGCCTTTTGAAGATTTTATTTACCCGACCGGCGTAAAAAAATTGGACATTGTGCCATCGCGCATCAATCTTGCTAAATTGGAAGCCAAATTAGTCGGCGATTTTGACGCAATTTTTCGTCTGCGCGACCGAATTGAGCAAATCAGTAAAAATTATGATTACATTTTTATTGATACGCCGCCGACGCTCGGTTTGATTACGGTTAATGCACTCGTTGCGGCAAATCACGTTTTGATTCCGATTCAATCGTCATATTTTGCGTTAGAGGGAACTGACGATCTGCTCGAAACCATCGAAAAAGTGCGTGCGCGTCCGAATCCCGAATTAAATCTTTTAGGCGTTTTAATCACGCTTTTCGATAAACGCACGGCGTTATCGAAAGATGTCGAAGCGCACATTCGCAAAGTTTTCGGCAAAAAAACATTCAAAACAATGATTTCGCGCAGTGTCCGACTCGAAGAATCGCCTGCCCACAAAGAATCAATTTTCACTTTCGCGCCCAATTCATCGGGTTCACGCGAATATACCGAATTATCGAAGGAGTTTTTAAAACGTGTCTAAAAAAGGATTACCGACCAGCGTGCAGATGCGCCACGATTTACATTATGTCGAAGAATTGGCGCGTCCGAATCGTCCGATTGGTAAAATTTTGCCAATTGATAAAATCGAGCCGAACCCCGAACAACCGCGCACAGAAATTGGTGATTTGAGCGAATTAACCGCATCAATCAAGCAAAATGGCGTTCTCGAACCGCTTCTGGTTAAACCGAACCGCGACAATCAAACTTGGATGATTATCGCCGGCGAACGCCGCTGGCGGGCTTCTAATCTGGCGGGTTTGCGCGAAGTTCCGTGCATCGAACTTGATTTGGACGAAAAATCAATCGCCGAAATCGCCCTCATCGAAAATCTCCAACGCAAGGATTTAACACTTTGGGAAGAAGCCGACGGTTTAGCTGCTCTGAAAGAAAAATTCGGTTATACACAAGAAGAAATTGCCAAAAAAATCAGCAAAAGCCGCACGACTGTCACAGAATCGCTGACAATTGCAGGCTTGCCCGAAAGCATCCGCGAAAAATGCCATGAATCAAAAATCAATGCAAAATCAACGCTCCTTGAAATTGCTCGCCAATTTGACGAAAAAGCGATGCACTCGTTTTTAGAAAGAATTTCTGAAAACGGCGCAAACCGCAAAAAAGTTCTTCAACCAGCCAGACCTGAAAAAAACACAGAGTCTAAAACTTCTGCCGAAAAAAAATCAAGCAGTCAAATATTTCGATACATTGCGGAAAATAAAGATTTTCATATTGAAATTCGTTTTAATAATTTGGAAACTTTTCAAAAACGCGACGTTTTGAAAGCCTTAAAGGAAGCCTTTGAAAAGACGAAAAATAGTGCTTAATTTTTTTCTTAATAAGTTGCAAGATGTCAGTTTTTATAATTATAATATGATTATGGAAATTAACATCGTAACTATCGGCACATCGAAAGGAATCAGAATTCCGAAAACGCTTTTGAAACAATTTAACTTCAAAAACTCCGTAACCGTTGAGATTTTGCCCGAAGGTTTGCTACTAAAACCAAACAATGAACCTCGTGCCGGATGGCGTGAGCAATTTGCCGCCGAGTCTAACGACAAAGACGAGTTCAGAGATTGGGAAGAAGCAACTTTGACCGAATTTGATGAGGTCGAATGGTAATCCGAAGATTTGAAATTTTTTGGGTTAACTTAAACCCGACGGTAGGCGTGGAAATGCAGAAAACGCGCCCGGCAGTTGTAATTTCGCCCAATGAAGCCAATGATTCTTTAGGAACGGTTTTGATTGCGCCGATTACCTCAAGCAAAAAAAATTATCCGACACGAATTAAATTTGAATTAAATAGAAAGGATAATTTTATTGCACTCGACCAAATTCGCGCAGTTGACAAAAATCGTCTGAAAGGAAGGATAGACAGTTTAGCTAGCAAAACAGCAAGACACTTATGCGATGTGCTACAAGAGTTATTTAACTATTAAAATAACATAATCTTTATTATAAGACTCCGCACATATAAGTTATTATGTAGTCATTTTGGCTCATCAGGTTTCCCTTTATGAAATTAGTCCTAGATGAAATCGAACATTTTATTCGTATGCACGAAGATTTTCATAAGAATAGTAAAGTTTTTTATGATTCTCTTGGTCGTCGGATAACTTATGTCGGAAAGAATAAACAACCGATAGAGAGATTTTGTCAGAAGATTGTAATAAATAATGAAAGCGAATGTTGGGAGTGGGTTGGAACAAAGTCTCATATCGGTTATGGGCAATTTGCGCCGACTTCAAGACGCAAAGGTGGTGTTTTAACGAGTCCACACCGTTTTATATGGGAATATTTACACGGTAAAATTCCCTCTGATCAAGAAGTTGACCATCAATGTTGTAACCGCGCTTGCACAAACCCGAATCATCTCCGACTTGTTTCTCATCAAGAAAACCAAGAATTTGCTCTCAAAAAAGAGTTCTGTAAATATGGTCATCCGTATAGTGGCGACAATTTGCATATAAACAGTCAAGGAAAGCGCATTTGTAAAAAATGTCGAAGCATCCGAACCAACGAGTCTTTGAAGAAACGTATGGAAACTGATCCCGAATTCAAAAAGAAAAGATTGGAATACATGAACGCTAAAGCGAAAGAAAAACGAACTGCGAAAAAGAAATGATTTATACATTATCAGACGCGCTATTTCTTGATATATTTTTCTTATAATTAAAATAACTTCCCGATAAAATTTAAGAGTATGTTTTCTAATCAAAAAGTTCATCAACACTAATCGTCCAATCCGGCAAAGCAGGTTCGGCGTTGGCAGTTTCGCCGTGTTTAAAGATTTTGGGGTTATCGGGATTGTCTCGGTGATAAGATTTGATAACGTCTTCGCTCAATAAATCAACGTCCCAGACGATTTCCGTGCCGGCGGCAAAATAATCGTAACGCTTTTGTTTGATGTCTGCTTCGGCTTTTGTGCCGTAATCGTTTTCGCTTCGCACTTCGATAGCAAAAACAGGCGCACCTTTGAGAAATTTCATTCCGGCACGATTTCCCGTATAAAACGAGGCATCGGGGCTAAACGATTTGCGATTCGGCAAATTTACCAGATAACCGACATTATCCGTATAAGCCCTGCCGAACATCGTTTTTCGCTGGTAACTTTTCAGACTAATCGCGGCATTAAAAGCGGCAGAACTTGGTTCATCTCCGGTTGACATAAATTTTACAATTTCTCCATTAATAATTTCGGCTTTGCCTTCGGTTTTATAGAGTTGTTTGATAAGCCAATCCGTTTTGGATTGCCCGCTTAAAGTTTTGGGCAAAGGTTTTTCGAGCGTTGTTACAGACATATTTTTTTTTACCTCACAGATATTTTGCTCTTTATAAACCTAAAAATCAAAATCGCGCCAAAAACTAAAATTCTTGCGCTTTTGACACTTTCAATTCAAAAAGATACAATTTCCCTTTTGTTATCTTTCCAAAAGATTTTAATTTTCTATTCAAAAGGAGTTTTTCAATAAATTGAGTAACACAAAATTTTTATTTACTTCGGAATCTGTTACCGAAGGACACCCGGACAAAATCGCCGACCAAATTTCGGACGCGGTTTTAGACGCTATTCTCGAACAAGACCCGAACGGCAGAGTTGCTTGCGAAACGCTTGTAACAACCGGCACGGCGGTTATTGCCGGAGAAATTACCACGAGCGCAATTGTTAATTATAAAAAAATCATTCGTGATACGATTAACGACATCGGCTATAACAACGCCAGCTACGGCTATGACTGTAATACTTTAAGTGTTATGGATTTAGTCGGCACGCAATCGCCCGACATCGCGCAAGGCGTGGACACCGGCGGTGCAGGCGACCAAGGTTTAATGTTTGGTTTTGCCTGTAACGAAACCGATGAATTGATGCCTTTGCCGATTCAACTTGCACATAATTTGACACGCCGTTTATCGGAAGTGCGTCGAAGCGGCGAACTTCCCTATCTGCGCCCTGACGGAAAATCGCAAGTTACGGTTGAATACCGCGACGGCAGACCGTTTCGTGTCGAAGCCGTAGTTATTTCTTCGCAACACGCCGAAGAAGTTACGACCGAACAACTTCGCGCAGACATTCTGGAAAAAGTTATTAAAGCAACCGTTCCGGCTGATTTGCTCGATGACGATACAAAATATCACATCAATCCGACCGGACGTTTCGTAGTCGGCGGTCCGATGGGCGATGCCGGTTTAACCGGACGCAAAATCATCGTTGACACCTACGGCGGTTATGCTCCGCACGGCGGCGGCGCGTTTTCGGGCAAAGATCCCACGAAAGTTGACCGTTCGGCAGCTTATATGGCGCGGTATATCGCCAAAAATATTGTTGCCGCAGGACTTGCGGAAAAATGCACCGTGCAACTCGCATATGCTATCGGAGTTGCCGAGCCGGTTTCGGTTTTGGTTGACACTCATGGCACAGGAACAGTTGAAGAATCAAATTTATCGGAAGCCGTCCGCGCTAATTTTCAATTAAATCCGAAAGGAATTATCGAAACACTTGATTTACGGAAACCGATTTTCAAGAAAACCGCCGCTTTCGGACATTTCGGAAATGAAGAGTTTTCATGGGAAAAAACCGATAAAACCGAAGCACTTTTAAGTTCGCTCAACGGTATCGCAAAAGGAGTTTAATATAGTGGTAAGTGGTAAGTGGTAAGTGCTAAGTTTTTTCTTACACTTACCACTTACCACTTACCACTTACCACTAAAACATTATGGCTAAAGAAGGAATTTCAATGGAATACGATATAAAAGACATCAACCTTGCACCGCAAGGCAAACAAAGAATTGAATGGGCTGACCGCGAAATGCCGGTTTTGCGCTTGATTCGTGAACGCTTCGAGCAAGAAAAACCGCTTGCCGGAATCAAACTAATTGCTTGCGCTCATATCACGACCGAAACGGCAAACTTAGCAAGAACCTTGCAAGCCGGCGGCGCAGAAGCTGTTTTAATCGCTTCAAATCCGCTTTCAACGCAAGATGACGTTGCCGCGTCGCTCGTTGCCGATTGGGGCATTCCGGTTTTCGCAATGAAAGGCGAATCAACCGATACATATATGAGCCACGTTCGGATGGCACTCGAAACCAACCCGAATATCATTATTGATGACGGTTCGGACGTTGTCGCAACGATGCTCAAAGAAAAGCCGGAATTGGCAAAAACCATTATCGGCACGACGGAAGAAACCACGACCGGAATCGTTCGCCTTCAAGCGATGGTCAAAGCCGGAGTTTTAACTTTCCCGGCAATGGCTGTCAATGACGCGCAAACAAAGCATTTCTTTGATAATCGTTACGGCACAGGTCAATCAACGCTCGACGGTATTATCCGCGCAACCAATATTTTGCTTGCGGGGAAGAATATGGTCGTCGTCGGCTACGGCTGGTGCGGAAAAGGTGTGGCAATGCGGGCGCGTGGACTTGGTTCAAACGTAATTATTACCGAGATTGATCCGATTAAAGCTATCGAAGCCATTATGGACGGTTTCCGCGTGATGCCGATGTCGGAAGCGTGTAAAATCGGCGATTTCTTTGTAACCGTAACCGGCAACCGACACGTTATTGACCGCGAACATTTTGAATCAATGAAAGACGGCGCAATCGTCTGCAACAGCGGACACTTTGATTTGGAATTAAATCTCGAAGCTCTGCGCGAAATGTCAACTGAAGTCAACAAACGTCGTCCGTTCGTCGAAGAATATTCGATGGCTGACGGCAAATCGGTTATCGTTCTCGGCGAAGGTCGTCTGATTAACTTGGCGGCGGCGGAAGGTCATCCGGCTTCGGTTATGGATATGTCATTCGCCAACCAAGCTCTTTCGACTGAATATCTCGTCAAAAATCAAGGCAAACTCGAAGGCGGCGTTCACGTTCTTCCGGCAGAAGTTGACCAAGAAATCGCTTCGCTGAAACTTCGCTCGCTTGGCGTTTCGATTGATACTTTAACTCCCGAAATGATGGAATATATGACATCGTGGGAAACCGGAACTTAAAGTAAAAAGTAAAAAGTAAAAAGGCGGAAATGACGCAATGTGTCGTTTCCGCCTTTTTTTCGTGCCGATAAAGCCAACCATCATCCCCAAATAATCTAAAAAAATCGGAAAAACTTTAACCACAAAACAACACAAAAAGACACAAATTAATTAGAAACCAGAAGTCCTTTTGTGGTCTTTTGTGTTATTTTGTGGTTAAAAAAATGAATTTTAGTTTTAAAAATTTAAAAACGTCAAAAAACATTTTTCGACTTGACATAAATGCGGGGGGGGCATAGACTTAGCTCAATTTTCGGTCATTATTGATTCCTGTTTTATTTCCTGCGGAGGTATTTTTGTATGTCGAGAAAGTCCCAAAAATCTAAACCCGTTAATGCTGTAATTTCCATAAATACAGAAAGTTGCGTTCCTTTTACGAATCTTTCAAGCTCGGAAAAATTCATCAAATATCTGAAATCAAATTGGCTGATAATCTTGGTTATCGGCTTTTTTTGCGTCGGAGCATTCGGCGCAGGGTTGAAGTATTTGGAAGATTCGGCGAAACGTGAAATTGCCAAACGTGAAATCGGAAAGGCGAATCTGCTTGAAAAACAAGAAGAATCTTTGCTCAATTCAATCAATCCGTTTCTGCCTGCGCCCGTGCCGAATCCGACACCGCAGCTTGCGAAAGAATATGTCTATGCCGGATCGAAATTGCTGACGGTTGAAGATGCCAACGCGAATCAAGCCGCGCCCGCTGATTTGGCGGTTTGGCGACCGAGTTCCGGTGTTTGGTATGTTCTCGGCGGACAAGGTTCGGCGCAGACAATTCAAGGTTGGGGAACAAATTTAGATGATCCCGTCGAAGGCGATTATGACGGCGATGGTAAGACCGATTTTTCAATCTTTCGACCTTCGAGTAACGATTGGTGGATTCTCAAATCGAGCGATGGCAACTATTATTCGGTAACCTTCGGAACATCGGGCGACAAAGTTGCCCAAGCCGATTACGATGGCGACGGCAAAACCGATTTGGCAATTTTTCGCCCGTCAAACACCACTTGGTATATTTTCCAAAGCAGTAATTCGCAATCAATCCAATATCAATTCGGACTTTCAACCGACCTGCCCGCACCAGCCGATTACGACGGCGACGGACGCGCCGACATCGCCGTTTGGCGCAACTCGGACAAGACTTTCTACTCTCTGAACACTTCAAACAATCAAATCTTAAACGCTACTTTTCTTGAATCCAGCACAATTCCCGTCTCAGCCGATTACGATGGCGACGGACGCGCCGATTACGCCATCCGAAACGGCGCAAATTGGCACATCAAATACAGTTCCAACGGACAAACCGAAACCATCCCTTGGCAACAATCAACCGACACGGAAGTCCAAAACGACTACGACGGCGACGGCAAAGTTGACATTGCGGTTTGGAGAAACTCAGACGGCAATTGGTATATCCGCAAAAGCTCGACCAACACACTCCGCCAAGAAGCGTGGGGAACAACAAACGACATTCCCGTCCCCGCTTTTTACAGAAGATAGGAAGGAAAATGACGCTAAACTTGTTGATTAAAAGAAATTAATAATTTGAAACCTGAAGGAGAGAGAAATATGAGAAAGAATGTTTTAACAAAAAATCTGAGTGTTTTTTTGTCAATTATAGTTTTGTTGCCTCTGATGATTAAAGGACAAAGTTCCGCACCTACAGCAAGCACTCCGGGCGCACCCTTAGGTTCATACAAGTTAAGTGATTTTGATACGGTTAATCTTTTTAGCGGTAACTTGAATGTAAATATTCCTTTATTAAATGTGAGTGGACGCGGCGAGGTCGGACACGGAATGTCTCTCACTATTGAACGTCAATGGAATTTTCATGAAGAACAACTTCCCGGAGGAAATCCCGGACAAACTTGGGCTGTTTATTCAGATAAAAGCCCTGACGCATTTTTTGCCCCGTTTCTTAAATTTACTGGCGGAGTGAATGTTGACTACGGTGATGCTTGTGGGGGCGAAATGAATTCCGAGTGGAGGTATTATTATCAATTTGGCTTAACTTACACTGAATCTGATGGAACCGAACATACATTTCGGGATAATTATTTGCACGGATTCCCATTTAGCACCTGTGGATTAACCAATATAAATCTCGGAAGAGTTTTCCAAACTTCATCTGAACCTAATCTTACATTTGTTTCTGATACCAACATTTGGCTTCAAGGGGAAGGAGCATATCCCCTAAATGGTTATTTACTTTACCCTAACGGAACTAAAACCCGCATCGAAAATGAAAAAGCTATTTGGAAACAAGACCGTAACGGAAATCGCATTGATTATACTTATTCGTCATATCCTGCACTTTCAAAAATCAAGGACTCACTTGGACGAGAAGTTAATATTGACATGTTTTCAACCGATGACTCTAATTGTCCCGGTAAAAAAATTACTTATAAAGGGTTTAATGGCGCAGACAGAGTAATCAGAGTTTGTGAAACGGTGCCGGGCGAAAATGTTTTGCGGACTACGCAATCTTATGATTCAAGCACTTTCAAAACATACGGCGATTTATTTATGGGCGGCGGAGGTCCGTATCCTGAAGATGTTTTACAAAGTGCTAATACTGAGTATAGTCCGAACTATTTTTACAGTCCAATGAAACTTATTCTGCCTGATGGCAGGAGTTACAACTTTAAATATAATGTTTATGGTCAGTTAGCAAGAATTGAACTACCAACCGGCGGAGCGATGGAATATGATTATTTTCCGGCTATCGGTATGGGATTTGGATGGACACCAGTAAACCGTGTCAAAGAAAAAAGAGTGTATGACGAAAATAATATCTTAATCAGCAAGACAGTATTTTCCGCATCTCAAACCTATTTTGGAACGAGGTTGGGAACTATAGTTACTGTTGAGCAGTTTGATGCTGACAATCATCTTTTGAGTAAAGCGAAACATTACTTTTATGGAATACCGGATAGCAATTATGGACATACTACTCCGTGGTGGGTTGGAAAAGAATTTAAAACGGAAATGTATGACTCAAATGGCACAACTCTTTTGCATATAGTGGAAAAAGATTGGCGGCAAAATATTCCGTCTTGGTGCTATAATAATCAATATACCCCGATTATTTGCGGTTTTGGTCCATCTCAATATGCAGAGCAGATGCCGACATTTAATCCGCGTTTAGTTGAAACAAAATCCACGATTGTTGACGGTAATTTAGTCAGTAAGACAACAGCAATTAATCCTATTAACGGAAGTTGGGCATTTGACGCTTTCAATAATCAAACGGATGTTTGGGAATACGATTACGGAAACGGTCAGCCCGGACAATTTATCAAAAGAATTCATACGGATTTCGTAACCGATACGAATTACACTTCATCTTCAGGTTCTTTTTTGCGGCATTTGCCGCTTCAGAAATGGATTTCATCCGACATAGCGGGAAATAATAAAACCTCGCTGACTCAGTTGGAATATGATAATTACAACGCGGACACAAATCACGCAAACTTGGTATCGAGAAACGGGGCATCCGGTTTTGATTCCGTAAATTTTGGCTCAAGTTATACACGGCGCGGAAATGTAACAGCACTTACGGGCTTTGAAAACGCACAAAATCAGACCGCTCCATTAACAACATATTCTCAATACGACGTATTGGGCAACGTAGTAAAGATAATTGACGCAAAAGGAAATTTCGCAACCTTAGATTATTCTGACAGATTCGGAAGTGCCGACGGCGAAGCGCGTTCAAATTCAGCACCGACACAACTTAATGGACAAAATACCTTTGCTTTTCCGACGAGTGCAACCAATACTATTCCGTTTCAATGGGTTTCCTACACACAGTTTGATTATTTTACGGGCGCAACCGTCAATACGGAAGATGTCAACGGCATAATCACCAAGACTTTTTACAATGATGTTCTTGACCGACCCACACAAGCATTTTCGGCAGTCGGCACGATTTTTGAGATACAGTCAAAAATCATATATGACGATGCGAATAAGCGAATCGAAACGAGAAGTGATTTGAATACGCTAAACGATAATCTGTTGAAATCAGAGAGTTTTTACGATGGTTTGGGCAGGACGATTGAAACACGGCGTTATGAATCTGACGGCGGTTATATTGCAAGCAAAACAATTCCGTTCGTGATGGCGCAAGACCCCGAAACACAAATTTGGCGCGTTGGCGCAAAAGTATCGAATCCGTATCGTCCGAATGCGGGCGAACAACCTGTTTGGACAACCAATTTGAGCTATGCTTTGGGCAGCAAGATTATCACGCCGGATGGCTCGATTGTCAAAACCGAATCCAGCGGCAACACAGTTACCATAACCGACCAAACGGGGAAAAAACGCCGAAGCGTAACCAACGCGCTCGGACAACTTATCAGAGTTGATGAACCGAACGACGACGGACAACTTGATGTGAACGGCAACCCGACGCAATCAACAATTTATGCTTACGATACATTGAATAATCTGACAACCGTAACGCAAGGCGTTCAAACGCGAACATATACCTATAACAGTTTGTCAAGATTGATGTCGGCAACGAATCCCGAAAGCGGAACAATCAATTATCAATACGATGACAACGGCAATCTGACACAGAAAACTGATGCGCGGCAAGTCATAACAAATTTCGTCTACGACAATCTGAATCGCGCAACCAATCGAAATTATTCTGCTCCGCAAAATTTGTCGAATTATCAGGCAACGCCAAACGTAATTTATACTTACGATGACGCAAATATTGCCAATTCAAAAGGCAGATTGACCAAAGTTACCAATGGTTTTTCGACTACCGAATACACCGAATTCGATCTCGTCGGCAGAATCAAAAAGAGCAAACAGACAACCGACGGCACGGCTTATAATGAAATGCTTTACACTTACAATCTGTCAGGCGCACTAATCGAGCAAACTTATCCATCGGGCAGAGTCGTCAAAAATACGCTTGCCCAAGACGGCAGTTTGCAACAAGTTCAAAGCAAAAAGGCAAATGATACTTTCAAAAATTATGCGAACAGTTTCAATTACATGGCGGCAGGCGCGGTTTCTTCGATGAAATTAGGCAACGGACGTTGGGAAAACACGGCATTCAATAATCGCTTGCAACCGACACAAATCGGTTTAGGCACAAGCGCAACAAATCAGAGTTTGTTGAAATTGGATTATGATTATGGAACAACCGACAATAACGGCAATGTGAAAAGCCAAACAATCACGGTGCAAAGAAGCAACCAAAGCCCGCTGGTTTTCAATCAAACCTATACTTACGATTCGTTGAATCGGTTAAAACAAGCGGTAGAAATGACTGGAACAACACAAAATTGGAAGCAAACTTATACATTTGATCGCTACGGCAATCGGCAGTTTGACGTTTCCAACGATAATACGACGACTTTGCCGCAAAATTTTAATGCGAATATTTACAATCCGACGATTGACACGGCAAACAACCGATTTACAACAGGACAAAATTATACTTACGATTTGGCGGGAAATCTTCTCACCGATGCAGAGGGCAGAACATTTACTTACGACGCGGAAAATAAACAAAAAACGGCTTCAAATTCTGGCAACGTAATCGGACAGTATTTTTATGATGGCGACGGCAAGCGAGTCAAAAAGAACGGCATTCTCAACGGACAAGTTGAAGAAACGATTTTTGTTTATGACGCGCTCGGCAAAATGGTGGCGGAATATTCGACGGCAATTTCAACAACGCCGAAAATTCAATATCAAACAAGCGACCGTTTAGGCACACCGCGAATCAACACGGACGAAAAGGGCGCAATCGTATCACGTTCAGATTATATGCCTTACGGTGAAGAAATCGCCGGACTCGGAAATCGGACAAGTGCAGAAAAATATGTATCGGATGATGTCAGACAAGGATTTACGGGCTATGAAAAAGATGACGAAACCGGATTGAGCTATGGTCAAGCCAGATTTTATGCAAACAAACTCGGACGCTTTACCTCGACAGACCCGATAATAATGAAAGACACGCGGCGAAGTAATCCGCAAAGATTAAATTTATATGCTTACACCATCAATAATCCGCTAAAATATACTGACCCGACGGGTGAAGAAATTTGGATTCAATTTTATGATAAGAATACTGAAGAATATCGTTCTGTTCAGTATAAAGTTGATAGCAAAGGTAATTTACTTGACTCAAATGGTAACGAATATACAAAAGGCACCAGCGCGGTAGTTGATGAAATTGTCAGTCAACTTGATACCTTAAGAACAAAAGGTCCGGTTAAAGATGCTGTTATAAACGCGATGAATGATAATGGAAAACATTATATCTTCGGAGATGAGGCTTATGTCGGTGATTCAAATAATTATGTATATGAGAGAGAAGAAGGAAAAAAGAGAAGCCGGGCGGATACTAACCTTGTTTATGATCCTTTTGCTTCCGATGCTTTGATAAATTTAGGTGTTAGTTTTGCGGATGCGGAATTCCTTGCAACACTAATAGTAAATCCAACGGATAAAGAAAATGGTGTAGCTAATCCTCCAAAGAGTAGTGCTTATTGTGTAGGCGGAACGGGCGAAAACTGTTCGGGTGGGCGGCAATCAGGTTTAACTGTAAGGCAAGCCAACTCCCTCGAATGGGAAGGACTTTTACGACAATTCTTCAATGGTAACGGATTTGGTATTGGTCTTTTGGGAGAGAGCATTCTGTTTTTGCCCTACGTAGAGGCTCCTAGGAGGCAAGATAATACAGTAGTTGATCCAAATAGAGGAGTTGAGGATACGCCTACGAAAAGACTTGATGATGACAATGCACCTCCTTTTAAACGTAATTAAATCAGATAGATTTTGAAAAACATAAGATAAACATTAAATTAATTTAGCGAAAAAAATGGAGTAAAAATATATGAACTGCAAAGAATCAGAAAAAGCAAAAGAGCTGCGCGTTACGTTTTTTATGTGTGTTGTTTTATTGGTTGTCGGTTTTGTTTCGGCGCAAGCACAGCAAACCGAACTTACTTCTCCAGCAAGTGAAAAATTTTATGCGGCTGACGGTGTTGTTGCGAGAGATTGGATTCCCGGGAGGACTTATGCTGAGGATTTACAGTTTCACATTATCAGAATTTATAATGCCGATAAAACAATTTGGTATGAATTTAGTTTCGAGGAAAAAAGCCCGGTTTATCTTAACAAAATTGCACAAAAAGAACTCAAACCATTTGAACCGTTTATGTTGGACAGATTTTATGTGCGAGTTGTCGCCGAATCGGAAAACTGGTATGAGGTGGTCATAAATGAAGAAACTAAAGAAACGAAATATACCTTGAAATCCGACCGTAGTTTAATTTATGCTACCTTCAAATTTTATTTTGAAAAATCCGGCGGCTTTATTGATTTTGATGAGGAAAAGAACCCATTGCGGGAAACACCGGACGGAACGCCTTTAGAAAATCAAAACTATTCGAGCAAATTTTACTCCAAAAAAATTGAAGGAGAATGGATATTTGTCGTATCAGGAGTAAGTAAAGCAAAAGGTTGGATAAGATGGCGAAAAGATGGAAAAATCTTAGTCGGTTATACTCTGAACGCTCATAATGTTCCTGAACAATAAGGCTAAATTTCGGAAATATATAAGCGAAATAAATGAAACTAAAAAAACTAAAAAAACTAAAAATTGGAAAACTTTCAAATATTATTATTTTGATATTTGGGCTTTTATTGTCGGGCGGTTATATTTCGGCGCAGACACAACAAACTGAAATTCTTGCTCCGGCAGATGAAGAATTTCGGGAGGTTTACGGTGTAATTACACAGGGAAGTTCGCTTCCCGGAAGAAGAGCCAGCGAGTTTTCCAAATTAGACATCTATCGAATTTATAATGACGATAAAACTATCTGGTATGAGTTCAGTTTTGGCAAAGAAAGTCCGGTTTTTTTTGTCAATAATAAAAATCCTGACTTCAAACCTTTTGTGCCGTTTTCGTGGGCGTGGCTTTATATGAGAGTCGTCGGCGAATCGGAAAATTGGTATAAAGTTGTTGTCAATGAGGAAATCGAAGAAACAAAATACATTTTAAAGTCCGACCGTGTTTACGGATATGCCACTTTTGAATATTATCTTGATAAATCTGGTTTTATCACCTTTGACGGAGAGAAAAATGTTCTTCGGGAAACACCTAACGGAAAGCCGGCAGATGTCAAATACATACCCGGTAGATATAACATAAAAAAAATAGAAGGCGAATGGATGGATGTTCGAGGCAAAGAAGAATCTCAAATAGAAGGCTGGATAAGATGGCGAAAAGACGGAAAAGTCTTAGTTGGTTATACTCTAAATAAGTATGAAGTTCCCGAACAATAAATCGTGATTTGTGTAGTTAAATTTCTTTCAAAATCTGTTACGCAACTCTTGATACATTTTCTGCAAATATTTTACGGCGCAAGGAAACCGAAACGGATTTTATGACATCAGAGGTTTTGAATGGGCAATAATTTGAAGCAGAAGTTCGATAGATTTTTGTGGGTTTCGGCTTTTGGATTTTCGTTGGTTGTTTGAAAAGCAAGGGGGAAAGCAGTTTGAAATTTAATTAGACAAAAAGTAGGAGATAAAAAATATGGCGGAAACTTCGGATACGAAATTTTTGAATACTTGTCGGCGGCATCTCGATATTTTTAAGGCTGATGTTAAGTGGAATCCTTCTAATTCTTTGTTGGAAATTACTAAATTGGAAGCCCAACTTGCGGCGGCTTATCCGATTGCCAATGACGTTCCGGCACGGCTTGCGCCGCAAAAGATACGAATCAATGATCGCCAAGCGAGTTATGCCAAAATCAATCCGTTGGTGCGGGCTTCGCGCCGTTATCTGAAATCTTCGGGCGCGACGGAAGCCGAAATCGCCGACGCAAATTCTCAGATTAACAAAATTCTCGGACAACGTGCCGCTCCGAAACCGAAAGTCAATCCCGACGCACCGGCTCAGGAAGCCGCCCAAATAAACTCGGTTTCGCATCAAAGCTATGATTCGCGGCTCGGAAATTTTATCGGCTACCGCGAGTTGACCAATAGTATTTCGGCGTATCAACCAAACGAAGACGAAGTGAAAATTTCCACGATGGACGCGCTCGTTACCGAATGCACGTCGGCAAACAACGCCGTCAGCGCGGGTTTTGTGCCGCTTTTCGATTCGTGGAATCTGCGCGATGCGAAACTTTATACCGATGCCGCTTCGGTTTTTGAGGTTTTCAGCGATGCCAAAGAATATTACAAATCGCTCTACGCGCCCGGCTCGCCGCAATATCGCGCCGTTACTGCACCTGATATGGCTCTCAAACGACGCGGGCGCAGTTGAAAAATATAATTTGCCGATTCGTAACTGATTAGGTTTTATGAATGTTCTGCTTTAGCTGACGGGAAATTTTGAGAGTAGAAATCATTACTGAGCGGCATAGAATTTGATTATGAAATTATTTGCTTCAATTTTCGGTGTTCTTTTCCGCGTTTTCCGTGTTTTCCGTGGATAGAAAAAGAAATCTGTCCACAGAATACACGGAAAGCACGGAAGAAAAACTTTGTTAAATTGTTTTAGCTAAAACTGTTCGGATGATTGATTTTATTTATAAATTTGGCTAAAGCCGATGGTCATTAACTACTTAGTCCGTCTGCTAAAGCCATTAGTTTCTACACAAGTTAGAAACACCTAAAATCTTCGGGTTTTGTCGCTGAAGGCGACTGACATTATAGCCTAGCGAGAATCGCTAGGTATTTTGCAGTAAGTTCCCGCTCGCTGAAGGCGAGCAACAATCGCCGCGCTTTTTGTTCATCGCCTTCAGCGATGGAAAATGTGGTTAAACTGACCTAGCGATTCTCGCTAGGCTATGATGTTGGTCGCCTTCAGCGACAAAATACAAGCATTCAAGTCAATTTGGACTTGTGTAGAAACTAATGGCTAAAGCAAAACCTTCCAATTCATAAAATTACAGTCCTAATCAGTTACGCCGATTGCATTTTAGATAAGTCAGATGGAAAAATAACATCAGGCAATGGAAAAATAGTTTGTTGCGTTGGAAAAATATTTTCAAACTTTGGAAAAATAGTCGCAAGCATTGGAATAATACTTATTGCCGTTGGCATTTTACCGATGCAAAATGTTTTTTTAATTAGTTCCGATGTTTTTTCAGAAACTTCCCTCGTCGCCTCTGAACGCTTCGATTGCTTTTATGTTTTAACTCTCGAAATCAAAAACACGCCGACCATCGAAAAAAACAAAATCGGACTCCAGACAGCGAGTTTTGCAGACATAATTCCGTTCACACCAAACTGTTCAAACGCGCTGTTGATGCCCATAAACAAAAGCCAAATTCCAATCGCATAACCGACCGTTGCAACTCTTCCTTTTCTTCCCAAACTCAACGCAAACGGCGCGGTAAAAAGAGTTATCACGAAGGGCAAAATCAACGTCGTGTATTTTTTCTCGACCGCGACTTCGTAATTTCTTTTTTCAACATCGGATTTACTGTTTTCGATTTGCTGTTTCGCTTCACCGATGTTCAGATGATTCGGCTTTTTCGATAAACTGCTGAAAAGATTGATGTTATCCGACAATTCTCCGCCTTCGATTTTCTGCAAATCTGCTGTTCCGTCCGCCCAGACGATTTTCTCCGACGGTTTGGTAAATTTAATTTTATTTGTTTCCCAGACGGCTTCGGGAATTTTATAAACCGTCGAAATTTGTTTTTTATCTTCAGAAAATTCGTAAATCGTCAGATTTTTTATCTTTTGAATATCTCTTTTTGTATCGTCCGCAAATTCAAACGAATAAATTTTATTATCATTTGCCGACCAAATCTTGCCGTCTTTTTTCGATAAAATTCCGCCGCCGCGAATTTGTCCGCGCAATTCATCCTGCCGTTTATTGAAGTTCGGAAACACATATTCCTGCAATGCAAAATTTAATCCGCCAATCGCCAACATCAAAACAAAACACGGAAAAAGCAAACGATAAACGCTCAGTCCGGCAGATGTCCAGGTTACAATTTCGTTCTGTCTCGATTTAATCACAAACGTCGCCAGAATCGCCACCATTAACGCCGACGGCGCAATTTGAATATAGATAAACGGGAGTAAATAAAGGAGATATTTCCCCAAAAGCCGAATTCCACCGTCAATCAATCCGGCAAACTTCCAAAGTTCAAATGCTGTGAAAATCAAAAATATTGAAGTCAAAAAACTAAGGGTTAAAAGAAAATATTTCAAAAGATTCGTAACAATATCGAAATCCAAAATTCCGGTCGTCAAATCAAGATAAAAATTCCCTTTTGAAACTTTATTCGATTCGCTTTTTTTGGAATTAAACCACCGCGCAAGATTGGCAAACGGATTATTAAATAAAGACTTATTCGACCAAAACAACCAAGTTATGACGACTGCGCTGACAATCAACGGAAACAGGCTTGAAGACAAAACACTAATTGTTCGAGTCCGCGCAAGCTGTTCGCCGAGAAACATCATCAAATAATATCCGATAAGCGAAATCAATGCCAAAAATATTCCAAAACCTCTGCCGCCGCGATTAAATCTCAATACAAGCGCAGTTCCGAGCAAGGCAAAAATCAAAGGCGTAATCGAAAGAATCAAACGCCTCTGCAATAAAAGTTCAGCTTCCGTGCGTTCTTTTCCTTCTTTATTTTGGGCGATTTCAGCTAATTCATTTAATCCGAATTCTTCCAAACTCTTGTCGCCGTTAGTGATTTTTTCAACCAGTTCGCCGCGTTTTGTTTTAATTCCGAATCGTATCTGCCCGACGTTTTCCGATATAAATTTGCTTGGCTTTTCCGCTTCGTAATTTATCGGAAACGTATTCACGACGGCGTTTTCAAGCACGAGTTCGGACAATTCATCTTTTGAATCAATCCGCCCACTTTTTGACGTTATCAGACGCGCTTGGTTTCCTGCTTTGTCTTCGTTATAGATAAAAATATTTTCCCAACTGCCGTTATTCAAATTTCCGTTTTTGACATAAATCGTAAATCCCGCGAGTTCGGTGTTGAAAACGCCCGGTTCAATCGGTGATTCGAGTTTGTAAAGTGCAGTTTGAAGAGCCACGCCGCGCACGATTTGCGCCGCAAACGGAACGCCGCGCAAATTGACCATAAACGCGAAAAGCGAAAGTAAAATCCCTAAAACTGCAATCGGAATCGCAATTTGTAAATTCCCGACTCCGGCAGCCCGAATCGCCGTCAATTCGCTGTCGCCCTGCATTTTCGACAGACCGATAATCACGCCGACCAGAACCGCCATCGGACAAGTAAATGCAATCACATTCGGCACAAGCGCAAGCGTCAATTGCCAAATAAGATTTTTCGGAATTGTCGTATTAAATAGAATTTCAGAAAATCGGCTGGCTTGTTGGAAGAAAATAACGACACTCAGCAAAAGCCACGAAAAAATGAAATATGGCAGAATGGCTTTGATTAAATATTTTGGAATTATCCAACCGAATCTTTTCATTACTTAGTCTTTGCAGACTTTGCGCCTTTGCGGGAAACACTTTGCAATCGCAAAAGCGCAAAATCTACAAAGGATTTTAACTTTGTGCGGCTAAAAGAAATCTTTCCGAAATGATTTCTTTACCTAAAATTTGCGAGATTATTTTTTTCAAGGTATCTGAAACTTCACGCACACTTTCGGATTTTTGCCGCGCATATTCGATAAATTTTACCGGCGAAAGTTTTTGTGCCGACATAAAAAGCTGTCTGTGCGTCGGCGTTATTCGCCAATAATTACGCGCTTTTTGACAATTTTTGCATAGCAGATGGAAATTGACTTGCAAACTCGTGTCCTCGTTTGTGTCCAATTCTCTGCGGCATTCGTCGCAACTGTTCCAATTTGGCAGATAACCGCCAAGCCGCAAAATCCAAAGTTCAAAATAAAGTGCGATGTTTTCAAGGCTTTCGGGATTGTCGTTCGCAGTTTCCAAACAAACTTTTGCCATTCGATAAAGTCTTTCATTCGGGTCATGCGGCGGCGCAAATTCGGATAAAAGTTCCGAAAGATAAGCAAATTTTTGCAAAACCTGCGGATCGCTTGCGGCATCGAAAAAAGATTTCACAAGTTCGATTTGGCGGATTGAAACGAGTTCGCGTTCTTCTTTCTGAAAATATTCGATTTGCACGATTGAAAACGGTTCGAGTGCGCCGCCGAATTTGCTTTTCGGGCGTTTTGCGCCTTTCGCCACGCCGCGAATGAGACCTTGATGCTGTGTCAGCAAAACTATGATTTTATCGGCTTCCGCCAAACCATAGCTTTTTAATATTAAACCTTCCGTTTCAACTAAACCCATTTTATTTCCAAGGCAAAAAGTAAAAAATCCAACCTAAAACCAAACTGACAATCATAAATTGGGCAAAGATTTTAAGCCCGTGTTTGAATTTTCTGCGATTATCGCCTTGCTCGATAACTCCAAAAATTATAGAGATAATAAGCGCGAAAATTGCTAAATAAAGATAATGATTCATTTTTTCCTTCCTAAAAATACATCTGCCGCATCCATTGCCGCCAGATAATTTAAAAGCCCTGCGACTTCCAAAATTCTTCCGCCGTATTCAAAAGTTGCAAGTGCGGCGACATCTTTGGGCGGATTTAATGCAAAAATAAAACTGACAATTGCGCCTAAGCCGTTTCCAAAACGCGAGAAGATATTGAGCAAGTAAAGCAACGCGCCATCTTTGAAATCAAACCCCGGATAATAAGCTCCGCCGCTCAGAATTCCGATTAAAAATGCTGTCCAGATAACAACTGCGATAATTACACCGCGTTTGTAGCGTCCTTGCCATAAATGACCGAAGCCGGGTAAAAACCACGACAAAAGCCCTATAAAAAATACATTATTCATACTTTTTTTCTTCAATCAAAACTTTAAGAGTCGGCGTTTCGACTACTCCTTCAAAGTCTATTTTAATCAAGCTAATTCTTGTAAATACTTATTTTAGTAGGCTAGAAAACACTTTAACTTTAATAAATTAAATATTGCTTTCTTAATTCCTTAAAATTATTTACGTCTTGTTCCCAAGAAAGTTTAATTGATTCGACACTTGCACCGTTTTCGATGAATTTTCTCGTGCTTTCGGTGCCTGAAATAACATCAAACGGATTTTTGTCATACACATATTCATACGGCGGATTTTTCCATTTGAAATCATTCGGGTATAAATCATAAATCGTTTTTACTAAGGCGATTCCCGTAATTACAGGCTCAAAAACTTTTCTGTCGGTAACGTGCAAGAAGACTCCGCCACAAGTTTTGCCGCCGTGTTTCTGAAACGTCGGCAAAAAATTAACCGACCTAAACGTAACGCCCGCGAGATTTAATTTTCC
>JANNYB010000105.1:0-41410 GCA_031409875.1 Acidobacteriota bacterium | reverse complement strand
ATTTCAAAACAGTGATGCACGCGCACAAAGAGATTTTGCCGCCGCCTTTGACAGTCAAAAAAGTTCCGCGAAGCGTGCGAAAAGTCATTCATTCGGCATTGGCGAAAGATGCGCGAGAGCGTCCGCCGACGGCTGAAGCATTTGCCAGCGAATTACGCGCCCAATCGGAAGGAATCGTCGCGCTTTTGCGCCGCGCACTCGTGATTTACAGCGAACATTTACCGAAGTTTTTAGGGCTGACGACATTGCTGTCAATGCCGATGATTTTGCTGACGATTTTTCTGCTTGTCATTAGTTTTCTTCGAGTCAGCGAAATGATTTCGGGGCGTTGGGTCGGAATGACGATAGGTTTGACATCAACTTTGTTGGGCATTTCGACGGCGTTTTGCACATATTTAATTTTAGGTGCGACAACCTTAATTGTTACGCAATTTTTAGCCGTTCCGCTTCGCCCGATAATGATTCGTCCGACACTTCTCGAAGCCAAAAAGAAATGGAAAGCACTTCTCGGAACGGGAATTTTAAGCACGATTTTAACTTTTACACTCGGCAGTTTGATGTGCGGCATCGGAATTTTGGTGTTGTCTATAATGTGGACGCTTTCGTCTTCAATCGTGATGATGGAAAATCTCAGCGGTTGGAAAGCCTTAAAGCGTTCGCAACAACTCGTTCGGCGTTCCGTTTGGACAACGATTGCGGCAGTTCTGATTATGTTTCTGATGCCCGCGCTGATTTCCGGGTTCATATCGTTTTTTGTCCACGTTACGGCAAAGGCTTTTTTCCCAACGCCCGAAGATGTTGCGGCAACCGTTCAAATGATGAATGAGAACGGCGAAAATAATCCGGTGAAAAAAAATAATGACATAGATATAAATGTCGGCGCGGGGCAAAAAATAGATTTAAGCGACAAGAAACCCGATATGCAAACTCGTGTTAAAAATACGTTTTTAGAATCTGTAATTCAAATTTTTTGGCTTCCGATGCAAATTTTAGTGGTGTCTTTTTCATCTATAATTTTGGCTTTGATGTATTTGAAAACCAGACAAGCCGGCGGCGAATCAATGAATGATTTGCTCGAAAAATTTGAAGATGCCGACGCGCCGCGCTCGAATTGGCAAAAACGAGTGCGCGAACGATTGCTTCAATCGGGCAGAATCACGAGCCGCGCATCAAAAAGTTCGGAGTCCACGCTTTAGCGTGCAATGCGGTTTTCTTCGGCTTGAAATTTGATTGCAGTTGACGTTGGACAACCGATGCGCTTCGCTGTCGGTTGTGGCAAACTAAAGTTTGAACTCTAAACGGTTATGAAAATTTTCGTGCTTATAATTACAATCTTTTTGACGTTTTTTGTAGGTCACGCCGAAACTGTCGAGCGCGAATTTGCTTATCAAAAAGGCTCAACCGTTGAAATAAAAAATTTTTACGGGCGCGTTTTTGTGTTGGCTGACGATACACTCGAAGGCAAAGTAATCGTGAACATAAATTCCGATAAAAAGTTAGCTTCGAGCGAGTTTAGAACGGAAACCGCAAAAGGTTTGAATTTTGAAATTCTGCCGCAAGACTCAAAAAATCGAGTTGATTTAACAATAAAACTACCGCTTCGCGCCCGCGTGTCCATCACGACAAATGAAGGCGAAGTCCGCATTTCCGGCAATTTTGAAGCAGCGGAAGTTTTTACCGAAACGGGAACGATTTCCGCTCAAGTTCCGCTCGAAGATTTGAAATATAATTTCCTTTGGACAGCTTCGCGCCCGCGAGTTTTGTCAGACCCGAAGATTGAAGAAATCAAAGAAAAATCCAGCGGAAAGTTTCAAATTAAAGGGAAAATTGTTCAGAAGACAGAAGATAGAAATCAAAAGACAGAAGCAGAAAATACAAAAACCGAAGACCAAAAACCGAAGAACATTGAATTAAATTTGACGACGGCGCGTGGCATAATTTTGTTGAATGTTAATCCGAACGAGGTGCCGTCGGATTTGCGTGAACGAACGCTGACAAATGCGGCAAAAGCGATAATCAGAAGTGGCGATTCTTTGCTGATGGAAGCGATTCGCCGCTCCAGCCCGAAATATTTCGGCGATTATGCCGCAATTTTGCCGCCGATTAAAAAAACACCGAATCTGACACTTAGCGAAAAGCCGCAAGAATTGCCGAAAGGTAATTTGAAAAAAGTTTTGGTAAAAGTTACGGATTTGAATAACCGCGCAATTGCCGATTTGAAACAAGCAGATTTTGAAGTTTCCGAATCAGGCAAAGAGCGCGAAATCGTTTCGGTT
Organism: Acidobacteriota bacterium; assembly: GCA_031409875.1. Taxonomy (GTDB): domain Bacteria; phylum Acidobacteriota; class Blastocatellia; order Pyrinomonadales; family Pyrinomonadaceae; genus CALMEH01. The sequence continues at coordinate 39,134 of JANNYB010000105.1, read as the reverse complement.
GAATCAACGACTGCGCCGTTTAATTTGGTTTTGCTTTTGGACGTTTCGGGAAGTATCGAAAATTACGTTGATTTTATCCGCAAAGCGGCGCGGGATTTTGTCAATACGGCAGGCGCAAACGATAAAATTGCAATCATAATTTTTAACGAAGATGTCAAAACGATTTCGACTTTTACGACCGACAAAAGCAAACTTTCTAAAAGTCTCGACACTTTCGATGCCGGCGGAAGCACGGCTTATTATGACGCGCTCGCCTTTACTTTAGTTGAAACCTTGCGACCTTTGCGCGGCGACCGGACGGCGATTATTGCGCTGACAGACGGCGATGATAACCGTTCTTTTCTGCCTTTTGATTCGCTTTTAGGTTCGATTCAGGAAAGCGGTGCGTTGATTTATCCGCTGTATGTGCCGTCGGAATTGATTGCGGCAACGGCAAATAATAATCCGAATTCGTCGGTTGATACGTTGCGAACTCGTTATATGGGTTTGACTTCGCGGGCTGAAATCGAAGGTGAAAAACTCGCGCAAATTTCCGGCGGTGTTTATTATCCGATTCGCCAACTGTCTGATTTACAAAAGGCTTACGACGATATTGTTATTCAATTACGCACGGCTTACACGATAACTTTTCGTTCGGATTTGGTTGAAGAAACCAACAAAACAACCGCTTCACCGCGTTTGAAAGTAAAGGTAAAACGTCCAAATTCTTTTGTGAAATTAGGCTCGGTTGTTTCGGTTGATGCAATTTCGGAAAATTATTTCACGCCAAGGCGCAAAGAGCGCGAAGATGATTTCTATTTCTTTGCGAACTTTGCGCCTTGGCGTGAAAATTTCTTCCAAGTTCCCGAAATTTCAGCCGACATCGAAAAAATTAACTACAAACAATTCGTTCACGATAATCTCAAAACTTCAAAACTTGACGCATTTGACATCAACAAATCACAAGGCGCATTTTTGCTTTCAAACGACAAAGAAATCATCGCCGTCAGCCGCTGGATTTCGCCAAAGCGGACGCGCTCGTATCCATACGAACGAGTTTATGACACGCTCGCGCACAACGGCAAAAAGGTTACGATAATTCCCGTTGTCAAAGATGAAGGTTTGGGCGGCGAACGCGATTTTTTGCAATGGGACACGCTTCCGCTTTTGAGTCTTTTAGATGTTCACGTTGTTTTGGCTTATTACAATTCCGCCGAAAAAAACACGAAACGCGCCGACCAAATTACCGCGCAAAAGTTTGATAATACTTACATAAACGCGCGTTTGAAAGAAATTTTTGAGTTTAAAGGCACGGCGCGAGAATGGAACGAACGCGAAGCGAAAAACCTGAAAAGCGTCTTTGAAAAAGCAAAATCTTCTTACGCGGAAATCTCCAAACAGACGAAAACTTATCTGCACGATTCGACCGCGCTTGACGAATTGATAAAATACGCCGAAACGCCGCAAAAATTTATCGAATTTTCGCGCAATAAATCAAAAGACGCGCAAGACCGCGAGTTCGTAACCGACCAACCGAAAGAAGCACTTGCAACCGACACGAAAGCTAAAGTTACCATCAATAACGCGCTTTTCGGTAAATATTTTTTCACCTGCGATGAAACTAAAATTGAAGAAAAAACGCTCTATCTAATCGAAGCCAAACACAGCCAACGTGCCAAAACGCCGAGCAAAAACGACATCAAAGACGGTTTGATAAAAATGATGCTTTACACAAATCTCCAAAAGGTCAAAGTCGGCAAAACCGCAATGAACTTGCGCGTGATGATTCGTCTGACTTCAAACCAACTGAAAAGCTCAATCAATTCGGACGCGAAAACTGAGGAAATAGAGAAATTTTTCACCGAAAATTCATTCGATTCGTCAAACAAAACATTTTTCCAAAAACTCTTCCAAGAAGCACGGGAAAACAAATTCACGATAATTTTAGAACACGCGGAAACAGCTAAATGAATGTGATAAAATTAATTGACGAGGTAAAAAATTATGACAAATAATTTGATGCAAATTCTCCACGACCGTGCAACACGCGGCGAAGTTTTGTCGGAAACTGAACAGATACAACTTAAGACTTGGTATGAAATACAAGACCGACTCGAAAGTGAATTGTTAAATAACAGAAACGCGCCAGATTTTTTGAGTAAAAGTGAAATGAATATAGACTCAGTATTATCGGAAATTGCCGAATTTACTTCCAATATTCAAAAAATCTCTGCCGAAAATGAAAAGATTCGCCGTGAAAACGAAGTCTTGCGCGAAAAAATAGCCGAAACTCTCGTATTAGAAACCGTATGATTTCTGATAAAACGCGCCAAATCGTTCGTCAAAAAGCCAACTTCGCTTGCGAATATTGCGGTGTTTCGGAAACGGACGCGGGCGGAGAATTGACGATTGACCATTTCAAACCGCAAAGCAAAAGCGGTTCGGATGAGCCAAAAAATCTGGTTTATGCTTGTTCACGTTGTAATCTCTACAAAGGCGATTATTTTTCCGAAACCGATTCCGACAAAAAAATCTTTAATCCGCGAAGTGATTCGAGCGAAAATCATTTTATCTTTTTGGCGAATGGACAAGTTCAGCCTCTAACCGAAACAGGCAAATTTACGATTGTGCGGTTGCGACTTAACCGCGAATCTTTGGTTGAAAACCGCCGCCAAAAACAAATTCAAACGGAAGAAAACTTACGGATTGTGCGTTTTCAAACTTTAGTCGAACTGTTGTTGCGTCTGTCGCAACAACAAACCGAAATGCTCGAAGAACAACAAAAACTACTCGAAAGGCAACAAAAATTGCTTGAAATACTTTTCAATGCAAAAATTAAATGAAATCTAGACTTTTACAATCACTTTTTGATGACGAAGAACGCCGTCCGTTGAGCGTTTCGGAATTGAATGAACAAGTCCGAAACGCGATTGAACGTCAGTTTTCTTCGGTTTGGGTTGAAGCGGAGATTTTGAATTTCGTGGCGGCAAATTCGGGGCATTGGTATTTTACTCTGCACGATGGCGATTCGCAGTTGAAAGCGGTGTGTTATGTTCGCAATAATTCGCGGATTCGGTTTCAGCCGTTTGATGGTTTGCAGGTTCGTGTGCGCGGGAAGCTGAGCGTTTATCAGCCGCGTGGCGAATATCAGATTTTAGTCGAATCTCTGCAACCTGTCGGCGAAGGCGCATTGAAAGTTGCGTTTGAGCAAATAAAGCTAAAGCTAGGCAAAGAAAGGCTTTTTGATGAAGAATTCAAACGCGAATTGCCGCTTTTGCCAAAGCGCGTCGGCGTTGTAACTTCGCCAAACGGCGCGGCTTTTCACGATATTTTGAATGTTTTGTCGAGACGACGAGAACCGTAAATATAACTTTGATTCCGACTCGTGTGCAAGGCGAAACGGCGGGCGAAGAAATCGAAGCGGCGATAAAATCGGCAAACGAATTCAATAAAAATTCATCCGAAAAAATAGATGTTTTAATTGTCGGACGCGGCGGCGGTTCGCGTGAAGATCTGTGGGCGTTTAATGAAGAAAGAGTGGCGCGGGCGATTTTTGCTTCGGAAATTCCGGTGATTTCCGCCGTCGGACACGAAATTGATTGGACGATTGCCGATTTGGTTGCCGACAGACGTGCGCCGACACCGAGCGCGGCGGCGGAAATCGTTGCCGAATCGGAAGAAGGTTTGAAATATTTTATCGAAAAAATGCGTCAGGATTTGTTTCAAACTATAAATTTACGGCTTCTAAATTTGCGTTCGGAATTTCAAGAATCGGCATTTTCGCCAGTATTTACCGAGTTCCCGAATAAATTGAAAGATTGGCAATACGAAATCGAAGATTTGCAAAACGAAATGCAGACAACTTTTGCGGAAAAATTAAAAGCCAAAAATCAAAGACTCGAAACTTTAAAGAATCGGCTTTCGCCTTTGAAATTAGCTTCGCGTTTGAACGATAAAAAAACTCGTTTCGCGCTTTTGAATCAAAGGCAAATTTCGGCGGTCAAAGACGTTTTGGATGCCAAAGACGAAAGTTTGAAAATCAAAATGGCTTCGCTCGATGCGCTTTCGCCACTTTCGGTTTTGAATCGCGGTTTTGCGATTGCCGAAAACGAAAAAGGCGAGCTTTTGCGCGATGCGGCGCAAGTAAAAACAAATGACAACGTGAAAATTCGGCTCGCAAAAGGTAGAATTGAAGCAAAAGTCATTTCGAGTAAAAAGTAAAAAGTAGAAAGTAAAAAATCGCGTGTGAGATTATGGCGAAATTCAATATAAATATCGGCGGTGAAGAAAAAGAAAATGAAACGGTAGTGGCGAAAAAATCAAATGCGCCGAGTTTGGGAAATTATGAACAGCCGAAAAAGTCGGGTAAGGCGAAAAAAATAATCGGCATTGCGGCAATTGCTTTGCTGGGAATTTTTCTTGTCGTGGCGGTTGTCGGTTATTTTTATTGGCAAAACGTCAAATTTCAGCCGTCGTATTCGCTCGGCTTGCTGGTTGACGCAGCACAGCGCGGCGATCAAAAAATGATTGATCAATTGCTTGATACCGATGCCGTGATTGATGATTTTGTGCCGCAAGTTAGCGAAAAAGCCATCGAACTTTACGGCAAAAATACTTCGCCCGGCGATATTTTGAAGATTCAGCAACAAGCTATGCCTTATTTGCCGGAAGTAAAATCTGCTGCCCGCGAAAGAGTTCCGGCATTGATTCGTGAAAAAACGAAACCGTTTGAAAATTTTGCGATTTGGATGATTGCCATCGGCGCGGGATATTATTTGGACATTCGCGTTGAAGGCGATAAAGCCTTTGTTAAGAGTAAGATGCCTGATCGTCCACTCGAACTGACGATGCGACGCAAAGGCGATTTGTGGCAGATTATTGCGGTTAAAGATGAAGCCTTAGCGCGAAGACTCGCCGAACAATTCGGGCAGGAAATGATTGACCGCTCGAAGAAAAAAGTTACCGATAAAATCAACACGGACACGATAAATCCGAACTCGAATAAAGATTCGGACAGTCTTGACTTGAAAAAGAAATTTGAAGATTTGTTTTAGTTCTGAGTTCCGCCTTTAGGCGGCTTTCTGCCAGCGGAGCGAAGCAGAAATTCGTTGAAAAATGGAAACTCTAATAGGAAAAGAAAACCGCTACGCTTCGCTGGCGGTTTGCCGCCTAAAGGCGGGACTCAAAACGAGATTATGCCCGAAAAAACACAAACATTTGAAGCCTCGCTGAAAGAATTGGAAAAGATTGTGCGCCGATTGGAAGACGGAGAATTGCCGCTTGAAGAAAGTTTGAAATTATTTGAATCAGGCGTGAAATTATCGCGCGAATGTCAGGAAAGATTGAATCAAGCCGAGCGCAGAATCGAAATTTTGCTGGCTGATGAAAACGGAAATCCGTCTTTGCAAGCGATTGAAAAAGATGATATTTCCGAACGAAAAGAACCGAAAATTAAACGTCGGATTGTTTTTGACGAGGAGGAAGACGACGATACGCCGTTTTAAAGAGATAAGAGATAAATATGATTTTACGTCTTATTCATCCCTTATCCCTTGTCCCTCATCCCTTAAACAGTCGGCGATGTAACGACTTTTCCACGCGCCTTTTTGCGGGCATTGCGCCAAGTCGTGATGCCTTCTTTCGTTAAGCTGAGAATCGGTTTGCGGTTTTGGAAAAGCAAAGTTATCCAATCGCGGCGGCGCATTTGCGGAAAATAGATGCCGCGGAAAAAAAGCCGTGCGACAAAATGACCGATGCGCGTTTCAATCGGCGAATTTTTAATCGCATTGATTGCTTCCCAATTTCTTTCAGGGCTGTATGATCGCGCCCAAGCGTTGAAAGTTTCGTCTTTGGCTTCGTCAATCGTCATTTTCAGAGGATTGTGCGCCATCACGAACGGCGCAAATTCGAGCCAATGTTTCGGGCGATGCAGCCGTCCCGATTTTTCTAACCTGTCATAAAGCGGCGTTGACGGAAAAGGCGTTAATTGACCGAAAACGGGAAGTCCGGGCGACCAACTTTCGATTTCGCCGACCGTTCGTTGTGCCACGCCGACCGTGTCGTTGTCCATTCCGAAAATAAACGACGTAATCGCATAAATATTGCGCCGCGCCAAACCGTCAAGCACGTCTTTATAATTTGCCGGTTTTGAAAAAGTTTTATTAACGTCCGCCATATTTGCGGGATCAATAGATTCCATTCCGATAAAAATCCATTTCCCGCCCGACTCGGCGATTAGGTCAACCAATTCTTCATCAGCCAGAAGATTTGCGCTGATTTGTGCGACCCACGGAAGTATCGCGTTAGCCGCAATCATGTCGCGGAGCAGAGATTTCAGACGTTTTTTATTGATTGCCAGATTGTCGTCAATAAAGAAAACGGCAATTTGTCCTTTTTCTTCTTTTGCCCGCGCTTTCAAACGTAAAAGTTCTTCGATGACGCTTTCATTCGAGCGAAAACGAATCGAATCGCCGAAAAATCCGGTAACGGTGCAAAATTCGCAACCGTAAGGACAACCGCGTCCGGTTTCAATCGGGACGACGAAAAACTTGCCCCAACCTGCGCCGAGTTTCGACATTGTTTTTTGCAAAAATTTCGGAACGAGGCTGAATTGTTCCAAATCGAGCGTTTCCCAAGGAATATGCGGATAAGGTTGCAAAGACGGTTTGATGTCGTTGCCTTTGGTGTCAACTTGCGGTTGATAAATTTCTTTGAGCGTTCCGTTTGCCGCGTCTTCGACGATTAAATGCCACGTTTCATCGGCTTCGCCAAGCGCAACTGCGTCGGCGTGTTTCGGTCCGCCGTCTTTGCCTAAGGCTTCGTCGGGACATTCGGTAACGTGCGGTCCGCCCATGACGACTTTGATTCCGGCTTCGCGCAGAGAATCAGCCACGAGATATGCCCGCGCAACCATCCGCGTCATTGCGCCGATGCCGACTAAACCGATGTTTTCATCTTTGCAAAACTGCACGAGTTCTTCACGCGACATCGCCTTGGCGTTGCCGTCAATCAACACGACTTCGTGCGGTTTGGGCGTTAATGCTTGAAGCAGAAACATCCAAAGATGCGGCATAAAATTACGGGTTACGCCATTATCAGGATTATAAAGCAAAATTTTCATTTAATTTTAAACAGGAGCTTCATTGCTAATTATACTCTTATATTAAAAAAAAGATAGCGGCTATTTTGAATTTAAAACAGCCGCTTCGGGCTTTAGGTGAAATTATCGCTTAATCTCTCGAACTGAAAATGCTCAAAATATACCAAAATAACAGTGCAATTGCTGCAAAAAGCGTCAACGAAGCCGCAACGTGTTGGTTCGTATTATAGCGGTGCAAAACATTCGACGTTTCATATAAAATCGCCGTTCCTGCAAAAGCGACCATCACGAATGCGAAAATACTGCCCAAACTAAAGCCGAAAATCAAACTTGCCGCAATAAATCCGAGTGCGACAAACCCGCCGATTGCCAAAATTGGACCCAAGAACGAAAAATCCTTGCGCGTCAGAAAAACGACTGATGTAATACCCAAAAATAATCCGCCGGTTACGATTCCGGCTTTGGCGATTACATCACTGCCGCCGAAATTCGCGGCAATATACATCATCGGCACGAAAATTATTGCTTCCGCGACAACGTAAAGCGCGAGTCCGAGATATTGCATCGTTTTCGACGTTTGCGAATTCGCCCACCAAGTTGCAAGAAACGAAACGCCCATAAATGCGGCTAAAACGAGAAACCAAGAAAATCTTCCGCCGAGCATTGTCGAAGCAATCGTCTGCGCCGCGCCCGAAGCGAAAAGAAACGCTTCCAATCCGACAAACGCCAAAATCGCGCCTGCCAGATGAAAATAAGTTTTGCGGATAAACCTTGCACGCTCTTCGGGCAAAGCGTTTGCCGCCGAGTTGTTTTCAAAAGTAGTGTCGTATGTATTCATAATGCTTTTTCCTCAAAAAAAGTAAAACTTAGATGAAATTTCAGACCGTTCGTTTGCATTATCTCATAAAATTTCACGGTTTGAAAAAACTTCGTATTCAAGATGCGGTTTCTCGCCTAAAATATATGTAAAACGAATTTTATCGCCGCCTTTTAAGTCGTTTAATTCATTGACAATAACCGGATAAGTGATACCCGAATCGCTTTCGCTTAATTTAAATTTATCAAAAATTTGCACGGTCGTCAGATACATAAAAGACAATTTTTCCGTATCAATCGGCGGAACTTCAACGGTTACGGGCAAAAAATATTTCTTTTCGGCTTCGAGCGCGAAAATCTCGCCGAGATAAATTCTTTCTTGCTGTAAATCTTCGCCGTCAAACGAAAATTCTTTCGCTTGATTTGCCAGACACGCTTCGACGGAGATTTTTTGCGGAATAAAAATTCCGTTTTCGGCAAGCTGCGGCGCAAGATGAAGCGTCAGCGCGGCGTGCGGTTCGTTTTTCATCGCCGTCTGCATTGTTTCACAAATAATCAAATGCGGTTTTCCTTTGTGTTTGTAAACATTTGCGTCAGTTTGCAAAAAATCGGCGGCGAAATCTTCAAAGCCTAAATCCGCGAAAACCTTTCGCACCGCACGAATCGAACGCTCGTGAATATCAATCAATGTTACGCTGAAAAGCGACGGCTGAAACAAAGGCATCAAAGGCACAATCAAAGCCGCAAACGGACCGCTTCCGGCATAGAGAATGTCTAATCTTTCATTGGGAAAACGGTTTTTGAGTTCTAAAATCGCCGCATAAACGCCGCGCAAAAATTGCGTCGTTCGCGCAAAATCCAAAACGCACCGCGCCGCATTTTTCGGACAAATCGCTTTGCCGTTTGCCAGAAATGTCGCTGTTTCGTCTTCCTTATTTTCGGTTTGATGGCTGATGTTTGTGATTTCGATAAAAAAATCGAAAAGTGTATTGCAAGCTGCGTATTGCGCGGCGTAATTGTCGCCCGAAAAGAGAATTTCTTCCGCGATTTTTTTCAGTTTGTCGGGTAAATTTGAAGACATTGTTTTTTTTACAGATTAGAACAAAAACAAAAAGACGGCTCTTTTTTAAGCCGTCTTGTCTGTATTAAATACTGATTTTGAATTAGTTGAAGTTACAGCCTTTGATTCTGAAAATTGTCGGAATGAGCATTGCTGCTTTTTTTACCACCGACTTTTTCTTTGTTATCAACTTCCGCGTTTTCAACCGCTTCGTTTTTTATAATAACCTTACCGTCAATTCTAACCGGCTGTTACCGGCGCAAATTATCCGGCGGTGTATCGATTGAATTTTCTATCATAATCTATATCACCTCCCTTACTTTTGAGATTAACCGAAAAGAAATGATTTGTCAAAATTTTTATCAAAAATAAAGAAATATTTTGATAAAAATTAAAAGAAAGAATTTTTGCCCGCGAAACACACGAATTACACGAAAAAGTTTTTGTAATTATTTTCGTATGTTTCGTGTATTTCGTGGGCAAATGTAAATTTTTATTGAGGCTTTACAAAATTATTTCCGAATTACACGCATAATTTCCGAAGGCGAACTTTCCACACCTTGCGAATCAACGGCGCGAATGTAATAAAAATAAACTTCGCCCGAAGTTACGCCTTCATCTTTAAATTCCGTCGTCGGCAAAAGTTCCGCGTTGCGTTTTTCCCATTTTTCGAGCGGCACGGTTTCATCCGCCGAACGATAAATATTGTAACCCGCAAAATTAGCCAAAGGATTTTGTGCAAATTGATTTCCGGCGTGGTCTGTATAACTCGTTTTCGGCACAATCGGCGCACTTTCCGAACCGTCCGCAAACGCTTGCGTCAATTTATAAAAATACCTGTCGCCGACATTCGCCGTCGGGTCATTAAAATCACCTTCCGCAATCGGCTCGTCCGTAATCCGTTCCCAAAAAACAAACGGCAGATTGTCATTTACCGAACGATAAACGTGAAACCCGACAATTTTGCGCTCGATTTTTCCGAGCAGATTTTTTTTCAACTTATTTTTGAGTCGTTTTTTAATCAATTACAAAATATTATTAACCAAATTCGGCGCGATTTTGTCGAGGCGATTGTCCTTCGTCCAAAACTCATCGCATTTATGATGCAAAGCCGTCGCCAAATGAAGCGCGTCAGGCGTTTTCAAACTCGAAAAATCGGCGCGAAGCTGTGCGGCATCGTGAAAGATTTCTTTGTTGTGAGAAAATATCGTAACCTTATCAAACCAATTCTCAAATTTTTCAAGCAAAACCTTATTCTTCATTCGCAAAGGCATCACCAAACATTCCATTTCCGTCAAATCGGAAACATAAAACTGCACGTTTGAAACACTTGCCAAATAATTTTCAATCTTCGGCGCGAAAATCTGATGTTCCTCGACGAGATAAATAACAATGCAAGCATCAAGATAAATCCGCAAAATATTTAATCACAAGATTCTCGTGCCTCCGTAATTTGCGCTTCAATTTCTTCAATGCTCGGACGCGATTCTTTCGGCAGACGATTATTTTGCAAAAACTCCAACATCTTTTGCGCGTCGGCTTTTTCGCTTTTTCTACCGTTCCCGTTTTCCAACAAAGTAACAATCGCCCGCGTCGTCTGTTTAACTTCGACAGGTTCGAGAAGGCGCACATTTCCGCTCACATCAATTTCCGCTTCAACTGTGGTCAACATAAAATTTCACCTCAAGTGCTGATTATACAACAAAAGGTAACTCAGAAGAATTTTCGGTCATTTTCCTCAATTCGTTTTCGATTTCTTCAATGCTCGGCAGACTGCTTTTCAATTCGTTGGGCAATATTTTGTTTAATTCGTATTCCGAAATGCCAATCGGTTTTTCAATTCCTTTCAGCGCGTATTCGGCTTCGATATTGTTTTTGGTTTTGCAGATAATCAATCCAATAGTCGGTTTGTCGCTTTCGTGTTTTAATTGTGCGTCAATCACGTTCAGATAAAAATTCAGTTTACCCGCAAACTCAGGTTTGAATTCAACTACTTTTAATTCAATCACAACGTAACAACGCAAAGTTAAATGATAAAACAGCAAATCAATAAAATATTCTTTTTCGCCCAATGTTACCGCGTATTGCTTACCGACAAAGGCAAATCCCGCTCCTAATTCCAACAGAAAATCAGTAATTTGTTGCGTCAAAGATTTTTCCAAATCACGCTCATTATAATCGGCGGTCATTTGCAGAAAATCAAAATTATACGGATCTTTGAGCAGTTGATTGGCTAAATCCGACTGTGGTTTCGGCAAAGTATTTTGGAAATTCGAGACGGCTTTTCCTTGCCGTTCATACAAATTACTCTCAATCTGATGAACCAAAACGGCTCGACTCCAATTATTTTTTATCGTTTCTTTGATATAAAAAATTGCTTCGGGTTGGTTTTTGATTTTTTTCAAAATGACAAGATGATGCCCCCACGGAATACTGAATAATTGAGTTCCTAATTTGGGAACAACTTGTTCCCAAATTTCCGATTGCGAAACAAATTGTTTTGTCTTTGACGCATTCTCTAAGAGTAGAGCAACCTGTTCTACTTTTGTAAGCTCTTGTAAATAAAATAAATAGAAGTTACGGCAAGCCCGTAAATTATACGGAGAAAATCCGCCCATATCAGGAAATTCCGCTCGTAAATCTTTGCTCAGTTGGTCAATAAAACCACTGCCCCATTTGGCAGTTTCCTGCTTTTCGGTGATTTGTCTGCCCAAATCCCAATAAAGCTGAATCAGTTGGCTGTTAACTGCCAACGCCGCTTTGATTTGGCTTTGCTGAATGTTTGATTTGAGTTCAGTCAGCCAATTTTTGTAATCGTGGTTATTCAATAATTCATTCATCTTCTTTGTTTAATTGTGCAGTTAATTGTTCGATTGTCGGCAATGCCTCGCGCAATTCGGCGGGCAACTGAGTATATGTGTATTCGCTCACGCCCAAAGGTTTATTGATGTCTTGCAAAGCGAAATCAACCACCAAATTATTTTTACTTTTACAGAGCAAAATGCCGATAGTTGGTTTATCGTCATCAGCTTTGACCAATCTATTAACCGCCGAAAGATAAAAGTTGAGTTTGCCTAAAAATTCGGGTTCAAATTCGGTAACTTTAAGTTCGATAACGACATAGCATTTTAGTCGTGTATGATAAAACAGCAAATCCGTTTTGAATTCTTTTCCGCCAACCGTAATCGTAAATTGTCTGCCGAGATAAGCAAAACCTTTTCCAAGTTCCAACAAAAACTGCGTTATATTGGCAACTAATTGTGTTTCCAAATCGCGCTCTTTAACTTTATTGCTCAAAGTCAAAAATTCAAAATTATACGGGTCTTTCAAAAGCGCATTCGCCAAATCGCTCTCAATTTCGGGCAAAGTATTTTTGAAATTAGTAATCGCTTTGCCTTGTCTGCCATACAAATTCGTCTCAATTTGATATTCCAAAACCGCCCGACTCCAACTGTTTTCAGTCGTTTCTTTGACGTAGAACAATGCTTCGGAAACATCTTTAAGTTTCTGCATAATCAAAATATGATGTCCCCAAGGAATCTGAAATAATCGGTTTTCTAATTTGGGCGCAACTTGTGCCGATTTTGTAAACTCTGTGTTTTCAATATCTTGCAATTCGCCCACAAGTTGTTGGCTTTTTTCTAATTGCGAAACAACTTGTTTCGCAATTAAGAATTCGTCTTGATAAAACAAAAACCATTGCCGCATAAGTTCCAAATTCCTTTTAGAAAATCCGCTCATATTCGGAAATTCTTCGCGTAAATCTTTACTGAGCCGGTCAATAAAACCGCTACCCCATTTGGCAGTTTGCTGTTTTTCGGTAATTTGTTTGCCCAAATCCCAATAGAGTTGAATCAGTTGGCTATTAACTGCCAACGCCGCTTTAATTTGACTCTGCTGAATATTTGATTTGAGTTCAATCAGCCAATTTTTGTAATCGTGATTGTTTAATAATTCGTTCATCTTCTTTAACTTAACCGGACTCGTAACTTTTCCAAGATACTTTAATCTGAATTGGTGAGCAAATAAAAAAGGCGACTCAATCGAATCGCCTTTGAACATAAACTTACAAAAAACACTCTTGACATTTACAACAATTTTGTTGTAAAACAATTCTGTTGCACAACAATTTTGTTGTATATTATAAGTTGAGAGGTAGTAAATGGAAGGAAAAGGAGTCACAAATAGAGTTGGTTCAGCCGTAAGGGGAAAAGATTTTTTTGGACGTGAAAAGTTTGTGGATTTAGTTTGGCAAAAGATTTTACACGGAAATATCTTGTTAGCCGCACCAAGACGTTTTGGTAAAACAAGTGTTTTGTATAGTTTAATTGATGAACCTCGTTATGAAAGCAAAGTTATTCACGCCGACCTAGAAGCCGTGACTGAACCTGCTCAGATGATTTTGCAACTTATCGAAGAGATTGCCAAAGATGAGTTTTTTGAAGAATCCGTTGGGAAATTAGGCTTTTTGAAAACGAGTTGGAATTTTTTCAGAGATAATTTTCAAGAAGTCGAATTCTTCAAAGCAAAAGTAAAATTGCGTGATGAAATCCGCACAGATTGGCAAGCTAGAGGAAAAGAAGTTTTCCAAAAAGTTGCTGAAATTGATTCAAGCGTGATTTTTATCTTGGATGAATTTCCGATGATGCTTGACGCAATGCTGAAAAACGGGCGCAAAGATGAGGCGAAAAATTTACTTCGCTGGTTTCGTTCAATCCGACAATCGCCAGAATTGCAAGACAAACTTCGTTTTGTTATAGCCGGTTCAATTGGAATTGACCGTGTTTTGAATGATTTAGATGAGATTCCTGCTATTAACGATTTTGAAAAACTCAAACTTGAGCCGTTTTCAGCAAAGACCGCAAGTGCTTTTCTAACAGAGCTTTGTGCTTCTCACAATATCGAATTGACCGAAGAAATTCATACTAAAACGCTTGAACTTATCGGAACACCAATTCCTTATTTTATCCAAATTATTTTCTCTGAAATTCAAAAAGCGTATTTTCAGGATGAAGAAGAAATCACCATTGAATTGGTCGAAAAAATCTACAAAAACAAAGTTTTGGGCGTTGATTGTAAGACGTATTTTGAATATTACTACGCTCGTTTGCGAGATTATTACCAACCAAACGAGGAAAAAGCGGCGAAAAATATCTTGCGAGAAATTGCGATTGCAAGTGGAATATCGCAACAAAATTGTTTTCAAATTTATCAAAAAATAATCGGCAAAAAAGCTGAACCACAACGATTTAGCGGATTGATGACTGAATTAGAAAACGATTTTTACATTACGTTTGATTTTGAAAAACAAGTTTACGAATTTGGTTCAAAACTCCTTCGTGATTGGTGGCTCAGACATTACGGAATGACGATTGATTGAGGTGAAAAATGAACGACAGCTTGTATAACCCCGACACGATGTCGAAGGAAGAAATTAAGGCTTTATTTGTGGCGCGTCAGCCGTTGTTGGACGAACTTGTTTCAACCATCAGACATCAACCGACAGGCGCGGGAGTCCAGCATCTTTTGATTATTGCTCCGCGTGGAATGGGTAAAACAACGATGCTTTTGATGTTACAGTTTGCGGTGGAAGACAATCAGGATTTGTCTAAAAATTGGCAAGCGGTTCGTTTTCCCGAAGAGAGCTACGACATAACTGAACTTGCTGATTTTTGGCTCAAAGTCTTAGATTATTTGGACGATGAAAGTCTGAAACCGAAAATTGAAGAGATTGAAAAGAGATTTCCCAATAGCGAAGATTTGCGCGAAGCAGCTTGGGCAATGGTCAAAGATTGGAGCAAAAAGAATAAAAAACGAATCGTTCTGTTGGTTGATAATTTTGATATGATTCTCGACCAAATCGGCAATGACGTTGAGCAAGCCCGTCTGCGAGATATATTGATGAATGACGGAACGCTAATGTTTATCGGTTGTGCGACGAGTTATTTTCACGAAATTCAAAACTACGAACAACCTCTCTACAACTTCTTCAAAATCTATAACTTGAATGACTTAAAGTTTGCTGATATTGAAGAACTCATACACCGTCGAGCTGAAATTGATGAAATTTACGACATCGAAAAACTTCTTCAAAAAAACAAAACTAAAATCAAATCTTTAGAGGCATTTACAGGCGGAAATCCACGTCTTATTTTGATGCTGTATCGAATTATTATAAGTTCAGATATGAGCGAAGTTAGCAAAGGCTTAGAGAAATTGCTTGATGCTATTACTCCATACTTTCAAGATAAAACAAGGATTTTGCCGAATCAACAGAAAAAAATAATTAACGAAATTGCTAAATATAGTCTCGAAAAAAAAGGAGGAATTTCACCAACAGAAATTGGTCAGCGGATTCGGATGACTCCTAACCAAGTCAGTTCGCAACTGAAAAGACTAGCCGAAAATGGCTATGTCAAATCATTAAACATTCGTGGGCGAAGTTCTCTTTATGCACTTTCCGAACCCCTTTATGCAATTTGGGCGCAGATGCGCTTTGGGCGTAATGCGCGTGAGAAAAGAAATTGGCTAGTGCAGATGTTAAAAGGACTTTTTGATTTTCAGGAAATCGAAAGAGAGATTGGAAAACTTGACAAAAAAGTTAAGAAATTAAAAACTGATGGGCGAGAGACTAAGGCACGAGGTGTTTTAGAATATATGATTTGTCTAATGGAAACTCATTCAAATTTAATAGATGCAAATCTTGAGTTGGCTGTAAATAGCTATTTAGAACTTGATGAGGTTTCTTGTTTGAAGGAAGTAGTTAAACCAAATAATTTAACTACTTTATCAAAAGAGACTATTCAAAAATTATTAGAAAAAAAGTTGATAAATAAAGATGATGATGGAGTCGAATACAATGAAAAATATTTAAAGGCACTAAATTACTTAGTTGAAAATAGTAAGAATAAAAATATTGAGTTTCTAAAAAAAGGAGTAGAACTGTTTGAAGAAATAACACCGTATTCTTTAGATGATGCAGATTTTTTAATAACTAAAGCTGTTGCTTATGATGATTTAGGTGAAAATCAGAAAGCATTAGAATCTATAAATCAAGCTATAGAAATTGATAAAAACTCTTCTTGGGCATGGTCAATTCGTGGCAGACAACTTGCGAAATTAGGTCAAAAAGAAGAAGCTCTCGCAAGTCTAAATTATTCATTGAAACTTGAGCCAGACTCTGGCGTTGGTTTAGAAGAAAGAATCTCTTTATTAAATGATTTAGAGGAATATCTAAAAATTGTAGAAGACTGTAATCATCTAATTCAGATTCATCCTGATTCTCATTTTGCTTGGCACGAAAAGGCTTCTGCCTTAGATAAGTTGCATTATCATACAGAGGCTTTGGAATGTATAAATCGCGCAATCCTACTTGATCCTAAATGTCTTAGAGCTTGGAGATTCAAAGGCATTAGTCTGTTACGTCGAGTGGCATACTCAAACGACTGTATTCTCGCAGATGCTAAAAATGATGTTATTGAAGCAATAGAATCATTCAAAAATGCGAAAGAAAACTGGACTGAATTCTTATTTGAGTTTTACATTTACTTAGCTAAGTATGTAGATAAACAAAGAGCTAAAGATTTGATTTATTTGACCAAATTAAGTGATGAGTTTTTTCCATTAGTCTGTGCTATTGATTATTTAGAAACTAAAGATGAATCTCTAATCGAAAAACTCTCGCCCGAAGTTCGCATTGTAGTTGAAGAAACAATTAAAACTTTGCAGATGATTGAAGAAGAAAAGGCGAAATCCGTAACGCATCAAAAGCCGAAAACTAAAAAAGACAGAGCAAGTGAAAAATCGCTTGCTCTGTCCGAATGAAAATAATCGAAATTATTCTGCTTTCGCTGCCGCTTTTGGGGCGGCGATTTCTTCAGGTCGCGGAGTTGCCAAGCCTAATTCTTTGGCACGCCAGAGGTTTGAAACGAGCAATTCACGGATGAACGCCATTTCTTTGGGTAGGCGGTCGTAGAGTTTGTAGAAAAGTTCGTCGTGCGAAGCGATTTCTTTTAACCACAGATCGCGGTCGAGGTGCATTACTTTGTTGAAATCTGCTTCGGTGAAATCTTCCATTCCGCGCCAGTCGAGATGTTCGTAGCGCGGTTGCCAGCCGAGCGGAGTTTCAACACCTTTCGATGTTCCGCGTGAGCGTTCGACAACCCATTTCAGAACGCGCATATTGTCGCCGAAACCGTTCCACAAGAATTTGCCGTCTTCGTCTTTCAAGAACCAATTAACCGAAAAAATGCGCGGCGGTTCGGGAATACTACGCCCGAAATTTAACCAATGCGAAAAATAATCGCCCATATGGTAGCCCGCAAACGGAAGCATTGCGAACGGATCGCGGCGAACTTCGCCGATGTTTCCGAAGGCGGCGGCGGTCATTTCACTGCCCATTGTTGCCGCCATATAAACGCCGAATGCCCAGTTAAATGATTGTAAAACGAGCGGCACGACTGAATTTCTGCGCCCGCCGAAGATGAATGCGGAAATCGGAACACCTTCGGGCGAATCGAAATGTTCGTCAATTACGGGGCATTGAATCGAAGGCGCGGTGAAACGTGCGTTCGGATGCGCGGCAGGTTTTTCGCTTGCCGGTGTCCAATCGTTGCCTTGCCAATCAATCGCGTGCGCCGGTTTTTCGCCGTCCATTCCTTCCCACCAAACGTCGTTGTCATCCGTCAAAGCGACATTCGTAAAAATCGTGTTTTCACGGATTGATTCCATCGCGTTCGGATTGGTTTTGTAATTCGTGCCGGGCGCAACGCCGAAAAATCCGTTTTCGGGATTGATGGCGCGAAGTTTTCCGCTTGCGTCGGGTTTAATCCACGCAATATCGTCGCCGACAGTCGTAACTTTCCAACCTTCTTCTTGAAAAGGTTTCGGCGGAATGAGCATTGCAAAATTCGTCTTTCCGCAAGCCGAAGGAAACGCCGCGCAGACGTAATCTTTTTGTCCGTCGGGCGATTCAACACCGACGATTAACATATGTTCCGCAAGCCAACCTTCATCGCGTCCGATGGTCGAAGCGATTCTCAACGCCAAACATTTTTTGCCTAAAAGCGCGTTTCCGCCATAGCCCGAACCATAACTTACAATCGAGCGTTCTTCGGGAAAATGGACGATATATTTATCTTTCGGATCAGGCGAACAAGCCCATTCGACATCGGCTTGACCTTCTGCCAACGGCATTCCGACCGAATGCAAACAATGAACAAAATCGCCGTCGCCCAAGGCTTCGAGAGCTTGATTGCCCATGCGCGTCATAATTTTCATATTCACCGCGACATACGGCGAATCTGAAATTTCGACACCGAATTGCGAAATCGGCGAACCAATCGGACCCATACAAAACGGAATGACATACATTGTTCTGCCGGTCATCGAACCGTCGAATTTACCGTTGAGAATCTCCTTCATTTCTTTGGGATTCATCCAATTATTCGTCGGTCCGGCATCGCCTTTTGCCAGCGAACAGATGTAAGTTCGGTCTTCGACACGCGCCACGTCCGACGGATGCGAACGCGCCAGAAAAGAATTCGGACGTTTGTCGGGATTCAAACGAATAAACGTGCCGCCGGCGACCATTTCTTCGCAAAGACGGTCATATTCTTCCTGCGAACCGTCGCACCAATAGACGTTTTCGGGTTTGCAAAGCTCGACCGCTTTCGTTACCCAATCAATCAATTCTTTATTTTTGACATTCGACGGAATGTTCAGATTTGTCATATTAAAATTTTCTCCAAAATTGCTTTTAACTTAATGATTAAATAATTGTGCCGCGTTATCAAACTTAAATTGCTAAAGATAACGGATTTTTAAAATATTCGCGGTTTTGGGGGAATTTATGGACAATCGGCGGAATAAACACAAAAAAAGCCTTTAGCTTTTCAAATTTTATTTACTCTAATTGTTAAAAGTTTCCGGCAAAACCTTATTTCGGAATTTTAGCACATTTAAGAAAAAATTAAAGCGACGATTGCAGAAAGCGATGGACATAAAAAGTCTTGACAAAGATTGTTTTCTGCTTAGAATGTTAGTTGTCTCCAAAATTAACCCAAGGAATTTCCCACAATGGACAAGAGAACTGAATATCTCCACCAAGAAATGCTCAAAAATCTCCGGCATCAATGGAAAGTTGAAGATTTAGCCGAATCGGTCGGTTTATCCGTCAGACATCTGCAAAAACTGCATAAAACCGAAACTGAAATTTCGCTGATGAATTGGCTTCAGGATAAGCGTTTGGAAAAAGCGGCGGGGCTTTTGGCGGATACATTTATGACCATCAAAGAAATCGGCTACCAAGTCGGAATGCCGCACGACAGCCATTTTACACGCGATTTTAAGAAGAAATTCGGTGTAACGCCAACCGCTTATCGTCAGCAAAATTAGAATAACGAATAATCTGAAAGCGATTTTGGTCAGGAATGACGCAATCCGCCAAAAAAAAACGCTTTTTGTATAGAAATAACGCTTGACGGGCGATTTTTCGGGGTGATAATTGAAACTGTAAATTTTTTACAAATTAAATGATAAACAGTTAGTTATCCGCTTCTTTGGAACTTACAATAGAAGAATGACTAACAAAAATTACAAATCAACGGAGGTAATAAAAATGAATAGTAAAATTAACTCAGCGTTTCTAACGCTTCTCGTCATCGGGCTTTTTAGCTTAATCGCAACTAATATTTTCGCTCAAAAAACTGAAACTATGGAAAAGGAACAGCCGTCAAAACAATGTTCTGGTAAAAAGTTTGTAATGCCGCAGTCGTTAGTTATGAATAACGAAGCATTTGCAAACTTTATCAAGGTTATGTCTCTGCCCGGTGGAGAAAGACAAAAAACTTTTTCGGATATTTCCAACGAAGAAAAAGCAAATGTTTATAGAGTTAAACTTGCTCTGGAATTTATTAAACGTCCAAATTTATCAAAAGAGCAGAAAAGTTTAATTTTGGACGCAATTTCAGTAATTTCGGCTGACATTTATGATAAAAAAAATCCTAGTTTGGCAACAAAGGCACAAAAACTAGTTGAGGAAATTGAACAAAAAGCAGTTTCCATTTTTCCGCCCAATGAGGCTTTCAATATTTTTGAAGGTTTAAATGGCGATAAAGCGGCAGACGTTGCGTTTTTAAGAAAATACGAAGAAAAGCTCGCCTTGCCGATGGATACAAGGGTGCAGATGATTCGAGAAGCCTCACCTGCTGAAAAAAGTGATTTTTGGAAGGCGCAACTGGTTTATCATTTAGCAACCGCGAAACTCAATAAAGCACAGTTTGAATTTATATTAGAAACGATTCCATTAATGACGGTTAAGGCTTTTGATTTTCCTAAAGTTAGCGGGCAACTCGAAAATGAAGAAACAAAAGTTATCAATTCGCTTGAGCCAAAAATCCTTGAGCTTTTTTCTAAGGAAGAGGCATTTGCGATTTTTATGGGTTATGGAATTCACAAAGTTGTGGCAGAGCCGAAATCTGAATCTGCTATTCCGCTAGGTTATTGCAAATGTAGGAGTTTTTGTAAACCTGATCAGCTATGTGACGGCATGGATTGTTTTACAACCCAAGATGGATGCGGTGTTTTTGGTGGGAGTCCTTGCATTTATGAATGCAGATACTAACTATGCGAATCCCGCAGATGCTATGAAAACAAAGTCTAATTTTCTTAAGGAAGATTCTCTCTTGGGATACAAAACACTTGTTACAAGAGATGGAAGCGATAATGTGAATTATATGGAAAAGCATTATGCTACCGAGCTTAACGGACTGTTGCTAAAATCTATTGATGCCAATGCGGAATCTATGAATGTGCAGGAAGCCGTTGAAATTAAGGTTGAAACCATTACACCTGAAGAGTTTGGCGAACTTCCTGATTATCCGATTGAGAAAGCATATTGACAATTTTAAATTGGAAATCCGAAAATAATCTAACCGCGAAGTTACACGAAACAACACGAAATCTGTTCGATTTTTGAGTTGTTTCGTGTTTTTTAATGTTGAGTTTTAAAGTCCTCCTTCACGGTCAGGCTATGGGCACGGCAAATTTCTGTTTGAAACTATGAAAACTCACGGCAACGATGATTATCAATCCGCCAAAGATTGCCCATTTGCTTGGGCGTTCGCCGAGAAAAATGAAAACCCAAATCGGATTTAACATAGGCTCGATAAACCCGATAATGCTTGCGTCCAATGAACGAACGCCGTTTGCCACGCCGTAAGTGAAAAGATAATATGCCAAACCGATTTGAAAAACGCCCAAGATGACGACGGCTAAAATATCTTTGCTTGTCCAAACCGACGGATTCGGAATGATGAACGGCAGCATTACCAAAATCGCAAACAAATTCCCGTAAAAAACTGACGATGCAGGGTTTTGATTGTAGGCTTTCGGATGTCGCAGAAGCAGAATATAGCCGCCGAGACTTACGCCTGAACAGAGTCCTAAAATATTGCCGATGAATTGCGATTCGGACGTTAGATTATTATTCGGCGCGGTGTCGAGAAAAAACAAACTCATTCCAAACAGACAGACGATAATCGTCAACAAATCCGAAACGCGAAATTTTTCCTTTAATATAATCGGCGCAAAAATCAGAATGTAAATCGGCGCGGTGTATTGCAAAAAAATCGCGTTGGCGGCGGTCGTCATTTTGTTGGCAACGGCGAAAAACGACAATGCGCCAACATAAAAAATCGAAGCTAAAATCGTGAATCTGTCAGCGCGTAAGGCTTTGAATTTAGTGAGCAAAGCAATCGTGATTGCCGCAAAAAAACAGCGTCCCAAGTTTGCTTCGTAACCTGAAACGCTTGTCCATTTGATAAAAAGCCCGCCGATTGACCAAAGCAAAACCGCCGACACGACAAACCAGACGGGCGAGATTTTTATGTTGTTATTCACAGAAAATAGCTACAAAGTTCACAGAGAACACGAAGCCGAAAAATTAAATCTTAGTGCGCTCTGTGTTCTCTGTGGCTAAAATTATTTTGTATTGTTTGATGCTTCGGCGATTGTTTCGCGCAATTTGACGGCGGAAGTCGTTGCCGGTTCGAGTTCTAAAAGTTCGATGTTGCCGTAAATCTTTTTGCCGAAAACGCCGTTCCACGTCGGAATGACAACGGTTGCGTTGCCGTAGGCTTTTGCCTGACACGCGAGACGGATAAACGGTTTTGTATCTTCGGTTTGATCGTAGCCGAAAATCTTCATTTGCCGTATTTCTCGCGGGCTGACTTCCGAAAGTTTTTCCTGTCCGCCCAAAACTCCGACCCAACAAGTTCCGCACGAAGCCGAACGACATTCGACCGGAATCACGCCTTCCCAACGGCGTTCGTCCATTGCTTTCCAATCTTTCGTCGTGTCTTTGCCCGAAGCCGTAGCGATTTCTTCTTCGTTGATGACTTTAAAACTCGCGTTCGATTCGGTTTCGTCGTAGCAAACGGAGAATTTTTTATCAATCGTTTTCAGAAAACCGAAAACGCCTTGCGAATCGTCTTTGGCGCGTTCTGCGATGATCTCTTTGGCGGATTTTTTAAAGTGTTTTGCGTCAATGTTCACTTCGCCTTTCGATGCTTTGAACGCTTCAAAACCGACTTGCACGAGCGTCATCAAACCTGCCAGCACGATGCCTTTCGTCAGACATTCTTTTGCTCCGGCAGTTCGCGCAACTTCTTTGGCGATTTCCGTAACTTCAGTTGTCAAATCGCCGATTTCATTAACGCTCGATTCGGTTTGGGCGATGATTGCCGCTTTCGTTTCTTTCCAAAAACGATGTCCGAAAATGAATTTGTGCGACGAATCAATCTGATTTTTCAATTCAAAATCGCCTTGAATCGCAAATTTGCGAATCGCTTCTTCGCGGTTTTCTGCCGTTTCCAAATATCGAAAAAGCGACAAAGGATAAAAGCGAAACCAAATCTGCACCGCATTGCGGTCAACTTCGTGAATTTCCGGCAGAAGTTTCTCAACTGCCGCAAGCCATTCTGCTTCTGAAAATTGATTTAAATATTCTGTAAAATTTGCTGTCATATAATAGTTGTGTTTTTGATAAAAATCGTTTTGATAAATAAACAAGAAATGTAACAAATATCTGCCCGAAAAAACAAATCAAGGACAGTAAATCAGCGAAACCTACAAAAAAAATGAAAATCTTTTTGCACATTCCATACTTTTTCCATCCCCGATGCCCTTAAATTTTAGCAATAAAAATCAAGACAATAATAATATAAGTAAGCGGACAAAATAATTTTTGAAATGTTTTGAGTCCCGCCTTTTGGCATTTTTTCCGCCGCGTTTCGCTAGCGGTTTCTTGCTGAAGCAGGGACTCAAAATACGCGCCGAACATTTTTAATTTAATTCTGTCCATCTACTTAATCTTCAGGGCTTTCTGATAAAAACAAATTTGCCGGTAACTTGCCAATCAAAAATAAATTGACAGGGATAAATGGGATGCAAGAGATAAAAATTGAAAAAAAACTAAAAAAATCCCTTTCATCCCTTCAATCCCGGTTAATTTTCGGTTTTTGTTTAACTTTCAATGTTTATGAGAAAACCCTAACTTAATCTTTTTAATTAACATAAAAAACATTTTTCGATTTGACATAAATGCGGGGGGGCATAGACTTAGCTCAATTTTCGGTCATTATTGATTCCTGTTTTATTTCCTGCGGAGGTATTTTTTATGTCGAGAAAGTCTCAAAAATCTAAACCCGTTAATGCTGTAATTTCCATAAATACAGAAAGTTGCGTGCCGTTTCCGAATCTTTCAAGCTCGGAAAAATTCATCAAATATCTGAAAGCAAATTGGCTGATAATCTTGGTTATCGGCTTTTTTTGTGTCGGCGTATCCGGCGCAGGGCTGAAGTATTTGGAAGATTCGGCGAAAAGCGAAATCGCCAAACGCGAATCGCAGAAAGGTTTTTTGAACGAAAAAAGCGAAGAATCTTTGCTCAATTCAATCAATCCGTTTCTGCCTGCGCCGCTTCCGAATCCGACACCGCAACTTGCCAAAGAATATGTTTATGCCGGCTCGAAATTGTTGACGGTTGAAGATGCCAACGCGAATCAAGCCGCGCCCGCTGATTTGGCTGTTTGGCGACCGAGTTCGGGCGTGTGGTATGTTCTCGGCGGACAAGGTTCTGCCCAAACTATTCAAGGTTGGGGAACGCTGAACGATAATCCGCGACCCGGCGACTATGACGGCGATGGTAAAACGGATTTCTGTGTTTATCGGAAAGTTACCGGACAAACCAGCCAATGGTGGATTATAAAAAGTTCCGACAGCGGTTATTTTCAGATTAATTTCGGCACGGAAGAAGACAAACCCGCCCAAGCCGATTTTGACGGCGATGGTAAAACCGATCTCGCGCTTTTCCGCCCGTCAAACGGGACTTGGTATATTCAGCAAAGTTCCAACAGTCAATCCATTACGCAACAATTCGGACTCAGTTCCGACATTCCCGCACCGGCAGATTACGACGGCGACGGACGCGCGGACATTGCCGTTTGGAGAAATTCCAATCTGACTTTTTATTCCATCAACAGTTCAAACAATGCGCTGGCAACAAATAGCTTCGGTGCAGATGGCGACAAACCCGTTTCGTCGGACTATGACGGCGATGGCAAGGCTGACTATGCTTTGTTCAGACCTTCAACTTTTGTGTGGTATATCCGAAAAAGCACCACCAACGCCATCACCCAAGAGCAATGGGGCGCGGGCGGCGATGAACTGGTGCAAAACGATTACGACGGCGACGGCAAAACGGACTTGGCAGTTTGGCGACCGACGAACGGAACTTGGTATATCAGCAAATCAGGCTCAAACGGCGCACTCAGACAAGAAGCGTGGGGAACATCAAACGATATTCCCGTTCCCGCTTTTTATCGCAGATAGTTATTGATAATCGGAATTTGGAAAAAGCAGATAGATTGAAGAGGAGGAAAGAGAAAATGAAAGCAAGATTAGAATTGAATAATTCACAGCAAAATTTTGTATCGGGATTGAGAATCTTGGGCGTATTTCTGATGCTCATATCATTTAGCGCAATTTTGTTGGCGCAAAGCGCGAATCGGTTGGGAACTCAGGCTGAAAATAAAGGCGGCGTGTCTTGGAGTTCGACTTTTGCAACCGACAAAATCGAAACCGTTAATCTTGCCAATGGCAATCTTTCCATCAATTTACCACTTGTAACCATCGGCGGACGCGGCTCGGCGGCTTTGACCGTGATGCTTTCTTACAACAGCAAAGTTTGGACAGGCGAAACACAAAGCGAACTTGTTGATGAAGGAGGCATTCAATGGTATCGCCGCCATTACAACGCTCGTTGGCAGAATTGGTCGAGTGGTTCTACGGGCGGTTGGAAACTTTCAGGTGCGCCTTTTATTAAAACTCAATATGTCGAAATTGACCATTACAGTGCGGGTTGTTCGATTCAAGAAGCGGGTTGTTACAAATACGCTTTGACCAAGGCGACAATAGCTTTGCCGGACGGCTCGGAAGTCGAACTGCGCGATGAATTGACCAATGGTGCGCCTCACCTTAGTTACTCGAACGGAGACCGCGACAGAGGAAGAATTTGGAAAAGCACGGACGGCTCTTTCATTACATACGTTACGGATGCCGCCAACGGCGTTGTGACCGACCAACTAAGCGGTTGGGTATTTTTAGCAGACGGCACACGACTCAGAATCGAATCCGGCAATCCGAGTTACGGTTATGGCAAATGCACACAAATAATTGACCGCAACGGCAATATATTAACGATTGATTACGGTATTTTGAATCCGGGCGCGACTACTTTTGTTGACCAACTCGGCAGACAAGTAATTTTGGGCGGCGCAGGCGTAACCATCAAAGGGTATCAAGGCGCGGGAGACCGCGTTATCAGCGGTCAATGGGGCGAAACTCTTCAAAATCTACGCTCCGACCAACCGACAGGAATTCCAATCATCAACGGCGATTACGATAATGCCAATGACCGACATATCAGCGGTGGCGAACATATTGACTTGTTCGGCGCAACGGCAAGTTATTTTATGACTGAGAGTCCGGGCGCGGCACTCAAAGAAATAACTCTGCTTGACGGGCGCAAATTTCAGTTTCGATACAATATTTACGGCGAGGTTGCCGAAATCATTTATCCCGGCGGCGGAAAATCGCAAATGGATTACGGAGCTTTCGGGGCTGATGCGTGTGAAGGGGGCGGGGCAGTTAATTCTTTCTTAAATCGGCGTGTAACGGAGCGGCGTTTGTATGCCAGCGGCACTAATCTGGAATCAACCTGGAGTTATATTTATGGCGGTGGTTGGGTCAACGGGACATTGTATCCGACCGCACAAATCAAGGCGTTTGAAGGCAATACGAGCGGGACTTTGCTGATGGACGAAAAGCATTACTTTTTGGCGATTGATGCCAATTATCGCTACGGTTGCGGAACAACCGCGACCAGAGGTTCGGGTTATGAGCGATGGGATAATGCGAAAGAATTCCGTGTGGAAAAACAGACGGGAAGTGGCATGGAGATTGTCGAAAGGACTTGGGCGCAACGCGCTTCGGTGGTTTTTGCGCCCGACCCGAATTCGGGCATGAATGCCTACGCGCAGGAACACGGACAGGAACAACCGCAAAACGATCCGCGCCTCACGCAGGAAGATACGATTTTGGAAGACGGTAAGATGAAACGCACGACGTTTCAATATGATGATTTCAACAATGTAACTCTGATAACCGAACACGATTTTGGAACGGCGGGCAATGCGGGCGCGGTTTTGCGAAAGACCGAGAGAAGTTATCTGTCAAATCAAAACGGCTATTGCTACACGAATCTGAACGGCTTGGACGCGAATTGTGCGGGAGGCATTCCGAGCAATTTGGGGGCGGTCATTCATCAAAAACATCTGCTTCTGAGCGAAAGAATCTTGGATGCCTCAAACAATCAGAAAACTCTGACCGAATATGAATACGACTATTACACAACTGACACGAATCACGCGCCGATTGTCTCAAATTCGGGAATGATAAACTACGATGGCACACGCTTCGGGCTGTTTTCTTCCGCCTATCAGCCGCGTGGCAACGCAACGCGAGTGAAAAATTGGGTAGAAAATACCGCTTACATTTACGCGCACAATCAATACGACAACGCCGGACATCTGATAAAAGCAATAGACGCAAAAGGTAATATTTCGACAATTTCCTACGCCGATAATTTTGGCAACGGCACAAATCCCGACACGGGCGCAAGCGGCGCATCGGGCGCGACTTTTGCAATACCGACATTAGCAACCAATCCGCTCGGCTGGCAAACCAAATCGCAGTATGATTTCACACTCGGCGCAGTTACGGGAACAAAAGATATTAACGGCGTGATTTCGAGAAGCGAATACGACACCGCAGGCAGAGTCTTTCGCACGACAGGAGCTTACGGAACAACTTACGCCATCATCGGCGAAATGACTTATCCAACAGCGACAAGCAACATCGCCACCGCCAGCAGTCAACTAACCGAAACGACTTGGAAAGCGGCGAAAGTTGAATATGACGGTTTTGACCGTCCCGTAATATCTTCAACGGCAGAAGACGGCAAACACGCATCACAGGCAACTTTTACAATATTTTCAAAGACAATTTATGATGGCATCGGCAGAGGAAAGTTTCAGACGAATCCGTATCGAAGCGAATCAGCAACAACAGACGGTTGGACGCGAATGATTTACGACCTTGCCGGACGAGGAACGGAAGTCGCAACATTTTCCGGCTCACCAAACACAACGCCACCCGCAACAGGCACAAACGCAAATTGGACAGGAAGTGTTGCGACAAACTACAACGGCACGGCAACAACCGTAACCGATCAAGCCGGAAAGCAAAGGCGTTCAATAACTAATGCGCTTGGACAATTATTGAGAATTGATGAACCTGATAATAACGGTAATTTTGGGACAATCAACAATCCTGTTCAATCAACGATTTATAAATACAATATTATCGGGAAAATGATTGAGGTTACTCAAGGCGTTCAGCAACGACATTTTTTGTATGATGCTTTGGGCAGATTGCTCAGAATCCGACAGCCCGAACAAGACATCAATTCGGCTTTGAATATGTCGAATGCCGAAACTACGAATACGCAATGGACGGTTGGATTTACATATGATAACAACGCAAACATTTTGACCGCAACAGATGCCAAGAATGTAACGGCAAGCGTAACCTATGATGTTTTGAATCGTCCGCTAACAAGGTCTTATTCTGATGCAGTTACGCCGACGGTGAATTACACTTACGATGATGTAAATGTTTCCAATTCAAAGGGAAAACTTACAAAAGTCAGTTCGACAATCTCTGAAGCAAGATATACTTCATTCGATATTGTCGGTCGGTTGTTGTCGAGCGAACAGACAACCAACGGACAAACCTATTCATCAAGTTACAAGTATAATTTGGCGGGAATAATGATGGAGCAAACTTATCCTTCGGGTAGAATCGTGAAAAACTTTATAGAAGATGACGGCGATTTATCGGCAATCAGCAGTAAGTTATCGAACAGCCCGTTTAAGATGTATGCGGCTAATTTTAGTTACACACCGTCAAAAATAATTAAACATTTACAACTCGGCAATGGACTTTGGGAAAGCGCGATTGTGAACAGCCACCAACAAGTTACGGAACTGAATATGGGAAATTCGCCGACCGATGGAAGTCTTTGGAAATTGACTTACGCTTACGGCGAATTTGACGCGAACGGAAATGTGGACGCGACGAAAAACTCCGGCAATATTGCCAAGCAAACCGTAACTGTTTCAGGTCTTTCACAGCCTTTTGTGCAAACTTACAAATACGATAATTTGAACCGCATCACCGAAGCCAAAGAAACAAACAACGGTAATCAGACTTGGAAACAAACTTTCGATTATGACCGTTACGGCAACCGCAATGCTTTTACGCAAGACATCGGCGGACAGCAGTTGCCGATTAACAATCTGACCTTGCCGCAAGTGGACGCGAATACGAACCGTTTTGTTTCCGCGCAAGGCTATAATTACGGCTATGATGGAAACGGCAATTTGACAACAGACGCGGAAGGACGGCAATTTACGTTTGACGGCGACAATAAACAAACGGAAGTTAAAAATTCTGCGAACATTGTTGTTGGGCGATATTTTTACGACGGCAACGGAAAGCGCGTCAAAAAGATAGAATACGACCAAAACGGCGCGGAAAAAGAGATAATCGTTTTCGTTTATGACGGCATGGGCAAATTGGCGGCAGAATATTCAACCGCCGCACCCGTTTCAAATCCGACGACAAACTACACGGCAACCGACCCGTTAGGTTCGCCGAGAGTTATCACGAACAAACAAGGTCAGATAGTTTCACGTCGGGATTTTATGCCGTTTGGCGAACAAGTTCCAACGGACGCGACATATCGGACAGCCGCCTTGAAATACAACATAGACGATAATATTAGGCAAAAATTTACGGGTTATCAGCGCGACAAGGAAACAGGTTTAGATTTTGCCGAAGCCAGATATTACAACAACAAACACGGCAGATTCACGGCGGTTGACCCGTTACTGGCAAGCGGCAAATCGGCAGACCCGCAGACGTTTAATCGGTATGTTTATGTGATGAATCAACCACTTTCATATACTGACCCGACAGGTTTGCAGGCAGGAAGCGGTCCGCCAAGAGGTGCAATTAATATTCCAACACTAAATACGAATGGAATAAGACATTCTGATAACAGCCCTATTAGCAGTTCAGGCATACAAATGGAGGACAAATCTAATTTAGGCAAATTTCAAGCTAAAATTGTCAGTATTTCAGATTACGGAGAATATACTACGCAAAATGGCACATATAGCGTAAACGGTTGGGGAAGAACTGTTACAGTTGAAATCATGAATACTGAAACGGGAGAAGAATTGAAGTCTTTTGAGTATATGCCTGTAAATGAACCTTCTGCAGGTATTCCTCGAATATTTGTTCGTGGAAGTAACTTTACGACTGCGGATACTATTGCTCCGCTTATATGTTCATCTGGTTGTCAGGCTTTTAATGAACAATATGGGCTAAACAATGAAGAAATGTTAAGCTATGAAGATGCTCTTGTTACTATCCAAACTGGAGAAGCAATTTCTACATCAATCGTAAATACAGATGAATACCTTGGAATGTTTACAGTAGAATTTAGGGTGGAAACGATTAGAAATGGGGAAAACCAACCACCAAGCGTAGTTGTAACTCAAGAGCCGGTAATTAAAGAATATGTGCCGGAAATAAAAAAACCTTAGCCTAAAATTATGATAGATAAATGTTTACAGCATTAATTGTCAGGAATCAAGAATTAGACACTTGAATTAGAATTTAGTTTTCGGAGAAAAAAAATGAAGAATTACATTTGGTTATTAGTAGGAGTTTTCATTATTGTTGGCTTATGCGAAATTCAAATTTTTGCACAAGAGAAAGTTTCTTTAAAAGAAAAGAGAATTACTATCCATCGAGAAAATCAATCTTTAGTAAATATTTTTAGAGATTTAATTGAGCGTTACGATATTGCCATTGGTTTTGAGGAATCGTCTTTAGATGCAAATCACTCCGATTATGAATTTGATGTAAATTTGCCGAACGAAAACTGTTTTCTCGTAATTAATAATACTAAAACCAAATGTAAACCGGAATTTGATGAGGCAAAAGATCATAAATTTACAATTAGTGTCGAGAACGAACCATTAGAAAATGTGCTTAATCAAATAATTTCTAAAATGAAACATTATAAATGGGAAATTAATGACGAGGTAGTAAATATTTTTCCGATTGAAGGAAGAGAAAAAAGATTGGAGAACCTTCTAAATGTCAAAATTAAGAATTTCACGCTTCGCACTTTTGCTGTTCCCAAAAAAGTTAAAAAGATAATCGATATTTTGCCAAGTATTACTACAACCTTTGAAATCGTGGAATTTTGTGAAAATAATAATTTAGTTTTTAACATCTCACGCCCAAACATTATGGCAGAAAAGCCGATTGAGGGTGATTTAAACTTTTCAAATTTAACCTTAAAAGATCTGTTAAATAAAATTACAAAACATAATAGAGGTGGTTGGAGATTGAAATTAACGGACTATTCGCAAAATAGTCGCCACGATGTTATTCGGCTGGAAATTTAAGAATACAGAGTGAAAATACCTCAGGAAAGAGTAGGTATTTTCACGCCGAGATTTTCTGCCGTTCGGGGAGCAAGTTCCGACGGATGCAACCTATCGAACAGCCGCCTTGAAATATAATGAGGACGATAAAATTCGTCAAAAATTCACAGGTTATCAGCGCGATGAAGAAACACAACTAGATTTTGCCGAAGCGAGATATTACAACAACAAACACGGTAGATTCACAGCGGTTGACCCGCTTCTGGCAAGTGGAAAGTCAGCAAATCCACAGACGTTTAATCGGTATGTTTATGTGATGAACCGTCCGTTGATTTTGACGGATTCAACGGGTTTACAAGCTGGAGAAAAGAATGAAACGATACAAGTTACCACTCAATTAAGCAAAAACGCACCAAGTATAAGTAATATTAAAGTAACTTCAAATGGCAAGCCAATAAAAGATGATTTGTATGTTGGAGATAAATTCACCGTTACATATACTTATAGAATTAATAAACCTGACGACGGCACGGATCCAACAAAGGTTAGTAGCATACAAGGAACAACTGGAACTCAGACGACGATAAAAGATGGAAAAACTACGAGTTCCGAAGAAGTAAATACAGAAGGGAGAAATTCATTTGGAGATGTTGAAGGGGCGAAGAAAGTAGGTGAGCAAGTGGTTGATAAGGTCGGAGACAAGAAAGATGAAGTTGAAGTTACCGTATCACAAACATTTGAAATTACAGGCAGACAAGATGCAAATACCAGAGGAGGTTCTAATCAAATTAATTTCCAAATAGTTGTTGTAGATCCGAGAGCTCCTTTAACGGCAAACCGAGATAATTCACAGCAAAAGCAAGGTTCAACTCCAGCTAACCCGGCAATAGTTACAACCCGTCCATACGACACTAGAAACGAGATTACAACAAGACGAGATTTAGCTATTTCGTATCGAAATAGGCGCAGAGCAGATGATGATGATGAATAAATTATAAATCTTACAGAGTAAGATTTAAGGAGTGTTTATGAAACTAAAGTTATCAATAATAATTTACCTAATGCTTTTCGGACAAATAATGACTGTTTTGGGACAGACAAACCCTGAAAGTTTTTTTGTTAAATATATTACTTTGGAAACTGACCCGAATCCGCGCTTTGTATGGGCAATCGCCAATATGGTAATTTCACAGGACAAAGAAAGTAATCGTAATGAAATTTCTTGTTTGGAAAAAGAACTTGTGAAAACAGGACTTTTTAGTAAAATAGAATCGCGGCTTTACAAGTTAAAAGAATCTGATAATTACGAATTAGTTTTGACTGTAAAGTATAAATCTCCCAAACCTGTTTATAGATTGGGTCAAATAAAACTTAGCGGATTCGATGAAGTTGATGAAAATAAATTCAAGGAGATTTTAGCTTCAGAGAATTTAATCGGAAAATCAATTTCTTTGAGAAAGGATTATTCAGACTTTGAAGATAAAATATTTGAACTTGTTAAGAAAAGTGTTATAGACGAAACCAGCCAAGAGCGATTTAATTTTCCTTGGATTGAACTCAAGTTAAATAAAAATGAAGAACTGGAAGTTACTGTAATGCCAAGTTTTAAGGGATGTTCAAATATTTCCCTTTAGGCGTAATTTGGAAGATCGTGAAAGTTTTTGCCTTTTTGAGGTCTTGCTTTTTTTTCTTTGTTTGAAAAAAAAGAAGCAAGTAATAAGCAACCCGAATTTTAATTTAACAAAATTAGGAGATTTTATAGATATGGCAGAATCGGTGGATGGACAATTGTTGAGTGAGTTTCGGAAGATGATTGATTTTTGTATGGCGGATGCGGGTTATAATCCGTCGAATGTAGTTTTGGAACTTACCGCGATGAAGTCTTAAATTGCGGCAGTTTCGGATATTTCCGCAGGGTTTTATTTTGGCGAGGCTGGTGTTAGAATTGTTTCGGTGTAAAAAATGACTGAGACCGAAAAAATGCAGAGGTTACATCTTCTGGCGGCGCAGGGCGGCGGGATTTCTCCTGAAGATAGGGCAAAATTGCAGAGTTGGTATGAAACGCTTGACTGCGAAGAAGCGTTTATTAACCGCGATGAGCGTGAGGTTAAAACTTCTGCGCTTAAGAAGAAAATTGAAACGACCTCGAAAAAAATCGTTGTGGTAAGCCGCGAAGTCGCCGATTTGCTCCGGCAAAACGAACAAATCCGTCTTGAAAATCAACAGTTACGCCAAAGCCTCGAATCACGTTTGGCGGAGCAAGCCGTGTGAGCATCAGCCCGAAAACCAAACAATTTGTCCGCGAACGCGCTCGTTTTACCTGTGAATATTGCGGCATTTCCGAGCAAGATGCAGGCGGCGAATTGACCATTGACCATTTCCAACCGCAATCAAAAGACGGCAGTGATGAACCCGAAAATTTGGTTTATTGCTGTGTGCGCTGCAATTTATACAAAAGCGATTTTTGGGTTGAAGCCGCGAATCAGATGGCTTTGTGGAATCCGCGTCTTGAATCGGCGGAAGCACATTTTTGGCAATCAAACGAAGGTTATTTATACGCGCTGACAGAAACAGGCAGACACTCGATTAGGATTCTAAACCTCAATCGCCCGCAACTTATCGCCTATCGCCGCCGTCAAATATCGTTGACGGAAGAACGCCTTCTGATGGAAGAAAACGAAAGCACGGTCGAAGTCCTCTATCGTTTGGGCGAAAAACAACGCGAAATCATTCGCGCTCAACAAATTCTTTTGGAAGAACAAAGCCGACTACTCAAATTATTGCTGAAAAAGTTTGAAAATTAACAAATATTTTCGCGCTGAGGCATCTGATTTGTTCGATTTGGGCATCGAAAGGCTGAACTCGTTGAGAAAATAAAATATAAGGAGATTTTATAGATATGGCAGAATCGGTGGATGGACAATTATTGAGTGAGTTTCGGAAGATGATTGATTTTTGTATGGCGGATGCGAATTTTAATCCGCCGAATGTGATTTTGCAGATTGCTCAACTCGAAGCGAAATATGCGGCGGGTTTGGCGGTGGTTTCTGATGTTTCGGCGCAGATTGCGCCGTTTAAAGTCGCGGTTAATGAGCGGCAACAGGCGTTTGACGGCATTGGCGGTTATGGCGTGCGGGTTCGGAATATGACGAAGGCTTCGGGCGCGAGTGCGGAAATGCTTGCCGATATGCTGACTTATACGCGCAAACTTCGCGGTTCGCGTGCAGGTGTTGCGCCGATTGATAATCCCGACACGCCCGAAAATGAAGCTCTCAACACGCATTCCGTTTCGCAGACGAGTTATGCCGCGTTGGTCGAACATTTTCGCAATCTGACGAATTTAGCCAAAAACGAACCGCTTTATCAATCGAACGAAACCGATTTGAGAACCAATTCGCTCGATGATTACATTGTTAATCTCGAAACGAAAAACACGAATGTCGCCAATAAATTTGTGCCGCTTTCAAATTCCCGCGCCGGACGCGACACGCTTCTTTACACCAATTCGGATTCGGTGGTGGACGTTGCTCTGCTCGTCAAAGCCTACGTTTCTGCCGCTTTCGGCAAAAATTCGACGCTCTACGGACAACTCAAAAGTCTGAAATTCCCGCGCCCGCGCTCTTTGCGCTAAATTATTCAACCATCGGAAAGATTTCTAACGCCGGACAAAAAAGTTCGTGTGCCGATAGAAAAACATCCTCAACCATCGAAAAGATATACCAAGCCATCAAACATAATTGATATACCATTAAAAAGATATATCACTCCATCAGACATATATGTCTAGCCATCAGACATATATGTCTAGCCATCAGACATATATGTCCAGCCATCTGAAAGATATGATACCTTTCATAAAATATAAATCATCCGCCCGAAAATATCTGTGTGCCGCCGGAAAAAAATGATGAAGGAAAATTAGTAAGATGACCGAATAATCGTTAAATAATATCTAATTTGATTCATTACTGAGCGGTCTGAAAATTGCATAGTTGAAAAATCGCTTATTATGAGCAACTTAATCAAGTGTTTTCTGTGTTTTCTGTGTCTTCAGTGGATAGAAAAATAAATCTATCCACTGAAGACACAGAAAACACGGAAGAAAACGGAAACGTGGCGGTCATTGATTTGTCCTAGCCGCTCATTAATGAATTTGATTGCGTATTCGGCAAAATACTAAACTCTCATAAAACTCCGTCGAAACTTTAAAGTTTTGTTTAATTTTCACCTGCGCTTGACAAGGCGCGGGCGGATTCGATATAGTTTGGAGTTTCGGACTTTACTGTCTGAAGCAACTGTAAGTGAGTTGCTAAAGAAGCGCAGAGCATTTGAAAATTCAAGTGTTGATAACAATTATTGTGGCGTAAAACTAAACGTCGCGGGTTTTTGAAAAGAAAAACGCTCCAGCGTTTAGGACAAATCAATCTTTAAGAAGTTGTTTTGCTAACCTAAATTATAAAAGCCACGCCACAGAAAAGTTAGAAAAAGGGAAGTCATAAAATTGCGCTTGTATTAATAAAGACATCCCAAAAGTAAATTTAATTATTTTTTGTTTGCAAGTAACCGCTTGCGCTGACTGCCGGATTTAATTCGGTAAGACGCAGGTTTGGAGTTACTTTCGTTTTTAGTTAAGGAAATTAAAAGATGCCGACGATTAACCAATTAGTTCGCAAAGGTCGCCAGAGAATTAAATATAAAACCGCAAGTCCGGCGTTGCAGGCAAGTCCGCAGAAGCGCGGAGTTTGCACTCGCGTTTATACGCAAACGCCGAAAAAACCGAACTCGGCTTTGAGAAAAGTGGCGCGTGTTCGTTTGACGAATCAAATCGAAGTTACGACTTATATTCCGGGTATCGGACATAATTTGCAGGAACACTCGATTGTTTTGATTCGCGGCGGTCGTGTCAAAGATTTGCCGGGCGTGCGTTATCACGTCATTCGCGGCACGCTCGATGCTTCGGGCGTGGCGAACAGAAACCAGTCGCGCTCAAAATACGGCGCGAAACGCCCGAAAGGAGCAAAGTAAGGGATGAGGGATGAGGGATGAGGGATGAATAAGAAAGCCCGAAACTCTAACCTCAATTTGAAAATTAAGGGACGGCGGACGATGGACGAGCGATGATTTATTCATTCCTTAACCCTTCATCCCTCATCCCTCAAAACACTATGCCAAGAAGAAGAGTTGCAGGAAAAAGAGAAGTTTTGCCGGATCCGATTTATAACAGTGTGATGGTTACGAAATTCATCAACGGTTTAATGTGGGCGGGCAAAAAATCGGTTGCCGAACAAATTTTTTACGGCGCGATGGAAAAAGTCGTTGCCAAAACGGGCGAAGAACCGTTGAAGATTTTTAAGAAAGCGTTGGATTCGGTTGCGCCGACTTTGGAAGTCAAATCACGACGCATCGGCGGGGCGACTTATCAAGTGCCGCTCGAAGTTACCAAAGACCGTCGCAGCACGTTGGCAATTCGTTGGATTGTCGGCAATGCGCGGAAACGCGGCGAAAAAACAATGGAAGACAGATTGGTTGGCGAACTTTTAGACGCGACCAGCAATCGTGGCAACGCGGTCAAGAAAAAAGACGAAGTTCACCGTATGGCGGAAGCAAATAAGGCGTTCGCACATTATAGATTTTAATTAGTGGTAAGTGGTAAGTGCTAAACGGTAAGTGAAAGAAAAAAAACTTACCACTTACCGTTTAGCACTTACCACTAACAAAGTAATGGCAAACATTAGTTTAGACAAATTTAGAAACATCGGCATTATGGCGCACATTGACGCGGGTAAAACCACGACGACTGAGCGCGTGCTTTTTTACACAGGTGTTTCCCACAAAATCGGCGAAGTTCACGAAGGAACGGCGACGATGGACTGGATGGAACAGGAGCAAGAGCGCGGAATTACGATTACCAGCGCGGCGACGACCTGTTTCTGGAAACGCAATAACGTCGAACACAGAATTAACATTATTGATACGCCGGGACACGTTGATTTCACGATGGAAGTCGAACGTAGTTTGCGCGTTCTCGATGGCGCGGTTTGCGTTTTCGACGGCGTTGCAGGTGTTGAGCCACAATCCGAAACAGTTTGGCGGCAAGCCGATAAATACGGCGTTCCGCGTATTTGTTTTATCAATAAATTAGATCGCGCCGGAGCTTCCTTTGAAAGAAGTTTCGATTCGATTATAAAACGTCTGGGCGCAAACGCAGTCGCTTTGCAGATTCCGATTGGTCTTGAAGATCAATTAAAAGGTGTCATTGACTTGATCACGATGAAAGGTCTGATCTGGAACGATGAAACCAAAGGCGCGGAATACGAAACAACTGATATTCCGGCTGATTTGGTTGACGCGGCAAAAGAAGCGCGTGAAAAATTAGTCGAAGCAGTTTCAGCGATTGACGACGATTTGATGATGAAATACCTCGAAGGTGAGGAAATTTCAGAAGACGAAATCCGCAAAGCCTTGCGACAGGGAACAATTGATTTGAAAATCGTTCCGGTTGTTACAGGCTCAGCGTTCAAAAATAAAGGCGTTCAAACATTGCTCGATGCAGTAGTTGATTTTCTGCCGAGTCCTTTGGATGTTCCCGCAATTGAAGGTATTAATCCGAAAACCGGCGAAACCGAAACCCGCGAAGCAAATGCGACCGCGCCGTTTTCGGGCTTGGTTTTCAAATTGATGGCGGACAAACATCTCGGACAACTTTCGTTCGTTCGCATTTATTCCGGCACGGTCAAAGCCGGTTCTTACGTTTATAATACGATTAAAAATCAAAAAGAGCGCGTCGGGCGTTTGATGTTGATGCACGCTAACAAACGTGAAGATGTTGAAGTGGCATCGGCGGGCGAAATCGTGGCTATCGGCGGAATGAAAAACGTCACAACGGGCGACACGGTTTCAGACGAAAATAAACATATTATTCTCGAATCAATGGAATTTCCCGATCCGGTCGTGCGTGTTGCGGTTGAACCGAAAACTCGTCAAGACCAAGACAAAATGGGCATTGCGCTCAATCGTCTGGCATCGGAAGATCCGTCGTTTAGAGTTTCGAGCGATCACGAAACCGGACAAACGATCATTGCCGGAATGGGTGAACTGCACCTCGAAATTATCGTTGACCGGATGAAGCGCGAATTCGGCGTTGAAGCCAACGTCGGCAAGCCGCAAGTTGCGTATCGTGAAACGATTACGGCAATGGCACCGGGCAAAGAAATCTACAAAAAACAATCGGGCGGTCGTGGTAAATTCGGTCACGTCGAACTCGAAATCGAACCGGCACCGGGCGAAGGTTTTGTCTTTGAAGATAAAATCAGCGGTGGCTCGATTCCGCGCCAATTTATCAAACCGACAATGGAAGGTGTCCGCGACGCAATGAAACGCGGTTATCTGGCAGGTTACGAAATTGTTGATGTTAAAGTCCGATTGTTGTTCGGTTCATATCACGAAGTTGACTCGGACGAAATTTCGTTTCATCTCGCCGGTTCATTTGCGTTTCAAGACGCGGTGAAAAAAGCGAAACCCGTGATTTTAGAACCGATTATGCGAATCGAAGTCGTTACGCCTGAAGAATATATGGGCGCAGTCAACGGCGATCTGAATCGTCGTCGCGGACAGATTGATAAAATGGAGCCGCGTCCAGGCAATGTTCAGGTTGTTACGGCATTTGTGCCGCTGTCGGAAATGTTCGGTTACACGACCGATTTGAGAAGTTCAACGCAAGGACGTGCAACTTCGAGTATGCACTTTGAGCGTTATGCTGAAGCTCCGCGCAATGTTGCGGAAGAAATTATCGCCAAAGTTAAAGGCGCAGGTAATTAAATAAATTTTTATTAAAGGATAAAAACAATGAGCAAAGAGAAATTTGACAGAAGCAAACCGCACGTTAATATCGGGACAATTGGACACGTTGATCACGGGAAAACGACGTTGACGGCGGCGATTACGAAGGTGATGAGTAAGCATAATGCGAAGATGGTATTTCGTGATTTTGCTTCGATTGACAATGCGCCGGAAGAAAAAGCTCGCGGGATTACGATT
>JANNYB010000104.1:0-5295 GCA_031409875.1 Acidobacteriota bacterium | reverse complement strand
CGCAGGGAACGCAGAGAAAATTATTACAAAAATCTCTGCGTTCCCTGCGCTCTCTGCGTTAAAAAATCCTACTTTGAGCGTTTCAAGTCCAATTCATAAAACCAAAAATCATTATTCGGCTGATTGATTTTCAGTTGATCGGTTTTGCCCGCGCCGTCAATCGTAAAAGTTACCCAACCGCGCGGGAAATTGTAATTTACCGAACTTCGCCATTTAATTTGAAAAGTGTCGTAATGCCAATGTTCGAGGTCGGCGACAAAGTTCGGTGAGGGAATCATTCGCAAAACCAACTTGCCATTTTCTTCCTTAATCGTAACGTCGCCATACATTTGGCTTGAGTATGTTCCGGCATAATCTTTCGACATCAAACTCGGCTTCGTATTTTGCACACGCGAAGCATCAACTTTTTTATTTTCTTCTTCTTCACGCATCTTGCCTTGTTTGGCGCGTTCCAATGCTTCGGCGTTCCAATCGCGTTTTGGCGAATCGGTGAAAACGTCGAAAATTTTGTTTCGCAAAATACCGATTGCGCCGGTTTCGCTGTTCGTCAGCACAACAAGTCCGAGATTTTCCTGCGGCATCATCGCCGTTTGCGTAATCATTCCGTCGAGTCCGCCGGTGTGCGAAACGACTTTTTTGCCGCGAAAATCGTTCAAAAACCAGCCGAGACCGTAGCCGTTAAACATTTGTGTCGGAGCTTCTTTTGCGGGATTCGGATTAACGGGAATAAAAATATTCTGCTGCCACATTTCGCCCGAACGCTCTTTTGAAAAAATCTGTTTACCTTCAAAAGTTCCGCGCCCAAGTTGCAGTCGAAGCCATTTTGCAACATCTGCAACGGAAGAATTAAGCCCAGCCAAACCAATCGAATTATCAATATTTCCAAGCGGCAAAGCGCGAAGTTTTCCGCCGGATTCGTTGTGCGGCATTGCAAAATTATCCTTCAAATCTTTAACGCTCGTCGTTGTGCGATTCATTCCGAGCGGCGTTAAAATTTGTTCTTTAACAAACGCGCTCCAAGATTTTCCCGAAACTTTTTCGACAATTCGCCCTGCCGCCAGAAACATCAGATTTTGATAACCGTAACCGGCGCGAAAACCGCGAACAGGTTTCAAATATCGAACGCGCCGCAAAATTTCATCAGCCGAATAAGTCGTGTCATACCAAAGCAAATCGCCGCTGAAAGTATCAAGCCCGCTCCGATGCGAAACCAAATCCCGAATCGTCATCTCGCTTGTAACATACGGATTATACATCTGAAATTCGGGCAGATATTTTGAAACTTTATCGTCCCAACCGCCGATTTTTCCTTCGTCAATTAAAATCGCCAAACTCGCGGTCGTAAAAGCCTTTGAATTAGACGCAATTGCAAAAAGCGTGTTTTCATCAACGCGATTTGATTCTTTTGATTGATTATTTGTATCGGTTTTATTGCTGATAGTTTTACTTTGTTCTTCTCTGATTGATTGCCCGACTCCCGGTTTTTCATAAGTTCCTTTGAACATTTCGCCGACAGCAAGTTTCCAATCCCCGTTCTCAAAAACAAACGGCAAATCTTCCCATACAGGTTGTCCGTTTTTACCTTTATCTTCGCTGTAGACTTCAAGCGCACCAAAATTGTCCTTTGTTCTCTCATCACGCATTTGCGGCAAAGTTGCTGAAAAAGTTGTTGCCGTGAAGCCGTTGGAAATAACTTCTTCAATCGTTTTTTTTTGCTGACCTGCAACAAACTCCGCAAATTTATGGGTTTCCGCAGACATTTCACGTTTGATTGCTTCGGAATTTTTAGCTTTAACGGCGGCAAAAAGCCGTGCGTAAGTTGCCGATGGCGAAGATTCTAATTTTTTAACGCCGTAGCCTTTTTGGAAAATAACTTTATCGTCTTTGACAATCGCAATCGCCAAACCCGGAATGTTCCAATCCGCCTGAACTTTCTGCGCGTAAGCGTCAATTTCCTTGAGCTTTTCGGTGTAATCTTGCGCGAATACAAAAGCCGGAAGAACAAAAAGAATAAAAAGAATCGAATAAATTTTGCGTTTCATAATTGATTTAGCTGAAAAATTCGCTTGCCGAGATTATTTCGAGTTTCGGCATCGCTTTTTGGATAATTTGAAAATCGTCAATGTCGTATGTTACTACAAAACCATCGTGCATTATGGCAAGCCGCGCAATCAAAGCATCGTTTCGCAAAGTTTTAAGTTTTGTCTGTGGTGCGGCTTTCATCAAATAGAGTCGGCGAATCGCTTTGGCGGTTTCCCACCAATCGGTTTTGGTCGGGTTGATGATTGAATTGATTTTGTTGAGCGAAACGCGCCAACGCTCATATTTTTGCAAGGTCGAATCGTCAATCGAAGTCGCCGTCAGTTCGTATAAAATAACTGTCGGAAAAAGCGCAGAAATATAAATCCTTTCAATTTCCGCCGCGTAATCGGGATAAACGGAAGTGTCAAAGATAGGTTTTTTTGCCATATTTTGCCTCTTCGTCTTTTAAGGCTTTCATCGCTTCCCGAAACGCTTCCAAAGATTCTTTTTGCTCTTTTGTCAATCGTTTCGGCATCTTAAAATCTTTGGCGTGCGGCAGATTCGAGCCGTTTTGATTATTGTTTTTTGTCTTGTCCATCACAAAATCTCCTTGCTGTGTCGGAAAAATTATACCACACGCATTACTCAATAAAAATCTCGTCCACAAAAATAAAAGCATCAAATCCCGCGCCCGGATGCCACGCGGGAATTTTGCCTAAATTTGCAGCTTTCACGCGAACGTAACGCACTTTTGTCGGCGTAATTTCCTGCAAATAATCGCGGATTTTGTATTCCATATCTTCGGGCAAAACGTCGGTTTTGATTTCAGCGACTTTTGTAAAATTCACGTTGTCGTTTGAAACTTCAAATTCGATGCGCGTCGGCATCCAAATCCAACTTTTGGCGACTTGCAGAAATCCGCCGCCGAGTTTTTTAATCTCAGTTTCGCGTTGCAAATCAATAACGGCGATAAAATCTTGCGCTTGATAACCTTGCCATTCGCCGGAAGCAAAATTTGTCATGCCGCGAATGCCGTCAATCAAACCTTCATCGCCGCCGCCAGTGTATTGGCGGTTGTATTTTGAAAATAATTTTACCGTCCAATCGTTTGGTTTTTTGTTGAATTTTGCTTCAGCAACGTGACTTATTCTTCCCAAAAAATCTTCGCTAATGGCTCGAACGACTGTTGTTTCGTTAATAGTAATCGGTTTAAAGTAAACTGAAGATTTGATCGTCGGTATTGAACCATCAATAGTAAAATAAATTTTTGAATTTCGTCTCGTTGTCGAAAGTTGAACTTTCGTTTCTTCCTGAAACACTCGTCCGGCTGCGCTTATTAAAGGAACGACGGCAGCGTTTCCCGACAATGCCGAGACGGGACCGCTCGTGCTGGGAAACGCTTTAATTTCTGGTTGATCGGTCATTTCGAATTCAAGCGTTCCGCCTTTCATAACGTCTTCATGCGAAAGAATCGGGGCATCTAATATTCTTTTATTGAGTTTGGCAGAACGTATATATTTGTTTGTTGACGAAACGTTGTTTGCCCGGATGATGAATGTTTTTCCGTTTTCAAGATGATATTTAACTTCGGGAAAAAGCGGAGAACCAAAAACATAGATACCTTGACCGGGCGTAACAGGGTAGAATCCGCTGGCACTCAAAATGTACCAAGCAGACATCTGACCACAATCTTCATTGCCGATTAATCCGTCGGGCGTTGGTTTATAAAATTCATCAAGAATCTGTCTGACATATTTCTGAGTCTTCCATGGCTGTCCAACGTAGTTATATAAATAAGCTATATGATGAGAAGGCTCGTTGCCGTGAGCATATTGTCCAATTAAACCTGTAATGTCAGGCTGTTCTCTGCCTGTAAGTTTGTCGGTCGTCGTAAATAATTCATCAAGCTTTGCTGCAAATTTTTCCTTGCCTCCATTTAACTTAATTAGGTTTAACAGATCATGCGGCACAAAGAACGAATAGACCCAAGCATTTCCTTCTGTATAATTAAATGTGACTTCATTAGGAGCAAAGGGTGTCACAAAACCTCCGTTTTTCTTTGGGCGTATGAAACCAGTTTCAGTATCGAAAAGGTTTTCATAATAGCCGGCTCTGGCGGAATAAATATCTCCCTCTTTTTCATACCGTTGCAAAATCGGGTCTTTATTTGCTTCTTCAGCGGAGTAATTATATTTCTCAGCACGTTGAGTGTATAGAATGCTTGCCATTACCGAAATGCAGTAATCGTTGTAAGAATATTCGAGCGTTTTGGAAACCGATTCCTGCTCGTCTTCCATCGAAATATAACCGCGCCGTTTGTAAGCCGATAGCCCGAAATGGTCGAGTTCCGCCGAATGTTTGCTTGCTTCATAAGCCTTTTCGTAATCGAAACCTTTGATGCCTTTTTCCATTGCGTCGGCGATGACCGAAACGGCGTGATAGCCGATCATCGTATCGGTTTCATTGCCTGCGAGTTCCCAGACGGGAAGCCGTCCGCCTTGTTCGTATTGTTTGATAAATGTGTTGATAAAATCGGCAGTGCGCTTTTGGTCGGTAATCGTGTAAAGCGGATGCGCGGCGCGGAATGTGTCCCAGAGCGAGAAAACGGTGTAATTGTTGGATTTTGGATTTATTCCATCCGCGATGTTGTGAATTTTTTTGTCGAGGCCGCGATAATTTCCGTCAATGTCCTGAAAGATATTCGGTTGAATCTTTGTGTGATAAAGCGCGGTGTAAAAGGTCGTCAGTTGCGCATCGCTGCCGCCCGAAACTTCGATTTGGACTAATTCTTTATTCCACGCCGATTTTGCGTCTTGTCGAACTTTATCGAAATTCCAACCGGGAATTTCCGCCTGCAAATTCTTTCGCGCACCTTCAATACTGACAGGCGAGATTCCGACTTTTTCTAGAATCTGCTCACCGGTCTTGGTTTTGAAACGAAAAACGGCTTTCCTTGTTTCCGTTCCTTTCGGGCCGCTGATGCTTTCGATCAATTCTTTCGCATTCGCAAACGGTTTGGAAAATTCGGCGACAAAATAGACAATTTGATCTTTCGCCCAACTTTCCGAACGGCGATAACCTTCGATTCTGGTTTTACCGACGATTTTTAGTTCGGAATCTAAAACCCTATCGCGCCACTTTAAATCTAAAACAATGTTTGCCTTAACCGATTGCGGGAATGTGTAGCGATGAAATCCGACGCGCTTTGTTGCGGTTAATTCAGCCGAAATTCCGTTGTCTAATTTGACGGAATAATATCCGGCGGTCGCGTTT
>JANNYB010000103.1:0-39961 GCA_031409875.1 Acidobacteriota bacterium | reverse complement strand
GTGTTGGACTTTTATTTGAAACAAATATTTTTTTGAAATCGTAAGTCATTTCGATCTATTTATTTCAAAAAACAAGAGGAAATTATGAATCGTATAGCTGGAATAATCGCGGCGGTTGTCGGCGTTTTGATTATTGTTCTGAGTATTTTTAAAGTCATTCCGAGTTTGACTACAACGGGTATTGCGTTAATTTTATTGGGCGGGTTGATTATCGGTTTGAGTTTTGTGCCGAAGCCCGACACAGGCGACACGCCGCGAATGCCAACCGCTTCGAGTTTGATAAATATCTTTATCAGCCCGGGCGAAGTTTTTCAAAATTTGCGGCGGCATCCGCGCTTTCTTGCCGCACTTTTGATTATGTCGGTTTTGTCGGCAGTATTTTTTAATTTGTTTTTGTATCGTTTGACACCTGAAAGAGTTACGAATCACGCAATTGATAAAACTCTGGAAATGTCTTT
This sequence comes from Acidobacteriota bacterium, assembly GCA_031409875.1. Taxonomy (GTDB): domain Bacteria; phylum Acidobacteriota; class Blastocatellia; order Pyrinomonadales; family Pyrinomonadaceae; genus CALMEH01. Next base: position 39,503 of record JANNYB010000103.1, on the reverse strand, counting down.
TATTGCCAACAATGAAGATGCTCGCAAAGGTGTTGAAGCCGGTCGTCCGCAAGCTCTCGAACAAAATAAAAATCCGATTTTGCGTGCGGGACAATCGGTGAACAGCTTTGTCGGGCAAGTTTTTTTACACGCTTTTCTTGCCTTGATGTTTTTCGTTTTTGCGTTGGCGATGGGCGGGACAATGAATTATTGGCAAGCATTTGCGGCATCTGTTTATGCTTCTTTTCCGGTGGCGATAATCAAATTTGTGCTGAATTCGATAATTCTATTTGTGAAAGACCCGACCGATATTCATCCGATTTTAGGACAAAGTTCGCTTGTTCAGGATAATTTGAGTTTTCTCGTAAAAGCCGGCGAGTCGCCCGTGCTTTACACGCTTTTAAGTTCGTTTAGTTTATTGTTTTTTTATTGGCTTTGGATGAATGCGACGGGCTTAAAAAATACGGGCGAAAAAGTTACGCCAACCATTGCTTGGTCAGCGAGTTTGACGCTTTTCTTCATAATAGTTCTACTCGGACTGACAATGGCGTTGTTTTTCCCAAGTTTTATCAGTTAAATTATTTTACAGAAACACGCATAAAGCAGGTGTGCTATGTTCGCCCTTACTTATGCGTGTTTCTCAATTTATTCATATCTTAGCGACTCAATCGGGTCTAATCTGGCGGCTTTCCACGCGGGGAAAAGTCCGAAAACCAAACCGATTCCGACGCTGGCGAAAAATCCGGCGACCGGCGCCCACCAAGGAACGTAGGACGGAAAAACGAGCGCAATCAGCATCGTCAAAACCCAACCGATAAGCAAACCCATTAAACCGCCGAAACCTGTCAGCGTCGCGGCTTCAATCAAAAATTGCAAAAGAATATCGCTCTGTTTTGCGCCGATGGCTTTGCGGATTCCGATTTCGCGCGTTCGTTCCGTTACCGAAACGAGCATAATGTTCATTACGCCGATGCCGCCAATCATCAAACCGACTGACGAAATAACAATCATCGCCAACCGCGCATACAGCGTAATTGATTGAAATTGTTCAATTAAACTGTCGGCGGTTTCCATCGCAAAATTATTTTTTTCGCCGTATTTGACGTTGCGACGAACACGCAGAAGGTCTTGCACCGCGTCTTTGCCTTGCGTTAATTGATTTTCTTTGGCAACTGCCAAAATAAACAAGTCGTCGGCAAAAGGTTTCAGACGCAAAGCCGCGCCCATGGGCATATAAACTATGTTTGATTGGTCGTTATTGCCGCCGCCGCCGCCAAAAAGCTGTTCGCGTTTTTGCAAAAGTCCGATAATGCGAAACTCGCGCCCGCTGATTTCGAGCGTTTTGCCAAGCGGATTTTCATACGGAAAATAGCTTTCCTTGACCGAATCGCCGATTAAGCAAACATCGGTTTTGCTGTCGCTTTCGCTTTGGGTGAACCAACGTCCGTCAACTAAAATTTCGGTCGAAGATTTTTCGATGTCGGGATAAGTTCCGGTAAGATTTACGGCGGAAGATGTTTTGCCGTTTTTTCCCGTAACGAGAATTTTTGAGCCGAAAAAATTGTTGGAAATGTCGAGCAAGGGAACAGCAAGTTCGACCGAAGGAAGTTTCGCAATCGCTTCGGCATCATCGAGCGTCAGCGGTTTTCGCATCCGTTGTTCACGGTTTGGCGGACCTGTGATGCCGATGTCCATTTTGTAAAGAAAAATCGAGCGCGTGCCGAAAGATTCGACTTCTTTTTCAACCGAAACCGTGATGCCGCTGATGATTGATGAAATCAACATTACGGTTATCACGCCGACGAGAACGCCGAAAATCGTCAAAAACGAACGGAGTTTATTGCTCCGCAGCGTATCAATCGCCATTTTCAAATTTTCGTAAAAACTCGTGCTGATGAATCCCATAAAATTTAATCTGCTCGCAAAGCCTCAATCGGGTCTAATCTGGCGGCTTTCCACGCGGGGAAGAGTCCGGCTAAAATGCCGACAAGAGCGCAGCCGCCAATTGCCACAACAGCCGCCCAAATAGGAATAATCGCTTGAAAAACAAGGGTTGAAATTAACATCGCCAAAATTTTTGCGACAATCAAACCGATAGTTCCACCGATTGCCGAAAGCGTTGCGGCTTCAAAAAGAAATTGTCTTAAAATGTCTGCTTGCCGTGCGCCGAGCGATTTTCGGATGCCGATTTCTTTGGTGCGTTCGGTAACGGCGACGAGCATAATATTCATAATCACGATTGCGCCGATGACCAGAGCAATGCCCGGAACGAAAAGAATAACTATCGAAATCGTCCCGAAAAGACGATCTTTCAAACCGGAAATCGCGTCAGGCGTAAGAATCGAAAAATTATCTTTTTCGCCGAAGGGAAGTTTGCGTTTGATTCGCATCAGTTGGCGCGTTTCTTCGACGGCATCATTAAAAAGTTTGTCGGATTTTGCCGTAGCAACAAAATAAATGCCGCGACTGCCGCGAAGTCCGCCGAAATTTGAGCTGTAAGTTTTAATCGGAAATAAAATAAAATTGTCCTGCGGTTGTCCGAAAACCGTGCCTTTGGCGGTTTGGATGCCGATAATTCGATATGGAATGCCGGAAATTGAAATTTCACTGCCGAGTGCGCCGCCTTGCGGAAAAAGTTTGGTTGCCACGTCAACGCCGACAAAGCAGACACGCATTGAGCCGTTGTTTTCAGATTCTGAAAAATAACGTCCTTCGGCAATATCAACTTTTTCAATATCGCCGATAACGGGTTCGGCACCGCTGATTTGAACGCTGTTAATGGTTTCCGTGCCGCGTTTGACTTCGCGTTGATTCGGCAGAGCTTTGGCACCGATTTTGTCAATGATTTGCGACCGTTCTTTGATAAATTCGAGTTCTTCAAAAGTCAGTTCTTTATTGCGTCTTTGCGCGGCGGCAATCGTATCGGTGTCCTTAAAATCATCAAATCCGAATCGGCGAATTGTGAAAGCATTTGAACCGATACCGGCGATTTTTTCGTCAACGTAAACATTGAATCCTTGCAATAACGAAAGAACGACCATAAACGCCGTAACGCCGATAATCATTCCTAAAAGCGTTAGAAAAGAACGAAGTTTGTGCGCCCAAATCGAGGAAAATGCGAGTTTTAATGTTTCCGAAAAATTCATCTTAAAAAATCTTACTTGATTATACGTTGAAACTGAACTGAAGGTTTTGTCAGAACAGCAAGCGGTAGCGACCTGCTAATCTCAAAGTTAGTCAAGTCGCTACCGCTCCCTGTTCTGACAGAGAATCCACAAACTCGCCAGATGTGAAAATAAAACAATCGGGACGATAATCGTTGGAAGCCAGACGAAAGGGAAGTAAAGGACGGCAATATTCGGTTGTTCAAAAGCTAATTTTTGAATCGGTAAAGGCAGAGAAAGCACGGCAATCGTAACGATATTTGTAAGAAGTAAAAGCCCGAAAATGTTCCACGCAATCAAAATCGGACGATTGATTTTGCCGCCGCGAAAGGCAAACCACGTTATAAAAATTGCCGTAATTCCAGATAAAATATCGAAATTCCAACCTTCAAACGTCATAATTTGCGGCATCAATTTATTTTGAAACAGCCAAAAAATACAAAGTTCGACGGGAATTCTAATGAAACTCAAAAGCGTTAAAGTTTTCAGCGGAAGCGGTTCGATAAAACTCTTTCGGGCAAAAATAAAAAGAGCAACAATTAACAAAACGCCCAGAAAAACTCCGATAAAAGGTAAATTTGTCGGAGTTAATTTATAAAATCCGTAAAGCGCGAAAATACCTTGAAAGAAAAGCCAAAAAGAAATTAAAAATACGACGGTTTTTGCCGCAATCGTATCATAAACCGTGTCTCGAATGGCGCGAAAGAGAAAACCGACCGTTAAAAAAGTAGTCAAAATGAAGACAATCGAAACATAACTCGGTAGATTTTCGGTCATTTGTATTTATTTTCCGCGCTCGTCTCTTGCCTTCATAAAATCGGCATATAAAAATACATTTTCGATGTCTTTGACAATCGTGTGTGCATAACGTCCGCGAACCCTTTTTAAATGTTCGACAATCAATTCGCGGCTCACCAAATCATTTTCGCGCAAAAGCCAAAGAACGTCCAATTCGTCTTTGCCACGTCCGGCAAGATGTTTGAGAATTACCAACCATTCGGGCGTGATAATTTTCAATCCGGCTTGAAATTCTTCGGCATCGGTAAGTGCGGCTTCATAAAAATCTTGATAATCGTCGTCGCGGACAATCCAATCAACCGTTACTTTCAAACCGCCGGAGATTTCCACTGAATAACCTTCACCGCCAAAAGACAATTCGCGGATTTTCGGAAAATCTAAAACATCGAAAGCGATGACATCAGCATCTTCGGTAGCGCGTGTAAATCCGTAAATTTGCACCGCAATTCCGCCGCCGATTGCCCATTCTATACCTTTTTGCGCGGCAATATCGGCAAGCACCAAAATTGCTTCGATTGCCTGCGCCGTCGTTATTTCACGGGCTTCACCATTTCGTTTTGCAAGTAATTCGCCGATTCTTGTCATATTTTCTGCAAAACCCTAAAATCGCCTCTAAGCGTTCATCTGTTTTTTACTTTTTACTTTTTACTTTTTACTTTTTACTTGATTCGCTCATCTTTTTCGATTTCGCCGTCGCGGATTGTGATAACGCGGTGCGCTCGTTCGGCGACTTCGTGTTCGTGTGTAACGACGATAATTGTATTTCCTTCGGCGTGCAGACGCTCGAAAAGTGCCATAATTTCGACGCTCGTTTTGCTGTCGAGTGCGCCTGTCGGTTCGTCTGCCAGCAGAATCGAAGGATGATTTACAAGCGCACGAGCAATCGCAACGCGCTGTCGTTGACCGCCGGAAAGTTCGTTCGGACGGTGCGTAACTCGATCTCCTAATTCGACGGAAGCAAGTGCGGCTTGGGCTTTTTCGTGGCGTTCGGCTGCGCCCATTCCGGCATAGATTAGCGGAAGTTCGACGTTATGAAGCGCAGTTGCACGCGCCAAAAGATTAAATGTTTGAAAAACGAATCCGATTTCTTTGTTGCGGATTTGCGCGAGTTGATCGTCGGTCATTTCGGCAACTTGATTGTTATTTATCCAATATTGTCCGCGTGTCGGTGAATCCAAACAGCCGATTAAATTCATCAAAGTTGATTTTCCCGAACCCGAAGGACCGATGATTGCGAGATATTCACCTTTTTTGACATCAAAAGAAACATCGCGCAAAGCGTGCAGCGTTTCCGTTCCCATTTGGTAGGTTTTCCAAATATTTCGCATCATTATCAGCGAATCGCTGTTCAATGCGATATTTGAATCGCCGTTTGTTGCAGGCTTATTTTCTTCGTCCATAAATCTATACATTTTTAGATTCCAGATTCCAAATTCCAGATTCCAGATTTCGGAAGCTAATTTGGAATCTGGAATCTGAAATTACTTCGGCGTTTCGCCTTCTTTTTTCGTTTGTTTTTTAACGATTGTTCCTTCTTTCAAAGTGTTTAAAATCCGGCTCGGACCTGTAATAACTTCTTGTCCTTCCGAAAGCCCGCTGGTGATTTGAATGTCAGATTCGCCGGTTATTCCGGTGGTAACTTCAATGAATTTCGCTTTCTTTCCGTCAAGAATATAAACGCCTTTGATGGATTTCGGTTTTTCTGTCGAAGTTTGCAAATCGCCTTGAATCGTCTTTGAAGGTTCGGCTTCAGGTTTTTTCTCAATCACGGCTTGAAGCGGCACGGCGACCAAGTTTTCGGCGGTTTTGGTTGTAATTACAGCCGTCGCACTCATTCCGGGACGCAAGCCGTCTTTGATTTCATCGGGCGCGTCTTTGATTTGGATGACGACGCGGAATTCTTTGGCTTCCTGCACGTTGATATTTGTCGAAAGTCCGCCGCTGGTTTGCGATTTGCCGACGGCAAGCGGCGTTTTTTGAATTACTTCGCCGATAATTTCTTTTTCACCGAATGCGTCAACTTTAATTTTCGCAGGTTGTCCGACGGCGACTTTATCAATTTCGGTTTCGTCAATTTTTACTTCGACGTTAATTGTTGACATATCCGCAATCGTCAAAAGCGGCGTGGTGGAAAGTCCGGCGACGGCAAATGTTCCGACTTTTGAAGGAATATCCGCAATCACGCCGTTAATCGGCGCAAGTTGCAGAGTTTTGTCGCGCTGTGTTTTTTGTCCCGTCAATAAAGCCATCTGTTGGTCGGCTCGATTTTGACTGGAGCGCGTGTTGATGTTTGCCGTGTCAATGCCGCGCCGCGCATCGTTGACCGTAACTTGTTGTTGATTAACGCGAACACGCGCTTCTTTAACCCGCGATTCGGCTTCTTTAACTCTGCCTTGGGCTTCATTAACGCCTAATTGAGCTGATTTCAAACGTGATTGAGCATTTCGCAAAGAAATTTGCGCGTTGGTAACGCGGTCTTTCGCCGTATCATATTCCTGACGTGAAATAACGCCACTTTCCAAAAGTTCTTCGGTGCGTTTTAGTTCACGGTTTGCCGTATTTAGTTCGACTTGACGCGATTCGACATCGGTTTGAGCGGCGACAACATTTTGTCTTGCCGTGTCCACTTGTTGTTTTGCCGTATTAACCTGCTGGAGCGATGTATCAACTTGCGTTTGCGCCGAATATAAACCTTGTTGCGCCTGCGAAAGTTGATTTTGCGCCGCCGTTACTTGCGATTGCGACGATTGGACATCGTTTTGCGAAGCCTGATAGCCGGCAAGTTGCGCGTCTGTATTTGATTGCAATTGCGTCGGATCAAGCCGCACTAATTGTTGTCCTTGCGTTACGCGGTCGCCTTCGGAAACATAAATTTCTTCGATGCGTCCCTGCACTTCGCTGGTCAAATTGATAAACTGAATCGGGCGAATTTCGCCGGAAGCCGTAACGGTTGAACGAAGTTCTTTGCGCGTTTCGATTTTAACCGCCGTAACTTCGGGCGTATCCGTGCGCGACATAAAAATACTTGCGACAGTAATTAAAACCAGTAAAGCAACAACACTTCCGGCAATGATGAATTTTCCTTTGCGGCTGACAGCCATTCGTTTTTTTTCCTCGAATTTTTAGTGATTGAATAAAAATATACGCAAAATCGAAATGCGCTTGCGTCTGAAAAATGAACTACGTCAAAAATCTTGAAATAGTTTCAAAAACCATTCTTGATTAACAAGATAAGTGAATAATTTTACAAAGCACCGTTTGATGATTGCAAAGGTGTAATACCTCAATAAAAAGTTAAAAGACTGGAAAGACTGGAGCGCAAGCGTCCCCGCTTGCAATGAGTGTTTGCTTCAAACGCGAAAAAGCGTCTGAGTTCCATGCAAGTTTATTTAATGCGAACGCTGTTACACCGCTAAAAACCAGCGGCGTTTGCAAGCGGGGACGCTTGCGCTCCAGTCAGGCATAACTTTTTATTGAAGCGTTACGCAAAGGTTGTGTTTAGCATTTACGAAAATCGGAAATCAAGGTAAAATATTCTGGTTTAGAATCTTTTGTTACGCACGAAATAAAAACATTGCAGAAACGGACACGCAGAAAGTTTGAAGAATTTGCTTCAAGATTTGCGAGAACTTCTGCAATAATCGAATAATAAAATGATAAAATGTCAGACTTGCGGAACGGAAAATCTTGACGGCTCGCAATTTTGCGACGAATGTGGAGGCGCGTTGAAAAATTTTATAGAAGTTCCGCCGATTCAAGCACAAATTGCGGAAATGCCTGCATTTGCTCAAGTTACGTCTGTCGGAATTCCATTAGTTATTGATGAAAATATTTTGGATGAGATAAAGACTGGAAGTTCGGACAAACCGCGCGGCGTTCACGCGACATTGATTGTCGAACGCGGCGAAGCCGTCGGCACAGAATTTACTTTAACGTCCGACGAATCGAATATTGGGCGTTGGGATGCGGACAACGGCATTTTTCCCGATGTGGATTTGGACGCTTACGACCCGGAAGCCAAAGTTTCGCGCCGCCACGCACGGATTCGCCGCGAAAATGCCAACAATTATTTTATCGAAGATTTAGGCTCGACCAACGGAACTTTTATCAATCGCGGCAGACGTTTGATTCCGGGAAATCCTAATATTTTAAACGACGGCGACGAAATCATCGTCGGCAAAACATTTTTGCGATTTTATATCAATGACTAAGATTTCAGATTCCAGATTCCAGATTCCAAATTAGAAATTAACAATTTGGAATCTGGAATCTGAAATCTGAAATTTGGAATTTGGAATTTGGAATTTGAAACTAAAAAAGATGGCATATTGTTACGAATGCGGCGAAAAAGTCGCGGAAATTGATGTTTTTTGTCCGTTTTGCGGAATTTCTTTAAATCCTGTTGCGGTCGAAGGCAGCAATGATGTTTCGATGGATAAAACCGTCGTTATCCAAGGCGGCGATTCAATCGAAATTCCGGCGGCAGTTAATTTTTCGCGCCCGGACACGCCTCGACCGGACGAAATTCCTGCGCCTTTTCCGGCAATTTCCGAGTCTTTGCCAGAAATTATCCAGCCGACGGGCGATCTTTCGAGTCCGAAAACGGAAGAAAATATTAATATGAAAACCGATTCGGTTGAAATTCCGGCGGAAATGATGCCGGAGGAAGCCGTTTCAGAACCTATCGTTTCGGATGTCGAAGTTCAATCGGATGACGAAGTTAAAACCGAAACTGCCGTGCCGGACGATATTTCCGATTTACCGGAACCGACGCACATCGAGATTTTAAAACCTATTGAAGTTGAATTGGAATTTACTAATGCGTCTGATAACAAAGAAAAACCCGTCGAGGAAATCGTTTCGCAAGAAATCAGCCAACCGGAAATAGTGAATTTTAATGACGCGGATGAAAAAATCGAAACTATCGAAACTATCGAAACTATTGAAACTATTGAATCCATCGAATCGCCAATCGTTGAAATTCCGAAACTTACAGAAGATAATTTAGATGATTTTACGCCTTTTGATAATTCGTCTGATTATAAATTTGATGCCGATGTTGAAGGAAATAATGTAGAAAAAGAGAATGCGTCTGATAACGAAGATGCATCACAATCTGATTTTTTAACGCCATCCGAAAACGAAGATTTCACGCTATCCGAAAAATTAAATGAATCGGAAAACGAAGATATTTCGCAAGCCGAAACATTGCAGACGGTTGATGATCCGGCGATAATCGAACCTTTAGACGCAAATATTTCTTTTGAAACCAATGCAGATTCCGGCACTTTGGAAGATAAAAAACTCGAACAAGATAATATAGCGACACAAATTCATCCGTCGCAAAAGCTCGAAAAGATTTTCGAGGAAATTGACATAAATCAATTCGACAAGCCGCAAACACAAGAATTAGCTGAATCTGTGCCTTTAATCGAAATTGAAATCAGCGAAAGTGGTTCGGTTGAAGAAGTTCAAAATATCGAATCGCTAAAGACCGAAACAGTCGAAGAAAATCAAGAAACGATTGAAAATCTAACGGAAATCGAAGGAATTTCCAAACCGGAAGAAGAATTGGAAATTTCCGAAACTCCGAAAAGCGAAGCGATTTTCGATTCGGTTCAAATTGTTCAAACCGAACAACCTTCAGATGATTTTGAACAAAAAGTTGCCGTTGCCGAATCTGCAAGAATTTCCGGCGATATAAATAAAGAAAGTCGTTCTTACACGACTCCGATTAGCGACGCGGAAAACACCGACGGCAAAAAATCCGCGAAATTAAAACCTTTGAATGAAGGCACGGTTTTGAATAATCGTTATGAAATTGTTCGCAAAATCGGCGGCGGCGGTATGGGCGCGGTGTATCTTGCGAGCGATAAAAACTTGGGCGGCGTGCTTCGTGCGGTGAAGGAAATGGTTCAATCCTACATCGAAGAAGTTCAACAAGATAAAGCAATTGCCGACTTCAAACGCGAATCAATGCTTCTGACATCGCTCGAACACGCGGCAATTCCGACGATTTACGATTATTTCTTTGACGAAAAAGAAGCGCGGTTTTATCTCGTAATGAAATATATTTCCGGCGGCGATCTTGCCGGAAGACTTCGCGCCGCAGAAGAAGGCAAGATTGACGAAAAAACCGTTACCGAATGGGCGATTCAAGTTGCCGACGTTTTGCATTATTTGCACAGCCACGAACCTTCGATTGTGTATCGTGATTTGAAACCTGCAAACGTGATGATTGACGGCAATTCGGGGCGTTTGATGTTGATTGATTTCGGCATTGCGCGTTGGATAAATAAAGAAGAAAAAGGAGTTACGGCTGTCGGCACGATGGGCTACGCGCCGCCGGAACTTTTCAGCGGAAACGTCGAAGCGCGTTCGGATATTTACAGTTTAGGCTCGACAATGTTCCATCTTTTGACAGGCGCAGATCCGCAAAGCAATCCGCTTTTGATATTCGATTTTCAGAAAAATCCGCGCCCGCGTCAAATAAATTCCGCTCTGTCCGACCAGATGGAAAAAATCCTGATGCAATCTGTCGAATATACTACGGATAAACGATTTGCGACGGCTGGGGAATTAAAACGAGTTTTGGAAGAACATCTCGAAAACCTTAAAGCGGGCAGAGTTTCTTTCGGCATTTCTGAAGCTGAAGCCGTCGGTTCGGCAACCGGCTATGTTTTCTGCGGTTTTTGTGGTCAGCGAATTATTGCTTCGGATGTTTTTTGCGCGTTTTGCGGTTCACAGCAACCGATGCCGGGGCAACAACAACCGGCTTCATTCGGCATTTCCGCGCCGACGGCGAAATTAACGCTTTTAACGACGGAAGAAATTAGTGCGCCGATATTTTCGCTCGATAAAGACACAAATATTATCGGCAGACGCGATCCGATGTCGAATATTTTCCCCGAAGTTGATTTATCGAAATTCGATCCGCAAACAAAAATCTCGCGCCGCCACGCCCGCGTTTGGCGCGATGGAAATAATTATATGGTCGAAGACCTCGGCTCGTCGAACGGCACGATTTTACTTCCGGCTTTGAGCGATAACGTCCGTCTTTTGCCGCATCAGCCGCACGTTTTAACCAACGGTGATAAGATAAAAATCGGCGATACGACAATGAGTTTTTTAGTCGGATGAGATAAAGTGAAAAAGTGAAAAAGTGAAAAAGTGAAAAAGTGAAAAAGTGAAAAAGTGAAAAAGAAAGTCGAGTGTTTCGAGGATTTGTTTATTTGGCAAAAAGCAGTTGAATTTGCTAAAGATATTTATTTGATTACTGAAAAGCAAGGATTGAAAAATGATTTCGGATTAAAAGGTCAAATGCGGAATTCTGCGGTTTCGATTTCGAGTAATATTGCTGAAGGTTTTGAAAGACGTTCACGAAAAGAATATTTAAATTTCTTGAATATCGCAAAAGGTTCAGCAGGTGAAATCCGAAGCCAACTTTATGTAGCGTTTTCGGTAAAATACATCGAAAAAATGGAATTTGATGAATTGCGTGAAAAAGCAAAATTTTTAAGTGGTTCGATTACCAACCACATTAATTCAATCAAAATTGTTGATGAGTAAAAATCAAAACTTTTTCACATTTTCACTTTTCCACATTTTCACTTTATAAAATTATGAGTGCGCGAGCAGAAAAAATAATAACCGCCAACCGAATCAAACCTGAAAAAATCATCGTAAATTTCGATGCCGAACACTTGAAAGCTCCGTTTTCATTGCGTTGTGGCGCGATTATGATTGATTACATACTTTTGGTTATAATTCCGGTGGCAAGTCTTTTAATTTACAGAAATACTGGAAATGACCAGTCGAAAATTTTAAATAACGATATAACGAACATCGGTTGGATAATTTTCGTTTTACTTATTTTGACGAATTTTTTGATTTTGCCGTTGCTTGTCGGGCAAAGTTTGGGAAAAATTTTAACCGGACTTCGTGTTGTCAAAAAAGACGGAAATTCGCCGAGCTTGGGAAATCTGATTTTAAGACATTTTATCGGTTATCCGTTGACCGTATTAACGGCTGGACTCGGCTTTTTTGTTTCGATTTTTAATTCAAAAGGTCGCGCCCTGCACGATTTCATTGCCGGAACAGTCGTGATTTACGGGCGCAAGGCGAAACGTGGAGAGTAGAAAGTGAGAAAGGGAGAAGGGGAGAAAGCGAGATGATTGAATAATTATCAGCGTTAAAGATTTAATTATTGGTTTTAACTAGAAAAAAGTTAAATATTATTCAACTTTCTCACTTTCTCGCTTTCTCGCTTTCTCCCCTTCTAAGCAGAATATGCCGCAGTTAATTGTAAAAAGTTCAGATCATCCGGTTGATGTTTATCCGCTTGTGCGGCTTCGGACGACGATTGGGCGTTCGGCGCGTTCGGATGTTTGTATTCCCGACGCTTTCGCTTCGCGTCTGCACGCCGAAGTTCGCAAGGAAGGCGAAAGCTATTGGTTGCAAGATTTAGGCTCGGCAAACGGCACACGATACAACGGACAAGTTGTTTCGATGCCGATTCCGCTGCTTCCCGGCGGCGAAATTCAAATCGGTGAAACCTCGATTTCGTTTGACGATGAACGCCTGACGCAAAGCAAAAATGCGACTTTAATCACCGACAGCACACAAGCTCTCGATCCTTCGATGACGATTTCATTTAATCATCGTCGAACGCCGACATCGGAAATAATTGATTCGCAATTTTCTTCGCGCACGGAGCTTTTAGGCTTGATTTCAAAAGTCGGCGTGGCACTTCTTTCGTCGAAAGGTTTGGACGATACGCTCGATCAAGTTGCGTCGCTCGTTTTTGAAGCCGTTCCCGCAGATCGTTGCGTGATTATGTTGAAAGACGAAGCGAACGGCGAAATGAAGATTATGGTTGCGCGTCAACGCGGCAAAATTGAAGCCGTCGAGGAAGTTCGCATCAGTTCGCTCGTGATGCAGGAAGTTTTGCAAAACGGAAAATCGGTTTTGACGGCAGACGCGCAGCACGATCCGCGATTTGCGAGTCAAACAATGGCTTTGCTCGATATTCGTTCGGTTTTGGCTGTGCCTTTGAGCGTTTCGGAAAGCAATATTTTCGGACTGATTTATGCCGATGCGCCAACGGGAACGGCAACTTTCAGCGAAGAACATTTGAATATTTTGACGACTTTGGCTTCGGTTGCTTCGATTCGAGTGGAAAATGCCAAACTGCTCGAAGAACGATTTGAAAAGGAAAGAATCAAGCGCGAATTGGAATTTGCCACCGAAATTCAACAAAGTTTTCAGCCGAGTTCACCGCCGCAGATGGAGAATTACGAATTTCAGGGAATTTCGTTTTCCTGTTATGAAATCGGCGGCGATTATTATGATTTCATCAAACTTCCCGAAGATAAAATGTTGATTGCGCTCGGCGATGTTTCGGGCAAAGGCACAGCCGCCGCGCTGCTGATGTCTTCGCTTCACGCCGCGATTCACGCCCAGATAACCGCGAAAACGCCTTTGATGCAAACTATCGTTTCGGTCAATAAATATCTGACTGAAAATACGCCTTCAAATCGTTTCGTAACGCTTTTCGTTGCCGAATTAGAGCCGCAAACAGGAGTTTTGAATTACATCAACGCCGGACACAATCCGCCGCTCGTCGGACGCGCCAACGGGGAAGTCGAACAACTCGAATCCGGCGGTTTTCCGCTCGGACTGATTCCGATGGCAGAATATGAAATCGGACAAATCCAATTAAATTCGGGCGATTCGCTGGTTGTTTATTCGGACGGCGTTTCAGAAGCCAACAATTTAAAAGAGGAAGAATTCGGAATGGACAGATTAAAAGCTGTTGTCAGCAAAAATATCAATCGTTCGGCGGCAGGCTTGCGCGATAAAGTCGAAAACGCGCTGTCAAATTTCACCCAAACCGCGCCTGCCAACGACGATATAACTTTAGTGATTGTGAAGAGAAAATAAAAAGTTCTGAGTTCCAACTTCAGTTGGCGGCTAGCGAAGCGAAGCGGTTTTCGCGCTGATTAAAATTCAAGTTTGCCAACGTCTGGCAACCGTTTCGCTTCGCTTACGGTTGCGCCAACTAAAGTTGGAACTCAAAACATAAAAATATGAAAATAGCATTAAACGGCGCGACGACGATGCACGCCGATTTGGAAACAGACATCAAAGCCGCGAGCGAAGCAGGTTTTGATTTAATCGAAATTTGGGCGGCAAAATTGCGCGAATTTTTGAAAACTCGCAATACAGCAGATTTGAAAAAACTTCTTGGCGACAATAATTTAGAGCCGTATTCGATAAACTCAATCGAACACATCACGTTCCGCGACGAAGCCGATTACGAACAAATTAAACTCGAAACTGAAGAATTATCAAAGATTGCGGGCGAAATCGGTTGTCCGTATGTGGTTGTCGTGCCGGGAAAATTGCCGGACGATTCAACCGAAGAAATGATTATTGATGAATCGGTTAGAGTTTTAAATGAACTTGGCGGCATTGCCGAAAAACATAATGTTTCATTGGCTTTCGAGTTTTTAGGGCAGACAGATTGTTCAGTTCAAACACTTGATTTATGCAACAAAATCGTTGAAACAGTCAATCGTGAAAACATCGGAAACGTGCTTGATACGTTCCATTTTTACGCCGGAAATTCGACTTTTGAAGCGATTGATTCGATGAAGCCCGAAAAACTTTTCATTTTTCACATCAACGATGCAGAAAATCTACCGAAAGAAGTATTAACCGACGCGCATCGGCTTTATCCGGGCGAAGGAATTTTGCCGATTAAAGAAATCAAAGCGCATTTCGACAAAATCGGTTATGACCGAATGGTTTCAATCGAAATTTTCCGCCCCGAATATTGGAACGAAAACCCGTTTGAAGTTGCACGCAAAGCGCGAAAGGCAACGATTGAAGTTTTAGGTTTGGAAAATTCGGCGGCAGGCGGAAGTTGGTAAATTTTTTTAGCCACAGAGTTCACAGAGAAAAGAGAGAAAAATCAAAACTCTTTGTTCTCTGTGAACTCTGTGGCACATTTTCTTATGGAAAAAGTCAGAATCGGAATTATCGGAACAGGCTACATCGGAAGCGTTCACGGGCAGATTTATTCGCAGGATTCGCGGACGGAAGTTTCGGCTTTGTTTGATGTTCTGCCGGAAAAAGCCGAGCGGACGGCGCGGGCAATCGGCGGAAAAGTTTGCCGTTCGCGTGAAGAATTATTTGAAAATTGCGATGCGGTTTTGGTAACCACGCCGAATAAAACTCACGTCGAAATCGCTTCGGACGCAATTTTGCACGAAAAGCACGTTTTTTGCGAAAAACCTTTTGCAATCGGAATCGAAAACGCGAAACAATTGCTCGAAGTCGCGAATAATTCATCGAAAGTTTTGCAGGTCGGACACAATCGCCGATTTGCGCCGGTTTA
Source organism: Acidobacteriota bacterium (assembly GCA_031409875.1). GTDB lineage: Bacteria > Acidobacteriota > Blastocatellia > Pyrinomonadales > Pyrinomonadaceae > CALMEH01. The sequence goes on along the minus strand of JANNYB010000103.1, from coordinate 24,161 downwards.
TGTGCGTTTGAAAGAATTAATTGCTAACGATCAGCCGCATTCGGCGCATATCAAAATGAATCGCGGCGAGTTAAAAAATCCCGTTTGGACGGGCGATGTGAATGTAACCGGCGGATTTTTGTATGAAACGACGATTCATCTTTTCGATATGATGCGCTTTCAATTCGGCGAAATTGCTAAATTTTCGGCTTACGGTTCGCAACACGAATATCCCGAATTGGACGAATTTTCGATAATTTTCAAATTTAAAAACGGTTTTCATTGCACATTTGCTTCGAGTTCGGACGCAAGCTGGCATTTTCCGTTTGAACGAATGGAAGTTTTTTGCCATCATCGCACGATTATCACCGAAGAAATGGAACGGCTTTTCGATTCAAAAGGCTTTGATCATAAAACTCATAATTTTGATACTTATTGGTGTCAGATGCTCGAAAAAAATGAAAAATGGGGCTATTTGCAAGAAGACAAAGCGTTTATTGATTCGATTGTCGAAGGAAGCGAACCGCTCGTAACGGCTTTTGACGGTTATAAATCCGTCGAACTTGTCGAATCTGTCTATAAAGCCATCAAAACGGGCGAGAAAATAGTATTTGATTAGAGAACTTTTTCTGATATGATTCGTTTTTAAGAATGGTCTTGAGTCTTCGTTCTTCGGCTTAAAATCCGAAATCCGAAATCCCAAATAAAAGTATGAATCAATGTCAAAATTGCGGACAAATCAATACGAATCAGAGTAATTTTTGCAGATTTTGCGGAACTAAATTTATTCCGCAACAACCTCAACAATCAGGCGGAAATTTTGAATATGCACCGCCGCGCCCATACCTTTGGAAAACTGACGAATTTCAAATTAGCGAAAATAAACCGCGACAGGTGAGCCAAGTTCAACCGCTTTCGCCGCCGATTCCCCAAATGCCGATGCCGATGCCGCATCCGCAACCGCTTGTTCAACAACAACATCACAATCTTGCCTACAATTTTCATTGCCCGCGCTGCGCGACGACGATGATGCCGCGTTTTGACAGAAAAATTTCAACGGGCGGTTGGATAACCTTTGCCGCTCTGCTGATATTTTTCTTTCCGCTGTTTTGGGTCGGTCTGCTGATTAAAGAAAATGTGCGTGTTTGCTCGATTTGCAATTTGCAGATTGATTAATTTTCAAATATTTCCGATGAATTTATGTGTGAAAACCCGCCGTTTAGATGAAGAAATTAAAAAGTTATGAAGTCAAATTCTAAACCACATTGCGTTGAACATCGCCAATTGAAAAAATGGCAACCGACGACCTTTGTGTATGAAGAAGAAGGAGTTTCCATAAAAATTCCCAATATTTATGCTTGGGTTTGCCCGGAAAACGGCGAAGCGTCATTCACGGCGGAAACAGTGGATGAGTTAATTTTAACCGTCTGCGATTTGCTCGAAACTGCCAAACGCGCCAAAGTTCTACCCGCCGCGCCGACCGAATTTATCGTAACGGTGAACTGATTCACCTATAATAATAACCTTTCGGATGTTCGATTTTTACTTGTTCATTTGTGCTTAAAACTTGAACTTTGTGAAAGCCTTTTTTCATATTTGTCGAAAGATAAGTTATTGCAAATTGGCGGTTTAGCGAACTTGTCAAATCCTTGAAAAACGGTTCAAAGGAAATCGGAGAAATCGAACCTTGAGAATATGAACGTCCGCCGGTTTCTTCGGAAAGTCGGCTGAGTGCGCCTTGTCCGCCGGAAATTAAGATTGAATTTCCGCTTTCAGTATTTGTCGCGGCATTCCAAAAAGAATAAACGGCGATGCTTTTGCGTTGTGATTTGAAAATTGCGCGGTCGAGTTCGATGCTTTGAGTTGTTGACGCGAAATCAGTTCCGTTTGAAACGTCTAAACCGTCTGAAACTAACAAAACAGCACGTCTTCCGGCGGGCAAAGCGTCAAATTTTCCGAGTGCGTCTTCAACCCCCGAAAACGGATTTCCCGAAGCTGCGCCGCGCCCGGCAACAATTCTTAAAGATTTAGCGGCTTTTTCCAAATCATCGGTAAATTTCTGTCTGGTTTGCAAACTTCCGCCGCGCAAATATCCGACCATCACACGCGAACCTTTTGGCAATTGACGGATAAAATCGGCAATATTTTCAAGTTGCAGATTAAAATTTGATGTCAAATCGTCTTGAATTAAAATCGCTAAAGAAAGCGGTGTGTTGCTGACGCTTTTAATTGATAAAATCTGCTGTTCAGTGCCATCTTCCTTTACAATGATGTCGCCGACTTCGATAAATTCTTCGGATTGTTGCACTTTTTGCGGTTTATCGGATTTTATCGAAATCGGAATCGTTACGGTTCGCACCTTCGGTTTTTGTTGAGCAAAAACTGTCGTCGCAAACGCCGAAAAGATAACGATCAAGCCTAAAATCTTTAAAAATTTATAATTTGACATACGCTTTTAATTTTAAGTGAAAAAGTGAAAAAGTGGAATAGCAAAAAAGTTTCTTGCGTGGAAATCCCACGGTTTTTTACTTTTTCAAATTTTTACTTTTTGCTTTTTCACATTTATTGATGCACGAAATTTGATTTAAGTTTGCAGAGTTTGTATTGTAAATCGGTAAAGATGAATGAATTACAGCCGCGATACGAGGTAACGCGAAAAGATTTGACTAAAGACAAAGCTCTGAAACTCGGGGCGGTGAGTCTGCCGTTTGTTTTGCCGCTGATTCCGGCAATTATATTTTTGGTTTTAACGATTATCGGAAGTCCGGTTTGGATTTTGCCTTTGGTGCTATCCGTAATCGGCGGATTTATTGTCGGATTGATTGCGTCCGCAGGTTTAATGATACATCGCTCGAAATGGCTCAGGGAATTTCGTGAAAGGTTGGCGATTGACGGCATAAAAGCCAATGAAGTTCAATGGTTTATGCACGAATTGACAGGCGCGGAAAAGCGTTCGTTAAAAGAAATCGAAACAAAAAATTTGCTTCTCGGCGATGCTTACCGCGAAACTCTGGCGGCGCGTCTGACTTCGACACGAATTGCAAAGTCGGTTAAGCAAGAAATGATGCTCGTAAATCGTCGGCTGGGTAAATTGAAATATGCGCGGACCGAAAATATCGAAAATTTTCAGAAAGACCTTGACGAAGACCTCAAAAAACTAAATCGAATCAGAAGCGAAGCCGAAGAAATGCTCACGGAATCGGAAAATCGCTTGATGATGATTGAACGCGCCGCCAAACACGGAACGAATTTTTCCGAAACCGAACTCGCGCTGAAAAAACTTTCCGCGCAATCTCAACAACTTCCGCTCGCGCTCGAATCCGCCAAAATGGAAGAAGAAATCAGAAAACAACTCGAAGCCGAAGAAAAATAATCAATATTGCAATATTTCGCGTATTCGCTCGATTTTTACGGCTTTTCCGGTTTCTTCGTCAATTTCGATGACGGCGGCGCAAAGCCAAACTTCGCCTTTGGCGTGTTCGGCGCGGCGTGTGGGAAATTTTGTAAATCGTTCGATTACGTCATTTTTTTCCATTCCGATAACTCCGGCATAACTTCCGGTCATTCCGATGTCGGTGATGTAAGCCGTGCCGTTAGTTAGAATTCTTTCGTCGGCAGTTTGAACGTGCGTGTGCGAGCCGACAACTGCCGAAACTCTGCCGTCGAGAAACCAACCTATCGCATATTTTTCACTCGTTGCTTCGCAGTGCATATCAACTAGGCGAATTTTCACCTCATCAGGAATTGAATTTACTTCTTCATCCGCAACGCGAAACGGATCGTCAACATTTGGCGGCATAAAAACTCTGCCGAGCAAGTTTAAAACCGCGATTTTAAAACCGTTTATTTCGCCGACAAACAAACCTTTTCCGGGCGTTCCCGGCGGATAATTTGCGGGGCGCAGAAGTTTGTCGTTTTTTCTGATGTAGGGAATTATCTCGCCTTTGTCAAAAATATGGTTGCCCGAAGTCATCAAATCAATTCCGGCTTCAAACAATTCATCGGCAATCGCGGGCGTAATTGAAAATCCGCCGGCAACATTTTCGGCGTTCATCGTGGCAATATTAATCGCGTATTTTTCGCGCAAATCTTGAATTTTGTCCAAAACCGCGCGTCTGCCCGGACGCGCCACGACATCGGCAATCATTAAAACATTCATAAACTTAAAGTCCCAAGCCTCAAGTCTAAAGTCGAAAGTCGAAAATGTTTTTGACTTTGGACTTTAGACTTGAAACTTGGGACTCAAAAAAAATTAGCGAAAGAAAACCGCAATAGCCGTATCAAACGAATAAATTGAACCTGTATGTTAACAGGTGGGCGGCTTTCTGCAAGAGAAAAAATTCCTTGCATCAAAGCCGTGTTCTCCGGCAAATCTTTAACGATGAAAGATTGCACTGAATCACGGCATTAGCCTCCCGATCAATAAATGTTGGCTCAATTATTGTGTCGTCCGGTAACGAACTTCGCAGTAAAGTTCTTCCGCTTAATTTGAATATTATCACTTCCAAAAGTAAAAAGTAAAATGCTTTGCAAAGTAAAAAGTAAAAAGTAAAAATTCGGAAGTGGCTCTTAATTTTTTACTTTTTACTTTTTACTTTTTACTTGAACTTACTGTTCGGTTTCTAATTCTTGCGGTTTTTCGCGATTTTTGTGTTTAAGAACGTGATCGAGCATTTCGGTCATTTCCGCACTGCGCGAAGCAAGTTGGTGGTCGGTTTTTTCTTGCGAGTTTTTTAGTTGATGATATTCGTCGGCAATGTGCAAAGCTGCCAAAATTGCAACTTTTAATGAATCAACGGTTAAAGTTCCCGATGAGATTTCGCGCATTTTGCCGTCAACATATTCGGCAAGTCTGAGAATATAATCGTTGTCGCCGTCGGAGCGAATATTGTAAGTTTGATTGTAGATTTCAACGCGGATTGATTGTGCGATTGTTTCGGTTTTTGCTTTGTTTCCAATCATTTAGCTTTTACCTCCCGACAGCTTCGGCGACATCCGGTTCGATAATCGTCATTGCATCCAGCATCGCTTCAACCTTCAATTGAATTACGTCGCGTTCACTCAATAAATCTTCAACTTTTTCTTCGAGTCGTGTCTTTTCCGACAAAAGACTGCTGACTTCGTGGCGCAGAGATTTCATTTCGTGTTCGATTTTATCTTTTTCCTCACGCATCTTTTTGGCAAATTCGATGGTGAGATAAATTTTGTCTTCAAGATGCGAAAATTTTTCCATACCCGACAGAGCGTTCATTTTAATTTCTCCAAATTGGTTTGAATTGCTTCGCTTTGATTATGTTTATTTTTAACGAAAACTTCAAGTAAGTTATGAAATTTTTGTTAAAAAGTTCAAATTGACTGGAGCGCAAGCGTCCCCGCTTGCAATGAGCGTTTGCTTCAAACGCGAAAAAGCCTCTGATTGCGCTCAAATTGATTTCTGAATAAACGCTTTTTCGCTTCGCTCATTGCAAGCGGGGACGCTTGCGCTCCAGTCTACAATCTCTGCTTTGCGCCGAGATTGTTTTCAAGACTTTTTATAATCAAACCGTGAATTCCATCAATTTCAGCGTCAATCAAAGTTCGCCCATTGCTTCGATATTCAAGCCGAATCGTGATTGAGCGTTCGTCGTCTGCTACGCCTTTGCCTTCGTAAACGTCAACAAATTCAACACTTCGGCAAAGTTCAAAGGCGTTTTGAGTAATCGAATTTTTGATTTCCGCAAAACTCATTGTGCGTTTGATGAGCAAAGAAACGTCGCGCACAACGGACGGATATTTCGGCAACGGATGATAAAGAACAGTTGAAATTTTTTCTGACAAAGCTGTCTGCAAATCAATTTCCGCGACAAAAACAGGTTGTTTAAATTTATAATTCGCCGCAATTTCATCATTTAATCTGCCCAAATAACCGATTTTTTTACCGTTTAGCGAAACTGAAGCCGATTGACCTTTTCGCAAATGCTTGACATCTTCGGCGGAAAATTCTGCGTTAGAAAATCCAATTGCTTCAAGCGCGGCTTCGAGTGCGCCTTTTGCGTCGTAAAAATCGAGTTCGCGTTTGACCATCGAACGATTTTGCAAACGCTCGCCGCCGCTCAAAGCGATTGCAAAAAGTTCGCGTTCGATTGGCAGTTTATCTTCGTTTGAACTTGCCGCAAATGCTTTGCCAAGTTCAAAAAGTTGCAAGTTTTTGTTCTGCTGATTAAAATTCGTGCGAACCGCTTCAAGCAAACCCGAAAGCAAACTCGGGCGCATCCGAACTGCGCCTTCGATAATCGAATCTTGCAGCGTGATAAAATTTTCAGTAGCGTTTTCGTCCAGCAAATTCGGCACACATTCAAAAGTTTCGTCCGCTTTTTCATCAATAAAACTGTAAGAAATCGCTTCATTAAAACCGAAGCCGGTCAGCGTTTTGCGAAGTTGTTTTTTACGTTTTTCGGTCGGCTGATATTCGCCCGCGCCAAAAGCGGGCGGCAATTCTTCGCCGATTTTGTCGTAACCGACAATTCGCGCAACTTCTTCTACCAAATCCTCTTCAATTTTTATATCGTGTCGCCACGTCGGAACAGTAAAAATTTGAGATTTGAGATTTGAGATTTGAGATTTTATTCCGAGTGCCTCTAAAATTCGCAGAATTTCTTCGAGTTCGACATCCAAACCTGTCAATCTTTTAATCGCAAATTGAATATCTTTTGATTCAATTTCTTTCAATTCTGATTTTGTCGGATAAACGTCAACAAAATCTTCGGCGATTCCGCCCGCGAATTCGCAGATTAATTCGGTTGCACGATTTGAGGCACGAATTAAGTTTTCAATATCAACGCCGCGCTCAAAACGATGGCTTGCTTCGGTCGAAAGTTTGAGTTTACGCGAAGTTTGGCGAATTGAATCACGTTTAAAATATGCAACTTCGAGCAAAACATCGGTTGTTGCGTCCGTAATCGAAGAATCAAAACCGCCCATCACGCCGCCGACTGCGACAGGTTTTTCCGCGTCGCAAATCATCAACATCGTTTCATCCAATTTGCGTTCGACTTCATCAAGAGTTTTGATTGTTTCGCCTGAAATTGCACGTCGAACAACGATGCAATTTCCCGCTAACTTGTTGAAATCAAACGAGTGCATCGGCTGTCCGAGTTCGTGCATCACAAAATTCGTAATGTCTGCCACATTATTTATCGAACGCTCGCCAACCGCTTCAAGCCGTTTAACCAACCAATCCGGCGACGCGCCAATCTTCACATTACGAATAATCCGCGCCGTAAAACGATGACACAAATCAGCATCAACAATCGAAACCAAATTATTATTTTCGGATTTCGATTTTTGGTCTTCATAATTCGTAATTCGTAATTCGCAATTCGTAATTGCCGCAACTTCGCGGCTTACGCCTAAATGCGAAAGACAATCCGAACGATTCGACGTTAAATCAATGTCAAATACAAAATCATCACCTTGCGCGTGAATTCCTTCGACCGCCAAACCAGCACTCGTCAATTTCACCGCCAAATCCTGCGGCGACAAATCTATTTCTACCAAATCTTTCAGCCAATTGTAACTGATATTCATAAAATAATTCCTCTATCTCAAAGAAAATTATCAAGTTGTTTCTTAATATTCACTGATTCAATGTTTAACTGAGTAATTAATTCTCAATTGCTTTCTGTAATTTATCAGCAAAAGGCGTTACAGTATCCTTTGATTGAGTAGTAGTAAACTCGTAATATTTTCGGCGGTGTTTTTCATAGATATACTCTACATCTTTGTTTTGACCCATAAAAGAGTATATTTTTCGTAATTTATTTTTAAATTGAAGATGAGAATCTCGCGGGAAATGTTTGAAAGAGTAAATACAGATTTCTTTGGCTAATTCATATTTGTTAAGCCTAATACAGATTTCTGAGAAATGAAATAATGCAGTTACGGCATTACCTCGCGCACCAGAGGTTGTCAAATACCCCAAATTTATTAATTTAATATAGCCGAAAAGCGAAGTTACTTGCTTATAAATATCGCCAAAGATTTCTTTTTGTTGTTTATATCTGTCATCAAAATACTTCTTTGAAATCTCTTGATATTTATACTGACTTTTTATTTCATCTCTTTGAGAAATGGTAAGAACTGAGCGATAAACTAGTAATAATCCAAAAAGCTCTAAATTCATCTCATTCTTTAAATTACCATTTTTTGAACGATACTCTAAAAGTTTTTTAATTGCTTTGCGTTTATGGTCATTTGTATTAAATGACCATAAATAGCCAGCCAGCATTTTTATAAACTTACCTTCGTTTGCGAAGAAAACCTCCTGTTCTTCTAATACTCTAACAGCCTCGTCTTTTTTTCCTCTGTCGTTAAATAGGTAAGCGGCAAGATTCAAAATCGCATTCAGCTTGACCTCTTTGGGACAATTAGCCCTATTGAGAATAGTTCGGTAACCACTAATAACTTCTTGTTCCGTCTGAGATATTCTTCCGGCGTTTGCCTTTTCAAGTAGAGAATGATTGACATCAAGCTCTCTATTTGTTCCAACCATTTTAAGTCTGCTTTTACAACTTAGCTTAAAACTTTCTTCGCGTTTGTTGAAGTAATCAGACATTATTTGGAAAATTTCTTTTGAATATATTGAAAAGAAATTATCTTCTTTCACTTCAATTATGCGTAATTTTCTTAGTTCATTAACGGCTCCTTTGAATTCATCCTCACTGTGTTCCATATTCAAAACATATTGCACTTTTTCCAAAACATTGGATAATTCCTCGGAAGATTCAACTAAAATACTCAAAGCTACAAAGAGATTTCTCGCATTGGGAGAAAGATATTCATAAATTCTTCCATATAAAAATTCGATTGCGTTTTCAGTTGATTTAATGTTGGTTGTTATAATCTCGGAAAACTGTCGTCTTTGTTTGTAAAGATGAGCTAATTGGAAGATGAAAAGCGGTCTACCATTAGTGATTTGATGAACTTTCTCAGAAACACTTGTGTTTTTTATTTCATTCTCAAAATTTTGAATATTAATATTAGGGGCTTCTATTTTTAGTATTTCCAAAAGGAATTTAATTGTTTCTTCTTGTGATAATTCATTTGTAGGAATTTCGTCTCCCGTTCTTATATCAGCTCTAGTTGTAATAATAATTTTATGGTGATTAGTATTGAGGGTAGAAATGAAGTCTACTATCTTGGTTTTTTCACTCTCAGAAAATGTTTCAAAGTCGTCTATTACTAACAATAACTTGCCATCATAATTGCTTATTAGTGTCGAATCTTCAGATGGCTTGCCGAAAAGTAAATTATTAATACTTTTCACAATGTCATCGAATGTATCAATTTTTTCATTAAGACTATTTATCTCACCTGTTAAATAATTATAAGACCTATCTTTCGCGGTGAGGAAAATAATGTAATCAAAATACTTGTTTTCGGCGATTGACAAATCCTCACATAGACTTTGAATAGTTGCAGTTTTACCAACTCCACCGTGTCCCCAAAGTGTGGCACAAACGGAAGCCTTATTCTCTAAAAGAAATTTTTTGACTTTATTTTTAACTTCTAAAGGAATGTATTTTGTAAAGTTATTCTCAAAAATATTTAGAATAGTTTTATTGCGACTGATTCGTTTCAGATTATCAGTTTCAATCGGTAAAGAACGTAAATCTTCCCATTCTTTTAATTTTTGCCCAACTCTAAATAACTTATTGTATTTTACTTGTCCTAAAAGTCTTTCTTGAATAGAAGAATACAGATATATTTCATTTTCATCCTCAATTTCTATAAAGGGAGAAAGGCGGAAATAATTATAGTTATTATAACAACCGTATAAACTACCTACCTGAAAATCAAAAGCCTTTTTGTTATATGACCATGGAAAATAATCTGAACCATTGCTTGAATATCTAATCCCTGTAAAATCATCATTATTCAAATCACTAATATAAACCAAGTCAACATCTTCGATTACAATTGGAAATTTACTTGACAGTATTACTTTATAAATTTCGTTAAGTGTGTTGATAAAGTCATTTGTTTCATCCTCGAAACAATAACCATGTCCAATCTTTTCATTACGAAATTTAGGATATTTACTGATAGCTGCATTAAGTTTTTTACTCCAAAAAAGCTCATTGTTAATATCTAATTTGCGACATATTTCAACTACATCACCAATACTTGGTTTAACTATTTTAGAGATAACATAATCTTTGTCATCGAAACCAAGATTATGCAGATTTTTGTTCCATAAATAAGCGAGAAAATAAATTAGAAGAAATTCAACGCGCACTTGTTGATACAATTTTAAATCACTTCCTTTATTGGACTCTGACAGAAATTTAATTTTTCGGTTAAGTTTACTTGTAATTAAATCCATTATTTATCTCCTTATCTAATATTTGAGAAAACTACTTGAAATCCTCCAAAAATCTTACATCGTTCTCTAACATCAAGCAAAATATATCAAAGCAAAATTTGAAAACCTTCCTGCTCAAAATGGTCGTCGTTGGTCAGAATTTCGTTGATATTTCGCGCTCGCATTATGTTCATCGAAACGCAATCGGTCAAACTGTAACCTTTGTCAAGACGCGATTTATAAAAATAAAAGCCTTCAAGAAATTGGGAAGATGAACACGGAATAATTTCTAATTTCTTGTTCACAAGCAGATAATTTATTGATTTTGTAACGTAATCTTTTATATCAACGCGAAACTCGCAAAAGTAATTCAAAACTTCGATTAAAACTAATTCGGTGGTAACTTTTTGCACTTTGCCGATTTGTTTTTCTACTTCTAAAGCTTTTTCGTGTAATTGGTCGCGCTTATTCAAAACGCCGACAAAATCGCTTGTGTCAACAAAAATTTCTTTCATCTCGTTTTTTTCTTATGACCATAAAGATAATGGTCAACATTGATTGAACCGTCGGTTGGTAATTCGTCCCACGCATCATTCGGAACTTTATCGGCAAACTGTTTTACCATATCCCAAATTGTTTCGTGGTCGGTTTCTTGCGAAATTTCCTCGTCTTCCAAAATTTCCGCATAATCCAAAATTTTCTGCTGTTTTTCAGGCGGAAAAGTGTGAACTTTTTCAATAATTATTTGCTCAAGATTTGTCATAAAATTACCTTGCTTTTTGTATTTTACCTGAATTGCTCCAAAAATCTCATATCGTTCTCGAACATCAAACGGATGTCGTCGAGCGAATACATTAGCGAACACATTCTTTCCAAGCCGAAGCCGAAGGCGAAGCCGGAATAGATGTTCGGGTCAACGCCGACGGCGCGTAAAACATTCGGATGCACCATTCCCGAACCGCCGAGTTCGATCCAGCCTGAGCCTTTGCACGGGCGACAGCGTTCGTTTTCAAACGTGCCTGAACCGGAACATTTGAAGCACGAAAAATCGAATTCCGCGCTCGGTTCGGTGAAAGGGAAATAGCTTGGGCGCAGACGGATAACCGTGTCTTTGCCGAATAAACGCCGCAGCCATTCGGCGACTGTGCCTTTTAGATGCGCCATTGTTATCCTGCGATCAACGCATAAACCTTCGATTTGATGAAACATCGGCGTATGCGTCAAATCGGGCGTGTCGCGGCGGAAAACTCTGCCGGGCGCGATGATTCGCAAGGGAACTCCGCGCCGTTCCATCGCGCGAATCTGCACGGTCGAAGTCTGCGAACGAAGCGCGAAACCGTCGGTCGTGTAAAAAGTGTCTTGCGATTCACGCGCCGGATGATTTTCGGGAATGTTGAGCGCGTCGAAATTGTAATAATCGGTTTCAATCTCGCGGTCGTCTTCGATTGCGTAACCCATCGAAACGAAAATGTCTTCGATTTGTTGGCGCAAAAGCGTCAAAAGATGCAAATGCCCGACACGCGGACGAGTTCCGGGCAGAGTTACATCCAATCTTTCACGTTCGGTTTTCGTTTCCGAAATGTAATTTTTGAGATTGTTTTCGGCTTCGTCAATAGTTTCGACAATCTTCTTTTCAACCGTTTGCACAAATTGACCAAACGCGCCGCGCTCTTCCGGCGCAACTCGTCCAATCAGCTTTTTCGCTTCGGCAATCTGCGATTTTTTGCCGATGTGTTTCGTCTTAAACTCGCCGATTTCGCGCTGCAAATTCTCCGCCGCCGACAAACTCAAACTGTGTAATTTATTGCGTAAATCAACAAAGCGTCCAAATTCTTGATTGAACGCTTCGCGGATTTTTTCGACTTGTTCTTTTTGCTCAATCATTTGTTTTTATCCATTCGCGGATTTTGCGTCTCCACGTTAACGCGCTTTCTTTCAAACCATCTTTTAATAATTCAGTAGCTTTTTGGCTTGATAAAATTGGCAAGGCGATTGAATTAAAGACTATTTGGTAGTTTTCTCCGATGAGTTTAAAAAACACAACAGATTTGCCTTTAAATAACCAAATTTCAGGCACTCCCAAAGCCGCGTAAATCGGCATTTTGTCTAAAGATGGGCTGGTAACGTCAATCTCGATAACTAAATCCGGCGGCGGATATTGTTGCAAATCAATTTCTAAAAGCCCTCGGACTTGCGCTTCGTTTTGAATATAAAAAGCGGTGTCCGGTTCGCATCCTTTCATTTTGGCGCGTTTCCGAAATGTAGTCGAACCAGCATTGATAAATTCTATTTCCCGTTCGATGCAAATCGTGGCGACCAAATCTTGTAAAATTCGGTTTTCCCGTTCGTGTTCAAATAGAGGCATTTCAATCTCCAAAAAACCGTCATCGTAAGCAAAATGAAGCGCGTTCGAGTCGGCAAATTCTTCCAAAACCCGTTCGTAAAAATCCCAACCCACGCCTTGCAGAATCAATTTTTGGTTGATTGCCGCTTGCGCCATTTCTTTTAATGATGGATTTAGCACACTTTCCATACCTGAATTTTAACACAATTCATTTTATCAAAAAAACAAAGCGTCCGAATTATTACTCGAACGCTTCGCGGATTTTTTCAACTTGCTTCTTTTCGTCTGACAAAATCTTATTTAAGTTTCAAGGAAATCCTATCGCCATTATTAATTCGCCAAGTCGGTAAACTTGTCCCAGTTGCCCATAAGCCTAAATGAATTGCGAATGTTGCGGCTATAATAATAAGTTCCCACTTCAAAATTGAAAACAAAAGGTCGCAACCTTCCATTATCATTCCAAAAAATGTCAATGGAATCATTATCAAAGCCATTCCAATAACAATTGCAAGAAACAAATAATCTGTCTTTTCTCTTGATATAAATAGAGCGGCATTTGCTATAAAAAGCAAGAAAATGGATATGAAATAGACTGTGGTGTAAAAACTTATGTCCGCCAGCATTTCAAGAACAGGTTTGTCTGAACCGGAAATATATGAACAAGCACTAACAGATTTAATTGCCATCAGAAGCATTAAATTTGTTAGTGCTAATTTCTTCATACATTTTAATCAATCTAAACCGTTGGTTGATTGCTGATTGCGTCTTTTGCTTGTCCGGCTAAAGTTGCGAAAGTTTCCGGTTGTTTGACCGCTAAATCGGCGAGAACTTTTCTGTCGAGTTCAACGCCCGCGAGTTTCAAGCCGTGAATGAAATGCGAATATTTCATTTCGTTCAGACGGCAAGCCGCGTTTATGCGGACAATCCACAATTTTCTAAAATCGCGCTTTTTCAACTTTCTGCCCGTGTAGGCAAAATTTAATGCGCGTTCAACCGATTCTTTGGCTGAACGATAAAGTTTCGATTTCGTTCCACGATAGCCTTTGGCTAAGGCTAATATTTTTTTGCGTTTCTCTAAACGCTTATTTCCACGTTTTGCTCTTGGCATATTATCACTCCTTTCAGTCTTTCGATGTGGGATTTCGGATGTGGGATTTTGGATTTATAAAATCAATTTTGATAGATTTAAATCCGCAATCCGCATTCCCAAATCCCAAATCCAATTAATTTCTTCCGTATGGCAACATTTTTTCGACTCGTTTTTGGTCGCCTTCGGAAACTAACGTATCAATATCGAGATTACGTTTACGTTTATTGGTTTTCTTCGTCAAAATATGACGTGCGTGGCTGTGTCCGCGTTTGAATTTGCCCGATGCTGTCGAGCGAAAACGCTTTGCCGCGCCTTTATGTGTTTTAAGTTTTGGCATTTTTACCTTCCTATTTTTTATTATCCACAGATAAACACAGATGGACACAGATTTTTTATCTTTATTATTATCGGTGTTTATCTGTGTTCATCTGTGGATGAATTTCCTACTGCTTATCAAATTTGCGAATCGCTTGTTCGACAACCGGCAGAGCCTTTGCCACTGCATTCGCGTCTATTTTGTCCGCCGTATCGTTATTGCTGTGTATAATTTGCAAAACGCGCGGCACCTCGTTCGGCTTTACTTCTTCGCCGTTAAATTCTTTTAATATAATCGGAATCTCATCGCCGTTAATCAGGCTGAATGAATAAGTTTCCGTCTTTGTTTCGGCAAATGTCAGATGGTCGCTCGGCGGATATTGCTTGCCGATGCTCGATTTGACGTTTGCGCTTTTTGCGGTTTCTTCAACCGCTTTTGTAAATATCGTTCCTTCTTTTTGCGTCCAAAGCCAGAGCGTATCGCCATAGCCGAAAACGTCAAAATTGATATAAATCGCCGGAAGTTCGCTTTCCGTTCGCGCCTTGATATATTCACGCGAACCGATAAGACCGTTTTCTTCCAAATCCCAAAAGGCAACTTTCAAAGAATAATTTTGGAGCGGATTTGCCTTAAAAGCCTTCAAAAGTTCCAAAATCGCCGCCGAACCCGAAGCATTATCAACTGCGCCTTTGCCTTTTGAAACTTTATCGTAATGCGCTCCGAGCATCAGCGTTTTCGTCGCTTTCGGATTCGGAATTTCGGCGATAATATTCCAGCCGCGCATTTCTGCGCCGTCGCGCCTTCCTTTTACAGTAAAAGGTTCAAACGTGAATTTCACGCCGATTTTTTCAAGTTCTTCGCGGATTTGCGCTCCGCGTTCGTAAGAATTTGCGCCAACCGTAATTTCGTTAATGCTTTTCGTCAAGTTTTCGGCAATGTTTTGTCCGAACGCCAAAGAAGCGAACAGCAAAACAAGTGCGAAAGATTGAAATTTTCTAATCAACATAAATTATTTCCCGCTTTTCTTGGGAATGAAAATAGCAAACATTTGATAGCCTTCCATTTTCGGCGAAACTTCGACATCGGCTAAATCTATTAAATCATCGCGCAATCTCGCAAGGATTTTTGCGCCGAGTTCGCGGTGCGACATTTCGCGTCCGCGAAAAGCGATTGTGGCGCGAACTTTGTCGCCGTCGGCAATCCATTCGCGGGCGCGTTCTTTTCGATAACCGTAATCGTGATCGTCGGTTGCCGGACGAAATTTGATTTCTTTGACTTGCACCGTAACCTGTTTTTTCTTGGCTTCGTGCGCTTTTTTCTTTTCTTCGTAAAGAAATTTTCCGTAATCAATAATCCGGCAAACGGGCGGTTTGGCGTTGGCGGCGATTTCGACTAAATCTTTGCCTTCCTCACGCGCCCGCTGAACTGCGTCGCGTGTGTCCATTACGCCGATTTGTTCGCCGTCTTCGGAAACTACGCGCACGGACGGAACTCTGATTCGCTCATTCGTCCGATGCAACGGACCACGATGCCGAATGGGACGGTTTTTATTAAATCTGTTAGCGATAAATTTCTCCTTTTTTTATTTAGCCATTAGAAATTGCCCGCGTTTCTTTCAAACGCTTTGCCATTTCAATAAATTCTTCGAGCGTCATCTGTCCGATGTCGCCTGCTTTTCGTTCGCGCACGGCAATGCAGTTTTCTTCCAGTTCTTTGTCGCCTAAAACTAACATAAACGGAATTTTCTGTAATTGCGCTTCACGAATCTTTGCCCCAATTTTATCAGATTTCGTACTGACTTCAACACGAAAACCTAAATCTTTCAATTCTTTGCCAATTTTTTCGGCATATTCGTTAATTCTGTCGGTAATCGGCAAAACCGTAATCTGCACCGGCGCAAGCCAAAACGGAAACGCTCCGGCAAAATGTTCGATTAAAACGCCGAAAAATCTTTCGACCGAACCGAACAGCGCACGATGCACCATAATCGGACGATGTTTTTGTCCGTCGTCGCCGATAAATTCGAGTTCAAAGCGTTCGGGCAAATTGAAATCAAACTGCACGGTTGTTAATTGCCACAGACGACCGATTGAATCTTCGACTTTAATATCAATTTTCGGACCGTAAAAAGCCGCTTCGCCTTCGATTCTTTCGTAGGGAATTTGCCGCAAGTTTAACGCATTAACCAAAGCATTTTCAGCATTTTCCCAATCTTCGTCAGAACCTAAATAACCTTTATTATCTGCGCCGCCGCGAACAGAAAGTTCGACTTTAAAGTTCTCGAAACCGAAAGTTTTGAAAACTTCGTAAGCAAAATCAACGCAATCTCCGGCTTCCGATTCAACTTGTTCAGGCGTGCAAAAAATGTGTGCATCGTCTTGCGTAAATCCGCGCACGCGCATCAATCCGTGCAAAGTTCCAGACAATTCGGCGCGATAAACCGTTCCGAGTTCGGCATAACGCAAAGGCAATTCACGATACGAACGCGGATGCGATTTGTAAATTCCGATATGAAACGGACAATTCATCGGTTTCAGACGAAATTCTGTATCTTCGCCAAATTTTTCCGGCATTTTTATCGGCTCAAAAAGCGAATCGGCGTAATTTTCTTCGTGTCCCGAAGTCTGCCAAAGCTGACGTTTAGCGATGTGCGGCGTGAAAACCATTCCATAACCGCGTTTTTGCAATTCTTCACGCAGATAATTTTCCATATCGGTGCGAATCGCGCCGCCTTTCGGATGCCAAAAAATAAAACCTTGTCCGTATTCGTCCTGAATTGAAAATAGATCCAACTCTTTTCCAAGTCTTCGATGATCGCGTTTTTCGGCTTCTTCGCGTTGCTTCGTCCAAGCGTCTAATTCGTCTTGAGTTGCAAAAGCAGTTCCGTAAATTCTCTGCATTTGCTGATTTTCCGCGTCGCCTTTCCAATATGCGCCCGACAGCGCAAGCAATTTAAAGGCTTTTAATTTTCCCGTGTGCGGAACGTGCGGACCGAGACAAAAATCAATAAACGGCGAATTATCAATGTAATAAATGCTCGCAATATCAGTAACTTTTTCGTCAATCAGTTCGCACTTGAGCGGTTCGTTGCGCTCTTTGAAAATGCCGAGAATTTGCGCTTTATCAACGTCTTCGCGGCGATAGGGCAAATTTGCCTTTGCCATCGAACGCATTTTCTTTTCGATAACGGGCAAATCTTCAAGCGTCAATTGGCGCGGCGCAATTACATCGTAATAATAACCATAACGCGCATCTTCCATCAGCGCGGGACCAACGCCGAGCTGTGTTCCGGGAAACAAATCAAGCACCGCTGCCGCCAAAAGATGCGCGGTTGAATGTCGAAGCAATTCCAATCCGTCGCGTGTTTCCGCAAAAATTGGTTCGATTGATAAAACTTCATCGGTTGCAGAAAGCTGTTTATTTAAATCAACTTCTTCGCCGTTGAGTTTTGCCGCCAAAGATTTTTTCGGCAAATCACGGTCAAACGCCTTCAAAGCATCCGCCACGCTCGCCGGCGCAGGAATGCTTTTTTGATTTTCTCCGTATTTTACGTTTAATTCGCTCATAAATTTGTTAATGGTTAATTGAATTTTAAATTACAAAACAAGACTTTTTGCAAAGCCTTTTCTAAATCAAATTCAACCGATTAACGATTAACAATTAACTACTACAAATAGATTTGATCTGATAAGAGCGACTTTGCCTTAGCATTTTATTAAAAAACGCCGAAATACGCGCCGTGTTAGCGCGTCGTAGTAGTTTCTTGGAAAACTGCAAAGTTCTTAATAAGCATCTTATCAAAAAATAAAAAATGGTAGTCAGTAACAGATTTGAACTGTTGACCCCTACCGTGTCAAGGTAGTGCTCTACCACTGAGCTAACTGACTTTGGTTTCGCCAATATAAAAAAGCGAATTGTAAGAATATCGAAAACTCATTGATAGTGTCAAGCATTCCAAAGCCTTCTTGAGTCGAGCGTTCAGCGTTGGGATTTTAATTTGCCAAACTATTACAAAGTGGGATTGTTTCAGTTTAAGTTTAGAACTTTAATCAATAAAAATTAATTTTTTAAAAAACCTGTGCAAAAAATGCTCACTGTGAAAACTTTGCACAGTTTTCACTATTCTTCAATAAAGACAGATGTTTCCTAATAAATTTTGCCCTTAAAACGATAAAAACAACCGCCATTGTGTAGAAAGTAGTCAGCTTTATGATTATGTTGGAAATTTGAAATGTCTTTCAAAAATAAGCCGTATCTTATTGATAATAAAATGCTTAGTGAAAATATTCGAAGAGTCTGAAAGTTTGGCACGGCGATTGTATTAGTAAATGGCGTAACGAAGCAAGGCTTCAAAAAAAAAAAAAAACTAGGAGACAATAAATAAAATGAAAAACATCAAAAACACAATCGTAGCAATCGCTTTAGTAGGAACAATCGGAATCGGCACAACATTTGCCCAAAAGAAAGCAGGAATTTTACTTTCAGACTTTGCCGGCACAAACAATCCTTCGCAACAATGCACGGAAACAACCACGAAAGACAACACGAACTGGGGAATTTTGTTGAGTGAATTTGCAAGCAGCCTTTTCGGAAACATCGGAGTTGGATTTGCCGCCGATGCACCGGACAAAGAAGAAAATGTTCAAGTCAACTGCGGTATTTTGTTGAGCGAATAGTAGAAAAATTCGATAGAGAAAAACATCAGTAGAATCAATTCTGCTGATGTTTTTTTATTTGGGCAAGCTCTCAAATTGTTGCAAAAAAGTTTAGAACATAGTATTAAATAAGCAGTTTTGCCCAACTGCTTATGACCGAAAAAAATACAAATTCCTTTCCAAAGAAAGAAAATAACACTCATTTGCAACGATTTTCTGTCCGAAAAAATCAGTTTTCGGACGATGTTTTTCAAGAGGAAATCGTGAATATTCAGAATTTAGTCAATGAAGGCGTTTCTCATTTGGCGGTTGAAAAAGCCGTCGCGCTATTGAAGCAAAAACCTCAAGACCGAAATACTCTTGCAAAGATCAACCTTTTATTATCAAAATCTCTGGAATTGCAAGCGCGTTATCAAGACTCTTTGGAAATTCTGCAAGTTTATGAAACCGAAGACGCATCGCTTGATTTGGAAACGGAATTGGCGTTTGAAATCAGAGTTCAGATCGCCGTTTTGCTAAATTATCTGACCGATTCGCCGAAATCGGTTTCGTTGCTCAAACAGATTCTCGAAGAAGCGGCGCAATTAAACGTCTCGAAAGACCTTTACGGACGGATTTTTGTATCTTTATCACGCGCCTATCGTTTGATGGGTGAAAACGTCATTGCCCGTGAAATGAGCGAAAAATCGCTGACCAATTATCGAGAAACAGGTAATTGGCGCGGAATGGTGCAAGCCTACGTTTCGCTTTCGAATATTGTCGGGCAAGAAGGGAAATACGAAGAGTTTGTAGAATATTGTTTGCAGATTTTGCAAATCATCGGCGACAAATCGGATACATATTGGTTGGGAAGAATTTATTCAGATTTGGGCGGCGCGTATTATATGCTGCGCCGTCCGCATGAAGGCATCGCTTGTTTGGAACGGGCGACGAAGTATTTTGAAAAAAACGAGCATCACGCCAATGCGATTTCAGCGCACAACAACCTCGGTTTGAATTTAATGGTCATCGGCGAATGGCGGCGAGCCGAAGAATCATTTCAAACGGCTCTCAAAATCGCCGAAAATATAAAACATTCTTCGTTACCCGTAATAAACGATTCGCTCGGCGATCTATATCTTTTGTGCGGCGATTTTGAAAAGGCGGAATTTCATCTCAGACAGGCACTTGATTTGAGCCGCGAACAGAACCATAAATGGTATGAATCACAAGCATTACATACTTTTTCGCGGTATCGGATAGCCAAAAAAGATTTTTCTGATGCCACAAATTATGCGAAAAAATATCTTGAAGTTGCTAACGAAATTAAAGATCGAGACGCAATTCGAAAAGCTCATCTGCTTTTGGCTGACATTTATCGTTATGAGAATAAATGGACGGAATTTGAAGCAGAGTTGGCACAGGCGAAAGCCAAAAATGACGGCGAACCTGATTTATTATCGGAGGCAAGTTCACAATTTTTACTAGCGCAATTTGCCAAATATAACAAAGATTTACAGCTTGCAGAGCATCATTTCAACCGCAGTCTTTCAATCTACGAGATGCTTTCGGATTTTTATCATATCAATCTTTGCAAGTTTGAAATCGGTCTAATTCTTTCGGCAAATAATCCAAAAACGGCAATTGAAAATATCAAAACGACGCTTGAAAACTTTCGCAAAATTCAAGCCGCTCCATTGATAAATAAAGCGGAAGAAGTCCTGCAAAATATCAAACAGTTTTCCGGCGATGAAGATAAAACACCGGCGGACGTTGGGCTTTTGACGCTCCGATTGGCGGAATCCGCTTTTTCCCGCGAACTTCTTTTGAAGGAATTTCTCACCGTTTTACAATCGGAAACTACTGCAAAAAAAATATTGATTGTTACTAAAAACCAAGATAATAAGCTGATTCCAAAGGTTTTTCGAGGCTTTACGACTGCCGAAAGCAATGAAATAGCCGCTGATTTAACGAAATCGAATGACTCGGTAAATAGCAAAAATTCTACTTTCGCAGATAAATATTCTGTAGTTAATTTAGCTGATTCAACGGTTCTTTTAGTCATTTATCCGCGTTTAAGTGTTAAAACTTTGAATGGCAGTTTGATGAGGTCTTTGCTGAAAGTTGTCGAACTCGGCTTGGAAAATTGTGATTATCGTGAGCAAGTAAAACTCAACAAATTAAACGAAAAAGAAGTTTTCAAGAGTGATATGGGAATGCCGGGTTTTATCCATTCGAGTCCGGCAATGACGCAAGTAGTCGAGGAAATTTACAAAATCCGCAATTCGGACGTAACGGTTTTGATAACCGGCAAATCGGGAACGGGAAAAGAACTTGTTTCGCGGGCGATCCACAATATTTCGCTGCGTAAAGCTAAGATTTTTATGCCATTTAACTGCACGGCAATTCCAAAAGATCTAGCCGAAGGACATCTTTTCGGCTATCGTCGCGGCGCGTTCACAGGCGCAGTTAACGACCACGAAGGCGTGATTCGTTCGGCAAATGGCGGAACACTTTTTTTGGACGAAATCGGTGATCTGCCGCTTGATGTGCAACCGAAACTGCTTCGGTTTTTACAAGAAGGCGAAATTCAGCCGCTCGGCGAGAAAAAGCCGATTAAGGTTGATGTTCGGGTCATCGCCGCGACCAATGTCGGTTTGGAACAGCAGGTCAAGGAAGGCAATTTCCGCGAAGATTTGTATTATCGTCTGAATGTCATTCGGCTGCGTGTGCCGCCGCTGCGTGAACGGCGTTCGGAAATTCCGCCGTTGATAAATTATTACATCGAACATTACTCGGAAAAGTTCGGCAAAAAGGATTTGAAAATTACGCCGCAAGCCGTTGATTTACTGATGGTTTGCGATTGGGAAGGAAATGTCCGGCAACTGACCAATGAAATTCAGCGAATCGTCGTCCGGGCGGAAAACGGCGAAATAATTTCGGTCGAACATATTTCCGAACAACTGCGCCGAAATAATTCTCAATTTTCGGCGGCGATTGAAAAAAATGATATGCAAGATTCATCAGCAAATGTTTTCAATCTCGAAAATGCAAACGGAACTTTAGATGAAATTGTCGCTCAAATCGAATATAAATTGATTTCAGATTCTCTAAAAAGGCACAGCGGAAATGTTTCACGCGTTGCCCGCGAACTCAAAATTTCACGTCGCGGGCTTTATACAAAACTCGACCGTTATCAATTAAACAAAAGCGCGTGAGGAAAATTTAACTAATATTTGAACAAAATCGGTGCATTGCAATTGCGACGAGTTTCGTTGTGCGGCTATCAATATCAAAATTCGGATTGACTTCGGTAAATTGGATTATCTTTGTGTTTGAAAGACTTGCGGCAAGTTTTACAAGCTGAATAAATTCTCCGGCACGCAGCCCAAGCGGACTTGGGCTAGTTGTGCCTGGCGCATCTGCCGAACGCATCACTGTTAAGTCAAAGCTAAAAAATGTGTTAAGCGATTTGCTGTGATTGATAAATTTCTGGCGCATCATCTCGCGCAATTCCAAATCAGCCGTTTCGCGTGAACGAATCTGTTCCAAACTCGAAAGATTTACGCCTAAATTTTGCAAATAACGATAATAAATTGGCGAAGCAAAATGCCTCTGATAACCGATTTGATAAAGATAATCAGGGCGAATCAGTTTTTCATCCAAAATTTGCCGAAAAGCTGTTTGGTGGTTTCGTTCATCAGCAACAGAAACATCAAATTGCGCGTCAACATTCACGCCAAGCCAATTTCCCGCGCCGAAAACTTCCGCCATCGCTTTGCCGTCTGCGTAAGAAATATCGTTTCCGCCGCCTAAGATTATTATTTTTTTGCCGTCTTCGAGAATTTGCTTGACGATATTGGTCAAAGATTCGTGCGTTTCTTCGAGCGATTTTTGAATTTCGACATTTCCTAAATCGCAAACATTTACGGAAATTCCAAAAGTTGTAAGTTTATAAAATTGCTCACGAATCGCATCCGGCGCAAGTGCCGCGCCGATTCGACCATTATTGCGTTTTATGCCTTCATCTTGCGGACAACCGATAATGACAATATTTGCCGCTTCGTATTTTGTATTCGGGACAATTTCACCAAGCCGAATATCGTTTCGGTCATTTTTGCGGAAAAATAATTTATCATCTGCGCTTGTCAGATTTTGAAAAATATCGTTCATACTAAATAATGTAACAGTTATTCTTAATTTTATGACATTTTTTCAAAATTACAATTTGAATCGCCCGGCGTGGCTTTTGCCAAACAGAATTGATGAACCGCCGATTGAAGGTTTGCGCGATTTATTGCTTCGTTTGATGCAGGGGAAAAACTTGAAACGTGAAGAAGCAAAATTTCTTCTCAATCAATTATTAAACGGCGAAGCGACCGATGCACAGATTTCTGCCGCGCTGGTTGCGCTCGCAATTAAAGGCGAAACTACAGAAGAACTCGCGGGAATGGCGGAAGCAATGCGCGAAAATTCGACGAAAATCAATTCGATTCACGCACAATTTATTGACACTGCCGGAACAGGTTCGAGCCGCGTCAAAACTTTTAATGTTTCGACTGCCGCCGCGTTTGTGATTGCGGGCGCAGGTTTGCCCGTTGCCAAACACGGCAGCCGCGCCGCCACTTCAAAATCGGGAAGCGCAGACGTGCTAAGTGCTTTAGGCGTAAATGTTTCGGCTTCGCGTGAAACTTCTGAAAAATGTTTAAATGAAATCGGCATCTGCTTTATGTTCGCGCCACTTTATCACGCTTCGACGGCGCGAGTTGCCGCAGTTCGTAGAGAATTAGGCGTTCACACAACTTTTAATCTGCTCGGTCCGATGACCAATCCGGCAAACGCGCCGTTTCAAATTATGGGCGTTTGGCACAAAGATTTGGTCGCGCCGATTGCCGAAACTTTACAGAAACTCGGCACAAAACGCGCTTTGGTTGTTCACGGACTCGACGGTTTAGACGAAATAACGGTTTCGGCAAAAACTTCGGTTGCTGAAATTACGCCCGAATATATTAAATTTTACGAAGTTTCGCCCAAAGATTTCGGTTTTGAAATTGTCGAAAATATCGAAAACTTACGCGGCGGCGATGCTTCGCAAAACGCGGAGATTATTAAAGAAATTTTAGAAAATAAACGCACAGACGCGGCGCGAACTCTAGTTTTAATCAACGCGGCAGCAGCGATTTTTGTCGGCGGAAAAGCCGAAAGTTTAAGCGAAGCGGCGAAAATTGCCACGACAAGTTTAGAAAGCGGCGCAGCTTTAGAAAAATTGAAAAGTTTGAAAGAAAAAACGATTTAAACAGGAGCGCAGGCTGCCAGCCCATATGCGCCAAGTTAAGAAGGTAAGTAATTAAAAAGAGATGAGATAGGTTACTATTTTAAGTGTGAAAAAAAACCAGAAACTTCTCTCATCTCTGAGCAAGATAGATAACACTTTTGAGAAATTATTACAAGATTTG
>JANNYB010000102.1:0-12156 GCA_031409875.1 Acidobacteriota bacterium | reverse complement strand
AGGACTTACAATGTCGTCAAATGTATTTTCTGAAACAGAATTGACGGCAGAAACCGAGAGGTTTTATCAATCTGATTTAGAGCTTGATAAACCGGTTACTGCCATCACTTTAGGAGCAGGAGCAAGAGGAAATGTTTACGGGAATTACTCTTTGAGTTATCCAAAGAATCTTGATATTGTCGGCGTGGCAGAACCAATTAAAATTCGCAACGAGCGATATACAAAAAAGCATAATATTGACGAAAAAAATCGCTTTGATACTTGGGAACGAGTATTCGAGCGTCCGAAATTTGCCGATGCGATTATTATTTCAACGCCTGATAATCTTCACTACGCTCCGTGTATGAAAGCCCTCGAAATGGGCTACGACATTCTTTTGGAAAAGCCGATTTCTCCAAGTGAAAAAGAATGCCGCGATATTTTGCAGTTAGCGAAAAAGACAGGGAGAATAGTTGCCGTCTGCCACGTTTTGCGATACGCACCGTATTTCATCAAACTTCGTGAACTCATTCAAAGCGGAATTTTGGGGAAAGTTGTAAGTGTCCAACATCTTGAGCCGATTCATCATATCCATATGAGCCATTCCTACGTTCGCGGAAATTGGCACAACAGCAAGCAAACTACACCGATAATTTTGGCGAAATCTTGTCACGATTTAGACATTCTTAAATGGATGCTCAATAAGTCTTGTAAGAGTATTCAAGCCTTTGGCGATTTGAGTTGGTTTAAGAGCGAAAATGCTCCGGCGGGTAGCACAGCCCGATGCACGGATGGCTGTAAAGTGGAAAGTTCTTGCCCGTATTCTGCGGTCAATATTTATCACAGAAAACGCACCTGGACTTACGTTTTCGACCTTCCCGAAAAAAAGGAAGAACAAGGCGATTTCATTCTAAATCAACTAAAAACAACCAATTACGGCAGATGCGTCTATCGGATGGAAAACGATCAGCCCGATCATTACACAACCAATATTTTGTTTGAAGATAATGTTACTGCCTCATTCTCAATGGAAGCATTCACTTCCTACGGTGGCAGAAGAACTAGAATAATGGGAACGCTCGGCGATGTGGTTGGCGATATGACCTCAATGACGCACACCGATTATTTGACAGGAAAAAAGACCGAATGGAAAGAGGAATCAGACGGACACGGCGGCGGCGATTGGCGACTCGTAAATGATTGGCTCTTGGCGATTTCCAAGAAAGATCCGTCTTTGCTCACTTCGACGATTGACCAATCAATCGAAAGCCACATCATGGGCTTTATGGCAGAAAAAAGCCGAAAAATGAAAAAGGTGATGGATGTAAAGCTGTAAAAATTGTTTACCCAACATTTCCTGCACCTGATTAACATCTTTATCACCACGCCCCGAAAGATTGAGAATCATAATCTCATTCGGCGACATTTTAGGCGCAATTTTTGTCATGTGAGCAATCGCGTGTGAACTTTCGAGTGCAGGAATGATACCTTCGGTTTGCTAAAGAGTTTGAAAGGCTTTTAAGGCTTCATCATCCGAAGCAGAAACATATTCAACCCGCTCCAAATCGTGCAAAAAGGCGTGTTCGTGCCAAACCATAAATTACCGACTCTGTCTTGCGAAATAACCGAGAATTCCGCTTCTTCTTGAAAGCCTGCATCCTTCGTGAATTTTATTGGATTTCCATTATCCAAGTAATACAAACCGCCAATGTTTCCGAACCAAAAACGTCCGTTACGGTCTTCAAATAATGAAGTAATGTAACGAGTTTCCGCCGTTTTCAAGAAAGTTTTGAAACTTCCGGCTTCGTATTTGACGAGGCTGTTGTCCCAAATTCCAGCCCAGATGCTGCCAAATTTATCTTCATAAATAGGATAGACATTATCTTCCGGCAAACCGTTTGCCTTGGAAAAAACTTGAATCGTCTGCGGCGACAGCCGAACCAAACCTTTTTCCGTCCCAATCCACATTCCGCCTTCCCGGTCGGGGCAAAAAATGCCGCTGGGATAGGTCGAAATACCGTCTATTAACGCAACTTGTTTAATGGCATCGGCAATCGGTTCGGCAATCGCAACCGAAGCCTTATCAATCCGATAAACGCCGTTTTTATAAACCGAAATCCAAAGATTACCCGCCAAATCTTCGACAAAATGACAAACATCCGATGCCGAAAAGGGAATATTTTGAACTTGGTCATTTTTGATTCTGAACAGCGACTGATTATTTTCACCGACATAGCTCAACCAAACGCCGCCTTGCCGATCTTCGTAAGCAGTTGTATAAATCTCGCCCCGACTAAATCCGTCAAGGTGATAAGTTTTCACCTTCCCGTCTTTGACGCGATGGATTTTCGCTTCCGTTTTAAACCACAAACCGCCGTCACGGTCAGCCAAAACGATGGCACTATCTTCGGGAAGACCTTCAATCTTAACGGGAACAAATTTTCCATCACTATAACGATAATTTTGACGATTATTATAAAAAATAATCCCGCCCGTCTGGTCATCAAAAAACGGAGAGCGTGTTACTAACGGAAGTTCATTCGGCTTCATTCCAACTGTGAATCTGCCTTTTTCGTAGAAAACGATGCCACCGTCTTCGGTTTGAAACCACAAACGTCCGCTCTTATCTTCAAACGCCCCAACTAGACGATTAGTGGTAATTTCAGGCGTATTGCTTTTGTTAAAAACCTCAAACCGCACACCATCAAACCGCACGAGTCCGTCATTTGTAGTCATCCAAAAATAACCGTCCTGCGTTTGCACCAAACCCGTGATAGAGTTTTGAGGCAGTCCGTCGTCCGTTGTCCAAATGTCTATTCGATATTGTGCGCTGATTGATAAAGAAAAGATTAGAACAATAGCTATTTTGACGGCATTCAACTGCAATCTGAAAAGAAAGAATTTGGTGTTTTGTAAATCTTTCAACAATATAACACTTATTTTATCAGAATTATTACCCAAATTATGGCATCTGTAAGATTTATTGGCAAGGAACTTCTGATTTTTAAGATTTTTGAGGAATTCAAAATGGTAATTGTTTCCGCGTCCGAATTGTAATAAAATCAGAAACTGCAAAACGAAAAATTTGCAGTCTTTTTTTTGTCTAAAAATCCAAAAAACAAAGATTCGACATTTCTATCAGAGTTCGACATCGAACAATTGATAACGGACAACTGACTTTTATTATATGAACCCTGAATTTCAGCGCGACCAATATTTGGAAAAACCTCTGCCGTCGAGCGCGGAATCCGAGCGCGTGATTCTGGGAGCGATTTTGCTTGATAATCAGCTTATTTCGCAAGCTATCGAAAGGCTCAAAGCCGACGATTTTTATTCGCCGCTTCATCGCCGGATTTTTCGTGCGATGACTTCGCTTTTTGAACGCTCGGAACGAATTGATCCGATTTTAATTGGTGAAGAACTTAAAAAAGACGGCTCAATTGAATCAATCGGCGGAGTTGCCGCGATTACGAATCTGACTTACGGTTTGCCGCATTTTTCCGATATTTTCGATTATACGAAAATCGTCAAAGACAAATCAGTCGTCCGCAATCTGATAAAAGTTTGCAATCAAATCACCAGCGAAGCACTCGCCGAAGAAGAAGACGCGGCAGAAATTCTCGACAACGCCGAACGAATGATTTTCGCGCTTGCCGACGAACGCACACGCGAAGGTTTCTCTCACGTCCGCCCGATTGCCGAAACCGTTCTTGCAAAGGTTCAAGAATATGCCAAACGCGAATCTCACGCGCTCACCGGATTGGCAACAGGTTTCCGCGATTTAGACGAAAAAACTTCCGGCTTGCAAAAGACCGATTTAATCATTGTCGCCGCGCGTCCGTCAATGGGTAAATGTTTGGAAGCAAATGAGTTAGTGGTTTTAGGTGATGGAAGCGTTGCCACAATCGAGGAGATTTACAAGCGCAAAAAAGCTAAACTTTTGACGCTTAGGAACGACTTGAAATTTGAATTCACCGAAGCCTCCGATTTTATTGACGACGGAATTAAACCTGTTTTTAAAGTTACGACAAGGCTTGGGCGAACGATTGAAACGACAATTACGCATCCGTTTTTGACGATAAACGGTTGGCGAAAACTTCAAGAATTGGAAGTCGGCAACAAAATCGCCGTGCCGCGCATTATAAATATTTTCGGCAAAGCAGAAATGCGCGAATGCGAAGTTAAAATTCTCGGCTATTTGCTTGGCGATGGATGTTTGACGAAAAGTTCGCCTGAATTTACGGTTGGGAAAGTTCATTTAAGAAACGATTTTATAGAATCTGTGAATCAATTCGGTAATGTCGAAGCGAATCAATCAAACACGGCGAATCGCACTTTTTCATTACGAGTAAGAAAAATCGGCAATCGTTCAAATAAAGAAAATTCTTTAACTTGCCGGCTCAAAAAACTTGAAATCTTTGGATGTAATTCTCATACGAAATTTATTCCGAAAGAAGTTTTCACGCTCAAAAAAGAACTCGTTGCTTTGTTTTTGAATCGGCTTTTTTCAACGGACGGTTGGGCGTGTGTTTTGACTTGCGGACAGGTTCAAGTCGGTTATGCTTCGGTCAGCGAAAAAATGATTCGTCAGATTCATCATCTGCTTTTGCGTTTCGGTGTCATCGCCAAACTCAAAAAACGCCAAGTGAAATACAAAGACGGACGCAATACAGCGTGGCAGTTAGACATCACGGATGCGAAATCAATCAATACTTTTGCAACGGAAATCGGCATTTTCGGCAAGGAAGAAGTTTTTGAAGAAATTTTAGAAATTCTTGAAACGCGAAACTATCAAACCAACAAAGATTTGATTCCGATGTCGGTTTGGGAACATATTTCCGCCGTCAAAGGCTTAGAATCTTGGTCATCGCTTGCAAAACGCGCCGATATTAAAGGTTATACAAATATTCACGCCGGCAAACGTGCGCCGTCGCGTGAAAGATTAGCGAAATTTGCATATTGTTTGGACGATAAATATTTGCAAAATTTGGCGGAAAGCGAGATTTATTGGGACGAAATAGTTTCGATTGAATACGCGGGCAACAAACAAGTTTATGATTTGACGATTCCCGAAACGCATAATTTTGTGGCAAACGACATTTGCGTTCACAACACGGCTTTATGTCTGACTTTGGCGCAAAATGCGGCGATTCAGGAGCGGGCGGTGGTCGCGGTTTTTTCGCTTGAAATGTCGAAAGAGCAACTTGTGATGCGTATGCTTTCGTCGGAAGCGAAGGTTGACGCGCATCGTTTTCGCACCGGACATTTGACGCGCGAAGAATGGGGAAGACTTGCCGGAGCAATCGGAACTTTGTCGGACGCGCAGATTTTTATTGACGACACGGCAGGGATTTCCGTGCTTGAAATGCGTGCGAAAACGCGGCGTTTAGTTGCCGAACAGAAGAAATTAGACTTAATTGTCGTGGATTATTTGCAGCTAATGTCAGGCTCGAAACGCACCGAATCGCGCCAGCAGGAAGTTTCGGCAATCTCGCGGGAACTCAAAGGTTTAGCAAAAGAATTAAACGTGCCGATAGTCGCACTTTCGCAACTTTCCCGCGCTCCCGAAGCCAGAAATCCACCGCGCCCGATGATGTCGGATTTGAGAGAATCGGGTTGTTTGGCGGGCGAAAGTCTCGTAACAATGGCTGATTCGGGCGAACGGATTGCGATAAAAGATTTGGTTGGCAAAAAAGATTTTCGCGTTTGGTCAATGAATCCGATGACTTGGGAACTCGAAAAAGGTGTTGTAACAAACGCTTTCTGCACGGGAATAAAACCCGTTTTCAAAATGCAGACTCGGCTTGGGCGCGAAATTCGGGCAACGGCGAATCATAAATTTTATACTTTTCAAGGCTGGAAACGCTTGGACGAAATCAAAGTCGGTGAAAGAGTTGCCGCGCCGCGTGAGATTAGAAACGAAACCGCGCAAACGATGACAAATGAAGAACTTGCATTGCTCGCGCATCTCATCGGCGATGGTTGCACTCTGCCGCGTCATTCGATTCAATACACGACACGAGAAACGGATTTAGCCGAAATTGTCGCAGATTTGGCAGCCAAAGTTTTTGGCGCAGAAGTAAAACCGAAGATAAAAAGTGAAAGAACTTGGTTTCAAGTTTATCTTGCTTCAACGCGCCATCATACGCACGGAGTTCGTAGCGCAATCGCCGAATGGCTTGATGAATTGGGCGTTTGGGGTTTGCGTTCGCACGAAAAATTCGTTCCCGAAAAAGTTTTTTGCCAACCGACCGAAGCCATCGCGCTATTTTTGCGACATCTTTGGGCGACGGACGGTTGTGTTCGGATGAAAAAAGGATTTTACGCTCCGGCGGTTTATTATGCTTCGAGTAGCGAAAGACTTGCGCGGGATGTTCAAACATTATTGCTAAGACTTGGAATTAATGCTTGGCTCAGACGGCGTTCGCAAAACGGAAAAGGGCGTGATCAATTTCACGTTTCAATTACCGGAAAGCCGGATTTGGATAAATTTGCTGAGGTTATCGGCGCGGTAGGAAATTACAAAAAAGAAAGTTTAAGGCAGATTGTCGAATATCTCAAAGACAAAATTCCAAATACGAACCGAGATATTATTCCGAGCGAAGTTTGGCAACAACTGGTTTTGCCGATCATGAAAATAAATACTATTTCGGGAAGGAAATTAGCGCAAGAATTAAATATGAAGTATTGCGGAACATCGCTTTACAGACAAAACATCAGCCGACAACGTGCATTTCGAATTGCAGAAGCTATCAATTCTGAAGAATTAAAGCAACTTTCACAGAGCGATATTTATTGGGACCAGATTGTTTCGATTGAAGCAGACGGCGTTTCCGAAGTGTTTGATCTAACTGTCGAAAAGCTCGCAAACTTTGAATCTAAAGGGCTTATGGTTCATAATTCTATTGAGCAGGACGCAGATGTGGTTGCGTTTATTTATCGGGAAGATTATTATAAGCCGACAGAGGAAAATCAGGGAATGGCGGAGCTTTTGATTTCAAAGCAGAGAAACGGTCCGACGGGAACTGTCAGGCTTGCATTTTTGAAGGAATTTACGAGGTTTGAAAATTATTATGGCGACTACAAAGGAAGTGATTGAGGATTTGCGTTATCCGATAGGCGATTTTGAGCGGCATTCGGAAATTTCGCCCGAATTACGCGACGAGTTTATAAACACGATTGAAGATTTGCCGCAGAAATTGCACGAAGCCGTTGAAGGTTTGAGCGAAGAACAACTTGAAACCGAATATCGTCCAGAAGGTTGGACGGTGCGGCAAACGGTTCATCACGTTGCCGATTCGCATTTGAATATGTTTATTCGTTTTCGTCTGGCGTTGACGGAAGATAAACCGACGATCAAACCTTATGCCGAAGACGAATGGGCGAAATTAGCTGATGCAAACATGCCGCTCGATGTTTCGTTTAAGATTATCGAAGGCGTTCACGCGAGGTTAGCGGTAATGCTCAAATCTTTGACCGATGAACAATTTGCGCGAAAACTAATCCATCCCGATTCGGGCGAATGGACGATTGAGGCGATGCTCGGTCTTTACGATTGGCACTCGAAACATCACACGGCGCATATTACGCGATTGCGAGAGAGAAATAATTGGTAGCGGCAGTAGGCAGCAACAGTAGGCAGATTGTTTGCTTACTGCCAACTGCTGCTGCCTACTGCTACTAAAAAAAGATGCCAGAAAAATCTACAAACAACCGCCTCGTTTCGCTTGATGTATTTCGCGGAATGACGATTGCGGGAATGGTTTTGGTGAATAATCCGGGAACGTGGAGCGCGATTTATTCGCCGTTGGCACACGCGCCGTGGCACGGAATTACGCCGACGGATTATATTTTTCCGTTTTTTCTGTTTATTGTCGGCATTGCGATTCCGATTGCGCTTGGCAAACGTATTTCCGAAGGAATTACAAGCAAAGTTTATCTGAAAATTTTGCAACGCGCCGCGATTATTTTTGGTCTCGGACTGTTTATGGCGGCTTTTCCGCTCGTGAATTTGACGGAAAGTAATATTCCGATGCTGGCAAAAAGCGTGGCGATGTTGTCGTTGATGGCGACGATTTATTTTTGGCTCGTTGATAAAAATCGTGAGGCAATCGGCGCGATAATTTTTACGGCAGTTTTGCTGTCGGGCTTTTATTTTGCAGGTTATTCGTTGGTTTTTAACAATTTTGCGACTTTAAGAATTCCGGGCGTTTTACAGAGAATCGCAGTTTGTTACGCGATTGTTTCGATAATTTTTCTGCACTTTAATTGGAAGCAACTGACGTTTATCGGCGTTGGATTGCTCGTGTTTTATTGGCTTTTGATGACGCAAATTCCGGTTCCGGGTTGTGAAATTACGACGATTGACGACAAGGCTTGCAACTTGGCGGCGTATCTCGATCGTTCGATTTTGACCGAAGCGCACATTTGGAAAAGCGCGAAAGTTTTCGATCCCGAAGGCATTCTTTCGACGCTTCCGGCAATTGTTACGACGATTTCGGGCGTGTTGACGGGAATGTGGCTGAAATCAGAAAAAAGCGACACGGAAAAATGCGGCGGAATGTTCTTTTTCGGCGTTGTTTTGTGCGCGATTGGTTGGGCGTGGAACTTCTTTTTTCCGTTTAATAAATCGCTTTGGACGAGTTCGTATGTTGTTTATACTTCGGGACTTGCGCTATGTTTTCTCGGTTTTTGTTATTGGTTGATTGATATAAAAGGTTACAAACGATGGGCAAAACCTTTCGTGATTTTTGGAATGAACGCGCTGGCATTGTTTATTTTTTCAGGGCTTTTTGCGCGAGTTTTATCAATCATAAAGGTTGGCGAATTGGACGGCAAACCGCTTTCGGTTCAGCAATGGATTTTCAATAATATTTATCTTTCAATCGCTTCGCCGATAAACGCATCGCTCTTTTACGCGATTTCGTTTATTTTATTTTGGCTGTTTTTGATGTGGCTTTTATATCGTAAGCGTATTTATATCAAGGTTTGAGAGTTTGTCAGAACCGTGAGCGGTAGCGAATGGCTCAAATGAAAGCTAGTTAGCCATTCGCTACCGCTCACGGTTCTGACTTGTCTCCGAAATCGAATAGCTTAACTCAGAGGAATTCTTTGCGGTGCTTGAACCCAAATATCTTCGGCAAACCAGAGTCCGATTAAAATCAAAATTCCTGCCACGATAAATGCAAAAGGAATTCCAGTCAAAAGCAAAATCAACGGCAAAGTGTTTCCGGCGAGAATCATTCCGAGCCAAAATTTATTGCTGAATTCGCCGTTTGTAATCATTTTTACGGTTTTGTGCGCGTCTTCGGTCGTGTGCGTTGTGGTGAGTTCGATTGCCAGCGTGATTAGATGAACAATCAAAGCGGCAACTGTCAGAAAAATCAAAACCATCACGAAACCGGCATTAACATTTAAAAAAGTAAGCGCAATCAGAAAAACGGCAAAACCAGCCATAATCGAATGTAAAATCATATGCAGTCCGAGCATCGGTGATTGCCAAAAATCGCGCCCTTTTGCTTGCGCGAAAAGAAACGCCGTATAAACTGCGGTCAGCAACGCAAGAATTATTCCGATTGGTTCGATAAATTTCAAGACTTTCTCAAATCCGGCAAACGAAGCAATCAGCCAAAAAGTTAAAATTCCGCCGTAAGCCGTGATGATATATGAACCGCGTGTCAGCCACGATTTCCATTGCGGACGAAGCAAAACATTCAAAAATCTGTCGGGTCTGCCCAAATCCATAATCAATAAAATGCCCGTAATTACAAGGAAAATAAACGAAATAATCGCGCCGAATTGTTTTACTTGTGGCGAAATTTCCATAAAAAAGCCGAGCAAAATCGGCAAGAAAAACGCGCCCGCCGAAATTGCTTTCGTCAAAACGTAAGCCGAAACTTCCCAACCCCAAAGCGTTCCTTTGTTCGGTGCGTCATAAACCCGACGCGCTTTTTTTCGCGGTTCGATTTGGACGAAATTTTGTTTTTTCGCCTCTTCCTGCAACGGCGATTTGGCAATTCGGGCTTCGGCATATTTCGCAAAATGCCCAACGCCTGTTGTTTGGCTCGACCACATATAATCGTCTTCGATTTCCGTTGCCGTTGGATTGAGTGAAACACGGTCGGCATCAATATAAAAAAGTTTCGGATTTGTGCCTTTTTCGGCTTTGCGAACGGAAACTGTTTCACGCGCTAAAAGTTTTGAAATTTCGGTTTCGGGATTGTCCATATCACCCGAAATAATTGCGTGTTCGGGACAAACAACGACGCAAGCCGGTTCTAAACCGATGTCAACGCGGTGTGTGCAATAATTACATTTTGAAGCCGTGTGATTTTCCGGCTCCATAAAAATCGCGTCGTAAGGACAGGCTTGCGTGCAGGCTTTGCAGCCGATACAACGCCGATTATCAAAATCAACGATGCCGTCATTTCTTGTGTAAAGTGCCGTTGTCGGACAAATTTCGACGCACGGCGCGTCGGCGCAATGATTACAGCGCATCACCGAAAAAAGTCTGCGCGTGTCGGGAAATTCGCCTTTTTCGATGTATTTCACCCACGTCCGATTTACGCCGACGGGAACTTGATGCTCCGATTTACACGCGACCGTGCAAGCGTGGCAGCCGATACATTTGCGATTGTCTATGACGAATCCGAAGTTCATTTTTTTTAAGAAGATTTTAACCGCGAAAAACGCGAAAAACGCTAAAAATTATAAAAATACTTTCGCGTATTTTCGCGTTTTTCGCGGTTAAATAAAATTGAAGACTTGGTTATTATAAATGAATTTCTATTTATGAGAAATCGCGTCAATCATTTCTTTGACGGCGCAATTTAATCCGACGAAAACGGAGCGCGAAATGATGTTGTGTCCGATGTTGAATTCGGTGATTTCGCCGATTTGGGCGAGCGGAGAAATGTTTCGATAAGTCAAACCGTGTCCGGCGGCGACAATTAATCCGAGATTCGTGGCGTGTTGAGCGGCGCGGGTTATTCGTTCAATTTCTTTTTCGGCACGTTTCAAACCTTCGCCGTGCGAGGCGCGTGAACTTAAGGTAAGTTCGGCGTATTCAGCCGTGCAAAGTTCGATTTGCTGTGCGCCGACACCTTTTGCGGCTTCGATTTGTTCTAAATCGGGATCAATAAAAATGCTCACGAAAATTCCCGCCGCTTTTAATTTTTCGATGACCGCTTTTATTTTTTCAAAATTGCCGACGACATTTAAACCGCCTTCGGTCGTAACTTCGTTTGGCGATTCGGGAACGAGCGAAACCGCGTCGGGTTTTGTCCGCAAAGCGATTGAAAGCATTTCTTCGGTTGCCGCCATTTCGACGTTTAGATAAGTCGTTACAACATCACGCAACAACTCAATATCACGGTCTTGAATATGCCTTCGGTCGCCGCGCAAGTGAACGGTGATGCCGTGCGCTCCGGCTTGTTCGCAGATAACGGCGGCAGTAATAATGCTCGGCTCAATGGTTTTTCGTGCTTCGCGGATTGTCGCAACGTGGTCAATATTTACATTTAATTTCGCTGTCATTTTTTATTTGAATAACTATGAATGGCTTGCAAATCTTCACGGGTCAGACGCGGGTAATTTTCGAGAATCTGTGCTTCCGTCCAACCGTTTGCAAAGCGTTCAAGAATGAATTCGACTGAAAGCCGCGTGCCTTTGATTGTCGGTTTGCCGAGCAAAACCGCTTTATCGGAAATAATTCTATTTTGCCAATTCATAGATTAATTATACTTGATTTTTTACTTTTTGATAAACGCCCTGCTTGGCATTGCGGCGGATTTCGCGGACTTCGTTGAACATTCTTTGGCTGTCGCGGACGACGCTGACTTTGGTGCGTTCGTCGTGATTCCAGCGGACTGGAATTTCTTTTAATTTTAATTTATGTAAGTTTGCGACGAACAAAAATTCGACATCGAAGCCGAATCTTTCGATTTGCATTACGTCCAATAACGGACGGAACTTCTTCATATTAAACGCTTTAAAGCCGCATTGCGTGTCCCAAAAAGGCAAACCTGTTAAGGTTCGGACAATCAAATTAAAAACTTTTCCGCCTTGTTCGCGCCGCCACGGTTGGCGTTCACCGATAAGACTTCGGTCGAGTGCGCGTGAGCCGAAAGTTAAATCAAATTCGCCGTTTTGAATCGGTTGGACGAGTTTCGGCAGTTC
>JANNYB010000101.1:0-32879 GCA_031409875.1 Acidobacteriota bacterium | reverse complement strand
GCAACTTACGCGGCAACAAAGGCTTTTGTTACATCATTTAGCGAAGCCATCGCGGAAGAAAATCGTCCGCATAACATCACCGTAACCGCGCTCTGTCCTGGTCCGACGGAAACGAATTTTTTTGTTGCCGCCAAAGCGTCTGCATTTTCAGCAAAAGGAATGCAAACTCCCGAAGCCGTAGTCGAGACGGCTTTGAAAGCGGTCAAAAGAAAGAAAAGTTTAGTCGTTTCCGGTGTCGCAAATTACATCGGTTCGGTTCTCGGCACAATCGCGCCCGACGCGCTCGTTACGCGGGTAATCGGCAACGCTTTGCGCCCGAAATTGAAGAAATGAGATATGATTCCAAATTCCAGATTCCAAACTCCAGATTGAAAAACCAATCTGAAATCTGAAATCCGAAATCTGAAATCTGGAATCTGGAATCTGGAATTATATGAAGGTTACCGTTCTCGGAAGCGGTTCGACGGGAAATTCCGTTTTGATTGCGACCGAAAAAACACGAGTTTTAATTGATGCCGGTTTGAGCGCAAAGCAATTATTGGAGCGCGTTGCCGCTGTCGGCGAAGATTCTGCAAAGCTCGACGCAGTTTTAATCACGCACGAACACAGCGACCACGCCGGCGGTTTGCGCGTTTTGCTCAAATCCGTAAATTGTCCCGTTTTTATTTCCGAAGCAACTGAAAACGCTTATTATTCAACGCGCAAAGGAATCCAAAATGGCGAAAGTGAAGCGACCAAACGCCGCGATGTCCTAAAAAATCGCACCGAAAAAATCGAATCAAGCAAAGATTTTCGCATCGGCGACATTGATTTTGAACCTTTTTCAGTTCCGCACGACGCAGCTGATAATTTCGGATTTGTCGCAAAAAAAGAAGGCGTAAAAATCGCCACGCTGATGGATTTCGGACATATCACGACTTTGATTAAGAATAAACTTCGCGGATGTGATGCGATTGTTGTCGAATCAAATCACTCACGCGATATGCTCAAAACTTGTCCGATTTACAGTTGGGATTTAAAGCAGAGAATTTTGTCGCGCACCGGACATCTTTCAAACGAAGATTTAAGCGATTGGCTAACCAACGATTTTGACGGCGCGGCGCGTGAAATCGTCCTCGCGCATCTCTCACAACGCGCCAACGAACCGCATTTGGCAAGATTGATGGCAGAATCCGCATTACAAATGCGCCCGAATTTCTTCAAAGCCGAAACCAAAATCACGATTTCATATCACAAACAGCCGACCGATTGGATTGAATTTTAAAAGGCAGAAACCCGCGCGTTAGCAAGGGTGAAAACAATTTTAAATTTTAGACAAAACCACAATCCGAAATCACAAATCCGTAATTGTTACACCCTTGCTAACGCGCGGGTTTCTGCCCATCGAAAATTTCCTCAATCACTTTGAAACGATAATCGAAAATATATTTCAACTCTTTTTTGACGTAAAAATGCGCGATGTCGCCCAAAGGTTCGAGCGGCAAACGATAGCGCACGATGTCTTTCATAATCGTTTCGCCGTTTGCGCCGGTTTCAAAAGTATGCAGATGAATCCATTGTTTATAAGGACTTTTGAGCGCAGAATCAACAAAATCATACGGCGGATTCCATTGCGTTATTTCAGTTTTCCAACCAATTGGAATGCCGCGAAGTTTTAGTTGATACTCAATCAACGCGCCTTTTTTGATGTCAATCGGTTGCGGCGTGATAATGCGAAAATTCAATTCCGGCGGCGTGATTTTTTCAAGATTTCCGGCATCGGCGAAAAACTCGAAAACTTCCGTTTGCGGGCGATTGATGATTTGTTTGCGTTCCAAAATATGTTCTGCCATCGGAACTATTTTAACAATTTTGCGTGAGCCTGTCAGAACCGTCTGCGGTAGCGGGCGGTTGAAGCTAAACAATCGGAAATTTTACCGTTCTTAAAAGTCCGACACGCTTTAGCTTGTTGATACGCTAAACAGGTTTTACGCTAAAGTTTATCGGATATTTTACAGTTTTGAGATTAAACGTCGGCGACAAACTAAAGTGTGTCGGACTTTTAAGAGCATATTTTTCAAGCGTTACTAAACTATTTAAGAAAGATGTCTCCTGTTAAAATTGTTAAGTTAAACTGCCCGCTACCGCAGACGGTTCTGACATTTATCTAAAATCCCGCAAAAAGCGGCTTGCCGAGCAAGGCTTGAACAAAAACGCCAGTGAAAATCGCAAAATAAACGAGCGCAAAAATAAATGTCCACGCGGTTGCCGAACTTATTTTGTATTTTTCGAGCGTATATGCAAAAAATGGAATAACTTGAAAAGCGTGCATTCCGAAAAAATGTGCCACACGCAAATCGCCGCCTTCGGTTGACCAATTCACCATCGGCAAACCCGCGCCGCCGTCCTTAACTCCAATACTATGACCAATTTGCTGTGCCATATAACCGCCTTCAAAACTCGCCAAAAGAAACAAAATTAAGCCCAGACGCATTCCCCAAATGATTGATTTAGGCAAGTGTATTTCGGCTTTGAAGTATAGAAAAAGCAGATAACCGGCGAGCAATGTGTTGAGCGTAATTAACACGCCCATAAATGCGAAAAGCAGTCCGTCAAAAGCGTTTGCGACGTTGAAATGCGAAGTTGTGCCGCGTGCCGATTGCAGCACAACGCTAAAATTTTCGAGAAGAAATATTAAAATCATTCCCCACGAAATAACGAAGGCGGATTTTTTGTAACCTTTCAAAAAGTTTAGATAAATTGCCACTGTCCAAACAAAAATCGCCACCGAAATAAAAAATTTCATCGGCTTTATCCAACGATTAATGCCCAAAATCTGCGTCGAATCAAACAGCGAAATAATTGCCAAAATTACGAAACAAACAATGGAAATCGCGCCTGCAATCATCAAAGGTTTTTGGTTTTCAAATAATTCTTTAATCATTTTTCACTTCTTTTGCCAAAAATAGGCGCAAAATGCTGTAAAGCAAAAAGCCGATTGGTCCGAGCAAAAATGTCAAAATCAAACACGGAATTACAAACCAGTGCGAAATATTTTTTGCTTGCGCGTCTTTGACTTCCCAAATTCCAACGAACAAATCGAACGCGAGATAATGAATCCAACCCGCCAGAACCGACCATTCGTTCGTGAAAAGTTTCATCACATTTCCCAATGAATCAAAACCGCCTTCGGATTTGCCGAAAAACAACACAATTAAAACCAAATACGCGACCGACAAAAGCAACGGAATCGCGCCCGAAAGAATGATTTTGCGCGTTACAATCCAGCGCGGCGCAACTATCAAAATTATCCAACTAAGCATTGCAATTAAATTTACAATCGAAAATATTTTGTCTGCTGTCATTTTTTTTCTCCTACTACTTAACGCTGTTAAGTTCTAATTTAAATTTTTTTAGGCTTTCGTGCCTGAAATTAAAGTATCAATCATTCCGTCAATCAATCTTTCACGCTCAACAAACGGAAATCCGCCGTGTTTAATTAACAGCGAAGTTAAGCCGTGAAGTCCTGCCCAAAGCGTCTGGCTAATTAGTTCTATATCGTTGTGTTTCAACAGATTAGTATCAACGCATTCGGCAATAACATCGCGCATTGTATTAAACGCAATTTCGCCGTTCGTCTGCTCGAATTGCAAACCTAAATTTTTTGGCAAAGGTGCGATAAATATAATCTCATATTGGCTCGGATGCTTTAAACCGAAATGAATATATTCGCGCATTCCGCTTCGTAATTTCTCCAACGGATTGTCTGAAAGTTGCTGAATCGCTTGAATATTCTGCGCCAGACGTGCAAAAGTTTGTTCGCAAATCTGATGTAATAAATCCGTTTTATCCTTAAAGTAAAGATAAATTGTAGTTGGCGAATAGCCGATTTTAATGGCAATTTTTCGCATTGAAACGCTGGCGTAACCTTCTGCGACAAACATTTCCCGCGCCGCGTCCATAATTTCCTGACGCAGATTTTCTTTATCGTTTTCGTGTCGGTTTCGACTTGCCACGAGGTAAAACTTAACAGTGTTAATTTATATTGTCAAGAGGAAAGAAGATTTAACCGCGAAACACACGAAAAAACGCGAAACAAATACAATTATTCCTTGTTTTAATTTTCGCGCATTTCGCGTGTTTCGCGGTTAAATCTTACTTCTTGCTCTTCAGATATTTTTTCGGAATTTTGGTTTCAGCGGTTTCGCCTTGCCAGTAAATCGTTACAACCCACCAGCGTTTGCCGTCGTTGAGAAGTTGGAAACTATTGATTCCGCGGGCAAACGGTTCTTTGTCGGTTGATTTGTGAAAGGAAGCGTAAGTCGAAAAAACTTGCGCGATATTGCCGTAATAATCGCCGCGCCGCGCAATTTCTTTTTCAAAAAAACCGTCTTTTTCCATAAACGGCGCGGCGCGTTCGATGTATTCTTCGACCGTTAAAGCGCGTGCGCCCGTTACGCTGGTGTTCGGATTTTTGCCAGTCGGAATGAGCCGCGCCGAAGGATGAAACAGCGTCCGAAATCTGTCCCAATCGCGCTTTACGCCCGTATCGCCCGAAATCACTTCATAGACGGCTTTCATAATCGAATCAACCGAAGCGACATCTGCCGGATTTGCTTCTTTAACGGTAGTCGTCTGCGCCGAAATTGCTTGAATAATAAATAAACTCAGTATAATCGTCAAAAATGTTGTTTTCATAGTGATTTTTATTACGTTCGACGAAATATTTAGTTTCTAATTACGGGTTTTTTCAAAAAAACTGGTTTGACGAACCTCAGAGTTGTTGTAAAATACACGCGAATTCATTTTATTAAACTTATCGAAAAAAATTATGGCAGAACCAATATTAGTAGCAAAAAAAGACGCAAAAGAATGTTATTTATTGCCCGACAAAGCTAATCGGCACGGGCTGATTACCGGCGCGACCGGAACGGGTAAAACTATTACTTTACAACGACTTGGCGAAAGTTTCAGTAAGCTCGGCGTGCCGGTTTTTATGGCTGACATCAAAGGCGATTTGACCGGAATTTCGCAAATCGGCGGCGGCAATCAAAGAGTTGATGACCGTTTGACAATGCTCGGACTTAAAGAAGGTTTCGAGTTTTCAAATTGTCCGGTAACGCTTTGGGACGTTTTCGGCGAACAAGGTCATCCGCTTCGAGCGACGATTTCGGAAATGGGACCGATGATGCTTTCGCGTGTTTTGCAGTTGAATGATACGCAATCGGCAGTTTTGACTTTGTGTTTCAAAATTGCTGACAACGGCGGAATGATGTTGCTCGATTTCAAAGATTTACGCTCACTTTTGCAATATGTCGGCGAAAATGCGGAACAGTTTCAAGCCGAATACGGCAATGTTTCAAAGGCTTCAGTCGGCGCAATTCAGCGCGGTTTGATCGAACTCGAATCGCAAGGCGCAGAGAAATTTTTCGGTGAACCGGCGGTCAATCTCGGCGATTTTATGCAGACGATTGGCGGCAAAGGCGTGATAAATATTTTGGCGGCAGACAAACTTTTTAATTCGCCGAAACTTTATTCGACATTTTTGCTGTGGTTATTATCGGAACTTTTTGAAATGTTGCCCGAAGCCGGAGATTTGGAAAAGCCGAAACTCGTCTTTTTCTTTGACGAAGCGCATCTGCTTTTTAACGATACGCCGCAGGCTTTGGTTGATAAAATCGAGCAAGTCGTGCGTTTGATTCGTTCAAAAGGTGTCGGCATTTATTTCGTCACGCAAAATCCGGTTGATATTCCCGAAAGCATTTTGGGGCAACTCGGCAACCGCGTCCAACACGCGCTTCGTGCCTTTACGCCGAAAGACCAAAAAGGCGTTCGCGCGGCTGCTGAAACTTTCCGACAAAACCCCGAAGTTGATGTTGCGACAGCAATTACCGAACTCGGAGTCGGCGAAGCGTTGGTTTCATTTCTCGACGACAAAGGTATTCCAACAATGGTCGAACGCGCTTTTGTCGTTCCGCCGCACAGTCATATCGGCGCAGTTACGCCCGAACAACGTCAACAACTTATGGCAAATTCGCTCGTTGCCGGACAATACGAAACGGCGGTTGACCGCGAATCGGCGTATGAAATGTTGAAAGCAAAATCGGAATCGGCGGCGCAAGCGGCGCAAATCCAAATCGAAACCGAGAAAGCCGCAGAACAAGCCGAACTCGAAGCCAAAGAAGCCCAAAAAGCCGAAAAAGCTGAAAATGCCGGCGGCGATTCAGCGTTTGAAGCATTCACCAAAAGCGCGGCTCGCGCCGTCGGCAGCAATGTCGGACGACAAATCGTGCGCGGCGTTTTGGGAAGCATTTTCGGTGGAAGTTCTTCCAAGAAAAAATCGTCTTGGTGGTAGATTTGTCAGAACCGCCTGCGGTAGCGGGCGGTTTAAATCGATGTTTCAGATGTTAATTAACATCAAAAACGCTTACCTTCAACCGCCCGCTACCGCAGGCGGTTCTGACTTATCTTTGCATAAAAGATTGACGATCATCAACTTTTGTTTCGAGCGAGTTTTGAATGTTTTGCGGTAAATTCGATAAAAAATTATAGCCTGTTTTTTGTTCGATTTGGCGGACGGTTGTTCGATATTCGCGCCAATTTTTTTCTTTAATTCCTTTCACATTCGGCATATCAACGGCGATAACGCGCGTATCTTTAGTGATTGATGAAAAATCCGCGCCCGGAGCCAAAACGACGACGATTTTCCAGAAATTTGTCGGCACGGTAACTTTATTTTTCACTTTTCCGCTTGCGCCATATTGTCCCGCAACGATGTAAAGCGTGCCGTCGCGCCGCGCCATACTGCGCGAATAAGTTTCCAGTTTTTCCCACGCGCCTTGATTCAAATCGGCTGTTTGCGGCGAAATGTTTGTCATCAAAAACGTCGCGCTGTTTGATTCGATTGAATTTGAACGATCCGCCGAAGGACAAAGATGTCCGCGATCAAAACCGCTTCCCGAATAATCCGAAGGCAAAATCCGCGTCCAACCGTTTGGCAAGCGGTCATCG
Organism: Acidobacteriota bacterium; assembly: GCA_031409875.1. GTDB lineage: Bacteria > Acidobacteriota > Blastocatellia > Pyrinomonadales > Pyrinomonadaceae > CALMEH01. The sequence continues at coordinate 25,889 of JANNYB010000101.1, read as the reverse complement.
GGACGAAAATCGTTTTGACGGTTCGCACTTCCGAAATCACTTTTTGATAAACGCCACGCCACCCAATTTGCAATGCCTTTTTCGCGGTTGTAAGAAAGCGTATAAAACTGATTTTCCAGTAGATAATTATTTGAATTTGAAGAGTTTGGCGTAGCATTACTCGGATTTCCGAATGGCAAATTGCCTTGTGAAACTTGTTGCGTTTCGTTTGTTTGCGGCGCATTCGAATCGGAAGTTTGCGGCGCGGACGGATTTAGTGCCGACAATTTTTGATTGATTTTGCTTCCTGCCCAAACACAAAAAACGATTGCCAAAACAATCACGATGAGAGCGATAATGCCGCCGATGAGTGCTTTCGATTTCATATTTCAAATTCAATTTAGCATAAATTTTATGCTATCGTTAGAGTTTGAGCAAAAATGTCTGAAATTACGAAAAAAAATCATCTGACCGCGCTGGCGTTAAACGAGCTTGTCGAATTTGTCGCCTCAATCGGCGAGCCGCAATATCGTGCAAAACAGATTTTTAAACAAATTCACGAACGGCGTTTGTTAAATTTTGACGAAATGACCGATTTGCCGAAAAATTTGCGCGAAAAATTAAACGAATCGGCAACGGCAACAACTTTAAAAGTCGAATCACGTTATGTTTCAACTGATGGAACGCGCCGATTTTTGATGAAAACGCACGATAATTTTCCGGTCGAGGCGGTTTTTATTCCGACCGAATCCCGCGACACGATTTGTTTTTCGTCGCAATCGGGCTGTCCGCTCAAATGCGATTTTTGTTTAACGGCGAAATTAGGTTTATTAAGAAATTTGACCGTTGGCGAAATAATCGAGCAGATAATTGTTGTCTTAAATGATGTTTACGGTGTCGGCACAGAAACGCCGCACGGCACAAATTTAGTTGGAATGGGCGCGGGCGAACCGTTTTTGAATTTTGAAAATCTGATAAAATCGCTCGAAATAATGAGCGAAAAAGACGGACTTTTTATTGTTCCGAATCGCGTAACGATTTCAACGGCGGGAATTGTGCCGAAGATTTACGAATTTGCAAAACTCGAAAAACGCCCGCATTTAGCGATTTCGCTTTCTGCGCCGAATGACGAATTGCGTAATAAATTGATGCCGATAAACAAGCGTTGGAACATCGAAGAATTGTTGAAAGCGGCGCAGGAATTTCAAAAATCTTTGCGAAAAGGTGAACGATTTACGTTTGAATATGTTTTGCTCGGCGGTGTCAACGATTCGGAAAAAGACGCGATTGATTTGGCAAATTTATTGAAAAATTACGATTTACGCAAAGTAAAAATAAATCTTATCGCACATAATTCCGCCGAACCGCTCGAATATCAGCCGCCAAATCGTGAGCAAATTCAAACATTTAAAGAGATTTTAGAATCAAAAGGCGTTTCGGCATATTTACGCACGCCGCGCGGACGCGACATCTACGCCGCTTGCGGGCAACTTGCGGCAAAAGCAAGCGTTTAGAGTTCACGCTTCAGCGTGCAAAAAATCGCCGCGCTTCGCTGGCGATTTTCCCGCCTGAAGGCGGGACTCAGAACAGATTTTATGGAACTTTTATTTATCGGCATAATCATCGTGGCGTTTATGGCGTATTTTTCGACAAAGCTGAAAAAATTTACGGCAGAGCAGTTCGAGCGCGAAGAAATTGACAATGAATATTTTGCACTCGTCAAACCCGAAGGTTTTTTGCACGTTTTGAATGATGAATCTAAAAACGATTTTTATGCGTATTCAAAAGAGTATGGCAAAGCCGAAGCGGAAGAAATGCGGCAGGCGGAAATTTTTATCGAAAGTTTTCCCGATAAAACTCTCGCGGAAGTTTGCGACGGAATAAAATCGGATGCGGAAAACATTATAACTTTTTCGGAAACAGGGAAAACTTGTTCGATTGAAACGGAAAAAACGTCTGACGAGATTATCGTTTCCGAGATTTATAAAATTATTGAAAACGACAAAGTTTATCAGCTTAAAATCGAAGTTTTGAAAAATTTCAGAGAAGATTACGAGGAGCGAATTGAAACGATTTTAGAAAGTTTTCGTGTAAAATAAAGCAACCTTGTTTGCAAAAAAAATCATCATTCGGTTTAGGAAAAATTATGAAAAAGATTGTATTTACGAGTTTATTTTTGGCATTGGCATTTATTTTTATCGGCGAAGCAAACGCGCAATCCGTTTCGGGCGCAATCGGCGCAATCAAGCGCGGCGGCACGACACGCGGCACGGTTACGCTTTCAATTCCGGGTGGTTTGCACGTTAATTCCAATCGCCCAGGCAGCGAATATGCGATTCCGACAACCGTCAGCGTTACATCGCCCGGAATAAAAGTCAGCATTGTTTATCCGAAAGGAAAAAACCGCAAATTCAGCTTTTCCGAAGACACGATTAACGTCTATGACGGACGCGCGACGTTCAATTTCAGCGTAACGGTTCCGGCAAATTTCAAAGGAAATTCCGTAAAATTTCGCGTCGTTGTTCGTTACCAAGCCTGCACCGACGAAGTTTGTTATCAGCCGAAATCAAAGGAAATCACACTGACGGCAAACGTCAAGTAAAGTCAGAACGGGGAGCGGTAGCGACTCGCTAAACTTTTAGCCAGTCGCTACCGCTCCCCGTTCTGACTTACTTTCCGATAACTCTGACTTTTAAGATTTTGTCGCCGCGCACGATTGCGTCAACGACTTTCATATCGGCTTCGTTCACGCGACCGAAAACGGTGTAGCCGCCGTCGAGATGCGGTTGCGGCGAATGCGTTACGAACCATTGCGAGCCGCCCGTATCTTTGCCCGAAAGTGCCATTCCGACTGCGCCGCGTTCGTATTCGAGCATATTTAATTCACATCGAATTGACCAACCCGGACCGCCGTTTCCATCGCCGCGCGGATCGCCGTCTTGCATCACGAAATTTGGCACGACGCGATGAACTTCCAAGCCGTTAAAATAATTTTTCTGCGCGAGTTTTATAAAATTATCAACCGTCAAAGGCGCATCTTCCGGCATTAAATTTATCGTGAATGTGCCTTTTTCCGTTTCAAACATCGCTTTCACAGTTCCATTTTTACGCGAAACGGCGCGAGTGTAATCGGCGTTTGTGTTTAAGATTTGTCCGAGTTTCGTGCCGGTTTTGGCGTTGTAAGGTTTGACGAATCCGACTTTGCTTTCAAAATTTGGAAAACCTTTCGTCAAATCGTTTTGCTTGATAAGTGTCGCGGCGTGTTGGCGCACAAGAAAATCGGGCGCGTCGAGCGCGAGATTCAAACTCGAAACGGCTTCGGTTTTATCCAATTTCACAAGAGCCGAAAGAATCGCAAGTTGTGCGTCGTTGTAATCTTTATCGGTTTTGAGCGATTTGGCGAAAGCGATTTTTAAGGCTTCGACATTTTCTTTATTCGCAGGTTGTTCGCCCAAAATTTCGGCGGCGGCGGCGCGAATGAATAAATCTTCTTCGAGTTCCAAAAATGGGCGCAAAATGCCCGAAGTATTTTCTGATTTGAACGCCGCAAAAGCGCGAAGCATATCGGGGATTGATAAATTCATTTTATCGGCGTTTTTCTCTTTTGCTTCAAAGCTAATCCATTCACCGATTATTTGAACAAATAAAATCCGAACTTGCGATTTTAGTTTATTATTTTCATCGTTCGATTCGAGATTGGCAATTTCGCCCAAACCTTGATACGCGGCGGAATGTGTGCGCCAATCTTTGCCAAAATTTTCTTTGGTCAATGATTCAACATAAATTTTCGGAGCAATTCTCGCCAAAGCAATTTCAGCTTCGGGTGAAGTGAATTTGTTCCAACTTCGCAAATTATTGAGAAATTTAACGGCTTTTTCGTTATTTGTATTGGGCAAAATTCTTCCTAAAGTCGTCGCAATTTCGAGATGTTCATTCTGCCATTCGCTATTCTGCAAAAAAGTATTTAGGTGGACGGCAGTTGATACGCCAAAGCTAGAAGCATAAGTTTTTTCGCCGTATTCAATCAATATATCGGCGGCTTCTGCATTTTTTAAACTTCCGAGCGAACGAATCGCGGACACGCGGACACGCGAATCTTTGTCTTTAATTGCTTTGTCGAGTAAAACGATAAATACTGCCTTGTCCTCCGATATGCCGAGCGCACGCGCCGCATTTGCCCGAACCGTTGGTTCATAATCGGTCATCAGCAATCCCAGAAGAATATCGCCGAAATTTTTCGAGCGAAGTCTGGCAATCGTGTTTGCCGCATCGGTGCGAATTCGCGCATCAGAATTTGTCAAAAATTTTCCTGCAACCGCATCGCTGCCTTCGGGACGAACGCGCAAAATCGCGGTCAAACCCGATAAAACGATTTCGCGGTTTTGCTTTTTACCCTGTTCACATTCGATGTTCAAAACTTCTAAAATCGCTTTGCCCAAATCCTTCGATTTATCGTCTTTCGCATTTGCCGCCGCAATTTTTCCGGCGGATTCTACTGCACGAGCGCGAATTGCGCCATCAATTTTCGTGTCTTTCAAAACATTCAAAATCGCGTCTGCCGACTTTATTGATTCGATTTCGCCGAGCGCAAACGCCGCCATTGCTTGCACATTCGCATCTTTATCTTTTTCCAAAAGATTTATTAACGCGGGAATTGCCGCGTCGTTTCCGATACGCCCAGAAGCAAGCGCGGCGCGTGTGCGAGTTTTCGCGTCCGCCGATTTCATCAGCGTTTCGAGCGTTTTATCAAATCGAAGTTCGTCTTCGGCTTTGACGAGTTGCACCAGCGTTTTAACCGGAATTTGCGCCGAGACAAAAACGGAAAGAGAAATAATTGCAAAAAAAACGGATAATAATTTTTTCATTTTTCGACCTTTTCGGGAAAGTTATTATAAAAATCTTACGCGAATTCGGCGATTAAAGCCAAGCGTTTGAAGATTTACCTAATGTTTCTTACTATTTTTAGCAATTTTCGTTTATAATCAGAATGAAAATTATCAAATCGTCAGAGGTGTTTTCGATGAAACTTATACGAATTATTTCCGCGTTGTTTTTGATTGGCTTTTTTTTCGTTGGTTTTATACTTGGGCAAGGTAATTCCAAAGACAAAAAATCTGTTGAAGTTAAAGCCAATCTATTAATTGTGGGCGCAAACAACCGAAAGGTGGATGATGTAAAAATAGAAGACTTGAAAATTTTTGAAGATGGCATTGAGCAAAAAATTATATCTTTCACCAAAAAAGCACCTATTTTGAATTTAGGAATAGCTTCTGATAATTCAGGTTCGCTCCGTCCACAACTAAAAGATATTATTGGAATTAGCCAATTTTTGACAGCAAATATAACGGAAAAAGATGAAGCATTTTTAACGCGCTTTGTCGGAATGGATAATGTCTCGTTGTTGCAAGACTGGACTTCGGACAAAGCACTATTAAACGAAGCTATTGACCAAATGTTTATTGAAGCCGGACCTTCTGTAGTAGTTGATGGAATTTATTTGTCGGTAGATAAAATTCTGGAACGCGCCGGTGAGAAAGATTCTAAAAGATTTGCAATAGTTCTAATCAGCGATTGTGAAGAACGGGACAGTTATTACTCGAAAAAGAAATTGTTTGAAAAACTACAAGGCAGCGGCATTCAGATTTTCGTCATTGCGTTGACAAAAGACCTTAAGAAATCAATCAAAAACAAGTCCGAATCTTTCGCCCACGAACTTGCTTTGCTAACAGGCGGAACGGTTTATTTTCCGACGACCGAAGAAAATCGCAAAAAACCGATAGACGAAAACCTCAAAATGCTTGTTTATGAACTTCGCGCTCAATATGAAATTGATTATATTTCGACTAATCAAAAACGCGATGGTTTGGCGAGGAAATTAACAGTCCAAGTTGCTGACAGCGAAAAAGGCGAAAAACGACAAGCATTTATTCGTGAAAGTTTTGTCGTGCCGAAAGATTAGAATTTATTGAAATAAAATGTTGAAAAAATTATTTGTTCTGACACTTATACTAAATTTGCTCGGTTTGCCCGTTTTCGCGCAATCGAAGCAGAAAATTTCTTTGCTTCTCGTGAACGGGAAAATTTTTACGGCTGATGAAAAGTTCACGGTTGCGGAAGCGGTTGCGGTTGACGGTGAAAAGATTGTCGCAGTCGGTTCGACGAAAGATTTGCGGGAAAAATATTCGGCTGTCAAGGAAATTGATTTGGGCGGAAAGTTAGTTACGCCCGGATTTAATGATGCTCACGTTCATTTTTTTCGAGGTGCGTTGTCGCTGTTGACGGTGAATTTGCTTGATTCAAAATCGGCTGACGAAGCGGCGGCGCGTGTGGCGGCAAAAGTTAAAGAAACAAAACAAGGCGAATGGATAATCGGGCGCGGTTGGGATCATACGCTGTGGGGCGGAAAATTTCCGAATCGCGCAGATTTGGACAAAGTTGCGCCGAATAATCCGGTTTTTCTCGTGCGCGTTGACGGTCATATCGGTTGGGCAAATTCGGCGGCTTTGAAATTGGCGAAAATTGATAAAGCAACAAAAAATCCCGAAGGCGGCGAAATCGAGCGCGATGCAAACGGCGAAGCGACCGGAATTTTGAAGGAAACTTCGCAAGATTTGATTTCTGCGCTGATTCCGCCGCCGAATGCCAATCAACAAGTAATAGGAATGGCACTCGCGCTCAATATGGCGCGAGAATATGGAATTACTTCGGTTCAAGACAATTCGGGTTATGAAACGACAAAAATTTATCGGGCGTTTTTGAAACTGGATAAATTAACCGTGCGCGTTTCCGAATGGCAGAATTTTGAAGATTCGGTTGAAGAATTAAAACGCCAACGAAACGAATTTGCTTCGTTCAAAGATAATCCTTCGCGTATGAAATTGACCGCGCTGAAAGGTTATGTTGACGGAACTTTAGGCTCGAAAACCGCCGCGATGCTCGCGCCTTTTTCCGACGACGCAGGAAATTCGGGAATTCCGCGCCGTCCGCAAGAAGAATTGACAAAAATGATTGTCGAACGCGACAAAGAAGGTTTTCAAATTGCGCTTCACGCGATTGGCGACAGAGCAAATCGAATGGCTTTGGATGGGTTTAATGAAGCAAAAAATCAGCGTGAAAAAATTATGCCTAAAGGATTCAACAGCAAAGAAAATCCCCAAAGCGTTGTGCAAAGCGGTTTCCGCGTTTATGACGGAACGCTTGCAAGAAAAGGCGAATTTACTTTCAGCGAGGCTTATGCAAATTTTGACCGATACTTAAACAACGATTTCAACAATCCGCAACGCCATCGAATCGAACACGCGCAAGTTGTTAATCCGTCTGATTTCAAGCGTTTTGCGGAACTCGGAATTATTGCTTCGATGCAGCCGACGCACGCGATTTCGGATAAGCGTTGGGCGGAATCACGGCTTGGCGAATATCGAGTTTTGGGCGCGTATGCGTGGCATTTTATGAAATCTTACGGCGTTCACGTTCCGTTCGGCACGGATTTCCCCGTCGAATCAATCAATCCGTATCAAACGCTCTACGCGGCAGTTTCGCGTCAAGATGCGTTTGGCGAACCTTTCGGCGGATGGCAACCGCAAGAACGTCTTTCGATGGCGGAAGCAATTCGCTGTCATACTTTTGAATCAGCCTACGCCGAATTTTCCGAAAACGAAAAAGGCGAAATAAAAGTCGGAATGTTTGCCGATTTAGTCGTTCATTCAAAAGATTTGCTGACGATTTCGCACAAAGAAATTTTAACAACCGAACCGATTTACACGATTTTCAACGGCAAAATTGTTTATCAGAAATAAGATTTGACCGCGAAACACGCGAAATACGCTAAAAAAAGAAATTAAACTTTCGCGTCTTTCGCGTGTTTCGCGGTCAAAAAAATATGCTTAAGAATACAAATTCATTGGGCGCGTGAGCAACTCAATCGGGTCTTCGATGTTCAAAACTTCGCGCACGAAAAACGGTTCGCCGGCTTCGACTCCGATTAAACTGCCGAAATAACGCGAACGAGTTTCGAGTTCGATGATGAAATTTTTGTTTGTCAGGCGCGTTTCCGGTTCTTTTGAATTCGGATCATAAAATTGCGAAGCGTGAGCGCGAATCGCCGCTGTTTTTTCTTCCATAAATTCTGAAATATCCACGATAAACGACGGCTCGACGCGCTGAGAAAAAATATTATGCGCGACATTTGGAACTTTTATTCTTTCTTGCCCAAAATCGCCGTCATATTTCTGCATCGAAGAAAGCCGCGCCGCTTCACGCACGAGAAAAGCGATGTGATTATGATCGGGATGCGGATCATCTAACTGATGCGTTAAAATAACTTTCGGTTTCAGACGGCGCAAAACTCGAACCATTTTTGTCCGTTCAAAATCGGTTTCAAAAACGTGACCATCAGGCAAACCGAGATTTTCACGAACATCAAGTTTTAAGATTTTCGCCGCTTCTTTGGCTTCTGCGGCGCGACCTTCAACCGTTCCGCGAGTTCCCATTTCGCCGCGTGTAACGTCCAACGCGCCGGTTTTGTAACCAAGCGATTTCATCTTTAAAAGCGTTCCGCCGACAGTTAATTCAACATCGTCGGGATGTGCGAAAATTGCAAGAATATCTATTTCGTTCATAAAATAAATTTATCACAGAAGAATTTTTATCCACAGATGAACACAGATAAACACAGATTTTTTTTAATTTATCTGTGTTTATCTGTGTTCATCTGTGGACAATTTTTCTTTTTTTGCGGTTTAATTTATGATATGAAGTTTATCGTTTTAGGTTCGGGTTCGTCCGTTCCGCATCCGAAAAGAAGTTCGTCGGCGTTTTGGCTTGAAACCGAAAATGGTTCGATTTTGCTTGATTTTTCGGCTTCGGCGATTCATCGAATGGCGCAGGAAAATCTCGATTGGGCAAATTTGGATGCGATTTGGATTTCGCATTTTCATCTCGATCATTGCGGCGGACTTTTTCCGTTTTTGTTTAGCACGAAACACGCGCCCGAAACTCAAAACCGAACAAAAACTTTAAAGATTTTCGGCGCGAAAGGTTTGCGCCAATTGATTGAAAGCGTTGATGCGGCAAACAATTATAATCTGCTCAAACAACCGTTTCCCGTTGAAATTATTGAAGTTGAAGCGTATCAGAAATTTGAGATTTTGCCGGAAATTCAAGCCGATGTTTTGAAAACTCCGCACACGGACGATAGTTTTGCGATTCGGATTATTGATGAAAATGAAAAGACTTTTGTTTTTACGTCTGACACGGGATTTTCAAAACCGCTCGCCACATTTGCCGCGAAAGCTGATTTATTTGTGTTGGAATGTTCGTTTTTCAAAAATAAACCGGTTGAATTACATCTCGAATTATCGGAAGCAATGTATTTGATTCACCGCGCACGACCGAAGAAAGCAATGTTGACGCATTTTTACGCCGAATGGGACACGGTTGATTTTGCGGCGGAAGTTGAAAAATTTGAACCGCTTTGCGAAGTTATCGAAGCAAAAGACGGCTTGCGTTTGGAAATGTTCTGAGTTCCGCCTTCAGGCGGCAAAACCGCTGCGCTTCGCTGGCGGTTTCGGCACGCTAAAGCGTGGACTCAGAACTTTTTCCGACCAAACATAAATACGAATACATCAAAATTCCGGTCAAAATTCCCACGCCGAATTTTACTGAAACCGGAAGCGCGGACGGCGAAATAAAACCTTCGATAATTCCGGCGATAAACAGCAAAATCGCGCAACCGATAACGATTCTGGCGGCTTCCATTCCGGCTTTTTTTAAGGCTTGTCCGCGTGATAAATTGCCCGGATTTATTATCGAATAACCGATTGACATTCCCGCGCCGCCGGCGATAAAAATGCACGATAATTCGATTACGCCGTGTCCGATCATAAAAGTTACGAGGTCGAATCCAAAGTCTGGATTCGTTTTGAAACAAACGCCAAGCAGACCGCCGTTGACAATTCCGTTGAGTGCCAAAATATAAACTGCGCCAATGCAAAAAAACGCGCCGAGCGCAAACGCCATAAATGCGACGCGAATGTTATTCGTCAAAATTTGCGTCGCGCCGATTTGATTGGCATCATTCAAACTTTCCCACCATTTTATATTGTTTTGTGCCATATAACGAACCTCGCCGACACCGATGCTGTCGGCAAAATTTTGGTCGTGATAGCACAAAAGAAACGAAGCCGTGCCTAAAATCATCGTAATCGCAAACGCCAAAAACGTAAATTTCCACGTTCGCCGAACCGCGTTTGGAAAATCTTTTGCGAAAAATTGCCAAATCAAATCGAAACCTTGATTTTCGGCGCGGTAAATTTTGCCGTGAGCGCGAATTACCAAACTATTGAGATAATTTAGCAATTTCGGATCGCGTGTTTCGGCACGCGCAATCGCCAAATCAGTTGCAGCGCGGCGATAAAGTTCGCCAAATTCGCGCACTTCCGCCCGCGTCAAACGACGAAGCGAATTGCCTTTCAAATTTTCCAGCAATTCTTCGAGACGTTGCCAATTATTTTTGCGCTCTTTTACAAATCTGCTCATTGCGATTTTTTTCCGATATGAGAACCGTGAGCGGTAGCGACCGGATAAGAAGCCAAGTCGCTACCGCTCCTTGTTCTCATTTTATAAAACAAATTCTACGATGATACTTTGCTAATCCAAAATCCAAAACCTAAAATCTAAAATAACAAATGTCAGACGAAGCACAAAAATTTCACGAAGAAGAAGCGATACAGGAAACTTACGATTTTTACGTTGGCAAACGGCTTTTGCGGTATCTGAAACCGTATTGGAAAACCGCGACGGTTGCGTTGATTTTGACGCTTTTGCTGAATGTTTTGGGAAGTTTGCAACCTTGGTTCACGAAACACGCGGTTGACGATTACATTACGCCGCGCCAAACGGAAGGTTTATGGCTTTTTTCGTTGGCGTTTTTCGGTCTGTTTTTGTTTCGGTTTTTGTTTTCGTATTCGCAGGAAGTTCTGCTCAATATTGTCGGGCAAAAGGTGATGTTTGACCTTCGGACGGAAATTTATACGAAACTGCAATATCAGGAAATTGCTTATTACGACAAAAATCCGGTCGGGCGCGTGATAACTCGTCTGACGGGCGATGTTGATTCGCTGAACGAACTTTTTACGTCGGGCGTGATTGATGTTTTGGGCGATTTGGTGATTATTTTTGCGATTATCGGAATGATGTTTTTTATGGATTGGCGGCTTGCGCTCGTTTCTTTGATTACAGTTCCTTTATTATTCGCTGCGACAAATTGGTTTCGCAAAAAAGCCCGCGTCGGTTTCGACAAAGTTCGCACGCGCAATGCGAAACTTAACGCATTTTTACAGGAATATATTTCGGGAGCGCAAACCGTCCAGCTTTTTAATGCCGAAAAGAAAGCGCAAGAAAAATTTGACGAAATCAACGACGATTACCGCAACGCAAACATCGAAACTATTTATTATTACGCGATTTTTTATCCGATGGTTGATTTCATCGGCATCGTCGGCGTGGCGGTTGTTTTATGGTTCGGCGGTTACGAAATTCTCACCGGACTTTCGGCAAACGGCACGGCTTTGACGATTGGAACTGTCATTGCTTTTGTCCAATATTCGGGTTTGCTTTTTCAACCGATACGCGATTTGTCGGATAAATTCAACGTCTTTCAAGCCGCAATCGTCGCGTCGCACCGAATTTTTCAACTGCTCGATTTGGAAGTTACGATTGAAACACCGAAAGAACCGAAAAAGACAGGGAAATCAATCGGCAAAATCGAATTTCAGAATGTTTGGTTTGCTTATAAAAATGAAAATTGGGTTTTGAAAGACGTTTCTTTTACCGTAAATTCGGGCGAATCAATCGCGCTTGTCGGTCATACGGGTTCGGGCAAAACTACGGTAACAAATCTTTTGATGCGTTTTTATGATGTGCAGAAAGGCAAGATTTTGCTCGATGGCATTGACGTGCGCGATTGGAATTTGAAAGATTTGCGCGAAAATTTTGCGGTCGTTTTGCAAGATGTTTTTTTATTTTCGGGTTCGCTTTCGGATAATATTCGGCTTGGAAATAAAGAGATTACTGACGAAAAAATCGTTTGGGCGGCAAAAGAAGTTCACGCCGACGAATTTATCCGCGAAATTCCCGAAACCTATAATTCATTGGTCAAAGAACGTGGAAGCGGTTTGTCGGTCGGGCAAAAACAGCTTGTTTCCTTTGCCCGTGCGTTGGCGTTTGAACCTTCGATTTTGGTTTTGGACGAGGCAACGAGTTCGATTGACACGGAAACCGAACAACTTATTCAGCAAGCCGTCAATCGCGTGATGGAAAATCGAACTTCGCTGATTGTCGCGCATCGGCTTTCAACGATTCAGCGGTGCGATAAAATTATGGTTTTTCATCACGGCGAACTGCGCGAAGCCGGAACGCACAACGAACTTCTTACGGAACGCGGACTTTATTGGCGGCTTTATCAACTTCAATATGTCGAAGATAAATTGCAAAATGTGTCGCCGGATACTGGTTTAGAGTTACGTCTTCAGCCGTGAAGTTTCCTTTTCAATGCAACTTAATTTATGCGGAAAACTTCACGCATAAATGCGTAGGGTTATTGCAAAGTCGGAAATATCGCAATTCGTAAATGTGAGAAATCCGCGCATTATTAGCTATTCGCTCTCAGCTATCAGTTATTCCGAAGATAAAAACTTACTTTTCGGAATAACTGATAACGAATAACTGAGAGCGAATAACTAAATTGGCTCAAACTCTGACTTTGCAATAGCCCTATTTTATTAACTTTGCGTCTTTGCGTCTTCGCGTCTTTGCGTTAAAAATCTTGTAAAGCAAATATTTCGGACTTGTTTCGCTTCGCTCAAAACTTTTGGCGATTAAGCCTTCGGCAAAAGCGTTTTCAAATTCGTTTTTGATGCGCGTTTGTTCCGTAATTGCTTTTAGAACATCGTTTTTAACTAACGAATTCCAATCGTTTGGAACTTCGATTTTTCGCACGATTTCGCCTGTTTCTTCAAACTTTTCGGCTTTCGATAATTTTACAACTTTTTCGCTTTCGAGATGCCATTCGGCGAAAAGCCTGTCGCTGTCCAAGCCGGAATTTCCGTCTTGTTCGTGCGAAGTCGAATAATCCGTGCCGTAAAAATTCGGTGCATATTGGCGCATCGTTGCGCCGAGCTTTTCGAGATTGAAAAAAGCGTTTCGCGCTTGAACAGGCTGAAACGTCCATTTGATAAATTTTACGTTTTCCGCCAAAGATTTTTCTCTCTGCGCCCATTTCAATTTCGTGCCGATGCCGTAAGATTGAAAACTTTTTTTGACCGCTGTCATATGTGAATAAAACGCTTTTTCGCTTCGTAAAAAAGCCGGAACGCTCAAGACAAATCCAATTAATTTTTCATCCGAATACGCGCCAAGTGTAAAACCGCCCGCATTTTTCGTTACGATAAAATGGCGCACGGGCGAAATTTCGATTTCCGGCAAAGCGAAAACTTCCCGCTGAAGCCGGACACATTCGTCCAATTCTTCAACCGTTAAACATTCACGCAAAATTATTTCGGATTTATCCATTTTTTTTCAACCGCGAAACACGCGAAAAATCGCTAAAATTAAGACATTTAAATTTTTTCGCGCTTTTTCGCGTATTTCGCGGTTAAACTCTTCCTCAAATTTCAAATTCGTCAAACCAATCTTGTTCGACTTTCTCAATTTGTTTCGATTCTGTCAATTTTACGATATTGTTACAAAAATTTATCAGTCGCAATCTGCCGTTTGCACGATATTTCGATGGAATTTCTGCTTTAATTTGTTTGATTAAAGAATTGGCGTTGAAGCCGATTTTAAATAGAACCATTTTTTCGGTGCGCGTATGTTTTAAGATCCAATGCGTTTTGCGAATTGCATTTTGTCCGCATTCGCCCCAAAATGCGTATTCGTTTTGTGCGGAAAACGCGATTAAATCGGGCGTGTAGCGCAAACCGAGTTTCGTTTCGATTTCAAGTTCGGGAAATTCGCGCACGAACATAGCAAAACCTAAGGCTTTCATCAAAATATGTTCATAGCTCTCGCCGGAGCGTTGCCACAGTCGAACTCTTTTTCCCGCCAGATTAAAATCGTGAAGCATTTTTTTATCGTAAAATTTTCTGCGCGATTAGTAAATTTTACTTAACCTTTTGCATTTAAATTTGCTATTATTAAATTAGCCGCTGCGCTCCTCTTTTTATTTTAAGCGCAAATCCTTCAAAATGATTCCGCAAAACAATCTCGATATACAAGGAAATCTTTCTGCTTTTCCGCTTGCCGAATTGCTTGTTGAAATAAAACAAGCGCGGCTTGACGGTTCTTTGCGTTTTTCTTTTGATGAACGCAAAATTATCATTTATTTTCAAGACGGAAAAATTGTCTATGCAATTTCAAATGCGCGTGTCGCAAGGCTTTTCGATATTCTTTTGCGCGAAAAAAAAATTGATAAAAAAACGCTTACCTCGATTGCGAATTTTACGAATGATTTGGAACTCGGCAAGGCTTTAGTTAAAAAAAATCTGTTTTCGCAAGCAGAAGTCGAAGCGTTTTTTTCAATGCAAATCGAAGAAGTTTTGCGCGATTGTTTAATGTGGAAATCGGGCGAATGGAGTTTTAATCCGTTGGCGCGAATCCGCGAAGGTATCAGTTTTCAAATCAATATCGAGAAAATTCTTGCCGATTTTGCCCGAAGTTTGACAGGTGAAGCGGTTTCTTTGCGTTTTCGCAGTTTTCAAGAAACATTTTCCGCGAAAGATGTCCCGCAAGCACAAATAAATCTCCAACCGCACGAAGCCTTTGTTTTATCGAGATTTGCGGGCGAAGAATTGACCATCGAAGAAATAAAAACTTTGAGCGGTTTGCCTGACAGCGCAACTTTTCAGACACTTTACGCGCTTTGGCTCGGCGGTTTTTTGACGCGCCGAAATTGGAATTCGGCTTTTGGCGAAAGACAAATCGAGCATATCAAAACTGCTTCGATTTCACTTAAACAGAAAGCCGCCGAAATGCCCGACAACAACCTCGATCCGGAAAAAATCGAAATCGAAGAAAAACCGCTTGAACCTATTGCCGAAGAACCGCAAGTTATTGAAGAAAAAGAAATTACGCTTGAAGAATACTTGGCGCAAAACGAAGCGGCAACAAATCATTATGAAGTTTTAGGCGTGGCGGTCAAAGCCGATTCGACAGCAATAAAAAAAGCGTATTTCAAATTAGCAAAGCGTTTTCACCCTGATATTTTTCATCGTTCGGTCGAGCCGGATATTCACCGCAAAATTCAAAACGCCTTTACTAAACTCGCCGGAGCGCACGAAAACTTACGCGATAAGGATTTGCGCGAAATTTACGATTACAAACTCCGCAAAGAAATCGCGCAGATGGAAGAACGCCGCGCCAGCGGAAAACCGATAATTGAAAAAACCGACACGGTTGATAAAGAAACTCTGGCGGCGGAACAGTTCGCACAAGGTTATGATTTATTGATGGACGAATATTACGCCGAAGCCGCGCCGTTTCTCGCCCGCGCCGCGCATTTGGACAGCAAAAATGCCCGTTATCACGCATTTTTCGGCAAAGTTCTCGCCCAAGATGCGAATCAACGCCACAAAGCCGAAGCGGAAATTCAAACTGCTATCAAACTCGAACCGGCAAATGAACTTTACCGTATTATTTCGGCAGAGTTTTTTATACAATATAACCTTCTCAAACGCGCTGAAGGCGAACTTAAACGTCTTCTTGTAATCGCGCCCGACAACCACGACGCGCAAACCTTACTCGACAGTTTGCAGAATAAATAGCAGAATAATAATTTCGGATTCCAAATTCCAAATTCCAAATTAAAATGAAAAATCTGGAATCTGGAATCTGGAACCTGAAATGCAAAAATAATGGAAAATAATTTAGATTCGACGCAGGAATTTGACACAAAGCTCATCGAACTTGCAGGGCAGATTGATGAATTTGAAGGCTACGCGCATCCGCACGCGGCGCGAATTGCGCGATTGGCAGACGCAATGGCTGAGAAATTTAATCTCGCTTCGCACGACAGATTTTCGCTTACGCAAGCCGCGCTCGTTCACGACATCGGCGAAATGACGATGAACCGCGAATATATCCGTGCCAATCGGCTTTTGCGCGACACGGAAAGATTGGATATGCAACGGCACACCGTCATTGGCGAACAGGAAACCGCCAAACGCGGACTTCCACGCGCCGTCCAACTTCTCGTCCGCTGGCATCACGAATGGTGGAACGGTTGCGGTTATCCCGACGCGCTCGAAAACGAGCAAATTCCGCTTGCCGCTCGAATTCTTCGCGTTTGCGACACATATTCCGCGCTCACCGATTCGCGCCCATACAGCACGGCGATTTCGTCTGCGGAAGCGCGTAGATATTTAGTCGAATGGGCGGGAATCGAATTCGATCCGAAAGTCGTCAAAGCGTTTTTGACGCTCGAAAACTCCAATGAATTGCGCTCTTACGCAGATAAAGAATCGTTAGTTATCAGTGGTTAGTCGTTAGTTGCTAAATCTTTCTTTACAACGAACAACGAACAAATATATGAACCAATCGAAAAATACACCGAAAAGCTGGTTGGCTTTTGAATTGAATGTTTTGCGGCGTTTGAAATTTGAATCGGCGATTTTGCCGTTTTGCGAAAACGCCAACGTCGGAATGTATCTCAAGCGTTGGAATTCGCGGGTTTTGGCGAACGACGCACTTCAAACCGGCTGGATAAAATCCGTTGCCGCAATTCAAAATAATGGCGAAAAATTGTCGGACGACGATGTTAATACGGTTTTGGAAGACGCTTACGTTCCAAACTATCGTCTGCAAAATCCGAGTTTGCGAAATTGGTTTGGCGAAACCGATGCGTGGTGGTTTGATAATGTTCGCAACAATATCGAAAATCTCGCGTCGCCAACGGCAAAAGCGATTGCTTTGACGGTCGGAATGAGCGTCGGTGATTATGTTTTATCGTTTGCCGAAGACACACGCGAACTTCGCCAGCCGCTTTCAAACGTCTTTCGGCGTGTTTGGAGCGTGTTGCCCGAAACCTTCAACAATTCAAACAATAACGCTTGTCAAAACAAAAATGCTTACGAGTTTATCGCCGAAAATTACGCTGATTTGATGTTTTTGCGCCTTCCGCAAGCGCACAATCAAATGCCGAAAACGCATCTTGGGCGCACGGCTTGGCGTGAAGAATGGCTGCGCGGCGGCGACGATTTTTGGTTGGATTTTGAAAAGAATCAAGCTAATCGTTTAGGCACGGCGGTTGAAACGAAATCGCAGTATTTACGGCTTTTGGAAGAAACTCTGATTACCGCAAAACACATTGGAACGTGGGCAATCGCGCACGTCGAAGACGGTTTTATTTCAACGCAGGAAATAGTCGAAACAATCGGACACACGCGCCGCGTTGACACGATTTTCACGAAAGATTTTAGCGAATTAACCGGAACAAAAGCCGTCATCATCACCGCTTAAATTTACAGATTTATTAAGTTTGAAGGACGCAAGCAAACTATAAATTATAAACTTTGAACTCTAAACTATTCAGGAAAACATCTTTATCCGTAATAGTTTAGAGTTTATAATTTATAGTTTAGTGTCCGGCAAAGAACTAAGCGGTTTATGATTTGGAACTTGAAAGTTTGAATCTTGATCTTTGCTTCGTAAAAACCAAACCGCGCCCGCACTTGCAGTTAAAATTCCTGAAATTATGGTCAGAAGTTGCGCCGAAATAACCCAGAGCGAAATTCCCGCCAGATAAGTCGAAAAACTAAAAATCGTAATCTCCGCGCCTCTGTCCAAAGTCGTGATGCGCCCGCGAATGTAATCCGGCAAACTGCGTTGAAAAAGCGTTTCTTGCACGGCAAATTCCGCGCCGACGATTATCCGTGAAACAATCATAAATATCGCCGCGAGCCAAACATTCGGCATCAATCCGCCGACGGCAAACAAAACGCCGTGAACGAGCAAAGCCCAACCGATAAATTCTCTTTCGATGCCGCGCCGTTCGACAAACGTGCCGACACGATGCGCGATCAGCATTCCGATTGTCAAACCGATGCCGTTTGCCGTCATCAAAAACGCGACGACAAAATCCGCGCTCTGATTTTTATCGGCAAAAACTTTCGATGCCAAACCTTCAAACACGATAAAAGTCGCGCCGCCGCCGGTTGCCCAAATGATATTCATCAAAAGAATCGTCAAAGCAAAACGGTTTTTCATCGTATAACTCAAACCTTCCTTTAATTCCGTAAAAAACGATTCTTTTTCGCGCTGTTCGCTTTGCGTTTCGCGCATCGCTTCATCGGGAATCAGCCAAATCGAAACGGCGGACGCGAAAAACGATACGGCGTTGATGATAAAAGCAATTTCGTAGCCGAAAAACGCCGCCGCCAATCCGCCGAGCGCAGAACCGACCGCCATCAACAAAAACCGCGAAGAAAACATCAGCGCAGTCGCCGACAACAAACCGTCTTTGCCCGAAATATTCGGCACGGCGGCATTTTTTGCGCCGTCAAAAAACGCCGAAGCCGACGATAAAACCACTGAACCCGCGTAAGCAATCCACAAATCCGACGGCGATGTAACAAACAGAAAGAGCAACGCCAATGCGCCGCGCAAAATATCCGTCCAAATCATTAACTGCCGCCGCGAAAATCTGTCGGCAAAGGTTCCGGCAAACGGCATCAAAACCGCCCACGGCAAAGTTCTGCACAAAAGCAAAAATCCGGCGGCTTCCGGCGCAGCACCCGAAACCGCCCGCACCAAACCGAGTCCGGCAATAAAGTTGAACCAATTTCCAAGTTCGGAAATGAGTTGTCCCGCAAACAAATTGCGAAAATTGCGGTTATTTTTTAATAATTCGCCGTAAGTTAAATTCATACGATTTGGGATTTGGGATTGCGGATGTGGGATTGGATTTATCAGACAAATCCGCAACCCCAAATCCTAAATCCCAAATTGAAAAAGCCGCCAAGTTTTGCAACCTGACGGCTTAAACTTTTCAAAACATTCTAAGTATTATGTTTTCACGCAACGGTCGGCGCACATCACCGAAAGCGTCGGCACGAGCGTTGAAATCGCCTGCGTAATTTTTGAAAATTTGTGTTTCATCATAAAATTCATTATTCGTTCCGCTTGAACGAGTTTTAATACTACACCTTTAAGTAAAATGCGGTCAAGATTTTTTTTTACCGTAAATCGAGATGCCACAATAATTTTTTTTATTTGCCCACGAAACACACGAAAGACACGAAAGTAAATCAATTCTTTTTTTCGTGTCTTTCGTGTGTTTCGTGGGCAAAATTATTTTTGTTGAGGGAAAACCGAAAATAAAGTTTAATTCCCGCTAAAATTCGGGGCGCGTTTCTCGAAAAATGCGTGAACGCCTTCTTTGAAATCGTTGGCTTTGCCCGATTCGATTTGTAATTTGTGTTCTAAATCGAGTTGTTCGGCGAGATTATTTGAAAAAGTCGCGTTGAGCATTTGTTTGATTCTGCCGATTGAAGCCGTCGGCGCAAGCGACAGACGTTTTGCCAAATGCCAAGTTTGTTCAGCCAAATTTTCCGCTTCGACAACGCGGTTTATCATTCCGATTTGCGCCGCTTTTTCGGCTGAAATACTTTCGCCGGTCATAAAAATTTCCGCCGCGAGTTTGTCGCCGATGGCGCGTGGCAAGAAAAACGAACCGCCGCAATCGGGTGACAAACCGATTTTGACAAAGGCTTCGTTAAACGAAGCGTTTTCCGCCGCAATAATCAAATCGCAAGCCAGCGCAAAGTTCGTTCCCGCGCCCGCGCACACGCCTTGAACAGACGCGACAAACGGAATCGGCGTTTCACGAATTAATAAAATCACATCGTGAAGTGCCTTCAAAGGTTCTTCCAAAAACGCTTCGATGCGACCTTCTTTTTGCCACATCGTTTGCATTTCGCGCAAATCGCCGCCCGAACAAAATGCGCGACCTTCGCCTGTCAAAATCACGGCTCGCGCTTTGTCTTCGACAGCTTTGCTAATTGCCGAAAATAAATCTTTTGTTAATTGAAGCGAAAGCGCATTTAACGCTTCGGGACGATTAAACGTAATCGTCGCCACATTTTCATTTAATTCGTATTTTATTGTTTCAAAACTCATAGTTTTTTTGCCACAGAGAACACAGAGTTATTCTTTAAATTTCTCTGTATTCTCTGTGTTCTCTGTGGCTATTTTTTTAAGCGAAGCGCACACGCGATTTGCTGGCTTGATGACAATCTTTGCACAAAACCGAGCGACCGACTTTCGGTTGAAACGGCACTTGGTCGTGTTTTCCGCAATTATCGCAGACGATTTCAAAGCGCGTCGGCGCATTTCCGCTCTGCGCCAATTTTTTTGAACGACATTTTCCGCATCTCTGCGGCGACATCATATTGCGCTGATAAAATGTGTCCTGTTCTTTTTCGGTAAAAATAAAATTCTCTTTACATTGCACACAAGAAATTTCTATATCCGGCATTTGCTCATCTCTCCTTTCTCTATTTTTTTGCGGGGATTTTAGAAATTATATCATAGATTAAATTTGAAGTTTCAAATTTGAAATCTTAAATTGATTTTGCATGCGAAACATACGAAAAATTTATTTGTATTTCTTTTTTTCGCGTATTTCGCGTGTTTCGCGGGCAAATCATCTTAAAATCTTGATAATTCCGCAATGTGATTTTTGACGGTTGCGCCCAAAGTTTCGAGATTATAACCGCCTTCGAGCGCGGAAACGATGCGCCCGTTGCAAGTCTCATTCGCCCATTGTTTTATGGTTCGCGTCATTTGCATAAAATCCGCGTCTTGCAAACGCAATTGTCCGAGCGGATCGGTTAAATGAGCATCAAATCCGGCGGAAATAATTATCAAATCCGGCTTGAAATTGCTGTTAATGTCGCCGATTGCGCTTTCAAACATACGTTTTTGATCGCTCGGTTTCGTGTGCGCTTTGACCGGAACATTCAGCGTAAAATCTTTGCCGCGCCCGAAACCGTTTTCGCCGTGCGAACCTGATCCCGGATACCACGGATATTGGTGCATCGAAAAGAAAAACACGCTCGGATCATCGTAAAAAATTCCCTGCGTTCCGTTGCCGTGATGCACGTCCCAATCAACAATCGCCACGCGCTCGATTTCCTTGTATTTGTTCTGCGCGTAACGTGCGGCAACCGCAACATTATTGAAAAGACAAAATCCCATCGCCGTTTCCGCCGTCGCGTGATGTCCCGGCGGGCGAACCGCAACAAACGCATTTTTCGCTTCGGAATTCATTACCGCATCAACGCCGCGACACACGCCGCCGGCGGCAAAAAGTGCGGCATCAAAAGACTTCATCGAAATCGTCGTGTCAGCATCCAAACTGTCCAAACCATTTTCAAACGCACCTTCGACACGCTTGAAATGTTCTTTCGTATGCGCCGCCTGAATCAAACCTTTTGAAGCCGGTTCGGGCGTAATTTCGAGCAAAGAATTAAAAAAAGTTTCATCGCTTTTCAGCGCGTTCATCACAACTTCATAACGCTTCGGCGTTTCGGGATGCCCGATTCCCGTGTCGTGTTTTTGATAAATCGGATGGTGGATAATTGCTGTTGTCATATAATTTTGTCAGAACCGCCTGCGGTAGCGGGTGGTTTAAGTTTAGCATTTTGAAACTAAACATTTCGAGTTCATCGCATTAAACCGCCCGCTACCGCAGACGGTTCTGACTTAAATAAAAGCTGTTTCGTGAAGTAATTCGCCTTTTGCAAATCTTTCAAAACTCAAACACGAAACGTCTAAAAAACTTGCTTTTCCGTCCAACATAATTTCGCTCAAAGCCTTTCCGGTCGCTGGCGAGTGCATTACGCCGTGTCCTGAAAATCCGTTTGCGAAATATAAACCTTCAATGGAACATCCGCCGAGAATCGCGTGATGGTCTGGCGTATTTTCATAAAGTCCGGCGCGACATTTTTCTAAAATCGGTTTTGTTTCATACAAAAATGGCGAACGATGTTTAGCTTTTTCATAAATTTTTTCGATAAAACTTTCGTCGAAAGTTGTATCAATCGAAGGTTTTTCGTTTGCGTCGGGAAAAGCAAAAAGGATTTCCGTGTTGTCAGCATTTGCCGATTTATCAACAAAATCTCTTGCCGGACGAAAGTGAAAACCGCTTCCGATGTCAATCACCATTGGCAAATTCGCAGGCAATTTTGTTTGTGCTTTTGCCCAAACAATTTGCCGTTTTTGCGGTTCGACAGGCAAATCAATTCCGGCTGTTTTCGCCAAAATCTTCGCCCACGCGCCGGTTGCCAAAACGACTTTTTCGCATTCGATTCTGCCTTTATTCGTTTCGACCGCTTTTACTTTTCCGTTCGCAGTTTCGATTGAAAAAGCCTGACAATTAAATTCAATTTTCGCGCCGTTTGCTCTTTCCGTAAAACCGCGCATAATCGCCAGCGGATTTACAAAACCGTCGTTTTTGCCGAAACTTCCGCCGACAATATCTTTGCAATTCAAGATCGGACAAATTTCTTTAATTGTTTGCGTATCAACAATTTCGACATCTTTCACGCCAAGCGATTTTTGCGTTTCGACATTGCGTTTTAAATATTCATACTGCTGTTCATCAGTCGCAAAAAATAAATATCCGCGAGGTTCAAAATCGCAATTAAAATCGCAATTCGCCAAAAAATCGAGCGAATAAAGCGACATTTTAATATTGATTTCCGTTTCAAACTGCGCCCGAATTCCGCCCGTTGCTTTGCCTGTCGAGCCTTTTCCCTGTTGCGCTTCACGTTCCAAAATCAAAACACTTTTCGCGCCTTTTTCAGTCAAATGATACGCAATACTCGCGCCGACAACACCGCCGCCAATTATTATAATTTCAGATTTCATTGAAGTCAGAACCGTCTGCGGTAGCGGATGGTTTAATTTTGAAAATTACAACTTAAAATTTTAACTAAAACCGCCCGCTACCGCAGACGGTTCTGACTTTTATTCCGATTCCAGACCAGCCGCTTTGAGAACAAATTCGGGAACTTTCGGTTCGTCGGGCAGAATATTTTCTTTGCCTTTGTCCAAAGCCCATCGGTGAAGCCACGAAATTCCGTTTCTTCTGACAAAATTATCGGGCAATTTATACGCCTCGTCTTTTAATGATTCTTCCAAACTGACAAATTTATAACCGCGTTTTTTATACATTTTGGCGAGATCGTCAAAATAATCGGAATTGATAAAATTTGCGTGAAGCAATAATGTTTGCTTGATTTCGCGCCCGAAAAGTTTGACCGATTGGCGTTCCCAATAATCGGTTTTCGCTTCGATATACGGAACGTAAGCCTTGCCGATTTGCTTCATCAATTTCTTATCGTTTGTGTCAAAAGCAAGATCATATGCGCGTGAAAAAATATAATCGGCGTTATCAATTGTTACAGGCGCAATCGTGTAATTATGTTCGCTCAAAAATTTGCCCAAATCGCGCTTTATTTCCAAACTCAAACCTGTCCAAAGATACGGATGACGAAAATAACGCATCTTTAAACCTTTTGCTTCCAACAATTCTTTCGTAATAATTTCGCCTCTCAAAATGTCGGCTTCATATTTTTCCAAAGAATTATCGTGCAAACTCAGATGCGAAAAAGTATGATTTCCGAGTTCGAGATTTGCATTAAGCCACAAACGAAGCAAATCAATTTGCGCTTCATCGCGTTTGTCGCCGTCATAAAGTTTATTTTCATTAACAAAACCAATCGCCGGAACTTTCGCTTTCGTAATATGATTTAATAATTTGCGCGTAATTTCCTGCCGATTTTTCAAATCACCGCGCGTCGAAACAACCGGCAAATCATCAATCGTTACGGCAATAAACCGTTGCGATTTCTGCGCGTGCAGAGCAGTTGCCGAAAAAAGGAAAACTAAGGTAAATAATACTTTTGAAAACTTCATATTTTTGTTTTTGCTCACGAAACACACGAAAGACACGAAAAAAAGAATTGATTTCTTTTCGCGTATTTCGCGTGTTTCGCGGTTAAAATCACTTCGCAAAAACCTGCGAAAAATCGGCAAACGATTTAAATTCGAGCGCGTTTCCCGATGGATCGAGAAAAAACATTGTCGCCTGTTCGCCGGTTTCGCCTTCAAAACGAATTTTCGGTTCGATGATAAATTTCACGCCTTTCGATTTTAATCTTTCGGCAAGTTTTTTGAATTCGTCCGGCGGCAAAACGATTCCGAAATGCGGCACGGGAACGTGATCTGCGTCAACGTGATTCGTTGTTTTCGCGCCTGCATTTTCCGCCAGATGCGCGACGATTTGATGTCCGAAAAGATTGAAATCAATCCAACATTCCGAACTTCTGCCTTCTTCGCAACCGAGAATTTCGCCGTAAAATGTCCGTGATTCTTCTAAGTTTTTCACGGGAAAAGCTAAATGAAATAAATTGTTCATAATTTTTAAAGTGCAAATGCGGAAAAGTGAAAAGGTGAAAAAGTTTCGCCTAACTTTGACGACTAACTTTTTCACTTTTAGTCTTTTTCACTTTTCACCTTTACTAACTGCCGAATCGCGCCGAGATGATACGCCGTGTGCGCTAAAATTCCGAGTGCGCCGGTGATTTTGAAATCGTTCCACGTTTCGACTTCGGCGACCATATCGCTGACTTTTTGATACGCTTTTTGCATCTGTCCGCGAAGTGCGTTCCATTGATTTTCATCAACCGTTTTCGTGTTCCAACTGTCTTTCCAATCAACCATTTTATAATTTTCGTTGAGATAATCGGTCATAAATTCGAGATAAAATCGCGTGTGTTCGCAATGCGCGGCGATTGTCGTTCCGTTGTTTGAGCGCGAAGCGGTTTCCGCCGTCAAATTTTCAATCGTCGCAAAAAGTCCTGTGCCTTCATTAAGATACATCGTCCCGAAATTTGTGCTTGTGCCTTCAAAAGTTTCTTTGAGCAATGCAAAAAACGATTTCGTAAAATCTTCTTGGTTGATTGTTTTCATCTCTTTATTTTCAACGAAAATCTGCAAAAGTAAAAGGGCAAAACGAGTTCCTTTTTTTTTACTTTTTACTTTTCACTTTTTACTTAAAATCCCTTGCTTGTCGGATTTAGAACGTGATATTTTAACGTTAGTTACATTTTGCTAATCGTCTTTCCCCTGTATTAATTACGAAGTAAAAAGGAGCGTAAATTATGGCGCGTATCAGTTTTAGCCAAACTCGTCTGAGTCTTGCAATAGTCGTTTTGTCTTTAATTATCAATAGTTGCACAAGTTCTGCCAACAGTCGTTTTTATGGCAAGACTGATGCCCCGACAGCCAATGTGATGAAATATGTTTCGGGTTCTGAGCCGGAATCGCTTGATCCGCAAGTTCCAACCGGACAGCCCGAAGCGCGACTTTTGATGTCTATGTATGACGGATTGCTCGAATATCATCCAAAAACGATGGAGCCGATTCCGGCAATCGCCGAAAGTTGGGAAACAAGCAAAGACGGGATGGAATACCTTTTTAAACTCCGTAAAAACGCTAAATTTTCTAACGGAGAGCCGATTACTGCGAAAGATTTTGTTTATACGCTCCATCGCGCAATGTCGCCCGAACTCGCTGCCCAAAACGCCTATCTTGCCTACTACATTAAATATTCCGAAGCCTACAACGGCGGAAAATTGTTTGTCAAAGACGAAAAAGGTAACTATCTGTTAAGCAAAGATTTTCAAGAAACTCCGGCGGAAACTGCAACCGAATCAGCCAAAGCCAGCGAGTTTGGATTGGACACCGAATTTCATAAATATATTACCGCTCCTGAAAGAGTAACGGTTGATGCGGATACTTTTGCGCTCGCTAAATCGTTGCAAGGTGATGAAAAATTAAAGGTTGCATTT
>JANNYB010000100.1:0-81129 GCA_031409875.1 Acidobacteriota bacterium | reverse complement strand
GTAAAAAAGATTCGCCGTTTCGCGCCGTCGCAATGGGCGGACAAACGCCGCGCAGTTTGGTCGGACGCGCTCCGACGATTGCGATGACAAATCTCGCCGATTTTTCGATTCGCGCAGGTGAATACACGAAATCGGTTTCCGGCGGTTTTGAAGACCTTTATCAAAGCAACGCCAAAGATTCTCTGGGCGAAAAAGGCGAAGAAACTTTTGAAGCCGTAAATTTTTTGAAGACGGCAAATCCAGCGCAATACAAACCCGAAAACGGCGCGGTTTATCCGAATTCTTCTTTTGCGCGTTCGCTGAAACAAATCGCGCAACTGATAAAAGCCGGAGTCGGGCTTGAAGTCGCATTCACCGATACGGGCAACGAACTTCGCTGGGACACGCACGCTAATCAAGGCGGCGGACGCGGACAACTTGCCAATTATTTACGCGAATTCGGCGCGGCAATCACCGCTTTTACAATTGATTTGGGAACGAGAATGGATGATGTCGTAATTTTAACAATGTCCGAATTCGGCAGAACCGCCAAACAAAACGGTTCGGGCGGCACGGATCACGGACACGGAAACGCGATGTTCGTTCTCGGAAATTCTGTCAAAGGCGGCAAAGTTTATGCCGATTGGAAAGGCTTGAAATCGAGCCAGTTAAACGACGGACGCGATTTAGCCGTTACGACAGATTTCCGCGACATTTTAGGCGAAATCGCCTTTAAACATCTCGGAAACAAAGACTTGAAAAAACTGTTTCCGAATTATGCGGACGCTTCGACAGCAAAATTTAAAGGGATTTTAAGTTAGCCGAGAGCGCAGTTAGCCGGGAGCGCAGGCTTCCCAGCCTGCAAGATTGCAGAGCGTTTCGCGTCGCAATCTAACGACGTTCGTAAGGAAATCAAGTTGATAATATCCGCGACGTTTTTAGATTGCTCCGCGAAACGCTTCACAATCTTGCAGGCTGGCAGCACTGCGTTCCCGGGAGTAAAAATAATAAAAGCGCGACTTTTTGGCAGTCGCGCTTTTGCTGGGGTTTATAGCAGGATTTTAGGGACGGGGTTTTGTTATCACTCACTTAATGCAAGCGATATTGCTGGGGGGTAATGGAAAGACCCGAAAGTCTTTAAGTTTTGTGCGTCAAAATGTTTGCGTGCGCCGCAGTTTAAACAGACGCGATATGATTCTTTTACATTTATCGTGAACGGGCGGCTCAAACTTTTGTGCCAGCAGCCGAATACTTTTCCGAATAAACCGATTTTTGCGCCGAACGCTCCCTTTGTGCGGTTAATTTGAGTTTGTGCGATATAATTTTGTTCTAAAGTCCTTTGCATTTTTCTTTTTCTCCTCGCATTATTTTTCAATGCGGCATTTACAATTTTTAAGACGCTCCGAGGGAAGAGTTTTGCAGTTTATTTGATGAGAATTTATTGCGTTGGTTTGCCTTTTCTATCTTCCCTACTTCCGATAATTTCTTTATTTCGCTAAAATCTTCCATAAAGATTCAAATAAATCGAAAAATTATGCCGAAAAAAATATTAAATAACTTATTGTTGCTACTAATCGTCTTTGTTTTTGCGTTTCCTGCCCGCGCTTGGGACGACGTTGGACATAAATTAACAGGCTATATCGCGTGGCAAACGATGTCGCCGGACGTGCGTGAAAAGGTTATCAAAATCTTGCGAAGTGCGCCCGAAGATTCGGATTTGGAAGTGCTTTATCCAACGGGTTCGCGCTCAAATGATGCAAAAAATCTCGAATTTTTTATGATTACGACATATTGGTCGGACATCGTGCGCGATCGAGGTTTTAAGGTTCGACAGGAAAAATATCATCACGGCACTTGGCATTATGCCGACACATTTTGGGCGCAGGAAAATAATCAGGTAAAAATTCTCGAAAAACCGAACGAAGATGGCGGCAAAGCGGTTGAAAAATTGTTTGAATTCGACAAAGTTTTAAAAGATGCAAACGCTTCAAACGCCGATAAAGCTATTGCGCTGGCGTGGGTATTGCATCTCGGCGGCGACATTCATCAACCGCTTCATACTTCGGCGCGTGTAACCGAATTCGAACCGAAAGGCGACCAAGGCGGCAACACCTTTTTACTCACGCCGAAGGAAACGCCGCGTCAGGATCAAGTAAATTTGCATTGGTTTTGGGATTCGATTGTGATGCGAAACGTCGTGCGAAAAAATGATGCTTGCGACGCGGATTATCTTGCGCCGATTGGCAATCAAATGATGAAAAAATATCCGCTCGCAAAATCAAAAGATTCTTTAAGTCTCGGTAAATTCGATGTTTGGCAACAGGAAAGTTTTAAGGTTGCAACAACCGAACTTTTTCCCGCAACGCTGATTCGTTTCCAAACGCCGACAGAAAATTACAAGAAAAACGCTTATAAAATCGCCGAAAAACAAATTTCTCTGGCAGGTTATCGGCTCGGCGCAATGCTCAATCAGATTTTCGGCGCAAATCAAACAACAGCGCAAATTCCGCCGTGCAAAATCATTCGCCGCGTAATGTATCCGGTTTCAAAAACCAACGACGGCAACCAAAAATTGGAAATCGGTTTGCTCAATCTTTGCCCGGCAAACAAAGGAATGGTGTCGCGCCCGATGATGGGAATGATGGTCAACGGCAAAATAGAAATGTTTGAATACGATGTCGAAAAAGTGTTCAAAACCGAAAAAGAAGCCCGCGATTACGCCGCCCAAAACGGCATCACCGACATCAGCGTAAATTAAAAGTTTTGAGTCCCGCCTTCAGGCGGAATGCCCGCCGCGTTTCGCTGGCGGTTGCCGACCTTTTGGCGGGATTCAAAACAAAAAATCAAATGAATTCGCAAAAATTGCTCGAATATTTCACAAACCGGCGCGAAAAAATCGTTGATTCGATAATTGAATTTGTCGAAATCGAATCGCCGTCTTACGATGTTTCGGGAAGCCGAAACGTCGCTGATTTTCTCGAAACTGAGGCGCAAAAAATTTCCGAAAATTTTCAAATCGAACGCATTTTCGCGGAAAATTACGGCGAACATTTTATCCTTCGCACAGAATCCCAAATCCCAAATCCCAAATCCCAAATCCTTTTGCTGGGACATACCGACACCGTTCATCCGCGAGGCACGAAAACGCAAAATCCGACGCGCATCGAAGACGGAAAACTTTACGGTTGCGGAACTTTCGATATGAAGGCGAACGTCATTTTGATGTTTGAAATTCTTCGCTGTTTTGCGGAATTTAATCTCAAACCGACGCGACCGCTGACGATTTTGTTAAGTTGTGATGAAGAAGTCGGAAGTTTTACAGGGCGAGAAATTGTCGAACGTGAAGCCGCAAAGTCTTCGTTTTGTTTGGTTTGCGAGCCTTCTATGAACGGCAAAGTAAAAACCGGACGCAAAGGAACAGGAATGTTTCAGCTTAAAACTCACGGAATTCCCGCGCACGCCGGACTTGAACCTGAAAAAGGCGCGTCGGCAATTTTGGAAATTTCGCGCCAAATCGAAAAACTGCATTTGCTCAACGATTTATCAAAAGGCACAACTGTCAATGTTTGCACAATTTCCGGCGGAACAACGACAAACGTAATTCCCGCCGGCGCAACCTGTTCGATTGACGTGCGTTTTACATCAATGTCGGAAGCGGAAAGAATCGAAAATGAAATCCGAAATTTAGAATCTTCAGACAAAAGAGTTTCAATCGAAATCTTAGGCGAAATAAATCGTCCGCCGCTCGAACGAACCGAAAGCGTTGTAAATCTTTACGAAAAAGCCCGAAAAATCGCCGCTGAATTTGATTACGAACTCGGCGAAGCGCAAGTCGGCGGCGCGTCTGACGGAAATTTTGTCGGCGCGTTGGGAATTCCTGTTTTAGACGGTTTAGGAATTTCGGGAAACGGCGCACACACGCTCGAAGAATTTGTTTTCGTCGAAGATATTCCGCGCCGCGCCGCATTGATTGCGAATCTTCTGCTGGCTGATTAAAAAATTATGACCGCTCAAAAAAAAAAACGCGCACCGCGAAACCGCACGATACAATTGAGCGCGGAAGAAATCGAACTTTATCGAAAGCGGTTAGTTTTTCACAACAATTTAAAAGATTTTGAGAATAAAATTATCTGCGGCGATGCGTTTAACATTCTGAAAAAACTGCCCGAAAAAACTTTCGATTTGCTTTTCGCCGATCCGCCGTATAATCTGACAAAAAATTTCGGCGCGGAAAAATTTAAGCAAACTTCGTTGGACGCTTACGAAATTTGGCTCGAATCTTGGTTTGCAGATTGCGTGAAATTATTAAAACCAAACGCTTCCGTTTATATTTGCGGCGATTGGAATTCGGCAAGCGCGATTCAGCGCGTCGGGATGAAATACTTCACTTTGCGAAATCGAATTACTTGGGAACGCGAAAAAGGTCGCGGCGCAAAGGCAAATTGGAAAAATTCTTCGGAAGATATTTGGTTTTTTACGGTTTCCGATGAATTCGTTTTTAATCTTGATGCCGTCAAAACAAAGCGCAAAGTCATTGCGCCTTACACCGAAAACGGTAAACCGAAAGATTGGGAAAAATCGGCAGACGGAAATTTTCGCCTAACTCATCCGTCAAATTTATGGACAGATTTGACCGTTCCGTTTTGGTCAATGCCCGAAAATACGGAACATCCGACGCAAAAACCTGAAAAGCTGCTGGCGAAAATTATTCTCGCAAGTTCAAACGAAAATGATTTGATTCTCGATCCATTTTCGGGAAGCGGAACAACTTGCGTAACCGCAAAAAAGCTAAATCGCAACTTTGTCGGCATCGAAGCAGACGAAAATTATTGTCTTTTGACAGAAAAACGGCTTGATTTAGCCGAAAAAGATAAATCAATTCAAGGTTTTGCAGACGGAATTTTTTACGAACGAAATACGCCGATAAATAATAGACATCTTTCCTAAATAGTTGAGTAACGCTTGCTAAGTTTGCGATAAAATGTCCGACATACTTTAGTTTGTCGCCGCCCTTTAATCTCAAAACTGTCAAATATCCGTTTAACTTTAACTTGAAAAGTGTTGAGCTTATCAACAAGCTAAAGCGTGTTGGACTTTAGAGCATATTCTTTGAGTAGTAAAGTTAATGAATTCAACTATTTATTTTGGAAAGTTGTCTAATAAAATAAAATGATAGAAAGATTTTTGTTGGAAGCACTTATTCAAGTCGTCGGACTTGCGTTAATCGCTGTTTTTCTGGTTAAAGCAAAAACTAGGGAAAACTATTTGCGCGTATTGTTTTTCGCGCTTATTTTTATCGTCTATCAAATTGCGCTAATTTTGCCGAGATTGTCGAGCAGTCTTAATTTTTTCGAGTCGAATTGGAATTGGGAAGGAAAGATTTTCGGTATTATTTTGGGCGTAATTTGCTATTTTGTTTTTAGAAATTATTTCGCCGAAAACGATTTTTTCACTTTTCGGCAAAACCCTGCAAACAAGAAAAAAACGTGGATTGTCGCAATTTCAGTTATTGTTTTAATGAGCGTTTTATATTATTTTATCGCCAAAAACGATTTCAGCGCGGAAACGCTCGTCTTTCAACTGACAATGCCGGGCTTAGATGAAGAAATTATGTTTCGTGGCATTTTGCTCGGACTTTTGTTGACGGCGTTGCGCGAAAAATTTCTGTTTTTTGGCAATCCGGCGATTTTGTTGACCGCAATTCTTTTCGGTTTTCTGCACGCTTTCGGCTTGTCCAAAGATTACAAATTGAGCTTCGACATCATCAGTTTTTTGCACACAGGAATCGGCGGATACGTTTTTGCGTGGCTTGCTTTGCGAAGCGAAAGCCTTGTTCTGCCAATTTTAACGCACGGATTAACCAATTTTTTCGCCGCGCTTGCCACAATGCTAAAATGATTTGACAGAAAAATTTATGAAAATCGCAACTTGGAATGTAAATTCAATCGCTATTCGTTTGGAAGCTGTTTTGAAATGGATTTCCGACACAAATACGGACGTTGTTTGCTTGCAGGAAACTAAATGTGTTGACGAAAAATTTCCGCTCGAAGCTATCACAGATTTCGGCTATCACGCGGCGTTTATGGGACAAAAATCTTATAACGGCGTGGCGATTTTGTCGCGTTTTCCGCTTGAAGATGTGCAATACAATTTTGCCGATGATGATGCCGAATCGCCGAAGCGTTTGATTGCCGCAACTGTCAATAACATTCGTATTGTCAACACTTACATTCCAAACGGCACAGAACTTTGGACTGATAAATTTACTTTTAAACTTGATTGGTTACAGCGTTTACGCAAACTTTTTGACGAAACTTGCGATAAAAATTCGGACGTTTTACTGTGCGGCGATTTTAATGTTGCGCCGGAAGAATTAGATGTTTGGAGCGTCAAAAATTGGGAAGGGAAATTACATTTTTCAAAGCCCGAACGCGCCGCAATGCACCACGTCAAACAATGGGGATTTACAGACGTTTTTCGTCAACAAAACGGCGATTTGCAAGAATTTTCGTGGTGGAATTACCGCGAAGGCGCGTTTCCGAAAAATCAAGGTTTGCGAATTGACCACGTTTGGACTTCGGCGAATTTGGCGGAAAAATGCGTCGGTTGCTGGATTGACCGCGAACCGCGAACTTGGGAACGCCCAAGCGATCACACGCCGGTTGTCGCCGAATTCAAAGTAAAATGAGTAATCCGAAACACCAAATCCAAAACCCGAAATCGCTCTGGCTTGTTCGTCACGGACAAAGCACGGCAAATTTAGCGCGTCATAAAGCCGAATCGGAAAAACTTTTGACGATTGATTATGACGAGCGCGAAATGGACATTCCTTTGTCGGAAACAGGCGTTGAGCAATCAATTTCGGTCGGACGTTGGTTTAAATTTCAGCCGGTAAAGCCGACTTTGATTTTTGTTTCGCCTTATTTGCGAACTGTCGAAACTTCGCGGTTTATTACCGAAAACGCAAGGTTTGAAAACCTCGAAATCATTCAAGATGAACGACTTAGAGAACGCGAACTCGGAATTTTTGACCGTTTGACAAAGCTCGGCGCAATGCAGAAATTTCCCGAAGAATGCGAAAAACGCGAACATTTCGGCAAGTTTTATTATCGTCCGCACGGCGGCGAAAATTGGGCTGATGTCGCGCTTCGTTTGCGTTCGTTCTGGCGCGATTTGTGTTTGCATCACGCGGACGAAAAAGTTCTAATTGTTACGCACGAAGTAGTTATCAGAGTTTTTCGCTACGTCATCGAACGACTGACGGAAACGGAAATTATGGCGATTGATCAAACTTCGGACATAGATAACGGCGCGATTTCTTCTTATCAATTTGACGCGGAAAGGAATAAAATCGTCTTAAAATTAGATAATTATTTACCGTAAGCAGGGGAGCAAAAGTTATGTGAGATTTTGAAAACTGTTCAGAGTAACGGCTTCAGCCGTGCGTTCGTCGCGCTTTGCGGGCGACTTTACGCATAAATGCGCTACTCTGAACGCGCCTAAAATATCTGATTACTTTTGCTCATCTGCTTAACAATTATGAAAGAAGCTAAATTTATTCCGCTCGATTTTCAAAAAGTCGAAAATCAAACGAGTCGCGCCCAAGAGTTTTATGAAAACTTGAATCGGCGGCGAACTGTGCGCGAATTTTCTTCGGAAAATGTGCCGCTTGAAATAATAGAAAGCGCGATTTTGACTGCCGGAACTGCGCCGTCGGGCGCGAATATGCAACCTTGGCGATTTGTCGTTGTTGCATCGGCGGAAATCAAAAAACAAATCCGCGAAGCTGCCGAACGCGAAGAATTTGAAAGTTACAATAAACGAATGTCGGACAAATGGTTGCGCCGACTTGCACCGCTTGGAACTGATGAAAACAAACCTTTTCTCGAAATTGCGCCTTATTTAATTATCGTTTTTCGTATTACTTCAATTATCGAAAACGGTGAATCAGAACCGACTTATTACAGCCAAGAATCGGTTGGAATTGCGGTCGGAATGTTGCTTGCCGCGCTTCATAATGCAGGTTTGGCAACTTTGACGCACACGCCTTCACCAATGAAATTTTTGCAGGAAATTCTCGGTCGTCCGAAAAACGAAATTCCGTTTGTGCTAATTCCGGTCGGTTATCCGGCGGCGGACGCAAAAGTTCCCGACATCAAACGCAAATCGCTTGATGAAATTATGCAAATCGTTTAATAATCAAACCTTGTGGACGTTTCACCAAAAACAGAAATAGAATTTTCAGCGCAAAGTTTGGACAAAAATGATGCCGAAATTGTGTTTGCTTGCAGACGCGGCGATGAATCGGCTTGGGATTTGCTCGTTAATCGTTATCAGCGTTTGATTATCTCGATTCCGCGCCGCGCAGGACTTTCCGAAGAACAATCGGCGGACGTTTTTCAGGAAGTTTTTTTGACGCTTTTTGAAAAATTAGACGAAATCGAGCAACCTGAAAAAATTCGTGCGTGGCTTGTAACGACTGCAAAATTCAAAACTTGGGGCGCAGTTCGCGGACAGAAAAATTTTTATTCGCCGGCAACCGAAGAAGAAATGGAAGCGGAAATGGCGAGTTTGTCGGATAAATCGCCGCTTGCCGACGAGGTTTTAATCGAACTCGAACAACAGCATCAAATCCGCACGGCTTTAACAGAATTGGAAGAACGCTGTCAAAAAATTCTTTCGATGATTTATCTGCGCGATTTAGCGGCGAGTTATGCGGAAGTTGCGTTAGAAATTGGCGTTGGCGAAACCAGCATCAGCCCGATGCGTGCACGATGTTTGCAAAAACTCGCAAAGATTTTGCAAAGTGGAAAAGGGTAAAAGTGAAAATGTGAAAAAGTTTTTTATCTTCGGACACAGAAACTTTTTCACTTTTCCACATTTTCACTTTCCCTGTGTCTTTTTGTCGAAACAATTTGCACTGTAAGTTTGTGGGGGCAAATTGATGATTTTAGGAATGACTAACGAAAACGAAAATTTAATCAACAAAATCGTATCGCTGATGGAAACGGATAACTCGTTTGATGCGCCGCAGGACGCGATAAAATGGGCGAAAAATATTTTTCGTGCGCGTGTTGCCGAACCGAAAAAGTCTTTGGTGCAAAAGGTTTTAGCGGTTTTGCAGATAGATTTGTCGCCGAACAAAGCCGTGTTTGGCGAGCGTTCTGCGTCCGGCGCAACGGCGCGGCAGATGCTTTTTTCGGCGGGCGAAAATTCGGTTGATTTGCGAATTGTAGAAACCGAAAAAGGTTTCAATCTGCGCGGACAGATTTTGGGTGAAGGTTTTGCAAATTGCACGATAAAACTCGGCGAATTTGAAACAAAATCAAACGAATTGAGCGAATTTTCCTTTACTGAAATTCCAAGTGGCAAACACGATTTGACCTTGCAAACAGGCGAAAAAGAAATCGTTATCAAGAATTTAGTGATTGAGTAATTGTTTATAAAAAAGCTGTTTGATACTAAATAAATCGTCAGATATTTTTTCTCAGGTTGTATTATCTAAAAGGCATTCTTGCCAAATATAAACTAAGGAAGAAAAAATCCTGCTTAACTTTATTATGATGATGTTTCAATTAGACAGACAATCTTGGTCAATCTAACGGACTCTAAAATTAGTATGAAAAGACGGGCATTGCTCGTCTTTTTTTTCGATATTTTGTGAATAATTATGAATTTCAAAACTTTCGCGGAAAAACTA
Source organism: Acidobacteriota bacterium (assembly GCA_031409875.1). Classification (GTDB taxonomy): domain Bacteria; phylum Acidobacteriota; class Blastocatellia; order Pyrinomonadales; family Pyrinomonadaceae; genus CALMEH01. The sequence continues at coordinate 71,450 of JANNYB010000100.1, read as the reverse complement.
ATCAAAGCCAATAAGGAAGCCGAACGCCGGAAAATATTGGAAAATGTGGCGGAAGAGAATTTTTTGAAACTTGCTCAGGCTTTGCGAGATACCTATTACCAGTCTTGGACGAATGAACCGGAAAGAGTTTGGAAAGCGGCGCAAGCACTCAAGAGTTTGGTAAAAGTAAAACCCACCGAAGAGATAAAAGCCTTGTCTCTCTGGGTATCGGGAATTGCCTATCTGACAAAAGGAAATCTGGATTCGGCTATTAAAAATCTCGATAAATCGGCTGAAATTTTTCAATCAATCAATCAAGAACACGAATCGGCACAAACGCAAGTTGCCAAACTCTATCCGCTGGCTTTGCTCGGACGTTATGATGAAGCCGTGAAGTGCGGAAAACGCGCCTTGGAAATTTTTTTGAGATTTGATGACGAACTCGAAGCCGGAAAAATTGAGAATAATATCGGAAATATTTATTTTCGCCGTGAACTGCATCGTGAAGCCGAAATTTATTATCTTTCAGCCTTAAAACGCTTTCAAGAACTCGGAGAAATCAGTTTTTTGGCAATGACCGAAAACGGCTTGGCGAGCAATTATTCATTGTTGAACGATTTTAGAAACGCTGAGAAATTTTATGAAAAAGCATTGCTCCACTCACAGCAAGCCGAACTTTTTGTCAGGCAAGCAGAGATTGAAGTCAATATCGGAAAACTGGCTTTATTTCGTGGCAAATTTGACCGCGCTTTACTTTTTTTGGAAAAATCACGCCAAAAATACGATGAATTGCGAATGCCTCATCAGGTTGCCGTTGCCGAATTGGAAGTTGCCGATATTTATTCGGAATTAAATCTCAATCAGGAAGCCTTTGAAATTTACGGCAGAGTTACAAAATCATTTGCCGAACTGAAAATGCAAGGCGAAGAAGCTCGTTCGCGGGCAAATTTCGGGCGCACGGCGATTTTTTTGGGCGATTTCGATATTTCTCGTGCGGAACTCGGCAAAGCGGCAAAGCTCTACGAATCCGAACAAAATCCGGTCGGCACGGCGATTGTCAAATTAAGCGAAGCGCAACTTGAATTCACCGAAAAGAATTATAAATCAGCTTTAAAGTTAGCGGTCGAAGCCGAAAATCTATTGGATAAATCGGCAAATTACCGCTACAAACTGACTGCAAATTGGCTCAAAGCCGAATGTTTTATAAATCTCGGAAAATTAAAAGCGGCTCGGGAATTACTCGAAGAACTTTATGACGAAGCCACGAGACAAGAAAATGGGCAGATGGCGCAGGTTTCGCAAATTTCGCTCGGTAAAGCGGCAAGCATCGAAAACAATCCCAAACAAGCGGAAAAACACTATAAAAAAGCAATAGAACTAATCGAAACGCTCCGCGCACCTTTGTCTGCCGAAGAATTTCGGATGGCTTTTCTGGCGGATAAATTGTTGCCTTTTGAAAATTTAGCTAAAATTTATCTTGCCGAAAATAAATTGCAGGAAGCATTTTTGTTAATTGAAAAAGCCCGAGCGCGAACGCTTGCGGAAAATTTAGAAGGCAATTTCGTCTGGCAAAATGAAGAAACTTCGACAAAACTTACGCAGAAATTGAAGGATTTGCGGGAAGAATTGAATTGGTTTTACAGCCGTTTGTCGCGTGCCGAAGCGGGCAAAACCGAAGACTTACAAAGCGGGATAAAACAGCGTGAAAAACGGATTGCCGATGTGATGCGGCAAATCGAAAGCACCAAATCAGCCTGCGCTGAGGTTGGCGCGAAACGCGCCAACCTCAGCGAAGCACAAGAGTTAAAAGATTTACAAAAAACGCTCGGCTCGGAAAAAGTTTTAATCGAATTTGTCTGTTTTGACGGCAATTTTTCGGCTTTTGTGATAACGAGCAAAAAAATTCATTTTGTCGAAAATCTGGCGCGGGAAACTCTGATAATCGAGTTTTTAGAAGGCTTGCGGTTTCAATTCGGAACGCTGCGTTATGGCGCGAAAAATTTAGGAGATTTTGTGGGCGAACTAAAAAAACGTGCTGATTTTTATCTCGAAAAACTTTATGAGAAGTTACTTTTGCCGCTCGAAAAATATATCGGTGTGCAGGATTTGGTCATTGTTCCGGTCGGCGCGTTGCATTATGTTCCGTTTCACGCTTTGCGATTTCAGAACAGTCTGCGTGAGCGGGTTAGTCAACCGTCGCACACCAAACAACCCGCTCACGCAGACTGTTCTGACAGTTCGTATCTGATTGAAAACCGCGAAATCGTTTATGTGCCGAGTGCGAAAATTTGGCAATTTTTGATGCAAAAACCGGCGAAGCAAATAAAAAATGCTTTACTGATTGGTTTTGCCGACGAAAAAATTCCGTTGGTCAATCGAGAAATTGAAGCGATTGAAAAGATTTTTCCGAAGGCGCAAGTTTTCACCGATGGCGCGGCAAATTTTGAAAATTACACGAAAAACGCGCCCGCTTTCGATGTTTTGCATCTCGCTTGCCACGGGCAATTTCGCACTGACAATTCGCTTTTTTCGAGTCTGCATTTGGCGGATGGTTTTGTTACCGTGAAAGATATTTGCTCCCAAAAATTGAAAGCCGAACTCGTAACTCTGAGCGCGTGTGAAACCGGATTGAACAAAATTTTCGCGGGCGACGAAATTTTAGGCTTGGCAAGAGGCTTTCTTTTGGCAGGTGTTTCAACTTTAATTTTAAGTCTTTGGACTGTCAATGATGAAGCGACAACTGAATTGATGAAGGATTTTTATACCAATTTGCAACGCGGTTTCAGCATTTCGGCATCTCTACAAACAGCTCAGAATAATTTTATCAAGCGCGGCGCACATCCGTATTTTTGGTCGCCGTTTGCGCTGATTGGAAGATAATTTTTTCCAAACTCGTCTTTTTGATAGAATTGAAAGCACTGTGTAATTGGCAACGAGTCAATTTCGTGTATTTTCGGAGCGTAGCAATGAGAAGTTTTATCGAAAAAATTTTATTTTTAGTTTTATTTGCTTTTATTTTCACGGGCGAAAATTTTGGTCAGACAACCTGCAATGATTGTGTGCCAAATCAGGTTTTGGTCGAACTTGCGCCGACAAGTCAAAACCAATTACCGGCAGTTGCCGCGCAATATAAACTCAGACCAACTCCGCTCGGGCAAATCGGTTCGCCTGCTTCGTATCAGATGGAAGTTGATACGGCGCAAACAAGTCAGACAGCGAATCAGATTGTCGCTTTGATGCAGGGCGATGCTCGCATTACAAAAGCAGAAGTCAATCGTAAATTTTCGGCGGTTGAAAGAGAAGGTTTGCCGTGGACGCTCGGAAATTCTTGGGCAGTCGGAAATTCTTGGGCAGTCGGTGGAAGCGCGAAAGGCTTTCATCGGCAATGGTTTCCCGATTTGATTCGGCTTAATCAAGCACATACTGCGCCGAATGGTTCGACAGGCACAGGCGTAATAGTTGCAGTTTTGGATACCGGAATTGACCTCAATCATCCGGCTTTTGCGGGCAGAATTGAGCCGGGCTACGATTTTGTTGACAACGATAATAATCCGAGCGAAGAAGGCGTTTTGCGTCAAAATCAAGTTTATGGACACGGCACGCACGTTGCGGGAATTGTCGCGCTGACCGCGCCAGGCGCGAGAATTATGCCGATTCGCGTTCTTGACAGCAATGGTGAAGGCGAACTCTGGCGCATTACCGCCGCGATTATTTGGGCAGCAAATAACGGCGCAGATGTTATCAATATCAGTTTCGGTTATCCGCAAAGCGCGGAAGTGTTAAAAGATTTACTCGATAGTTGTGATGACGGAATGACGATTGACGGCAGAACTTTTCCCGAACTCGGAACACGAAGATTAATTGTTATCACAGGTGCGGGAAATACCGGAATTATGCGAACAAACGGAGAATTAACGAAAATCTATCCTGCCGCCGAAGATTTAGACGGAATGCTCGGAGTCGGCGCAAGTAGTCGCTATGACAGATTGACGGCATTTACAAGTTTTAATGACCCGGAAGCAAGCGGCGGAGATTGGGTAGAAATTGTCGCGCCGGGCGAAAATATCGTCAGCGCAATTCCCGGCGGTCGTTACGGAACTTGGAGCGGAACTTCAATGTCTGCGCCGATTGTTTCGGGCATTGCGGCTTTGGTTAAAGCTAAAAATCCAACTCGAACTGCCGATGATATAGTTGACCATATTAAAAATGTTGCGTTGGAAATAGATTATAATAATGATCCGTTAAGAAATTTTCGCATTCGGACACAACGAGTTGATGCTTTTCGTGCCGTAACAACTGCAATTCCTCCAAATCCGTAATAAAAATCGCGCTCATAAAATAACTTAAAAGCCAATCTGAAAACAGGTTGGCTTTTTTTGCAAAATTTTTACGACATCTGTCTTTTTCGATAAAGTTTCCGCACTGTTCGTATGAAAGCCGCATATATTGGGCAAATTTTTTACAGATGCGGATACGAAAAACGAAATAAATAGGAAGGAAACAAAATAATGAAAAAGAATAGAAAAAATTGGCAGATGTGGAAAATTGCATTAGTATTTGTCGCGGTATTTGCTTGGATAGCAGTGCCGTTTTTGATGCAGGAAAAAGTTTCGGCGGGCGGCATTCCGATTCTTGTCAGAACCGCGAATTTAGTTTCGCCGACAGGCAGCGTTAATCCGCACGGCGCGGCTGAATATCAACTTTATGCGAATGGAAACCGCGAACTTGAAATTGAAATCGAAGACGTAAATCTAGCAAATGGAACGGTTTTGAACTTTTTTGTTGATGGCAATTCGGTCGGGCAAATGCCTGTGAATTTGCAAAAAGCAAAATTGAAATTACGCACGGAAGACGGTCAAACCGTTCCTGTAACAAATGACGGTTCGACGGTTGAAGTCAGAAACGGCGCAACAATTTTGGTCAACGGCGTTTTGAATGGCGGCGGACCGAATCCGACACCTTCGCCGAGCGTTTCACCAAGCATTTCACCAACAGGTTCGCCAAGTCCGAGTCCTTCGAGTTCGCCGAATTCGGGCGATTTGTTTGCAGGTTTGACGGGCGCGACGGTTAATGGAGTTTTGCCGCGTGGTTTTGCACAATACGAATTGCACAGCAGTCGGCGTGAGTTGGAAATTCGCGTTTATCAAGTTAGTCTGCCGAGCGGAACTGCGCTAAATGTTTTGGTTGATGGCGCATCGGTCGGGAATTTAATTTTGGAAAGCGGCGGTGAAGGCAGACTTCGTTTGCGTTCGGATAACGGACAAAATGTGCCGAATGTAATTGTCGGTTCAACAATTTCGATTCGTAACGGCGCAACACAAATTCTCGCCGGAACATTCGGCGGCGCAACGCCAACACCTTCACCTTCGCCGGGAATTACGCCGAGTCCTTCGCCTTCACCGAGCCAAGGCAGATATTTTGAAACGCATCCAACCGGAAGCGGAATCAATCCACCGATTGCAACAAATGCGAATGCGGAATTCAAAGTCTTTTTGAACGCAACGGAAACGCAAGCAACTTTGACGGCTGAATTTCACAATCTTTCGAGCGCACAAACGGGCGCGAGAATTGAAACAACTGTCGGCACATCAGCAATCGTTCATAGTTTCCCGACAATCGGCGGAACGAACGGAAACCTTGCAACGGCAACGATAAATGTTACGCCGGTGCAAGTTCAACAGCTTCGTTCCGGTCTTTGGTTTGCAGTAATTACAAGCGCAAATAATCCGAACGGCGAAGTCGGCGGAACATTTACGCAACATTCAAACCGAAGCGATTTTGACGGCGACGGAAGTAATGATTTTGCAGTTTATCGTCCTTCGACAGGAACTTGGTATTCGCAAAACAGCGCAGGATTTACGGCGCAAAATTTCGGTTCTGCAAGTGATATTCCGGTTTCGGCTGATTACGACGGTGACGGACGCACGGATTCGGCAGTCTTCAGAAACGTCAACGGAAGCGGCGTTTGGGAAATCAAAAGAAGTTCGGACGGTGGAATTAGTGCAACGCAATTCGGACTTTCAACCGATATTCCGGTGCGCGGCGATTTTGACGGCGACGGACGCAATGATGTCGCGGTTTTCCGACCTTCAACCGGCGTTTGGTATGTCCAAAAAAGTAACGGCACAGGCTTTATCATCGTCCAATTCGGTTCAAACGGCGACAAACCGATTGCCACCGATATTGACGGCGACGGACGCGATGATGTGGCGGTTTTCCGACCTTCAACCGGAGTTTGGTATTGGATTAGAAGTTCAAACGGCGCGATTGGAATCGTCCAATTCGGTTCAAACGGCGACATTCCAATCAACGGCGATTTCGACGGCGACGGACGCAAAGACATTTCTGTTTGGCGACCTTCAACCGGCGTTTGGTATATTTGGCGCAGTTCGGATAACAATTTCGACATTCGTCAATTCGGTTTGAACGGCGACGTTCCGGTTGCCGGAAATTACGACGGCGACACGAAAACCGACATCGGAATTTTCCGACCTTCGACCGGCGTTTGGTATATCTGGCGAAGTGTTGACAATACTTTTGAATATCGTCAATTCGGTTTGAACGGCGATATTCCGACGATTGCCCAATAAGTTCTGAGTTCCAACTTCAGTTGGCTAACCGCCAGCGAAGCGAAGCGGTTTTGCGTTAATTAAAACTCAACTTAATCAGCACAGAGACAACCTTTCGCTTCGCTCACGGTTGCCGCCAACTAAAGTTGGAACTCAGAACGAAAAAAGCAACGTCAATAAAAAACAAAACATCCAAGAATTGCTTCTGAAATTTATGTAACAGTAAAGAAGCTATCGCTTGAATGTTCGCCTTAACTGCTTGCCCTCCTCGCAGTTAAGGCTTTTTTTTTGAGGGATGAGTGATGAATAAATCCAAATCATATTCAGCCCTTATCCCTTATCCCTCATCCCTTTAAGATTGTTTCAATCTGCTTGATGTGTCGAAACTCGTGTCCGCCGACGAGCGCGAGCCAATCGTGCGCGGTCAAATCGCCGAAAAACGGATGCGGGAATTTGAAATCCGCACATTCGACCGATTCAAACATCGGACGAAGTTCTTCCAATTTCGCACGGGTTTCGTCTAATTTTACAAAAGATTCGGAGATCGTTTGTGTTCCCGAAGGGCGAACGCGGTCAGGTGCGTCAAATTTCAAAGTTTGACTCTCCCCAGCTTTTTGCAAAAAATCGCCGGAGATTTTTGCTTCGCCGCCTGCCGTTGCGCCTTTGGCTTTCGCTTCGTTCAAAAGTTTCGCGGAAATTCGCATCATTCCGTCCTGCACGATGGCGATGTGTTCGACAATATTTTCAATCGTCCAATCGCCTTTTTCGGCAAGCAGATTTTTCTGTTCGTTGGTCAGATTTCCAACCGTTGCTTTTAAATTTTCGCGGATTTTATCGTTTGCCGCATAGATTTCGGATATGTTTTGATAGTTCATAGTTTTATTTTTGGTTTGTAGTCGGAATCGCTTGCGGAGAAAAAATCAAACGATGCCAGCGGAAATAACTCCTCACGTTGTTTGCCGGATTTTCAAACAATTTTTGATAGCCGGTTTGCAGATAAAGCATATTCGGTTCAGTCCATTTCAAATCAACAATCGGATTGAACCAAACCTTTGCGTCTTCGTCAATTTCGGTGCTGACGACGGCGTTGGCGTTCGTGTTCGTGTTCGTTTCGACATTCGCGGGTGTGCCGTTAATGTTGCTTTGTTCTTGCCGCGCAACATTGTCTTTGTGCGTTTTTGACGATAAAAGCAACGGATTTTGGAGCGGAATCGCAGCTTGCGTCGGCTGTGTGCCGAGCGCGTCATAGACTTTTATCGTTTTGTCGTAAGCGACGGCGATTTTCATCGAATCGGGCGACCAAACCGGATAAGTATTTGTCGGATAATCGTCAAGAAGTCGTTCGCGTCCGTTCTTTTCAATCAAGCGTGGTCTGCCGAACGGCAAGAAAAAATCGCCGTTTTGTTTGGCGCGAAACTGCATTACTTGCCATTCCTGATAAGTTGCGGCAAGCGCGACAAGCATTGTCGAATCGGGCGACCAGACGAAATAAAAATAAATCAAACCTTCTTTTTGCGTGAGCAATTTCACGTCTTCGCCGTCCGCGCCGCAAATGTAAATCTGCTCGGTTCGCAAAGTCAAAACGGCTTTCGCGCCTTCAACGGGCGGCGTTTCAACGCCTGTCGGCGCAGGCGTTTGTTCGACATTTGCATTCGTATTCGTGTTCGCATTCGTATTCGTGTTCGCATTTGCATTAACTTTCGCATTCGTATTTGAAGCAGAATTTGCCGAATTTGAATTTGCGGCAGGTGTCGGCATTACCGCGCCGCGAACTTTTGCCATAAACGCAACCGATTTTGAATCAGGCGACCAAGTAATCGCGCCCGGATAAAGAATCGCCATTCCGTCGTAAGTAACTTTTCGCAAAATGCGCCCGTCCGCCGCATACATATCGAGCCGAAATTCGTATTCCGTATCGCCCGAACGCCGATAAATCGTCAAAATCCTTTGTTTATCAGGCGAAACTAAAGTTTTTACTAAAATTTCGTCCAAACGATTTGTCGAAAAATCAGTCTGCACCGCCGGATTCAATTCGTCTGCCGGAATTTCGGGAATAGTCGGCGGCGGAACGTCCGGCTCGAAACGGTAATTAAATCGAACTGCTTGAATATTGTTCAAATCCGTCGCCGAATTTGACGGCGTATTTGTGCCGCTTTTCGGACACGCCGCCAGAAAAATAAGGCTGACGAAAGCTAATAATTTAAGAATTTGCATTTTCATTAAACTGTTTTGAGTCCCGCCTTTAGGCGGCGCAAACGCAAGCGAAGCGGAGCGTTTGCTTTACACTGCTTAACCTTGAATTTTAATCAAAGCGAAAACGCATACGCTTCGCTGGCGGTTTAGCCGCCTAAAGGCGGGACTCAAAACTTTATAAACCAAAATACTGACTATACAGACGTTTTTGGTCTTCTGTCGCGTTTTCCATTCGCATTATGTTATAACTTGGCGGAATTCGTCCGCCGAGCGTGATTTCGATTTCGCGCATTTCATCGAAGCGGAAAATAGTTAATTTAATCTTGTCATTCGGTTTCTTTTGAGCAATCAAACCTTGCAGAAACGTCTGATTTGCGCGTTGTCCGTCAACCGCGACAATTTCGTCGTTGGTGTTCAAACCTTGCTCGAAAGCGGGCGTTCCGGCGGCAACGGCGCGGACGATTAATTTTCCGTTCACGTCCGCCGTTGTTGCGCCGAGATAAGCCGTCTGTTTGCCCGAACCTGTTTCGAGTTTTAATCCGAAACCGCTCAAAATCGAATTGTAATCAATGTCTTCGCGCCCGCGAACGTATTTTGCAAAAAAATCGTCCAAAGGTTTTCCAGCCATCATTTCGGCAATTTTTTGAAAATCCGTCGGCGTGTAATTTTTGCCTTTTTTGAAAAATTCCGTGTAAAGATAGCGCATCACGTCGTCCAAAGATTTCGCGCCGTTTGAATCGGTGCGGATTTTGAAATCAAGCAAAAAGTTGACGATTTCGCCTTTGTCATAATACGAAATTTGATTGTTCAGCGAATTTTCGTCAGGACGATATTGTTTTATCCAAGCGTCAAAACTCGCTTCCTCGACCGAAGTTTCAAAACGTCCGGGCAGATTTTGCAAGGCTTGAAAACCTCCGGCGCGAGCTGAAAGAAAATCTGAATCGTCAACAAATCCGGCGCGTTGGAGCAAAACATTCGAGTAATATTCCGTGCCGCCTTCCGCTACCCAAAGCAATTTCGTATAATTTTCGTTTTCATAATCAAACGGTCCGAGCGCGTCGGGACGAATGCGTTTGACGTTCCACAGATGAAAATATTCGTGCGCGACAAGTCCGAGAAAATTCGTGTGTCCGCCGCCCGAAAAACCGTTTTTATTCCATTGCAGAGCAGTTGAATTTAAATGTTCAAGCCCGCCGCCGCCGCGTGTGTTCAAAATAAAAAGATAATTTTCATACGGTAATTCGCCGAACATTTTAAAGGCTTCTTCGATGATTTTGGTTGTATCTTTGGCAATTTTCGGCAAATCATAATTGCCTTCTCCGGTTACGACAAAGCGATGCGGTTTGCCTTGAACGGTAAATTTTATTTCCTTATAATCCGAAATTTCAAACGGCGAATCATACAAAACATCGAAATTTTCGGCGCGAAAAGTATTTTCCGAAACTGTCGGCAAGCCTGTGGCAACCTTCCAATTTGCGTAAGGATTAACTTTCACGGTCGAAGCAACTTTCAAATTATCTTTGACAAACATCAAAAGTGCGGCAGGCGTAAAAAATGCGTGTTTGTCGTTTAATTCATTCGTGCGAACGGTTAGTTCATTCGCATAAACATTATATTTCGCAACAATTTCCTGTTTGCCTTTGCTATCAATCTGCCAAGTATTTTTATTGATTTTCTGCCACGCAAGCGCATTTCCGTTAGCATCCGTAACCGAAAAATTTTGAACGTGCCGCGCATATTCACGAATCAGATAACTTCCCGGTGTCCAAACCGGCAATTTCAATTCGGTTTTTTCCGGCATCTGCGCCCATTTGACGCGCATTTCGACTTCGAGCAAATGCGTAAAAGGCTTCGACATCGAAACCGTAAAACTAATTTCGGGCGGAACAGGTTTGACTTCCGTCATTTGTGTCTTCGTATTCGGCTTTTTGCGTTGCGCCTGTGTTTCTTGATACATAGAAAAAATTAGGGCTAAGATTAAAATTGAAAGAATTTTTATATTTTGTGCTTTTCGCATAACTTTGGGAAACTCCATTAAAGATGTTATTTTCTTCTTCAGTTAGATTCTACTACGAAACTATAATTTGCTAAAATTTCGTTTGACAGGGATGAAAGGGATGAAAGGGATGAAACATTATAAATTCGGGATTTATATCTTTGCAGATTCGTATTTGATTAGAAAATTTCGATAGTAGAAAAGCAAAAAAATATTCTTCCATCCCTTTCATACATTTTATCCCTGTTAATAGAAAAAATATGATATTTGAAGATTTGACGAGAGAGATTTTGGGGTGTTGTTTTGAGGTAAGCAACGAGTTAGGTATTGGTTTTAGCGAGGAAGTTTATGAAAAATCCTTGATGGTTGCTTTGCACCAGAAAGGTTTGGAAGCCCAAAGACAGGTTGAAATAAATGTCTTTTTTCGCGGCGAAAAGGTTGGCACGTTTTACGCTGATGTTATCGTTGAAGGCAAAATAATCCTCGAACTCAAAGCCGTAACTTCCCTAATCAACGCGCATACGGCACAATTACTGAATTACCTGAAAGCGTCAAATCTGCAAGTCGGCTTACTCATAAACTTCGGCAATACCAAAGTTGAACACCGACGCTACGATAATCGGTTTCATCAACAGAGATGAAAGGGATGAAAGGGATAAAAAAATTTAAGGCGTTATTTTTGCTGCGGCGTTCAGAAAAACACGCCACATTTGCGAAAAGAAAATAATAAAAATCTTTTATCCCTTCTATCTCTTTCATCCCTGATAATATAAAAAAATGAGCGACGAAAAATTTTTTACCAAGCCTCTGCTGATAATTTTTATCACGATTTTTATTGACCTTCTCGGCTTTGGAATCGTTATTCCGCTGTTGCCGTTTTTCGCGCAGGAATTTGGCGCATCGCCGCTCGACATCGGTTTTTTGGTGTCGTCTTATTCGTGGATGCAGTTTATTTTCGCGCCGATTTTAGGCAATCTTTCCGACAAATACGGTCGCCGTCCGATTTTATTTCTGAGCATCATCGGTTCGGGCATCGGATATTTGATAATCGGTTTCGCCGGAAGCCTTCTGATGGTTTATGCCGGACGAATTTTGGGCGGCATTACGGGCGCAAATCTTTCAACCGCGCAAGCCTACATCGCCGACATCACGACACGCGAAAACCGCGCCAAAGGAATGGGACTTTTCGGAATGGCTTTCGGACTCGGATTTATTTTAGGTCCGGCTTCGGCAGGAATTTTAAGCAAATTCGGACACGATGTTCCATTTTTCGTCGCCGCCGCGCTGTGTTTTGCGAATGCAGTTTTGCTTTATTTTATCTTGCCCGAATCAAGAAAATTCAGCGAAAAAATCATCGAGAAAAAGAATCGAATCATCGAACTTGCCGAAACATTCAAAGATTCGCGCTTTGCCGTCATCACGCTCGAATATTTTTTGCTCGTAACCGCATTTTCAATGATGACGACGGCTTTTCCGCTCTACACAAATCACAGTTTCGGCTATAACGCCGAAGAAACAGGCTATGTTTTGGCGTATGTCGGCTTGCTCGCCGTCGTGATGCAAGGCGGACTTTTGGGCATTTTGTCAAAAAAAATCGGTGAAGCAAATCTTATAATTATCGGCTGTTCGATGCTCGTTTTAAGTTTTGTTGCTGTGCCTTTCGTGTCAAAAGATTCTTACGGATTAATCGGATTATTGCTCGGCGCGGGTTGTTTTGCGATTGGAAATTCGATTTCGTCGCCTGCGCTAACAAGTCTCGCATCAAAAAACGCCGAAGAATTCGAGCAAGGAAAAATCTTGGGCGTAATGCAATCGGCGGCAAGTTTGGCGCGGGCAATTTCGCCGACGCTGACCGGATTTTTGCTCAATAACGCCTTCAATCAAGTTGACGATTACACCTTAAAACGCAATTTTTTTACGGCGGCAGCGATTATGTTTGCGGCAGTTTTGGTCGCAATTTATTACCTGAAACAACAGCGAAAAATTATCGGTTTGGAAGAAAATTTATAATCGAAACTTTTATTATCAGCTATCAGCTATTCGCTATCCGCTATTTCGGAAAGTAATAATTTTAACTTCGGAATAGCTGAAAGCGAATAGCGAATAGCTGATAATTTTACTTCTTCCGGTTGGCATTTTTGTTTTCGATATGATAATTTTACAAACGCTATGAAAGTCATAATCCGCATCCGCTAAATAACCGCAAATTTTCGCGCTCGTTTTCGCCTTACATTCTTAGGCGCAACGAATTTTCCAGCACTTTTCGTGCTTCATTTAATCAATTTTTTATAGGATTTTTTATGTCTGATGCTACTCAAGCAGCGTCCGAAAAGACGTTGGATAATTCATTTTGGTCAATTTTGCGCGAGGCTTTCACCGGCTCACAGCGCGATTTTACACAAGGTTCGATTGGTTTGGCGATTTTTCTGCTGGCAGTTCCGATGATTTTGGAAATGTTTATGGAAAGCGTTTTTGCGCTCGTGGACATCTATTTTGTCGGACATTTGGGCGCAAACGCGGTGGCAATTGTCATCTTAACCGAAGCAATGATGGCTTTGGTTTATGCCGTCGCCATCGGTTTGAGCGTTGGCGCAACGGCAACGGTGGCGCGTCGAACAGGCGAAAAAGACGCAGAAGGCGCGGCTCGAAGTGCGGCACACGCGATTTATCTCGGTGTAATTATTTCGATTTTGATAAGTTTGGTCGGAATCGTTTTTGCGCCGCAGATTCTTTCGCTTTTGGGCGCAAAAAGCCAAACTGTCCTCGAAGGCACGCCTTTTATGCAGATTATGCTCGGCGGAAATGCGGTTATTATTTTTCTGTTTCTGCTCAACGCAATTTTTCGCGGCGCGGGCGATGCAGCGATTGCGATGCGCGTTTTGTTTTTGGCAAATCTACTGAATATATTTCTCGCGCCGTGTTTTATTTACGGTTCGGATATTTTCGCGTTTTTCGGTTGGAACGCGCCAAATTGGTTGATTGATAATTGGATTTTTCCGAAACTCGGCGTAACCGGCGCGGCTGTCGGCACGACAATCGGGCGCGGAATCGGCGTTTTATTTGCCGTCTGGTGCTTGCTTCGCCCCGGCGGACGCATCAGAATTCACGCGGCAAATTGGAAGATTGACACGGAAATTTTGCGGAATTTAATCAAAATCGCCGCGCCCGCCGTTTTGCAATTTACGGTTGCCACGGCAAGTTGGAGCGCACTCGTGCGGGTTGTTTCAGGTTTCGGAGAAAGCGCGATTGCAGGTTATGGAATCGGCTTGCGCGTGATTATTTTCGCGCTTCTTCCGGCAATCGGTTTGAGCAACGCGGCGGCAACTCTTGTCGGGCAAAATCTCGGCGCGGGCAAACCGGAACGCGCCGAAAAATCAGTCTGGAAAGCGGCAATCATCAACGCCGCCGTTCTCGGCGCGGTCAGCGTGATTTTTCTGTTGTTTTCAAAACAAATTGTCGGATTTTTTACCGATGAACAGGCGGTTTTGAATTACGGCACGGAATCTTTGCACATTATCGCTTACGGTTTTGTTTTTTACGCTTTCGGAATGGTTTTTGAAGCCGCATTCAACGGCGCGGGCGACACTTGGACACCGACTTGGCTCAATCTTTTTATCTTTTGGCTGTTTGAAATTCCGCTCGCTTACGTCCTTGCATATCATTTCAATTTCGGTCCGAGCGGCGTTTTCTGGGCGATTACGATTGCTTTTTCAATGCTCGCTGTTGTTTCAGCTTTTTGGTTCAAACGCGGAAAATGGAAATCGAAGCAAGTTTAATGAAAAACGATTGCCGTCATTTTGTCCGCGCTAATTTTGCGGCAATTATTTTTGCCAACCAAGCTATGAAAAGCCATTGAAAAGTTATAAAAAAAGAGAAGAAAATCATCTGAAATTTGGTTTGTGTGAAAACGCAAAGATTTGAAGACAAATTTTTCATCAAATAATCTGGAATAAGCGTAAGAACTAACGCAGGCAAATTTTGAGCAAGCATAAATCCGTAAATTTCATTATTAGCGGGAAACAAAAAGAACTTCTTTAAAACTAAACAACTTTCGCCGTGATTATGTGCAATCACTCGTTGAAAATAGGCTTGGGATACAAAATAACAGATATTCAAAGTTGCTAAAACGATACCGAACCGATTAGAAAAAAGACTTCCGATAAATTTTCGCATTTATTTTACCTCGCGGATTTGCTATTTTCGTTACACAGGATTTTTTAATATTTGTTCCCAAAAATGTCAATAATAAATTTCCCAAATCCGCGAACGCATATATTTTATGATTATGTTCAAGTCGGCTCGTATTATTACGACGCGCACGACATCATCAGTTTCGGCGGCGATTTGACGGTTGAAAATTTACGAAAATCATATCGGAGCGGCATTTTTCCGTGGTATATCGAAGGCTTGCCGCTTCCTTGGTTTTGTCCCGAAGTTCGGGCGATTTTGGAGTTTTCCGAGCTTCACATTCCGAAAAGTTTGCGAAAGGAATACGCCAAAACCGAATTTACTTTTTCGATTGACAAAGATTTTGAATCGGTCATTAAAAATTGCTCGCGGGCAAAGCGCAAAGACGGTTACGGAACTTGGATAACATCTGATTTTATTCGCGCTTATTGCGAATTTCACGCGGCGGGCGACGCGCACAGCGTTGAAGTTTGGGATCAAACCGAACTCGTCGGCGGACTTTACGGCGTTGACGCAGGCGGCGTATTTTGCGGCGAAAGTATGTTTTTTACGCGCTCGAACGCTTCAAAATTCGCGCTGCTCCATTTGATCGAACACTTGAAAACACGCGGCGCAACTTGGCTCGATGTTCAAGTGATGACTCCGCATTTTCGCGCTTTAGGCGCGAAGGAAATTGACCGCGCAAGATTTTTAGATAAACTCGAAGAAACGCAAAAAATTAATTTAAAACTGTTTTTGTGAACCTGTCAGAACCGTGAGCGGTAGCGACCGGCTTTTGCAAATTTGTGCGTGTCAACCGAACAAACTCGGCTGAATTTCTTCTTCCTCGATTCCTTCGGGCAACCAGCGATATTTTTCCAAATCGCATTTGCCTTTGGCGTTGAAAAAAACACTTTCGTCTTCGAGCAGTTTTTGTTGGACGTTGTAGGGCAGAAAAAGTTTTCCGGTTGAACACGAACCTTGAGAATTAATGACTCTTTGCCAAGGAACGCTTTCGGTTTGCGCGGCGTGCATCACATAACCGACCGTTCGCGCCGTGTAACCTTCGCCCAAAATCGCGGCAATTTGCCCGTAAGTCATCACGCGCCCCAAAGGAATTTCACGGACGATTTCATAAACTTTTTCACGATAATTTTTGTCGTCAACATTCATAAATTTTAAGAATGCCGGTCGGGGGAACGACGGTCGCATCAGCAACACTTTAACTCATTTTCGCGGCTTTGCAAACGCCTTTTGAACTTTCCTTCAATATTTTTCAACCATTCGCGCCTTGCTGAGTTTTGTTCCTTGCTTTTCGTTCATTTTTTCTATTTTAACAGAATTCTCATCAAAATCTCATAGTTTTCTCATTACTTTGTGCGACAAATTGTGTATTATTTGACTACTTTGAGGAATTAAACAATGTCAATTTATAAATTTATCATTACGTTTTTGGTTTTTAGTGATTTTGCGATTGCCGCGCCCGCGCCGGTGCCGAGCGATTTGGTTGCGTGGTATTCGGGCGATGGTGATGCTAACGATATATCCGGTAACAATTTACATCCGACAACGACCTTCGGAACAGCGAAGTTTGAAATCGGAAAAGTTGGGCAATCAATGAAATTTGTGCCTCAAATAATTCCCGATTTTTTTAGTTTAAGCGATGGTTACGCCGTTGCTGATAATAGTTTGCTTGATATTGACGGCGATGATTCTTTTTCAGTTGAATTTTGGGCAAAATCGGATTCGCTAATCGGAACTTGGGTTGATAAACGCGAATATATCGGCGGACAATATCGCGGTTATGCGATTTACAAAAGTTTTAATTCGACTGTCCAAGCAAATGGCGGAAACGGTTGCACGATTGCTTTTGATATTTTTCAGCCCGGCGTTCCGACGCAGGCAGTTTTTACTACTACACCGAGTTGTTCGACCACATTTACGCATTATGCTTTTGTTTTTGATCGCGCCGCAAATCGTATGAGAATTTATGTCAACGGCAATTTTATTATCGGAAGAACGCCGTTTCAGCCGATTGGCGACCTTTCCAATACTGCAACTTTTAACATCGCCGAACCTGCTGAAAATTCGACATACGGAAATTGGGACGGCGATATTGACGAACTTTCGATTTACAAAAAAGCCCTAACTTTGGGAGAAATTCAAGCGATTCACGCGGCTGGGGCTGAAGGCAAGGAAAAATCAACGCCATTGCCGATAGGAATGGCAGTTCAGAGAAGAGTCGGAGATTTGACCGCAACTTTCCCCGAAATTACGAGCGGCGCAAATCTTCTGCAAACCACCGTTGAGCCAAATTCGCAACCGAATCTGCCATCAGGTTTCGTATCTACCGGATTGGCTTACAACATTTCGACGGCGGCGATTTTTACCGGAAATCCGACTTTGTGTTTTAATTTGCCGTCATTTACGGATTCCGCACAGTTCGGCAGATTGCGCGTAATGCACTTTGAAAATTCAGCTTGGGTTAATCAAACAACTTCAACGGATTTTGCAACGCGCACGCTTTGTGGACAAACTTCTTCGTTTTCACCTTTTGCGATTGCCGAACAACTTGCGCCATTGGCAGCCACGGTTTCGATTAGTGGACGAGTTTTGACGGCAAACGGAAACGGAATTTCAAAAGCGCGAATTTCGTTGGTCAATCAAAACGGCGAAGTTTTTTATGTGAAAACAAGCGCGTTTGGTTATTATAAATTTGAAGAGCTAAATGCCGGTGAAACCTATATTTTGAACGTCAATTACAAGCGTTATCAATTTAATACGCAAATAATTTCACCGAACGAAAATTTAGAAGAACTGAATTTCGTCGCTGTCGAATAAAATAAAACACCAATCAAAAGATAATTTACCTTTGCCTTAAAACCGTTCGCGCCGGCGCACCATCGCCGGTTTCGCTGATGACTTTTAGCGGTAAGCAAATTAATTCGTAATTGCCCGCCGAAATTTCTCGCAAATCCAAGCCTTCGATAATGACGATTTCTTTTTCGAGAAGCGTAATGTGCGTATCAAACGATTTTGCGCCGAATTGTTCGACCGAAAGATAATCAATGCCGACAAGTTTTATTTCGGCATCGGCTAAAACTTTCGCGGCTTCGGGCGTAATAAAAGTAAAATCTTTGCGGAAACCTTTTTCGGGTTCGTTCCAAAAGTTTGAATTTCGCGTTTTGAACAAAATTCGTTCGATGTTTTCTAAATTTCCGAGATGCTGCGGCTCGATTGCCAAAACATCGTCAGATAATTCCAAAACCGTGCAATCGCCGATAAGTTTTTCGAGTTCGAGTTCGTGAACTTTTCGCGTTCCTTCGATAAAATGATTCGGCGCGTCAACGTGCGTTGCGGTGTGCGCTCCGAAACAAAGTTGCGTTACGTTGGCAACATCGCCTTTGGAAATTGCGTTGCAAACGTCAATTTTCACCGTTGGGTCGCCTTCATAAACTGGCGTTTGTTCGGAAAGTGGAAAAGTTATGTCGTAAATTTTCATTACTTTTGAGCATAATCCAAAACTATTTTTCAAACAAGATTTGCTATTCGGCAAACTTTCTTTGTAGGCTAAAAAAATGATGGAAATAAAACACATCCAAACAGGCAAAGGCGGCGAGTTTGTCGTCGAAGAGAATGGCAATCGCGCGGCGGAAATGACTTACACAAAAGCAGGCGAAAATAAAATAAGCATTGACCACACATTTGTCGAACACAATTTTCGCGGGGAAGGAATCGCCAAAGATTTAATCGCGGCAGGCGTAAAATTTGCGCGTGAAAATAATTTAAAAGTCGTGCCGCTTTGCCCTTTTGCCAAAGCCGTAATCGAAAAAACGCCCGAATTTCAAGACGTTTTAGCCGATTAAAAATTTGCCCGCGAAATACGCGAAATACGCTAAAAATAAAACCAAAGAATTTGATTTTTTTTCGCGCTTTTTCGCGTATTTCGCGGGCAAAATATCTTCTTAAAAATGCAAACTTTACGAATTTCCGCTTCGAGTTATTCAAACACCGCGCCGCTTATTTGGTCGTTTCTTTACGGACAAAATCGTGGCAAATATGAATTGATTTTGGACAACGCGCCAGCGCGTTCGGCTGAACTTTTATCGCAAAAACGGGTTGATGCCGCGCTCGTGCCAGTGATTGCGTATCAATTTATCGAAGATTTGCGCCTTGTTCCAAACGTCTGCGTCGGCGCACGCGAAAAAGTTAGAAGCGTGTGTTTAGTTACCAAAGGCGAAGATTTAGAAAATGTAAAAACAGTCGCGCTCGATGTTTCGTCAAAAACTTCGGTCGCGCTGACCAAGATAATTTTCCGCGAATTTTTAGGTTTTGAACCGATTTGGAAAACTGCCGAACCTGATTTAAACGAAATGCTTGCAAATTCTGATTGCGCTTTGCTCATCGGCGATCCGGCTTTAACAATTTCAGATTTCAAATTTCAAATTTCAAATTCAAAAACCGAAGACCAAATCAGAAAATTCGATTTAGTTGAAATTTGGCGAAAATTTACAAATTTCGGGTTCGTTTTCGCAATGTGGATGACGCGAAACGAATTTTGCCCGATTGATTTTGCAAGCGCAAGAGATGAAGGTTTGGCGCATTTGGACGAAATAATTTCAAACTATGAATCGGAAATTTCGCTCACGCACGAAGATTTCAAAAAATATCTGTCGGATAATATTTCGTATTCGATTGACGATTCAATGCAAAAAGGTTTGGAACTTTATTTCAAACTCGCACACAAAAACGGACTTTGCGCGAAAAATTCCGAGTTGCGTTTTTTGGCTTAATTGAATAAATTAGACTGAAATAATAAAAACCAACCGGCAACGACGATAAATAAAATCAGCCCGAAATCTCTGGCTTCAAATTGATTTTCTTGACTTCGCATTTCTCAAACTCCTTTAGTAAAATTTCCTTTCCGTTTGCTATCGCGCAATTTTTAGACGCATCGTATCAGACTTTTGGCACAAAATTTGTAGAAAATATTGTTGTCTAAACTAAAATTCGCCGAAAAAGTGATTTTAGTTGCGTTTCGAGCGAAAGTTTTTGGCAAAATGCGATTCGATTTGCAAAATGAATAAGAGATTAGCCACAGAGAACACAGAGTTCACAGAGGAAATACAATTGATAAACTCGCTCTGTGCGCTCTGTGTTCTCTGTGGCTAAAAGATTTCGTGATAAAATAATTTTGAATTATGAGTGATATTCAACCGATTTTAGATAAAGTTTTGGACGGCGGACGATTGACTGCCGAAGATGCAACGGCACTTCTAGAAAGTTACGATATTGCGAAAATTGGCGCGGCAGCGGACGAAATTCGCCAGCGCAAATTTCCCGATAATGTTGTTACATACATCATTGACCGCAACATTAATTACACGAATGTTTGCAATGTCGTCTGCACATTTTGCGCGTTTTATCGCCGTCCGGGAAAGCCGGAAACTTATGTTCATTCAATCGAGGAAATCGAAAAACGCATTGACGAAACGATTGAATTAGGCGGCACAGGCGTTTTGATGCAAGGCGGACTTCATCCAGATTTTAATATCGAATGGTATGAAAATTTGCTTTCAACTTTGCACGCAAAATATCCGACATTCCAACTGCATTGTTTTTCGCCGCCGGAAATTCATAACATTTCTTTAATCTCGAAACTCAATTACGAAACGATTATGCAACGGCTAAAAAATGCCGGATTAAATTCGCTTCCCGGCGGCGGCGGCGAGATTTTGGACGACGAAGTTCGCAAGCGTGTTTCGACCAAATGCAACACAAACGAATGGCTTGATGTTATGAAAGCAGTTCACAAAGTCGGTTTGCGCTCGACAGCGACAATGATGTTCGGCATCGGCGATAACATTTCGCATCGCGTTAAACATCTCCAAAGAATCCGCGACGTGCAAGACGAAACCGGCGGTTTCACGGCGTTTATTCCGTGGACATTTCAACGTGAAAATACTGCGCTTGGGCGCAAAATTACCGAAGAACCGACGGGAATTGATTACTTAAAAATGCTCGCAGTTTCGCGTCTTTTTCTCGATAACATCGAACATATTCAAGCATCGTGGCTGACACAAGGCTTGCGTCTCGGACAAACCGCTTTACGTTTTGGCGCAGACGATATGGGTTCGATAATGATTGAAGAAAACGTAGTTTCCGCCGCCGGAGCAAACACCGAAGCCAACGAAAAAGAACTCCGCTACCAAATCTCCGAAGCCGGATTCATTCCGCAACAGCGCGATATTTTATACAGATATATCAACCGCGAAGATGTTGGTAAATTAGACGAGCGAAAATCAATGCCGCTCAAACAATTAAGCGTTGCATTTGCAGACTAAATAAATTATTCTCGCAAAAGTTTTCAGCGTAAATATTTGGAAAAAATATGATAAGTAAGATTGAAGCTTTAAATTTTAGAAGTCTGAAATATGTTGACCGAACGCTCTCTTCGTTTCACGTTTTAGTTGGTCCTAATGCAAGCGGTAAAACTACATTTTTAGATGTGGTGGCATTTTTAGGACAATTTGTTGCTGATGGATTAGATGTGGCAATTGGAAATAGAACACAAATTTTGCAAGATTTAATTTGGGCGGGAAAATATGACAATGGAGATAAAAAGAATAGTTTTGAGTTAGCAATTGAGGCTTCGATTCCAGAAGAAATTCGCTCGAAATTTACAAATATTGTTTATGAAACAATCAGATATGAAGTTTCAATCGGCTTCAATGACGAAACAAAAGAGAACTCCGTATTGTCCGAAAAAGTATTGTTGAAAAAACTTTCATCTTCTGAATACTCAAAGCCTGTCCAACAACAAAATTTATTTCCGTTTCCGATGAAACCGCCGAAAACTATTCTAACTCCAAGTCCCGTGAAACTTGGTGAGCGTTTAGTTGTAAAAAAAGGCGACAGCGGACGAGTAACTTTTTATTCTGAAACTAATAAAAAGGCGAGCAAAGGTTGGATGCCTTCTTTCAAAATCGGGTTTAAGAAGTCGGCGTTGGGAAACTTGCCCGAAGACGAAAAAAACTTCCCGGCGGCAACATGGTTAAAAGCTCTACTTTCGGAAAATGTTCAACAAATAATTTTGAATAGTCTTTTAATTCGTCAAGCGAGTCCGCCGGGAAGAAGTCGAAAATTTATGTCGGACGGCTCAAATCTACCTTGGGTGATTCAAAATCTGAAAGATAAATCTCCGCAAAGATTTAAGGATTGGATTTCTCATCTGAGAACCGCTTTGCCCGATATTGAAGATATTACGACGGCTGATTTTCCTGATACTAAATTCAAATACTTAAAAATTCGCTACAAAGAAGGTTTTGAAGTTCCTTCTTGGACTGCATCTGATGGAACTTTGAGGCTTCTCGCACTTACGTTACCGGCTTATTTGCTTGACTTCAAAGGTGTTTATTTGATTGAAGAACCTGAAAACGGAATACATCCAAAAGCTGTAGATACTATGTTTCAATCTCTTTCATCGGCGTATGATGCTCAGATTTTGTTGGCTACGCACTCGCCTGTTGTTTTAAGTATTGCTGATGTGAAAACTCTATTATGCTTTGCTAAAGCTAATGATGGAGCAACGGATATTATTTCTGGAAACAAACATCCGCGACTTAGAGAATGGAAAGGCGAAACCAACTTAGGCGTTCTTTTTGCAAGTGGAGTTTTGGGATAATGTCCGAATTCACAAACAATTTGATAATTCTCGTAGCAGACAGAAATACACAATTTTTGATGCAAGGACTTCTCACGCGCCATCAATCATTTGGTATAAAAGACTTATCGGCAAGTTTAGAACACATATTTGTTCACATCCAACGCGATGCAGGTTGTTATAATCAATGCTCTGAATTTTTAAAACCTTTTCATAAGGATTATAATTTTGCTTTGGTGATTTTTGATCACGAAGGCTGTGGGCAAGAACATAAAAGTCGAGAAGAAATTGAAAATGAGTTAGAACAAAAACTTTCTATTTCAGGTTGGGAAAATCGGGCAAAAGTTATTGTTCTTGAACCTGAAATCGAGTCTTGGGTTTGGAGTAATTCACCGCACGTTGAAAAAGTGTTGGGATGGGAAGAAAAAAATCCCGACTTAAAAACTTGGCTACAAAATAAAGGATTTCTTCAAGCAGATGAAACAAAACCTTCTCGACCGAAAGAAGCTGTTGAAGAAGCGATGAGAGAAGTTAGGAAACCTCGTTCATCATCAATTTATCAACAGCTTGCGGAAAAAGTTAGTTTCAAAAATTGTATAGACGAATCATTTATCAAATTAAAAGAAACACTTCAAGACTGGTTTGCTAATTAATCAACTTTTACACAACTATTACGATTATTTCTGGGGCAACCTGTTAAGATTGAGATAGTTATAATTTAGCTGTTTTATAGAGTAATAAATGCAAAATATCTCCACGTTTGAGGAATCGCGTAAAAATATTAATTGGAAAAATTTATCTATCGTGACAAGTTTTCATATTTTAACAGTTGTCGCATTTTTTATGTTTAGCTGGGAAAATCTGGCGGTGATGTTGATTGGAAATTGGATTGTCGGCAGTCTTGGCATTGGGCTTGGTTATCATCGGCTTTTGACGCATCGGAGTTTTAAAGCTCCGAAATGGCTTGAATATTTGTTGACGACTTTTGGCGCAATGGCGATTCAGGACGACGCGCCGAAATGGGTGGCAACGCATCGGATTCATCATAAATTTGTCGAAGAAGAAGGCGATCCGCATTCAACTCGCGGCGGTTTTTGGTGGGCGCACGTTGGTTGGATCGTGTTTGGCACGGCAAACGACCACGACGAAGCGACTTTGCAAAAATACGTTCCCGATTTGATGAAAGATAAATTTCATACGACTTTGGCGCGGTTTTATTACGTTCCTTTGCTCGTTTCGGGTTTGATTTTATTTGCGCTCGGCGGTTGGTCAATGGTTTTGTGGGGCGTTTTTGTGCGTGTCGTTTTCGGTTGGCATTCGACGTGGTTGGTTAATTCAGCGACGCATTTTTTCGGTTCGCGCCGATATGAAACGAACGACGATTCGACCAATCAATGGGCAATCGCACTGCTAACTTTCGGCGAAGGTTGGCACAATAATCATCACGCGCAACCGTCGCGGGCGCGACACGGTTTGACGTGGTATGAATTCGATATGAATTGGCAGACAATTCGCTTTTTCGAGAAGCTCGGTTGGGCAAAAAATATTCGCGGCAATGAAGCGGAAAAATCGCCGATTGAGCTAAAGCCTGCGACGGAAACGATTTAGGAATTTATTTTGCCCACGAAACACACGAAAAGCACGAAATAAAATCGCAGAAAACTTTTCGTGTCTTTCGTGTGTTTCGTGGGCAAAAAATCTTATTAATTTATGCCGATTTTGATTATCGAAACTGAAATCAATGCGCCGCCGGAAGTTTGTTTCGATTTGGTGCGCGATATTAGTTTGCATTTGGAATCGTTAAAAAACACAGGCGAAAAAGCGGTTGCGGGAAGAACTCACGGCAAAATCGAACTCGGCGAAACGGTAACTTTTGAAGGAAAACATTTCGGTATTCGTCAGCATTTGACAGTAAAAGTTACGGAGTTTGAAAAGCCGAACCATTTTACCGATGAAATGATTGAAGGTAACTTTAAATCATTCAAACACAAGCACGAATTTATTAAAAAAGGCGATGGAACATTGATGCGCGACACGCTCGAATGGACTTCGCCTTTCGGTTTTTTAGGCAAGATTGTTGATGCGATTTTACTTGAAAATCACTTGCGAAAATTAGTTACAAATCGCAATGCGGAGCTTAAAAGAGTTGCGGAAAAAGGTAATAAGTAATTGGTAATTGGTGATAAGTCAAAAACCAATTACTTATTACCAATTACTTATTACCAATTACCTATTTCAGAGTTTATCGTTAAAAAATCCCGTAACCAATGCCCACGCATCATTTGCGGCAGTTTCGTCATAAACTTCAGCGCGTGTATTGTTGAAAAAAGCATGATCGGCTTCGTATTTGACCGAAGTTATCGGAAGTTCGTATTTTTCGGTGATTTCTTCCAAAAGCGCAACTTTTTCGGTGTTAATCCATTGATCTTTCGTGCCGGAAATGAAGATTGTCGGCGTTGAAAGATTTTTTAAAACTTCTTCTTCGGGAATATCGCCGTAAAATGGCGCGGACGCGCTCAAACCTTCCAAAACACACGCCGCACGGAGTGCGTAAGTTCCGCCCATACAAAAGCCTGTGATGCCGAAATGCGCGAAACCGTATTTTTCAGATGCGTTTGAAATTGTATTTTTAATCGTGTCCAAACCGTCTTCGAGTTGCAAGGCTTGCATCATCGCGCCGGCTTCTTGCGGATTTGCGGCGATTTTTCCGCGATAAAGATCGGGCGCAATTGCGGTAAAACCTTTGTTGGCGTAACGGCGAGCGATGTCTTTGATGTGTTCGTTCAAACCCCACCATTCTTGAATTAAAATTACGGCTTTACCGTTATCTTCATCGGGCAACGCAACGTAAGCGGTTGTCGCACCATTCGCAGTGTCGAAATTTATAGTTTCAGCATTCATAAAAAAAATCTCCAAAAAATTATTGATGAAATTGATTATAAGTAGTTGGACAGAATTAAACAAAGATAGCTTCGGAATAGCTGATAGGTGATAACTGATAGCTGATAATGGTTATTCGCTATTCGTTATTAGCTATCAGCTATTCCGAAAATTTAAAATATTTTACTTAAACTATTTTCGTTTGACTTGGATAAGCGAATTATCTCTTTCGCTGGTAGCGAAGATTGATTTTCCGTCCGCTGAATATCCGACGGCTTCGCCGATGTCGCGTTTGCCGAGTTCGATTATTTCGGGTTTTTGTTTCCAGATTTCGTCGAAATTTTTGGCTTTTTCGGGTAAATCAATTTCGTAAGCGGCAAAATAATCGCAGATGACGGCGTGTTTGCCGTCGGGCGAGATGTCGCCGCCGGTGAAAAATCCGTTCGGAATCGCAGGAACTTCAAAATCGGCGATTTTTTCGAGCAGGTTTGTTTTTTCTTTTTCGTAGTTCGCTTTCAATTTATAAACCGCCGCCGCGCCGCTCAAGCGTTTTGAAATAATGTAAATGTCGCCGGTTTCAGGATGAATCATTAAGGTTTCGGCATCGTGGCGCATTTCGGGATATTCAAATTTTATTGTTTCGGCGGCTTCGGTTTCAAGCGGATTTTTCTTGCCCGAGGATTTATTTTCGCTTGAAATGAGCGGTTCTTTGACGCGATAAATCGTCATTTCGCTGCGTGTTCGTTTGTTATTGCCGATGTCGGCGATGTATAAAAAACATTCGCCGGATTTTTCTTTGCGCGTGGCGATGTCTTCCCAATCGAAATTTTCCGCGCCCGAAACTTTCCACGTTCCGAGTTTTTCGCCTTTTTCGTCGAGCGCAAAAATATACGCTTTGTCGCCCGAATCGTTATGCGTCCAAAGCACTTTTTCATTACAGCGCGAAACGGCAATTCCACTGCTTTCGTTGATTTCATCTGATTCGATTTTACCGACGACTTTCGGCTTTTCCCAATCTTTAGAAAACTGCTCATTTTGGTTTTTTAACTGCTCGTGGCTCGGAAAAACCGCCGAACACGCCGAAATGACGCTTAAAGAAATGACAAACGCAAAAAATTTAGCTATATTTTTCTTCAACATCTTCACTTTGAAGTATAACGCATTGGAAGTTTCAAAGTTCAAAACTTTTCGAGATTAAAAACGTAAAGATTTATAGGTTTTTCCCAAAATGATTGTCGGAACGGAATGGTTAATCGAAGCCTTTGAATGCGACGTGCAGAAATTGCGCGATGTTTCCGCCTTGCAAAACGTCTTTGCGCGAATTATTGCCGACTTGGGCTTAAAATCAATCGGCGAAGGAAATTGGCACAAATTCGGCGGCGAAGGCGGCGTTACGGGTTTGACGATGCTCACCGAATCGCACCTCGCTTGCCACACTTATCCCGAATATTCAACCGCAACTTTTAATCTCTACTGCTGTAAATCGCGCCCCGAATGGAATTGGGAACTGAATTTAAAAAATTTACTTGACGCAAACGAGGTGAAAATTACGAAAATCGAACGAGGTCAGATGCAATCGCAAATCGCAAATCGCAAATCGCAAATCGCCGGAGGTGAAGTGTGAGCGTCTTAAAAGCAAATTGTCCGAAATGTGCCGCGCCGATTGAGTTTCAAAAAGGCTCGACGATTGTGCTTGTTTGTCCGTTTTGCCGTTCGGCAGTGGCGCGAACCGACAGAGGTTTGGAAGATTTGGGCAGAGTCGCGGAGATTGTTGATTCCGAATCGCCGCTGAAAATCGGACTCAAAGGAATGTTCAAAGACCAGCGTTTTGAACTCACCGGACGCGCCCAAAATCGCCACGAACTCGGCGGCGTTTGGGACGAATGGTATGCAACTTTCGGCAACGGTTGGGTTGGCTGGCTCGCCGAAGCGCAAGGCAAATTTTATCTGACTTTTTATCAGCCGCTTCCACAAGGCGCACAGCTTCCGGCTTTTGAATCTTTGCAATTAGGCGAGAGTTTGCCGCAGATTCCAAATGCTGTGCCGTTAATGGTTACGGAAAAAGGCACGGCAACCGCAGTCGCGGCGGACGGCGAAATTCCTTATAAATTAGAACCGAACGAACGCAGCAATTACGCCGATTTATCAGGTCAAGGCAACAGTTTCGGAACGATTGATTATTCGATGAATCCGCCTTGGGTTTTTGTCGGACAGCAAGTTACGCTTGCCGAAATTGGTTTGGGCGATGCGAAATCGGTCAAGCGCGAAGCACAGAAAGTTGCGGCAAAAGGAATGGGTTGCCCGAATTGCGCCGCGCCTTTGACGCTCAATGCGCCGGACAAAGCCGAGCGCGTAACTTGTCCGTTTTGCAATTCGCTTCTCGATGTCAATAAAGGCAATTTAACGTGGCTCAAATCGCTTGCGCCGAAACCGGACGCACCACAATTTGTTTTGCCGATTGGCGCGGAAGGAACTTTCAAAGACGACACGAAATTTAAAGTCCTCGGCGCGGTCGTGCGAAGCGTTACGATTGAAGGCATCAAATATTTTTGGCACGAATATCTGCTTTATAATCCGATGATCGGTTTCCGTTGGTTGACGCATTCGGACAATCATTGGAGTTTTGTCGAACCGATAAATCCGGCAGATGTTGTCAGCGTCGGCACTAATATTTCTTTTAACGGGCAAAATTTCCGAATTTTTCAAGATGCGCCCGCGATGGTCGAATTCGTGCAAGGCGAATTTTATTGGCGTGTCGAACAAGGCGAAACTGTGCGGGCGATTGATTTTGTTTCTGCGCCGCTGATGCTTTCGCAAGAGATTACGAACAACGAAATGAATTGGTCGGCGGGCGTTTATATGACGAACGCGGAGATCGAAAAAGCGTTTAATATTACCGATTTGCCGAAACCTTGGTCGGTCGCGCCGAATCAACCTTTTACGGGCGGATTTTATATCAAATACGGCTTGGCGATGCTCGGTTTGTTGTTTATCGTGGCGATTTTTATGCTTCCGTTCAGTTCGTCCGGCACGGTTTTAAATGAAACTGTAACTTTGCAACCGACAGCGAGCGTAACTACGCCGCAGACGGTTTTCAGCAAGCAATTTGAACTTAAAGGAATGCGAAACGTCCGCATCACGGCAAACGCGCCCGTAAGCAATGCCTTCGCCGATTTGGACATTGATTTGATTAACGAGCAAAGCCAAGAAGTCGAATCGGTCAATGTTCCGATTGAATATTATACCGGCTCGGACAGCGACGGCGCGTGGACGGAAGGAAGCACAACGCAGGACGCAACGCTTTCATCGCTTCCCGCTGGAAAATATACGCTGAAGGTTGCCGGAACTTGGCAAAAGTTTAGTGAACCGTTAAATGTTTCGGTCAAAGTCGAGCAAAATGTCTCGCGCGGCGTAAATTTCTGTTGTGCGCTCGTGCTTCTCGCGCTATTGCCGATTTTCGGTTTAATCAGAAAATTCACCTTTGAATCGCGCCGTTGGAGCGAAAGTATGTTCTCAGGAGGAAGTTCTTCTTAGTCCGTCGTCAGTTGTCCGTTGTCAGTTGCAAAAACCTGAAAACAACGGACAACGAACAACGGACAACGGACAACGGACAAAATTATGCTAAAAGCACTTTTTTTAATTTTCGGCGGCGGAGTCATTTTGTTTTATTTGATGTCTTCGATGTTCGGATGGGAATTGGCAAATTCGGGAAGTCGTTCGCGGCTCGGAACGCCGTTTTTTTATAGTGGATTTCGTGGAGGAAAATAATGCTGAATCTTTTGTTTAATATGTTACCGCTTGGCTTCGTCGTCAAGATGGAAGAACTTTTGCCGGTTTTAATTACGACGATTGTTTTTGTCGCCATCGGTTTAGTCGTTTTTGCCGTCGCTTTTTTTATCGTCGTCAAAGTCGCGCCGTTTTCGGTTAAAAAAGAAATCGAAGAAGACCAAAACACTTCGCTGGCAATAATTATCGGCGCAATAATTCTCGGTGTCGCAATCATCATCGCGTCGGCGATAAACGGATAGTTATTAAGGGATGAGGGATGAGGGATAAGGGATGAATAAATCATTCCGATTCATCCCTCATCCCTCATCCCTCATCCCTTAATATGAACCGCACACCGCTTTTATTTTTAAATGTCATCATTATTGCTACTTGCGGTTTGATTTACGAACTGCTTGCCGCAACGCTTTCTTCTTACGTTCTCGGCGATTCGGTAACGCAATTTTCGCTCGTCATCGGAATTTATCTTTCGGCAATGGGCGTTGGCGCGTGGCTTTCGGGATTTTTAGATAAAGATTTAGCCAAACGCTTTGTCGAAGTCGAATTGGCGGTCGCGGTTGCCGGCGGATTTTCCGCGCCGCTTCTTTTTCTGTCGTTTGCCGGCGTTTCATATTTCAGCATCATTCTTTACGGAATAGTTTTTATTATCGGCGCACTCGTCGGACTCGAAATTCCGCTGCTTATTCGGATTTTGAAGGACGAATTAGACTTTAAAAAACTTATTGCGCGAGTTTTGGCTTTAGATTACATCGGCGCGTTGGTTGCATCTTTGCTGTTCCCGATTTTTTTCGTGCCGAAATTAGGTTTGACGCGAACTTCGCTGGCTTTCGGATTGCTCAACGCCGGAGTCGGCATTTGGGGAACTTGGCTACTCGAAAATTTAATCAATAAACGCGACATAACTATTCTAAGAATCAAAGGTTTTATAATCGTAATTCTTTTGGTTATTGCGTTTATCAAAGCTGACAGTTTAACGTCTCTCGCCGAAGATGCCCTTTTTGTTGACAACATAATTTACGCCAAATCGTCGTCTTATCAGCGAATTGTCGTAACCAAAGGAAAAATCGGTTATTCGCTTTTTATCAACGGAAATCTGCAATTTAATTCGTTTGACGAATATCGCTATCACGAAGCGTTGGTGCATCCGGCGTTTGCGGCACACGGAGCAAATCCGAAACGAATTCTAGTTCTCGGCGGCGGTGACGGTTTGGCAGTGCGCGAAATTTTAAAATATCCGTCGGTTGAATCAATCACGCTCGTTGACCTCGATCCGATGATGACGCAGGTTTCAAAAAGCGTTCCGGCACTCGGCGAATTGAACAAAAATTCGATGCAAGACAGCCGCGTTTCCATCGTCAATACCGATGCTTTTATCTGGCTCGACAACAACCAAAACGAACCTTTCGACATCGCTATCGTAGATTTTCCCGACCCGAATAATTTTGCTTTGGGAAAACTTTACACGACAAGATTTTACAATCTCTTAAAAGCCAAACTAAAACCCGACGCGGCAATCGTCGTCCAAACGACATCGCCGCTGATGGCGCGAAAATCTTTTTGGTCAATTATGAAAACTCTGGAAGCGTCCGGTTTTTACGTCAAACCTTACAACACGACCGTTCCGAGCTTCGGCATTTGGGGCTACGCACTCTGCAAATTACAACCGTTTGAAACTCCGAACAAACTGCAAGAAAATATCGAATTGAAATATCTCAACGAAAAAACTTTCGCCTCGATGTTTGAATTTTCGGCTGATACATCTTTGCCGAACGAAGAAATCGAAATAAATCGGCTCGATAATCAAGCACTTGTCAGGTATTACGAATCGGAATGGCGTAGATTCGAGTAAAACTGTTGATAAAATTATCAGCTATCAGTTATTCGCTATCAGCTATTCCGAAAAGAATAACGATTTTTACTTTCGGAATAACTGATAGCTGAGAGCGAATAGCTGATAATTATAGGAGAGAAATATGAGTGAAAATATTTTACAAGAAAAATCGTATAAATTTGCTTTGCGAATCGTGAAATTGAGTCAGTATTTGAATGATGAAAAGCAAGAATACGTTTTATCGAAAAAGATTTTGGATTCGGGAACGGCAGTCGGGGTTTTGATTGAAGAAGCCAGACAAGGTGAAAATAAAGCAGATTTTTTGCAAAAATATTCGGTTGCAAACAAAGAAGCGTTCAAGACAAACTTTTGGCTCAGACTTTTGCGCGACAGCAGTTTTTTGAGCGAAAAGCAGGCGCAATCTTTGCTTGACGATTGCGAAGAATTGCAAAAAATGTTGATTGCATCACTTAAAACAGCAAGGAAATCGGAATAAATTTAACTTCGGAATAGCGAATAGCGAATAGCGAATAACTGATAGCTGATAATTATTCGCTATTCGTTATCAGTTTTCAGCTATTCCGAAAATATTTCTTAATGAGCAAATTCACCCGCCGCGAAATTTTAGCTTCATTCTTGGGTTTGCCTTTCGCGCTTTCGGCGTGCAAATCGAACTCTGGAAACGTGGCGGTTGCGGGCGAAATTGTCGGCGCAAATGTTGATGTCGGGCATATTTTGCGTGAAATGCGAAACGTGGCAGTTCCCACGAATAATTGGGAAAACGTCAAAGTTGCTATCATCGGCGGCGGCGCGGCAGGTTTAAGCGCGGCTTGGAAATTTAAGAAGCAAAACTTTAATGATTTCGTGCTTTTGGAATTAGAAGACAAAATCGGCGGCACAGCGCAGAGCGGCGAATCGAACATTATTTCTTATCCTTGGGGCGCACATTATTTGCCTGTTCCGTTTCAAGAAAATGCTGAATTGATTGCGCTTTTAGAAGAAATGAATCTCACCGAAGGCAAACGCGCCGACGGCGAAATTATTGTCAAAGAACAATTTCTTTGCCGCGAACCGGAAGAGAGAGTTTTTTATAAAGGTCGTTGGTATGAAGGTTTATATCTAAATGTCGGTGCAAGCGAAGACGACAAAAATCAACTGAAAGCGTTTCAAAAAGAAGTTGATTTTTGGGTAAATTGGCGCGACAAAAACGGCAAACGTGCGTTCGTTTTGCCTGTCGCAAATTGCTCGAACGATGCGGAAGCCATTGCGCTCGACAAAATTTCTTTCGGCGATTGGTTGCGGCAAAAAGGTTTTACTTCGGAAAGATTATTTTGGTATTGCGACTATGCAACACGCGACGATTACGGTTTGAAATTAGCCCAAACTTCGGCTTGGGCTGGGCTGTTTTATTTCTGTTCGCGTGTCCGAAAAAGCGGCGAAGAATCGCAACCTTTTATCACGTTTCCCGAAGGCAATGGCAAATTTATCAATTTTCTGCACGAACAAATCAAAGACAAAACGCGGCTCAAAACCGTTGCGCTCGAAATAATTCCGAATGAAAAAGGCGTTGACATAATTTATCTAAATGTTGAAACAAAAGAGATTCGCGGAATTCACGCCGAAAAAACAATCTTCGCCGCGCCGATTTTTACGGCGAAATATTTGATTCGTGATTTCAAACAAAATCCGCCGCCGTTTGTGAAAGAATTTGAACATAACGCTTGGTTCGTAGCAAATTTATTTTTGAAAGATCGTCCGAAACCGCGCTTTCCGAAAGATTTTCCGCTCGCGTGGGACAATGTTTTGTATGAAAGCCCAAGCCTCGGTTATGTAAATTCAACGCATCAAAAAGGTTTAGATTACGGCGCGGCAGTTTTTACATATTATTACCCAATGTGCCACGAAGAAAACGCCCGCGCCAAACTTTTCGGCTTAAATCATCAGGAATTATCCGACATCGTTTTATCAGATTTATCACGCGCACATCCGAACATTCGTGAACTGACCGAAAAAATTGACGTAATGCGCTGGGGACACGCAATGATTTCGCCGCGCACAAATTTTATGTGGAATAATTCACGCGAACAAGCGCAAAAACCGTTCAGAAACATCCATTTCGCACACTCCGATCTAAGCGGAATCGCACTTTTTGAAGAAGCGTTTTATCATGGAATTCGAGCAGCAAGTGAAATTTTAGTAAAATAAATTTATGTCAGGCGGAATAAGTTTTTCTTCAGAAAAAAGTTGGATTGTTGCAACTTGGGTTTATCGTCATTTGACGCAATACACGCAAAAGCACGTTTCAAAAGATTCATTTCCCAATCTCCATAATTTATTGTCAGAAGATGAAAACCCGATTCATTTTATACTTTATGAAGAACTAACTTCCGAAGAAAGACTAAAACTTTTTTCGGCGATTCAGCTTGCATATAACGATATAATAAAAGACAACGGAGAAGGATTCGTCAACCGAGAATATTTTTTGAATTATTTAGATAGACTAAATGAGTTAATGGAAATGTTGCCAAATGAAAAATAATCAATGAGCGAAGCATTACCACAATCAAAATGGCTTTTTTCCCGTGAGGTTGATTTGTCGGTTTTTCTCGGCAGTGCGGTTTTGTCTTTGCTTTTGTTGGTGTTTGGTTGGCAGATTGGCGTTTTGAATGATGAATCGCCGGATTGGACTTGGATTTCGGCGGTTTTGTTGATTGATATTGCTCACGTTTGGTCAACTTCGTTTCGGGTTTATTTTGATGTCGAGGAATTCAAGCGGCGCGTTTGGCTTTATACACTCGTGCCGATTTTTGGTTATTTGGTCGGCGTTGCGCTTTATTCTGAGGGCGAATTGGTTTTTTGGAAGGCTTTAGCGATAGTCGCGGTGTTTCATTTTGTGCGTCAGCAATATGGTTGGGTTGCGCTTTATCGGCGGAAATTGGGCGAAACCGACAGAGTTTCATTTTGGATTGATACGGTAACTATTTATCTTGCAACAATTTATCCGCTGGCATTTTGGATGACATCTTTGCCGCGAAATTTTGAATGGTTTGTTAAAAACGACTTTTTTACGCTGCCGCAAATCGTTGCAACCGTTTTGTTTCCGATTTATGTTTTGGCTTTGATAACTTATTTCGGCAAATCAATTTATCTTTATTTCGCCAAAGGTTTTTTGAATATCGGTAAAGATATTGTTGTTTTGACAACGGCAGTTTGCTGGTATGTCGGCATTGTTTTTTTCAATTCCGATTATGCTTTTACAGTTACAAACGTGATAATTCACGGCGTTCCTTATTTTGCTCTGATTTATTTTTATGCGAAAGCGCGGCGCGAAAATGCGGGGAAATTCTATCAAAAATTAACGTCGAATTGGTTAGTATTTTTGGCAACGCTTTGGGCTTTGGCTTATATCGAAGAATTATTTTGGCATCGCGGCGTGTGGCACGACAAAAATTGGCTTTTCGGCGGGAATTGGGAAATCGGAAAATTAAAAATGTTTCTTGTGCCATTGCTTGCCGTGCCGCAATTGACGCATTATGTTCTTGACGGTTTTATTTGGCGCAGAAAATCTAACGAAAATTTGCGCGTGGTTGATTAAATTATGCGGGAAAAAATCATCATAATTTTATTGCTTTCGGTTCTTCTTTCGGCTTGCTCAAAAAAAGCAGATGAGCCGGGAATTTTTTCGTCCGACGAATCGGAAAGAGCCGTTGAACTCGTTACCGAAGCAAACGGAAAACTCCGCGAAATCAAGCAAATTCTCAAGGAAAACGAATCGCGTCTGGAAGATTTGAAATCTGCAATGGGCAAGAAAGATACGGTGGAAGTCAAAAAAATTTCCGAACAGCTTATCAATCAAATCGGACGCGGCACAAAACTCGGACAAGAGGCTTGGACGAAATTGGATCAAGCGCAAGGTTTGGATATTAACGACGATTTCAGGAAATATTTGAGTTTGAAATCGCGCAGTTTGTTGAAATATGCCGAAGCCTACGAAGAACGCCGCCATCTCGCAATGATTTTATACGACAAATACGATCCGACCAACGCCGACCAGAAAAAAACCGTCAGCGAAGAATTTGAACGCCGCGAAGAAACTTTTATGAAAATTATGAAGGAAGCCGGAGAACTGAGTTCGCAAGCAATCCAACTCGCCAAAGACGCGAACAGCAAAAGTAAAAAGTAAATCCTTCGGAAGTAAAAAGGCAAAAGTAAAAAGTAAAAAATTGAAGAAATTGCGCGAACAGAGTAGAGTTATTTTATCTTTAAGAAACGATTAACGAAAACAAGGAGTAGAAAAAAATGGCGATTAGATTAGGCGATGACGCGCCGGATTTTACGGCGCAAACGACACAAGGCGAAATAAATTTTTACGATTATTTGGGTGACGGTTGGGGCATTTTATTTTCGCATCCGAAAGATTACACGCCGGTTTGCACGACCGAATTGGGAGTGGCGGCGCGGCTTAAACCTGAATTTGATAAACGAAATGTCAAAGTTATCGGCTTGAGCGTGGACGCGCTCGGCTCACACGAAGGTTGGGCAAAAGACATCGAAGAAACGCAAGGCACGGCGGTCAATTTCCCGATGATTGCGGACTCGGACAGAACAATTTCCAATCTTTACGATATGATTCATCCGAACGCCAGCGATACTTTTACAGTGCGCTCTGTTTATGTCGTTGGACCGGACAAAAAAATCAAATTGATGATAACTTATCCGGCTTCGACGGGAAGAAATTTTGACGAAATCTTGCGCGTCATTGATTCGCTGCAACTGACTGCAAAATATAGTGTTGCAACGCCCGCAAATTGGAAGGACGGCGACGATTGCATCATTATTCCTGCCGTAACAAACGAACAAGCGAAGGAAAAATTTCCCGCAGGTTGGACGGAAGTAAAACCATATTTGCGAATCACGCCGCAACCAAATAAAACAGCAAAAGGCGAAGGCGCGTAAAGTTTAGAGTAACGCCTTCAGGCGTGAACTCGCCGCGCTTCGCTGGCGAGTTATTCACGCCTGAAGGCGTTACTCTAAACCTTCAATTTCTGCAATCTTTCCGCCGCCGCTTCTAATGTTTCGTCTTTTTTACAGAAGCAGAATCTGACTTTTTGCGAACCTAGATTTTTGTCGTGATAAAACGATGAACCCGGCACGACGGCGACACCGATTTCACGAATCATATACTTTGTAAATTCGACATCATTTTCAAAACCGAAGTCGGAAATATCGGTCATCACATAATACGCGCCTTGCGGCATCTCGCATTTGAAACCGTTTTCCTGCAAAATCGGCACGATAAAATCTCGTTTTCGTTGATATTCTTTCTGCAATTCCTTGTAATAACTGTTTGGCAACGAAAGCGCAAACGCGCCCGCGTGTTGCAACGGATTTGCCGCGCCGACGGTTAAAAAATCGTGAATTTTGCGAATCGCGTTCGTAATATCGGGCGGCGCAATCACATATCCGACGCGCCAACCCGTAACCGAATAAGTTTTCGACAACGAATTGACGACAACCGTGCGCTCCTTCATTCCGTCAAGCGTCGCCATACAAATATGTTGCGGATTGTTCAACGCCATCGTCATCTGTCCGGCATCTCTTTTTCCGCGATAAAGAATATGTTCGTAAATCTCGTCCGTAAAGCAAAGCGCGTCAAATTCAATGCAAAGTTCGGCAATAAATTCCAACTCTTCACGCGAAAAAACTTTGCCCGTCGGATTGTTCGGATTGCAGATAATTATCGCTTTCGTGCGTTCATTAAACGCGGCGCGGAGTTCGTCTTTTTCAAAATGCCAGCCGTTTTCCGTTTGATAAAGCGGAACGTGAACCGGCTTTGCATCCGACAAAATCGCGTCCGGCGCGTAATTCTCGTAAAAAGGCTCAAATAAAATGACTTCTTCGCCCGCGTCAATACACGCCAACATTCCCGCAATCATTCCTTCGGTCGAACCGCAAGTTACGGTAATTTCGCTTTCGGCATCAACGTCCAAACCCAAAAAACTTTTAGATTTTGCCGCAATCGCATCACGAAATGATTTCACGCCCCAAGTTATCGCATACTGATTATGGTCGTCCGCAATCGCTTCCATCGCCTTTTGCTTAACGCTCTCCGGCGCAGGAAAATCAGGAAAACCTTGCCCCAAATTCACCGCGCCATATTTCGCCGCCTCACGCGACATCTCCCGAATCACCGATTCGGTCAAACTCAAAGATTTTTGGGAAATTCGATTTTTCATTTGTTTTGGTTGTGTCATTTTACCTTTTCTTATTTATCTTGATTTTTTTAATATGTTCGATTGCAAATTTCCTTACCTTAGCAATATTTTTTTTCTCTTTTGAAAGCAATTCCTTCAAAAGTTGAGGTATTTGCTTTTTGTATTTTTCTTCTAATGTTTTTAGTTTTTCATCTTCTTCTAATTCTAACTCTATTTGCTTACGATTTACCCGTAAAGATAAAGTTTCTTCATCAATTTTTATAATTTCTCGATGTAATTTTTCTGCTTGAAGTGGAATTATATATTTAGCTTCTTGAAGATTTTTATAAGACTCTGTTTCTAATTTTTTAGATTCCGCAGGTATTTTGTGTCTGACTTCCTGAAGATTTTTATAAGAGTCAGAAAAGTTTTTTGTAGCTTCTGAAGTAGTTTTTATCGCTATTGGAAGATACTTCAAAACCAACCATAATATCGCTAAAGGAGTTATGTATGAACCAACTTCTTGAAGAATTACTAATTCAAAAGAACCTGTTCTTACCTCGCTGATTTTTAATTGTTCATAAGGTTTCTGTGAGTAACTGTGCAAGTTCCAGTCTAATAATCTTCCGTATATTCTATCTATAAATTTTAAATATAAAACTAATTCTCGTAAAACAAACGGATAATCGCAAACAATTACTAACTCAATTTTATCGTAATAGTGAAATTCCTCTTGAGAAAAAATAGCTTTACTTATTGCTTCAACTGCATTACGAGAAACTTTGGATTTTATAAGGTTCATAAAAAAAATAGTTGATTTCCAACAGATTTTTAATTATTATCATCTTGAAGAAGTTTGGGGAAGCCGAAACTTCCCCAAAGATGATTTAAGATAATTTCTTATCCATTTCTTCGGAATCCAAACGCTGTCTGTTATCGGCTAAAATCTCAGACAGCGTTTTCTCTATTTGCTCAACTTTGTAAGCCAATAAAGCGGACTTTCGTGCTTCTAATTTCACGAATGCCCAAAAATTCCGAAGGTCATCTTCAAGTTCTGAATAACGATTGTCATCCATTATCTTGACCTCCTTCATAGAGCTACGAGATTTTCATCTCGCGCATTTCACATTATACGGAAAGGTAAAATTTTATCGAATCAGAAAAGCGATTTTCAAAATGTCAATTTGTGCGATATATTTATTCATTCTCCAACCACAAAACATCATTGCGGTCTTTGGCTCTGCCGGTTGATTTTTTGTTGACGAGAAGTTGTAATTTGCCGATTACGAAAATTTTTAAGCCTTCGATTTCAATCGTTTTATGTTCTTTCCAAGCGTCTTCAAATTCTACGCCGTCAATTTGTGTGATTACGTCAATGCGGCTCGGAACGAGTCCGATTTGAAAAACCATTCCGGGAGTTTTTAAATCTTCGACGCTTAAATCAAAAAGCGGCGCACCGAATTTTTGCAAGGCTTTCCAAACTTTTTCTGCATTTTCGTCCGAACAACGAATCCACAAATCAATATCGCCCGTTGCACGAACAAAGCCGTGAAAAGCCATTGCATAACCGCCAACGACAAGAAATTCAACTTTCTCTTCGGAAAACGCGGACAATATGTCTTTGAAGTCTTGGTTCAGCAACGGTTTCTCCTCTAAATGCCCAAGCGTCGAGCGCAAGTTGCCACATCATCGAAATTCGTTCGACCGGCGTAGTCATTTTTTTTAATTCAAAATCATCGTTTTGTTCGGATAATTTTGTAACGCGGATTTGTCGTTTAATTTCTTGATTCATTTCAAAAATATTTTAGCACAAAACATATCCTAAAATAGAGATTTTTGAGTTTCCAAACTGCTCGCGTCATTCGTCTTTTGCAAAAAAAAATCAATTTGTTTGCGCTCGCGGGCGCACTACATCTCACGAATCACCGATTCGGTCAAACTCAAAGATTTTCGGGAAATTCTATTCTTGATTTGTTTTGGTTGTGTCATTTTCTAAACTTTGCCTTCTAATTTTGACAACTCGCGCAAGTAGATATTTTTGCCGATTTGAAAACCTTTGACTTCAAAAGTTTTATTGGCAAACGTCAATTTAGCGTGTTCGATTTGTTTCGATTTGCCTTTTGATTTTTTCCGTAAATTCACTTCTTCGAGCAAATCGCGTAATTCTTCGGCGATTTCTTCTGGCGGATTTCCTGCGAGTGCCGTGGCAATCAATTTTTCAGCTTGCCGATATTCCTCGCAACTCATCGCCATCGAAGCCGCACTTCGATAAAGCACAGAACGGCTTGGTTCTTCGTCCAATTTATCTTTGAGCATTTCCGCCGCTTGTGTTTCCAGTTCGAGAGCTTTGCGGAATTTCTCTTGCGCCAAAGCCTTTTTGCTTTCGCGTCGTGCAAAAAAACCTTCATCCCAAAACTCCATTGCCTTGTCGTGTAAATCGTTTATATCTTTCATTTTGCTCGAATTAATCATTTTAGCGCGATTAGCTTTTTGTCGCTGAAAGCGACAGACATTATAGCCTAGCGAGAATCGCTGGGAAAATGCCGAAAACATTCCGTCGCTGAAGGCGACGAACAATTTTCACGCCGATTGTTGCTCGCCTTCAGCGAGCGGTGTTAATTTTCAATCTGACCCAGCGATTCTCGCTGGGCTATAATATTGGTCGCTTTCAGCGACAGAAGCAAAACTCTTGCTCTGTGCAAAATTAATTATCAACTTAAAATCAACTTTCGTGCGGAATTTCTCATCAATCTACTTTTACAGATTATCACAACATCGAATCAAAATAACGATTTCTGAGTTTCTAAACTGCTTGCGTCATTTGTCTTTTGACCTAAAAGGTTCTTCAATTTATTTGCGCTGGCGGGCGCGTGTCCTTCGTGGAAATTGCTGAAATAGATGAAGTTTTCGATTGAATTTATCTTTTTGATTTCGTCTGCCCACATTTTTAGATTTGCGTCTTGGTTTCGGTAAATTTTGTCGAAAGCAGTCAAATCTCGTTCGCCCATAAAGCGTATGTATGTAAAATCGGTCGTTAATTTTTCGATTGCTTGAAACGTCAATTCTCGCGGAATCCAGCTTCCTTCGACGAGCGCGAGGGCGACTTTATTTTTCTCTAATTCTTCAAAAGTCCAATCAATTAACCATTGACGCTCACGAAACTCGACGGCGAAACGGATTTCTTTCGGCAGATGCGCTAAGAATTTTCGCAAGTTTTGAGCGTTTTCTTTGTTGGCTTCAAACTGCGGCGCAAGTTGAATTAACACAACGGCGAGTTTTTCTTTTAATGCTGAAATTCTTTCGCAAAATTCGTCTAAAACCGCGAAAGAATCTTCGTGCAGAGCGTAATTGTGTGAAATTTCTTGCGGTAATTTTAGCGAAAACGTGAAATTTTCGGGCGTTTTTTTATACCAATTTTCGATAGTTGAATCGGGCGGAATTGCGTAAAATGTCGAATCTACTTCAATCGAATCAAAAATTTCCGCATAAAGTGCAAGCATTTCGTTCGATTTCGTGCCGCGCGGATAAAAAACCGTTTCGCCGTCGGCTTTCGTCGTCCAATCATCATAATTCCAGCCCTGACAACCGATTCGGATTTGGGATTTGGGATTTGGGATTTGGGATTTTTTCATATTATTAACTGATGTTACGCAAAAAAGACTGGAGCGCAATCCGTCTCGGTTGCAATGAGTGTTTGCTTCAAACACGAAAAAGCCTCAGCCATTTTGAAACCGGAATTAAAAATTGAAAATGTTTTTAACGCGAAAAGTTTTGTTTCATTTCAAATTGACGAATACTAAACGCTTTTTCGCATCGGAAGCCGATGCTCATTGCAACCGAGACGGATTGCGCTCCAGTCCTGCGTAAAATCAGTTATTAAACACAAAAATTTTAACGCAGCGCAACAAAATCCGCCAAGAAAGCGTGATTTACATTCGCCCGAAGTTTTCAAAACATTCTGGCTTCTGTATCCTATCTTCTGTATTCTTAAAAGGTATGGCAAAGAAAGGTTCAATTTTAGTTTGTGATGACGAAGAGATAATGCGCGACGTTTTGGAAACGATTTTGTCGAGCGCGGGTTATAAAGTTGATTTGGCGAAAACGGGTGAAGCCGCTCTGGAGCTTTATGAACAAAAGACTTACGACGTTGTTTTGATGGACGTTTCGATGCCCGGAATGGGCGGTTTGACGGCGTTGCAGGAAATTGTGCGGCTCGATTCCGAAGCCGTCGTGCTGATGATTACGGCTTATGCGACGTTTGACACGGCGATTTCGGCGTGGGAAAAAGGCGCGACAGGCGTAATTCGCAAGCCGTTTCAAAATGAACAAATTCTCGCCCGCGTTGCCAAAGGCGTGAAAGTGCGCCGCAATGAAGAAGAGCGCGTAAATCTGCGCCAAGTGATGACGCGCTCGGTCAGCCGCGATGCGATTATCGGGCGTTCGGAAAAGATGGAAAACGTCTTTCGGCTTGTCGAAAGAGTCGCTCCGGCGCGTTCGACCGTGCTGATTTCGGGCGAAAGCGGAACGGGAAAAGAACTCGTTGCCAAAGCGATTCACGAAGCCAGCCCGCGTGCCGATATGCCTTTTGTTGCTGTAAATTGCTCGAATATTCCGTCGGAGTTGTTGGAATCAGAACTTTTCGGACACACTAAAGGCGCGTTCACCGGCGCGGTTGCGGCGAAAAAAGGTTTGTTTGAAGTTGCCGACACAGGTTCGATTTTTCTTGATGAAATCGGTGATTTACGCCCTGAAACTCAAGTTCGTCTTTTGCGCGTCATTCAAGAACGTGAATTTACGCCGCTCGGCGAAACCTCGACGGTCAAAGTTGATGTGCGGATTATTGCCGCGACGAATGTTGATTTGAAAGAAGCCGTGAGAAACGGAACTTTCCGCGAAGATTTGTATTATCGTCTGTCCGTCGTGCCGATTGAATTGCCTTCTTTGCGCGAACGACCGGAAGATGTTTTGCCGCTGACGAAGCATTTTATCCACAAATACAACCTCGAAAACGCCCGCGAAATTTCCGAAAATCTTTCGCCCGAAGTTTTGTCTTTGCTCGAAAATTATTATTTTCCCGGCAATGTCCGCGAACTCGAAAACATCATCGAACGCGCCGTCGTCATTGCGCCGACGGACGAAATCACCGTCGAATGTTTGCGCCCCGAAGTCCGAAATCCCGAACTCGCGTTTGAAATGATTAAAGATTCGGAAGGTTTTTCCGCTGATATTGATATTTCGCGCGGCGTAAATTTCTACGACGAAGTGCGCCGTTTTGAAATTGATTTAATCCGCCGCGCTCTCGATCAAACCGGCGGACACCAATCACGCGCCGCACGGCTTTTGGGTTTAAATGCCACAACGCTGAACTCGAAAATCAAGACTTATAACATTTTACCGCGTCCATAAAGTCAGAAAATGTAGCGGCAACGACCTGTTAAAAGCAGGTTGAACAGATTTCTGCCGCTACCCGCTCTGACATCTTCTTCATTCAGTTTCTTGTATTTTATACAAAAATTTCAACAAATCCGATTTGAGATTTCCCTCTTAATGTTCTAAGTTGTTGAAAAAACACGCAAAACTCATTATTGCGTTTAGGGAATGATTCTTGCTTGGATTATTTTTCAGACGTATTAAATAAATAAAATTTAACTCTTTATAAACCAAATTAAGTCGGTTACAAGTTGCGCGTTTTCATTTTGACCGTGAACTCTTAATTATCCGTTTTTATATTTCATAGTGTCGGGTTATCCGGCAAAAAATTTAGGAGAATAAAAAATGAAAACAAACAAACAGATGTCCGGTTTTTCAATTTCTGTCTTATTTTTGTTGGCATTTGCCGTTCTTTTCGGCAGTCAGCAAATTTTCGGACAGGCAACGACCGGAACATTACGCGGTGTCGTCAATGACCCGAACGGACAAGTCGTTAGCGGAGCGTCAGTTGTTTCTAAAAATGAAGCAACCGGCGTTCAAGCTCCGGTTACGATTACCAGCAGCGAAGGCATTTACGTTATTACCAACTTATTACCGGGAACTTATTCGGTTACGGTTACGGCAAATGGTTTTAAGACAAAAACCATTACCGGAATTCCCGTGCGGCTCGGTCTGCAAACTGAATATAAGATAGATTTGGAAATCGGCGGCGGCACGGAAACCGTTACCGTCGTTGCCAGCACCGATGAAGTCGCTTCGACCAATTCGGAAATTTCTTCAAACTTTGAAACCCGTAAAGTCAACGAACTGCCGTCAAACGCGGCAGGTGCGGGAATTGATACGTTGGCGTTAAATGTGCCGGGCGTAGTTCCCGGTTTCGGTAACGTCAACAGCAACGGAACAACGCTTTCGGTCAACGGAAACCGCGCCCGTTCAAACAATTTTTCGATTGACGGCACGGACAACAACGACCTTTCAATCGGCGGTCCGAGCTATTTCGTTTCAAACAGCGAATTGGTTCAGGAATTTCAAATTGTTACCAATAACTTTTCGGCGCAATACGGTCGCAATCAAGGCGCAATCGTCAATATTGTTACCAAAGCCGGAACAAACCAATTTAGAGGCACGGCATTTTTGTATCATCGCAACGCAAGTTCATTCGACGCGATGAACAATATCGAACGCCGAACCGTAACCCGTTCGTTAAAAGATAAATTTATCAGCAACACTTTTGGTTTCGTTTTCGGCGGTCCGATTGTCAAAAACAAAGCCTTTTTCTTCGGCAGTTTTCAAGGCATCAGACAAGCCCAAAACTTTACTTCGCGCGGCGGTAATCCGGCGATTTTGGCGAGTGAATTCGGACGCTTAACGGCGGCTTTTCCCGGCAATGCGGCAATCGCGGCAATCGTCGGGCAGAGTGCTTTTGCACTAAGCGGTTTCGGAACAGTTCGCCCGCGTGCCGACCGTGCGCCAACGCGAATCTGTATTTCGGCAACACCGGCAGTTAACTGTGTTACTACTTCGCCTCAGCCAGCCGGCACAGACCAGACCGGATTTTTCGCGGCGGCATTTCCCGAAAGAGAGTTTTCACTGCCGTTCACCCAAAATGAATTTAGTGTTCGCGGCGATTGGAATATTACAACCAAAGACAATGTTTCCGTGCGCTATTTGTGGCAAGATAACGTAACGGGCAATTCACTCGGCGGCAGTAATGGTTTTACAGGCGATGTTCCGGCAACGAGTAAAAATCTCAGCGGTTTTTATACACGCCAAATCACATCGCGTATCGTCAACAATTTTCAAGGCACTTTCCAACAACTTTCGGTTAGATTCGGCGGCGGTTGCACAGACCCGCTGACCGGATGTATTCCCGATACATCACAACTTGCTAATTCATTCACCAATATTACTTTCGGCGGAATTCCGTCGGCTGTCGGAACAACGCTGCAAGGCATCGGCGGCGCAACCAATCTTCCGCAAGGTCGTATCGTTGACGTTTATCAATTTTCCAACAAAACGGCGTGGATTACGGGTTCGCACACCTTCAATTTCGGAGTTGATTTCCGGTTCTTGAAAAATTCAGTTCCCTTCTTGCCGAATATTAACGGCGTAGTTCGTTACAACACATTAGCGGCTTTGGCAACTAATATACCGAGTAGCGTAACTTTGGCAGATGGTCAGGTTGACCTTGCTTACAAACAATATGACCAGTTTTACTTCTTGCAAGACGACTGGCGTGTGCGTCC
Source organism: Acidobacteriota bacterium (assembly GCA_031409875.1). Lineage (GTDB taxonomy): Bacteria > Acidobacteriota > Blastocatellia > Pyrinomonadales > Pyrinomonadaceae > CALMEH01. The sequence continues at coordinate 26,516 of JANNYB010000100.1, read as the reverse complement.
GAATCTGACGCTTAATCTCGGCGTTCGTTACGAATACAGCGGACAACCGATTAACCGTATCAATCAGGTTACGACTGAACGCGAAAGCAATGCGACAACTGCTTTGTATCGGCAAAATATTCCAATCGAAGCCCGCACATTCCCGAAACTCAAAGCAGACAATGACAACATTGCTCCGCGTCTCGGATTTGCGTGGTCGCCCAATTTCGGCGATGGTGCTTTCAGCAAATTTATGTTTGGCGGAAAAGATGCCACAGTCATCAGAGGCGGATATTCACTTGCCTACGATGCGGTGTTCTACAACATTATGTTGAATATTTCAACTTCTGCGCCAGCCGTCATTTTGGACACATTTACGCCGACTGTCGGATTGCCGACAAATCCGACCGGCGTGAACATCCGTCAAGCGTATAACGCCAATCTTCGACGAAATACCTTTGACCCGCGTCTGCTTGCCCGAACCAATGTTTCGAGCGATTTCCACTCGCCCTATTCGCATCAGTTTTCAATCGGCATTCAACGGCAAATCAATGACAGCAACGTCTTTGAAATCCGCTATGTCGGCAATCGCGGCAGAGATTTATTCCAAACCGTGAACGGCAATCCGCTTTATGCAAATTTGTATAACGGATACACGCAGTCAATTACTTTGGCAGGTGTGGCAACAAGTGTCGTTTTCCCGAATTATCGTAATTTGCTGAACGGCGCACCTGCTCCGCAAGTTTGTGTAAATGACGCAACAACCGCCGATAACGAAGCGGCTTGCAACGGCAGACTTATTGCCGGAAGCGGACTTATCCGCTCGCGCACGAACACCGGAAGTTCGCAATATGATTCTTTGCAGGCTCGCTATAACGGCAGATTCTTGCAAAAGAATTTGATTTTTGGCGCAACTTATACTTTTAGTAAAGGCTTGGATAATGCCAGCGAAATTTTCGCTTTCGGCGAAAGTCCGATAGCCCAAAACCCGTTTGACGTTGTCGCCGGAGAACGAAGTATTTCCGGTTTCGACCGTCCGCATTCGTTCTCGTTGAACTTTATTTATGAAGTTCCGCTTTATCGGCAGCAAAACGGATTTGTGGGCAAATTGCTCGGCGGTTGGCAGGTGAACGGAACATATAATCTGGCAACCGGCAGACCATATACACCTGAACAGTTTTCCAACGGGCAAGTAGCGGCATTTGGCGGCGGTTATATTGATGGCGGATTTGCCAATACTTTCATCGGTCTTGACAACCTGCGTCCGTTTAACGGCAATGTGAATGCTGATCCGCGTCGTGTCGGTATTACCAACATTGATGCGCGTCTGCTCGGATTAATTAGCGCAACAGCCGCACTTAGCAATACCGGATTTTATCTGTTAAACGACTTAAATCGAGGTATTTTAACGCCGGTAACGCCGGGTGATGTGCGGTTTATTTTCAACGGTCCGGGCGCGGCTCTCGCCTTCGGAACGCCGTTTGGAACAGCCGGACGCAACAGCGTGCGCGGTAAAGTTTTGAATCAGATGAATATGGGCGTGTTCAAAACCACGAACATTACCGAAACCGTCAAAATTCAATTCAGAGCTGAGGCTTACAATGTTTTCAACACCCCGAATTCGGGCTTTGGCGTAGCCGCCGGAGCATCTCTGCCGGGATTATTGCTCGAAAACGCCGGAGTCGTCGGCGCATCATTTGGCAATAATGAAGACGTTGCGTTGAGCAGCCGTCGCGTTCAATTCGGTTTGCGGATTATTTTCTAAAAACTGAAATAGGTAAAAAAAAAAGTGGTAGAAATTTGTAAATCTGCAAATTTCTACCACTTTTTACTTTATCCAAAACCTAATAAATTCAACCGCCGACAAACCTGTAACCGACACCGCGCACGGTTTGGAGAATTTTCGGTTTGTCGGGTTTGTCTTCCAAAAGTTTGCGAAGGCGCACGATAAAATTGTCAATCGCCCGCGTGTCGGTGTCTTCGTGCAAATCCCAAACCTTTTCCAAAATCGTTTTGCGTGAAACAGCTTGACCTTCGTGTTCGATTAAATATCGCAATAATTTAGCTTCCATCAATGTCAGATGAACTTTTTCCGCGCCGCTTTCGAGTTCGAGATTTCCAAAATCAATCGTTTTGCCGTTGATAATAAAAATTTCTTTTGAAATCGGCGTTTTCGATTCTTTTTGCAACCATTCGCGCCGCCGGAGCAAACCGTTCAAACGCGCCGAAAAAATTGCCAAATCAAAAGGTTTTGCCAGATAATCGTCCGCGCCGGCTTCAAATCCCTGCAAAACGTCTTCGGGTTTTCCGAGCGCGGTCAACATCAAAATCGGCGTATAATTTTCCGCGTCGCGCAAGGCTTTGGCAACTTCAAAACCGTTCTTTTTCGGCATCATCACATCCAAAACAATCGCGTCAAACTCTGCATTTTCAAGGATTTGCAAAGCCTCTTCGCCATCGTAAGCGTTTTGCGCCTCAAAGCCGTCCGCCTCCAAATTAAACCGCAAACCGTCGGCAATGTGCCGTTCATCTTCGACAATTAAAATTTTCATAGTAAATAGTAAATAGTAAATAGTAAATAGCAAATAGTGAGCAAAACTTTCTATTCACTATTTACTATTTACTATTCACTACTTTGGTAATTGCACAATAAACGTGCTGCCTTTTCCTTCGCCTTTGCTGTCGGCGGAAATCTTTCCGCCGTGTTTTTTGATGATTGAATGGACTATGAAAAGTCCCAAGCCTGTTCCCTTTTTTTCCTGTGTTGAAGTGTTTCCAACGCGATAAAATCGTTTAAAAATTCTTTTAAGTTCGTTCGATTCCAAGCCGATACCGTTGTCTTTGATGAAGATTTCGACCTTTTTTTCGTTGGTGTTTTTGACGCGGACGTAGATTTTCGGTTCGTCGCCGGAATATTTAACGGCATTGTCGAGCAAGTTGATAAAAACGGTTTGGAGTTCGGATTTGTCGCCGGAAATTATCGCGGCTTCGGCAGATTCGCCAACTTTTATCGCGGTTTCATCGAGATTATAGCGCGTTTGAACGATTTTGGCGGATTCGGCTAATAGTTTATTAATTTCGATTTCCGAAATATTTAATAGTCTTTGATTTTCGCGTGCGCTTCCGGCTTGCAAAACTTGTTCGACAGTCGTTAGAAGCCGATTGCTGTCGGCGAGCATTATGTCGTAAAACTCGTGCTTTTTGGCTTCGGCAACATCGCGCGTTTTCAAGGTTTCGAGATAAAGTTTGATCGAAGCAATCGGCGTTTTAAGTTCGTGCGTCATCGCGTTGAGAAAAGCGTCTTGCTGTTCGTTACGGCGGATTTCGCGCACGAGAAAAATCATATTCAAAATCAAACCCGTAATAATCAGCGCGAAAAAAACGATGCCCAAAACCATCAGCACGACTTCGCGCAAATTGAGCAAAATCCATCCGACATTCAGCGCAACCGCCAAAGCAACAAGGCAGATACCGAAAACGAGAAAAAAGATGACAGCTTTTCGACGGCGCATTTCTTGATTTTAGAATAGAAAGATAGAAAGCGAGAAGGGGAGAAAGTGAGAAAGCGAGAAGGGGAGATTTTGTTTTAAGTTCAACAATCTCACTTTCTCGCTTTCTCGCTTTCTATCTTTCTCAAATCAGGCGGCTTCTTGCAAAGCGTCAACGACCAAATCTTCTTCTTCCTTGTGGTTGTAAGCGTAGATTTCCTTCGCCAAACCGAGTTTTTCCAACACTTTAAGTTGAATGTAGTTGACATCGAATTCATACCACGCCACGCCGTGATTTGCCGAACGCGGATGCGCGTGATGGTTGTTATGCCAGCCTTCGCCGAAAGTTACGAGCGCAACGAGCGCATTATTGCGCGAATCGTCGCGTGTTTCAAAACGGCGTGTTCCCCACAAGTGAGTTGCCGAATTTACGAGCCAAGTAAAATGCCAAGCCATTACGGTTCTGAGAAAAATTCCCCACAAAACCATCGTCAAACCGCCGACAGCAAACAAAATCGCGCCGACAACAACCGGCGTTATCCAATAATATTTATTCAAAAAGCGATGAACATTATCCTTCATCATATCCGGCGTGTAGCGTTGCATTGTCGCCGTTGTTTGATTTTGCGCCGTGCCGCGAAAAATCCAGCCGATATGCGACCAGTAAGTTCCGAAACGCGGCGAATGCGGGTCTTTTTCAGTTTCGGTAAAAGCGTGATGAATTCGGTGCGTCGTAACCCAACTAATCGCGCCCGATTGCATTGCGAGCGACCCGCAAATATTAAAAAAGTATTCCATCGGTTTGGAAACTTTAAATCCGCGATGCGTGAAAAGCCGATGATAACCCAAGCCTGTTCCCCAGCTTGCCGCAATCCACCACGTTACGAAACCGGCAATCAAATTTTGCCAACTAAACGTGAACAAAGCCCAAACTGCCAAAGCGTGAAAAACGGTTACGCCAAAAACGGTTCCCCATTGTATTTTTTTAGAATTCGTTTGATTCGATTCAATAATGTTCTGCATAAAAATTTCCTTTAATCGCTAAATTTCGGCGAGGAGATTACGCCTTGATTTAAGCCTAACAGGTTTTTACGCTGATAATTGTAAGAGTTTTGTAAAGTTATCAAATTCATTCTTTTTCCAAGTCCAATAGAATCAAATCTTTAACGACAAAGCTATTTTCTTTGCGTCTTTTCCGTGAATGTTTGTTTGCACTCAGGTTCATTTTTTTCGTCAATATAAGTTTCAAAACTTGATAGATTCGACTTTAATGTTTCTTTTGAAAGATGCGTGTAGCGGTCTGTCATCGTAAGTTTTGAATGACCGAGCAAAGCCTTTTGAGCAAATGCGCCGACTCCGAGTTTATCGGCTCGTGTGCTGAAAGTATGACGTAAAGAATGAACGCTTAAATCTTTCCAACCTAAGCCATTGCAAACGACTCGAAACTTGCTGGAAAAATCATTTGCTTGTGAATCCAAACCGAAGAAGATTTTTTCAAGGACGGTGGTTTTATTGGCTTCGATTAATAATAATTCAAAAATTCTTTGGACATTTGAAAGCATCGGAATAACTCGCGCTTTTCCTGTCTTTGTAATTTCTTTGCGAATGTAAATATAACCATCGGTTAAATCAATATCGCGCCATTCTAACTTGAAAAGTTCCCCGCGTCTTAATCCGGTGTAAAGCAAAATTTCGATTTTCCGACTGAATTGAACATCATCAGCGATTGATTTAAATAACATTCTTTCTTCAATCTCTGACAAGATACGTTCTCGCATCGGCAAATCCGTATAGTATTTTACGTTATTAACAGGATTTTCTTTGATTTCGCCAAAGTCTTTAGCAAGGTTGAAAACTGCCGACAAAACGGCTATCTCACGATTGACCGTAGCTTTTGACCGCTTTGTTCCGCGTATAGTGATTTCTGACGCTCTTTGTCGTTTGAAGGTTTCTATTTCTTCCGGCGTGATTTCGCAAAGACGACATTTGCCGAATTTTTCGGACAAGACTTTTAAGGTAGAAAATTCTACCGAAAAGCCTTTTTTATGTTCCTTTGCGTAAGGTTTATAACTCTTTTCAACAAAATCAAAAAATAACTTTTGACCGCCAACGCCAAAACGATATTCAAAAATTTCGTTTCTTAAAATGCGTTCGGCGGCTTCGGCTTGCCGTTTAGTTCGGGCTTCCTTAATCGCCTTTCTGATTCGCTTTTTGTTGATCGTTACACTTAAATACCAATGACCATTTCTTTGAAATACTGACATTTTGCGCCCTCACATTTTAGTTTTTGCCGTTGCTAAGTGTTTGCGCGTGATTATTTTACTACACGCAAATTATTTTTTCGATAACCCTTGATGTCTTTTTCTTTCGCCCAAAGCAGAACTTGGTTATAATCGAACAAAATTCGCTTTCTTAATTTCACTATTGGCAAGCCTTCATTTTGTAATTCGCTTATCGTTCGGACGGAAACATTAAGGCGTTCGGCAATTTCTTTTTTATTCAATAAACGATTTTCAATCGCTACCGAAGACGACAAAAGTTTCCGCTCCGAATCATCATCAACAAAAAGCATTACGGCTTTTTCGGCAATGGCTTCGAGATTATCAAGCGCGTCTTTCAGCATTTCGCGGACTTGGCGAAGTATCAAACATAGTTTTTCCGCTTTTTCGGCTGTCATAATTTTCTACCGGCAGTCATCGGCAGAAATGCCGATACTTCAGCTAAAAACATCTGTGAATCAGCGACCGCAAAAATAACGCGCTTGCTCACACTTCAACAAAAATTAAATCAGTGGACAAAATAAAATGCTTTCAATATTCGAGTTGATTTATAACCCTTAAACGCTCTTTTGCTGTGAACAAGCTCCGAAACTTTCAGCCCGGACAATCACGGTTAGATTTATTGATGTTCGACGACATCGGCATTTTTGACGATGTTCGATCCAAAATTTTTAGGTCAGAATGTCTTTCCGTCCAATGTTCTGAACGAAGCCAAAGCAAACTTTTCCCTCAACTGCCTTTGTCGGTAGCTTTGAACTTTGGAAATTTCCTTTTCGAGATGCTCTAACCATTCCTCGCGTGAAAGAATTCGGCATAATTCGCGCCAAGTCGGTTTTTTATTCGGCGGTGAATGCGAATTTTCTAATTTTTCGCTGTCAGATATATTTTCGTTTCCGTCTTCGGATGAAGTTTCAGAATCTTCGGCGTTTCTGTCAGTTATTTTCTTCTCATCAAGATATGCGTCTTGTTCATCGGCTCGTTTCGATTTTGCGCGAATTTCTTTCGCTGTTTCCTTGCAGATACCATAAACCTCGAACATTCGCGGAAAACGCTTCACAACGGCAATATCGGCTAATTGCGCCTGTGGTATTTTCGCCCAATCGGTTGTCTTGGTAATGTATTTACACAGTTCGTTAATTGACCGTTCTTTGTCCCAAACTTTTTGAACGTGGCAAACTGCCAAGCCGTCTGCGGTATGGCATTGAAAGTCTATGCCGTGTTCACGAAAAGACTTTTCTAAAGCTCGCGTCCATTCAAAGCGGATTTCTTGAAAACTGTTTGACGTGATGCGATTCCGGCAAACTGCCAACAAATGCAGATGATAATGATATTGTCCGTGTTCGCCTACGGTAAATTCTTCGTCTTTCATTCCGCCACGCGAAACGTCCTTAAACCATTTTGACCGTGAAAACTTTCGCCACGCGGAATTGATAACTTTTCGACAATCCAACAAAGCCAAATCTTTAAGAGATAAATCCGGCATCGTCAAAGTAATAAAAAACCAATGTTCACCGACAAATAACTTTTCATTTTCGACAACGTGCCGAGCGATTTTTCTGTTACGTTTCGCAAGTCTGCCCGTGCAGGTCGGACAAAGCCGAGAATTGCACGCCCAAAGTTGACCGCGCCCGTCGTAACATTCGCCGTCTTCGTTGTGCAAATCGTTTGCCGTAAAAAGATTCGCGTATTGATTACACGCCCAAATTCTATCCGCAAGCCCTTGAACTAAACGGCTATCGGAAGAAAAGCGCAAAACTCTACTGATATATTCGCCATCAAGATTTTTATTCTTTTGGCGTTCAATCAAAGACAGTTTCGGCTTTTGATTCGGCGAAGTGTTTTGCATAGCTTTTTACTTCGCCAAACTGATATTTTTGTCTGTGGTTTTATTGACTTTTGCGGATTGGTTTTCTTTGCGTTTTTTCTCGCGCTCTGCTCTGCGAATAGCAAAATTAAATCCTTCGGGAGCTTCGCGCTCAAACTCTTTGCTTTTGATTATTTGACCAACGGAAAGCATTGTTTTATCACAATTCATAATTATTTTTCCTTGTGAATAACCGGCGGATTTTTCCGCTCGATCATTCACGGCTAAACTTTTTTGCCGAAAAATAAAAAAACATCGGCAATTTCTCTAGCCGATGCGCTCCGTTTTGTGATATATTTTTATCACAATCGCCGCGCTATCGGCGTTGTGTCCGAATCAAATCGGACGGGATAGGCGATGCTACTAACATCGCTTTTTTCTTTTGCGGGGCTTGTCGTGTGTTGTCGTCCAAAACATTTACACGACAAGCCTTTTATTTTTTCATCTCACAAATCTATTTTTGATGTGAGTTTATTTTCTCGTAACTACCCAACCTAACGCGAATCCACCTAACGCCCAAAGCCAAGAATCATCGAAAGATTCTTCTGATTCTTCAATTACTTCGACATTGCTTTCAAGAATTTCGGGCTTATTTTCAGCCTCAACATTTTGGGTTTCTCCCAACTGTGCAGAAATTGCCGATACTTTTGCCCAAGATGCCAATACAGCAACTACATTGCTTCTTACATTCGTAACTGAAAAATTCTTTGGGACTCTCAAGCGAATAGTGATGTAGTAACCCCATCGCTCTTGAAGGTAGGAAAATTGACTCTTTCCATCAGGTGAACCCCCTATATTAATACTACGAACTTGAAATCCTCGTCGGTTTAAAGCATTTCTGATTTGATTTTCAAAATATGGCGAGTTAATAGGATAGCCAAAGGCAACATAAGCCAGTAAAGTTATATTCTTCATAATTTTAACCTCATATAAAGTGAAAATATAAGAGCGCATTTAGGTAACATTGCATTCCTATATTTTCGCTTTAGCAGTAGCCTGTCTGTCTAAAATTCGTCTTCAATTTCGATTTCGTCTTCGTCTTCCTCGTCAATGAGTTCTATGCCCATCTTTTCGGCAAAGTCATCTTCAAAATCATCACCGTAGCCGACTTCTAAAATTTGTCGAATGTTGTCCAAAGTTTCCAAAAGCCCAACGCGGTTTTGATCGCCCGTGTCAATTTGCTCGACTGCGTTCAAAATCGCTTCTTCGAGGTCAATCACTCTTTCGCTCTTTCTAGCCATAAAATTAAAATCTCCTATTGTTAAAATTCATAGCCATTGGCTACTTGAATGAACTATAAAATAAATCAGACGAACAAAAATACACCTTTAATTTAGTTACGCGAACAGAAATTATTTCTGTCCGTATGGTCGTGTCAGGAAGTCCTTATTTCTCCGTAAGATACGAAGAATGAAAGAAATTATTTCAGATTTGCTTTTTGGCGTTCTTTTTTTAGGAAAAAACACTTTAGTTTCGTTGGAAATAATAACGATTTCTCTGATTTCTTCCGGCTCTTTCCCTTGATTGAAAGACTCGCAAATTGTCTTAAAAGGCTCTTTCATATTCAAAATTTCGCCCGTTTCTTTATTCAAAATCTTCGGTTTTCTTCCGACTTTCTGCTTTTTCTCCAAAGATTTCAACTCATTCCAAGTTAGGAACTTCCTTTGCAAAAGTAATAGAACAAGCATTTTCGCATTCGGTTTTCTACCCCGACTCAACAAAGTAAAAACTCTCAAAGCTAACTCTGCTGAAACATTTGAACGCCTTAAATTATTTTTGCTTACCGAAAGTTTTTCCGTTCTAAGCGTTTTTTCCGAATTTTCAAAGTCTGCTTCGACACGCAAGTTTGAGAAGTTTTCAGTAACTTCGGGGGAAAACTTCTTAAACTTTAATCTTTCGGCTTTACCCGTTAGAGTTTTCCTTGATATTTTCTTTTTCTTCGGCAATGTTTCCCGTGATTCGCTCATAAAAATCTGATGATTTGAGTAAAAAGTCTGCTGTTTTTGTGTTGTTTTGCTGTCTATTACCCTGTTTGGCTATGTGTTCAAATTCCGTTTAGTTTTCATTTGTCAAAATAAATCATCGCTCTTTTCTTTTCGCGGTCTGCCTACTTTTCTTGGTTTGTAGTTCAAGACATCTTCCAAATTAATGACTCTTTTTTCGTATTCAATCTTAGTTCGCCAACAATTTTTACTTGTTAGTTTGTGAACTGCATTCAAAGTCTTTCCAAGAATTATTGATGCTTCTTTTTGCGTAATGAATTCTTTATCTTTCATCATTGCTATCAGTTTTTACATTAAAACAATAAGCAAGTCAACAGCCTATAACCATTTGATAATAAAAGACTTGTGCGAAAACCTATGAACTTTTTATAAAAAATAAAGTTCGTAGGTTTTCGCATTTACATTTAAATCATTCATTCTAAAAAGTTTGAAATATAACATTTGTCTTTTCGCTTTGTTCGTAGGTTTTCGCTATTAGCCAAAATGAATAAAATTATCTTGAAAAATAATTTTGAAAAAAGAATTCTTTTCCGCAGACATCGGCAAAAATGCCGTTGCTTTAAGTGAAAAAATCTCTCAATCTGTGATTGTTCCCGGACTTAATTCGTCCGGCGAATCACATCTTGATTTCAATTCTTTTTCGGCATCTAAGATTTTGCGCTTGATGCCGTATCTGTAAAGAGTTTTCAAACCGATATTCAGTTTCAACGCAACCAAAGGCAAAGGACGAGTTTGAGCAAGTTCTTTCGCTAATTCGATTCGCTCGCTGTCTATTCGCGGTCTGCCTTTTGGTCGAGTTGATTTAACCTTTTGGCGTTTAGGTTTCGTCTTTCGTCTTTGTAATTCACTTAAACGATGTCTTAACCTTGCCATTTCTTTATCAAATTCATTCATCATTTAATCAACGAATCCAAGTTTTCTTGCCACGCCGAAATAAAACTTTCGGAAGTAATACCTAATGCGTCTAAAAGGTCGCAGATAGTTATTCTTTCTTTTGACAAAGGTATTATGTTCCAAACAAATCAAATGTTTTGTCTCTCCACAAAGTTTGCATTCGCGTCTTTTATAATATCTTCTGCTCATAATATATTCTCCTTATTGAAATGTGATTCAGCTTTCGCTTTTTACGCCGTCGAATCACGGAAAATGTTTAACACTTTTTCAGAAATTTTGCGTTTTTGGCGTTCCATCGTTCCGGCTCGGAAGCGGTGCAAGCGCAAAATCGGAAAATTCGGACTAAAATGTTAAACAAAACATCAAAGCGAAAACATACGAACTTTACCAAAAATAAAAAGTTCGTATGTTTTCGTTTTGCCTGTGTGTCTATTTTGTGTCCTAAGACTTTGCTACTCAATGCGTAATTGTGCATCACGGCACACTTAGCAACGGCTATATTATCCAAGTAGTTTATGATTTCCGCACAATTACGCATTGCCAAATAAATTATCAGAATGCAAGAGTTTTGTAATTTGATATTCTAAAAATAGATTTAACTGTCGGCAGTCAAATAATCTTGTCAAGAATTGTTTCAAGTGTCATAATTCGCCTGTCAATCAAGAATTACAAAAGCGGAGACGAGCAATGTCATTCGAGCAATTAAATAAAATCATCCGGCAAGGCGGCGCATTTTTTGGCTGGAGCATTTTTGTTTTGCTTTTTGCAATTCCACTTTTTGCCGAGCGTCTGCCGATAAAAACTTATACGGTTGCCGATGGTTTGTTGCGCGATTTTATTAACAAAATCAAGCAGGATTCGCACGGTTTTCTATGGTTTTGCACGCCGGGCGGCGTTTCGCGTTTTGATGGTTACGCCTTTACGAATTTCACGGTTGCCGACGGTTTGCCGGTTCGACAAGTTAATGATTTTCTGGAAACGCGCGGCGGCGACATTTGGCTTGCGTCCAACGCCGGTTTGGTAAAACTAAATCCGAAAGGCGTTCGCGCTCCTTACAACAGCGAAGATAAAACTCAAAATTCGTCCAATCCATTTTTCAGCGTCTATCTGCCGAAAAATCCGAAAGCCGCCGGTATTTTAGTTTTATATGAAAATAAAGCCGGACAACTTTTTGCCGGAACGACCGACGGGCTTTATAAATTAAACGAGCAAAATGAACTTGAAGAAGTAAATTTAATAAAGCCTTCGGGCGACATTTTAGAGATTGATGCAATCTTGGAAGATAGTCGCGGGAATTTATGGATCGGCACTTTTGAGAATGCTCTACTGCGGATTTTACCTGATGGACAAGTCGAACAATTTACGATGGCGGACGGTTTGCCGGGGAAAAATATAGAAAATCTGCTTGAAGACAAAAACGGACGCATTTGGGTTGGAATGCGTTCGGGGTTAGGTGCGGGCTTATGTTTGCTTGTCCGCGAACCAACCAAAAATCAAAAAGTCGTCGAGCGGCATTATGACGTTAAAGACGGTTTGCCTGCTGAATGGATTTCGTCTTTGTATCAAACAAATGACGGACAAATGTGGGTTGGGACGATTCGCGGATTATGCAAATGGCAGGGCGAAAACGCAGGTGATTCGGTTTGCAAAACTTACACGGCAAAAAACGATTTGACCGACACGGAAATTTGGGCTTTAACCGAGGATAAAGACGGCAATCTCTGGACAGGAACGCGAATTGGCGCAAAAAAACTGGCGCGTTACGGCTTTACGGCTTATACCGACGCGGATGGAATAGAATCGCCACACTTAAATTCAATTTTTGAAAATGCGGCGGGCGAACTTTTTGTTAGCAACCTTCCGGGAAACACGCGCACAATCAGCCGTTTTAACGGTGAAAGATTTGATTTAGTCAAACCGAATTTCCCGCCGGATATAAAATACTTCGGTTCGGGAGTTAAGCAAACCGTCCGGCAAGACAGCGCGGGTGATTGGTGGATTCCGAGCTTACAAGGACTTTTTCATTTTCCGCGTCCGGCGAAGTTTGAAGATTTAGCGAAATCAACTCCCGAACAAATCTTTGTCGGCGGGAAAAAGCGTGAGATTGAGCGGCTCTTTGAAGATTCGCGCGGTGATTTTTGGATTTCGACCACCAATCAGGCGTTCGAGTTGTGGCGTTGGGAACGCGCCGCCAATGTCTGGCACGATTACACGAAAGAGGTCGGTTTAAATGTAAATCGCTTCGCATTAGTTTTTGCCGAAGATCGAAACGGACATTTATGGATTGGGACAAGCGAAAATAATTACTCGTTGATTCAATTCAACTACGGCACCGGACAATTTAAGATTTTTTCGGAAGCGGACGGTGTTCCGCCAGGCGCGACAAATGATTTGTTTATTGACAGCAAAGGATATTTGTGGCTTGCCAAACCGGGCGCAGGATTATTGAAATTGGAAGATTTAAGTGCGGAGCATTTGAATTTTGTTCGTTACTCAACCGCCGAAGGACTTTCAACGCAAGGTGCAATGTGCGTTACCGAAGACGAATTTGGAAGAATTTACATCGGCACGGGGCGCGGTTTAGATCGTCTGACACCGGAAACCGGACAAATTGAAAATTTTACGACTGCCGACGGTTTGCCGAATAGCACTGTGCAAATGACCTACCGCGACCGCAAGAATAATTTATGGTTCATCACGCCGAATGGTTTGGCGCGTTTTGTTCCCGAACCGCCGCGAAAGCGCGAACCGCCGAGTGTTTTTATTACGGGCGTTCGTGTGTCCGGCGTTCCGCAAGCAGTTTCAGTTCTTGGAGAAAGAGAAATTGCGCCGCTTGAATTAGATTCCGACCAGCGACAAATTACGGTTGAATTTCTCGGTTTGGGAGTAAATCTCGGCGAGCGTTTGAAATATGAATATCGTTTCGGCGAATCGGATTGGACGCGGACAGATGAACGCACGGTAAATTTTGCCAATCTCGCGGCGGGCGAATATCGCTTTGAAGTCCGCACCCAAACTGCCGATAGAATTTACAGTCAAAATCCGGCAATTATATCGTTTCACATCGCCGCACCGTTTTGGCAAAAATGGTGGTTTATTGCCGCGTTGCTCATTTTAACTGCGCTGGTAATTTACAGTCTTTATCGTTTCCGCGTGTCGCGTCTGCTCGAAGTCGCCAATATGCGGACGCGAATTGCGACCGATTTGCACGACGACATCGGCGCGAATTTGACGAAAATTGCAATTTTGAGCGAAGTCGCGCAACAGCGTTTAGACCAAAATTCGGTTGCCAACGGCAAAGATAATTTGTTTGGCTCGGTCGCCGAAATTTCGCGTGAATCGGTTTCGTCAATGGGCGATATTGTTTGGGCAATCAATCCGAAAAAAGACAGTTTAATCGGATTGACGCGCCGAATGAGACAATATGCCGAAGAAATTTTAGAACGCCGCGAGATTGATTTGGAGTTTGTTGCGCCCACACCCGCGACTGATTTGAAGCTCGACGCGAATATCCGGCGCAATGTTTATCTGATTTTCAAAGAATCCATCAACAACATCGTGCGCCATTCAAACGCCGCCGCCGTCAAAATCGAATTTGCTTTTGTGGACAAAGAATTGGTTTTGCAAATCGGCGATGACGGCATCGGCTTTGATGCAACGCAGGAATATGACGGCAACGGTTTGCTGAACATCAAAAAACGCGCCGAAGATTGCGGCGGACAACTTGAAATTGATTCAATCGAAGGCGCGGGAACAAAAATCGTTATGCACCTTAAACTAAAAACCGCCGCTTGGTCGTGGCGATAGTTCAGAGTTCACGCTTCAGCGTGTTTCCGCCAGCGAAGCGCGGCGGAAAGAGCAAACTGAAGTTTGAACTCTAAACGCTCACCTACATAATTTGGTAGGGCGCAAGCCGAATTATTTAGCTTACACTTGTCTGATGCTGACTGAAACGATGTCGAATATTTCAGAAAATCAAACGCCGCCGATGGTTGTTATAAAAGTTGCAATTATCGAAGATTTGCGCGAAGTGCGCGAAGGTTTGGCGATGCTGATTAACGGCACGAACGGCTTTTTGTGCGCCGGACGCTTTCGTTCAATGGAAGAAGCAATCATTAATATCAGCCGCGAACAGCCCGATATTGTTTTGACAGACATCGGTTTGCCGGGAATGGACGGCATTGCCGGAATAAAAATTTTGCGCGAGAAATTTCCCGATTTGCCGTGTCTTGCGCTGACGGTTTATGACGACAACGAGCGGATTTTCGATGCTCTCTGCGCCGGTGCTTGCGGCTATTTGCTCAAAAATACGCAACCGGCGCGACTGCTCGAATCTTTGCGCGAAATCAAAGCCGGCGGTGCGCCGATGTCGCCGGAAGTTGCGCGGCGCGTGATTACTTTGTTTCAAAACTTCACGCCGCCCAAAAACGCCGAGTATCATTTAACTCCGCAAGAAAAAGAATTGCTCAAAATGCTCGTTGAAGGACACAGCTACAAAACCGCCGCTTATCAGCTAAACATCAGCGTTCACACCGTTTCTTTTCATCTCCGCAACGTCTATGAAAAACTGCAAGTCCACTCGAAATCCGAAGCCGTTGCCAAAGCCCTGCGCGAACAACTCGTCTGAAAAATAAAAGTTTTCAAATCTTTGTCGCTGAAAGCGACCGACATTATAGCCTAGCGAGAATCGCTAGGTCAGTATTGATAATGACTTCCGTCGCTGAAAGCGACGAACAAAAAAGCGTGGAGATTGTTGCTCGCCTTCAGCGAGCGAATGATTTGCCGCAAACTACTAGCGATTCTCGCTAGGCTATAATGTTCGTCACTTTCAGCGACAAAACCCAAAACAACCTAATTTGAGATTTTAACTTTATTATTGAAGCCTTGCTGTTCTGACAAGGTTTCCTTTCCCACTTCTGCTGTTTTACCCGCATACCTTCGTAGTTACATTGCCTGCCCGAACTGCGTAAGAATTAAATAGTTCAAATTTTACCAAACTGTCGAGGGGCAAGAATTATGTTGAGAAAATCTATTTTACAAAGAATCTTTATTACTTTTGCGGTTGCCGTTTTGATGACAACGGCGGCTTTCGCACAGACGACGGCGTTTAATTATCAGGGCAAATTAAACGATAACGGAAATCCGTCTAACGGAACTGTTCAGATGGAATTCAAACTATTTGACGCGCTGGCGGGCGGCAATCAAATCGGCGCAACGCTTTCGGACGTTTCCGTTATTGCGGCAAACGGCGTTTTTAGCACATCGCTCGATTTTGGCGCAAGCATTTTTACGGGTAACGACCTTTTTCTGGAAATTGCCGTGCGAAGAAATGCGGGTGAAAATTACACGACTTTAACTCCACGCGAAAGAGTTGCTTCGTCGCCATATGCAATTCGCTCTTTGTCTGCCGCGCAAGCCGATGTTGCGCTCGATTCAAACAAACTCGGCGGTTTGGACGCGAGTGAATACGTTACGACGGCAACCGTTGGAAGCGATTTTATTAATAATTCGACAACGGAACAGACTGCTGACTTTAACATCTCCGGCAACGGCACACTCGGCGGAACTCTTTCAGTCAACAGCCTCAATTCCGCCACGCAATACAGCATCGGCGGAAATCCGGTATTGAAATTAGGCGGCACAGACAATATTTTTGTCGGAGTCGGCGCGGGCGGAAACACAACCTCCAACGGTAATGCTTTTTTTGGAACATCGGCGGGTTTTAATAACACAACCGGCGAAGCCAACGCTTTTTTCGGTAGATCGTCAGGTTTTCAAAACACCACCGGCTCTAGTAATTCATTTTTCGGAACCCAAGCCGGCAGAGATAATTCGACAGGCACGCAAAATTCATTCTTCGGGCGGCAAGCAGGAATCGGTAACTCAACGGGAGTTGACAATTCTTTCTTTGGAGCATTCGCCGGGCAAGCAAACGCCGGCGGCAATAACAACTCATTTTTCGGCGTTTCGGCGGGCTACAATAATGTGAGCGAAGGCAATGCCTTTTTCGGCAGGTCGGCAGGTTTTCAAAACACCGCCGGTTACAGCAATTCTTTTTTCGGAACGCAAGCGGGCAGAGATAATACGACCGGAAATGACAACACATTTTTCGGGCGCGTTGCCGGTATCAACAACTATACGGGCAGTAACAATACCATCATCGGTTCAAACGCAAATGTCGGCGCGGGCAATCTTTTCAACGCCACGGCAATTGGCGCAAACGCGGTGGTTTCGCAGAATAATTCTTTAGTTTTGGGCTTTAATGCCAATGTCGGAATCGGCACATCAACGCCGACCGTAAAATTGGAAGTGATTGGAAATACTTTGTTCACGACGGGCGGAAGTGGCGGCAAAGTTCAATTCGGAACACCGAGCGGAGAAAGCGGAATGTCAATCTTCGGCACAAACCGCGCCGACATCAGATTTGACGGCACAACTCTTAAACTGCTCGCCGGAACAGGCGCGGGCGCGATGTCAAGCACCAACGGCATCAACATTAAATTAGATGGCAATGTCGGCATCGGAACTACCAATCCGACCGAAAAATTGGAAGTTGTCGGAACGATGAAAACGAGCATTCTTCAAATTACAGGCGGTTCTGACCTCGCCGAAAAGTTTGAATTTACTGAAACGGTCAAACCCGGAATGGTCGTCGCCATTGACCTGCTCCAACCCGGAAAACTTTCCATCTCCCGCACCGCCTACAATCGCCGCGTGGCAGGAGTCATCAGCGGCGCAAACAATCTCGCGGCAGGGATGATTTTGCCGAATTTGAATGACGCGGAAAACTCGATGCCGGTCGCTTTATCGGGGCGCGTTTGGGTTTATTGCGATGCCACGCAGCAACCGATTAACACCGGCGATTTGCTGACGACATCCGCGACTGCCGGACACGCGATGAAAGTTACAAACTTTTCAAAAGCTCAGGGCGCGATTATCGGCAAGGCTTTAACCGCATTGAAATCGGGCAAAGGTTTAGTGCTGGTTTTGGTTACGTTGCAGTAGTAAAAAGGAGGAAAAATCGTGATGAAAAATAAAATTAAAATTTTTGTTCTTTTGCTTTTAATTTGCGCCGCAACGACTTACGCGCAAAAAAGTAAAACCGCTCCGAAGACTAATATCACGGAAGGTTATTCGCTGATTGACGGCGATATTCAGATGCCGACCGAGTTTGTCAGAGCGATATTACGCGGACAAAAGCCGGCGGATATGGCTCCGCAAGCAACTTATCGCACTAATTTATGGACTGACGGGATTATTCCGTTTGAGTTTGATGCCAATGTTTCAGAGGCAAACCAAAGTCTTATGATTAGCGCGATGGAACTCTTGGAAAATACGGCGAATGTTGAATTTCGGCAGTGCTTCGCAAACTTTTGCCTCCCGTTATCATTTCACGTTCACATTCAAAGCTCCACGGTCAACAATTCGGCAGTGGGGATGGTCGGCTTTGGGCAGATTATCAACATCGTCAGTTGGGGCAATCAATTTATCATTGCCCACGAATTGTTGCACTGTCTCGGTTTTTATCACGAACAATCGAGAGCCGACCGCGGGACTTTCGTGCAAGTCAATTGTAACAACGTGCAAGGCGGTTGCAACGGCACTATCTTCAACAACAATTTCGTTATCGAAGGCGATGCCGAAAATTACGGTGTCTATGATTTCGATTCGGTGATGCACTATTCGCAATGCGCCTTCACCACAGGTAGTAATTGCCCGACGGACGGCACACAAACTATTACCGTGCTTGCGCCGAATCAAAATCAGCAAGGATTAATCGGGCAAGGCGGCAATCTCAATCACCTGAGTGTTTTAGACCGCGCCACTTTGTCGTTTCTTTATCCGTATGACGATTGGGTGTTTTACAACTGCAATGCCGTCGGTATTTTCCATTTCGGAACTTTTCTGAGTCCTTACAATGATCCGATTGAAGCCTTGGAAAACACTCCGGCAGGCGGAACTTTGTGGGTCTTGGATAACTGCGCGTTTCCGAACAGAACTTACAATCAATCGGTTAAAGTCAGAGTCGCGCCGAACGTCATAGCAACTTTCGGAAATTAAAAGGATGTGAAAAAAAATGAATATACAAAAAATTAAATCGGCGTTATTAATACTGTTTTTATTGATAACAACCATTCCTGCGCAAACCGGCGGCAGTTTTACGATTACGAAATCCGTTGTCGCGGGCGGCACGCAACAATCGAGCGGCGGCGATTTTTCGGTTGACACGACCGTTGGGCAAACCGTCGCGGCAAATGCCTCCAGCGGCGGCGATTTTTCGATGACTGCCGGTTTTTGGACTCCGGTTGTTTATGATGTCGGCGTAGAAGGCGATGTCGCCGGACGACCTTCGGGCGATGATTCGATTCTTTCCAATGACGTGATTTTAGTGCGCCGATTTTTTAACGGCACGGCAACTCCCGATTTGGAAACCAACGAATTTCAACGCGCCGACACCGCGCCACGCGCCACTTTCGGCGACGGCGCAATCGCGTCAAACGACATTATCCAAACGCGCCGCTATCAAAACGGCACGGATGCCCAACAAAATGCCGATGGACCGGAAACCGAAGGCGGCAATTTTATGCCTTCCGCCAAAACAGATTCTCCAAATTCGGGAATTGCGTTGCGCGAATTGCGCGTTCAATCAACCGTTGCCACCGCCGGACAACCTGTTACGGTGAATATTCGTGTTGATGCGCGGGGCGATGAAGCCGGATATGGATTTAGGTTGAATTATAACAACACAAGGCTTTTGAATCCCGTAATCGGCGCAGGAAATACGGGCGCGGCAGTTCGTTCGTGCTTTGCAATCGCCACCGGACTAAATTGCGCGGTGGACACTTTTCCGAACAATTTGCCGGGAAGCACCGACCCGAATATCGGCGAAATTGCCGCAGGAAATAACCAACTTTTGATTACCATAACCTTCAATGTCGCGGCAAATGCACCGGCGTTACCATTGTCATTGGCACTGACAAACGTCAATGCTTCCAACGACAACGCCGATTTGGTAACGATTACCGGAACTAACGGAATACTGACGGTTTCGAGTCCGACTGCGGCTACGGTTTCAATCGGCGGCAAAGTCGAATCAGCGGACGGACACGGAATTCGCAACGTAATTTTGACCTTAACCAATACCGCCACGGGCGAAATCCGCTCCATGCGTTCGACAACTTTCGGATATTACCGTTTTGAAGAAATTGAGGTCGGCGCAAGTTATGTTTTGACCGTCAGCGCGAAAAAATTCTCGTTTAATCCAAACACGCGCTTGCTGACGGTTTTGGACGAATTAACGGAAGTTGATTTTATTGCCTTGCCGGAAACATAAATATTTGCAAATCTTTTTTTAGCCGCAGATTAACGCGGAGAAACGCGGATAAATCAAAAAAAAATCAGCGTTTTTCCGCGTTAATCTGCGGCTGATTTTTCTTCCGTTTTATTTTCTTGCCTACTCGACTATCTCCGTCAAACTACTTACCATTTCGGACACTCAAGCATACGAATTTATTTGACCGTAAATGCTTTACGATTATAATAACTTTGCTAAACTACTAAAAATCCAACAACTTAAAATCTACAAACAATTTTATTTTCTTAATGGCACGATGATTGCTATAACTCTAAACGACAGCTCTGCCCCAAGGCTCAGACGTAAAACATCGGGCATATCAAATAAACTTTCGAGTAGGAGAAATAAAATGAATCGTATTAAAAATTTAGCAGCAGTTTTCGCTTTTTCTTTGTTAATTTTGGCTCTTCCCGCAATCGCTTCCGCGCAATGGCGCAACAATGACCGCAATGACCGTGATAACGATAATTACGGAAACAATCGCAATAACCGCAACTTACAAGCAACCGTTAAAAATCTGAAAAATCGTTCCAAAAAATTTGAACGAACCATTGACCGCTCTCTCGATAACAGTCGTTATGACGACCGCAACCGCGAAGATCGGGTCAACGAATTGGCGCAAGATTTTCGTAATGCGACGGAAGATTTGGACGATAGTTATGATAATCGCCGCGATTATAACAGCAGTTCGGACGAAGTTCGCCGCGTTTTGCAACTCGGTTCACAGCTCGACCGCGCTATTTCACGCGCACGGCTCGATAACAGAGTTCAAAATGAATGGAATCAAATTCGCCAAGATTTGCGTGTTTTAGCCGATGCTTATAATAACAATAATAACAATCGCAATAATCGCAATAATCGCAACAATCGCAACAATCGCAACAACAACCGCAATGACGATTGGCAAAACTTTACGCCGTTTCAACTTCCTTTCTAAAACTGTCAGAACAGGAAGCAGTAGCGACTTGCTTGATGTTTGAAACAGGTCGCTACCGCTCGCTGTTCTGACAATTAATCCCGAAAGCCTGAGTTTTTAAACGCTCAGGCTTTTTTACTTTTGTTACTCTTCCGTTGTAATTTGTTTGTATGATTGGAACTGTTTATTTGGTTGCGACACCGATTGGAAATTTGCAGGATATTTCGCTTCGCGCTCTGGAAATACTGAAAACAGTAGATTTAATCGCTTGCGAAGACACGCGCCACACGCGCAAATTGTTGAATCATTATAATATTTCAAACAAACTCGTTTCCTTTCACGAACACAACGAGCATCAACGCGCCGCCGAATTTGCGGAATATTTATTGCAGGGAAAATCAATCGCTGTCGTGTCCGATGCGGGAACGCCGGGAATTTCCGATCCGAGTTTTCGACTTGTGGAAAAAGCTGTGGAAATCTCTGCAAAAGTCGTTCCGATTCCGGGCGCGGCGGCTTTTGTCAATGCTTTGATTGTTTCGGGTTTGCCGACGGATTCGATATTTTACGGCGGTTTTCTGCCGTCGAAAAAAGGCGAAAGGCGCAAGCGTCTGGAAGAGATAAAGTCAATTCCCGCAACAATTTGTTTTTACGAAACGCCGCATCGAATTGCTAAAAGTCTGATTGACTGCGCCGAAGTTTTAGGAAATCGAAAAGCCGCCGTCGTGCGCGAATTGACGAAACTTCACGAAGAAACCGTTCGCGGAAATCTAAATGATTTGGTGGAAAAGTTTGCGGAAAATCCGACGAAAGGCGAGATTGTTTTAGTAATCGAACGCGAAGAAATTTCAGATTACAGATTACAAATTACAGATTCTAAAACCATTGCAGAAAGAATCGGCGAACTCGAAACGGAAGGCTTAGACAGTAAAAACGCACTCAAAAGAGCGGCGAAGGAATTCGGTTTGAGCAAATCCGAAGCCTATCGTTTGACGAAAATAAAAAGGTAAAAGGTAAAAGGTAAAGGGGAAAAGGGAAAAGGGAAAAATGAGTTCCACTCTTCTCCTTTTTCCCTTTTCCCTTTTCCCTTAAATTAACGTCCGGTTAATTCCTTCGGAAGCTGTTTATCAACTGCCGGACGAGTTTTGCTGTCGGCAATTTCCCACATTGTCAGAAAGATCGTGCGGGTAACTTTTTCCATTTTCTCATAATCAATTTTGTCGGGCGAATCGCCTGCGCCGTGATAATCTTCGTGTTCGCCGTCAAACCAGAAAACAATCGGAATGCCTTTTTGGGCATAATTGAAATGATCTGAACGGAAAAAGAAACGATTCTTATCATTCGGGTCATCGTATTTGTAGTTGTAATTTAGTTTTAAATACGAATTATTGACGTTCGTTGTAATATCTCCAAGTTGTGTTGACATCATTTTCGAGCCGATGGTATAGATTTCGTTCGGTCCCGAAAGTTCTTTGTTTTTCGGATTCGTGTCGCCATCTTTTTTGCTTCGCCCGATCATATCAATGTTGAGCTGCGTAACGACTTTTGAAAGGTCAACGGTCGGAAATTTCGTAAAATATTCACTGCCCCACAAACCTTTTTCCTCGCCCGCGTGCCAAACGAAAAGAATCGAGCGTTTCGGACGAACTTTCGATTTCGCAAGGGCTTCGGCGATTGACAAAACCGCCACCGTTCCCGAACCGTCGTCGTCCGCGCCGTTCCAGATTTTATCTTCGCCTTTAGCATTTGGATTCATTCCGACGTGATCATAATGTGCGCCGATAGCGACATATTCATTTTTCAAAACCTTGTCCGAACCTTCCCAAATTGCCACGACGTTTTGCGTCATTAACATTTCGGTTATTGTTTTCGCGCTCAAACTTCCGGTTTTATTCAAATTTCCGGCAGATTTCGGCAAAGTTGCACCGTAAATTGCATTGCTGACTTTCGGCGAAGCGAGCATTACGGGTATCGGATTCGGTGCTTGAACATTGTCGGCGCGAAGTTTTTCGGGAAACATCGTGCCGCGTCCGAGAAATTGTTTGGCTTGTTCCCAAAAGCCCATCATTTGTGCCGGAGCGATAACGATTACGCCTGCCGCGCCTTTTTCCTGCGCGTTGCTGACCGAATCAGCCCAATCCGTGCCGCGTGTGCCTTTGAGATCGGCTTGCGTTATGCCGACCGGCGGCGGAATCAAAAATTGCTGTGAAAAATCCGGTCTGTTTCCGGCAACGACGACGATTTTGCCTTTTACGTCAATGCCGGAAAGCGCGTCAATATTTTTGGCTTTAATCATCCAACCGTCGCCGCCGAAAACCAGCGGCACATTGCCCGTTGCCGCGTTTCCGCTCAGACGAAAGTAATCTTCATTAAGCGCAAACTCCGTGTTTTCAACAATTAACTTAGTCGCCGAAGTGTCAATAGATTCGCGGCGCAAAGCGAATTTTTGAAAGAAAGTTCCGTTATCTCCGGCAGGTTTGAAACCCCAGCGCGAAAGATTCATTTTGATAAACTCCGCCGTAACATCCAATCCGCGCGAAGGCGTGTCGCGTCCTTCCATTGCGTCGGAAGCGACAAAATACAGATAATCGCTCAGTTGTTTGGCGGTTATTTCCTGCGCCGCTTTCATCGCGGGCGAATTTTTCTTGGTCGCCGTTTGCCCGAAGGCGGAAAAAGGCGCAATAAACGTAAAAACTAAAAAAAGTGCAAGTAAATTTTTTCTCATTAATGTTCTCCGAAAGATAGCATTCACCGCTGCAAAACGAAGAAGACTCAGAGAAAAATAGTAATAGAAGGATATATCGAGATGAAAACTACCAAAAAAAAACTCAGCGTTTCCCGCGTCTTGCAACGGTGAATTATTTTTTCTTACGCAATGATGGCAGGATTTGTTTCTTTTTTTAATGAGAACCACGAGCGATAGCGAACGGGTAAGATTTATAAAAGAAGCCAAGTCGCTACTGCTCCTTGTTCTCATTAAGAGCGACAACGCAAATTTTATGCGAATCGGCGAGTTTGAGCATTTCTTCTTTGTCGAACATCAAAGTTTTATTCGGTGTCAGACACAGACAAGTTGCGCCGGCGTTTATCATCGTGTTGATTGTCGGAACGCCGACAACCGGAACATCGAAACGCATATCTTGATTCGGTTTGGCGACTTTAATAACCGTCAATTTTCCTTTCGCAAGTTCTCCGGCACGTTTAATTACTGCGTCCGTGCCTTCCATCGCTTCGATTGCCACGCACGCTTTGGCGCGAACAACAATCGTCTGACCTAAATCGAGCCGCGCAATTTCGTTGGCGATTTTTAAGCCGTATTCGATGTTTCCGAGTTCGTTTGAATCAGGCTTGCGTTTTGATAAAACGCCCTCTTGTGCAAGTCTGTCCTTGATAAAAAACGTCGAATCAATCAATTCGATTTCATCTTTGGCGAGTTCGTCGGCAATTCCGCCAATGAGCGAATCCGTATTGCGACGCGGCAGATTGTAAAGCATTTTTGCCATTCGCCAATCAGGAAAAGCTCCGCTAAATATCTGAACGTGCTTGACTTGTCCGCACATCAAGGCTTTTGTAACGCCTTCTTTTTTGAAAAACGAAATCATCTTTCCAAGTTGCCCGATGCCAACCCAAATCACTTTTTCCGCAACTTCTTCGATGCGTTTATCGGTTTCTTCTTTAATTGCCACAATGGACAAAGACACGCCCGCTTTCCTCGCGCCTTCGACAGCGAGAAAAGGAAATTGACCGTTACCTGCGATGAGTCCGTATTTCATTTTTTCGGGGAAAGTTTTTTGACAGACGGATTTTGTGTCAGCGAAAGCATTTGCGAAATGGCGATATTGTTAAGAGTTTCCAAGCGGTCTTTTTGTTCTAAACCTTGCTGAATCAGCATTGCGTTCAAACTCTCTAAATTTGCCAATACAACCAGTTGTTGAGCCGTTGCATAATCTCTAATGTTTCCATTATTTTTTTGATTTGCCGTGCGCCATTCTTTCGCCGTCAAACCGAATAATGCTTTATTCAAAACGTCCGCTTCGCTGGCATAGATAATTCCTACTTGTTGTTTGCTTATTTTCGGCGGAATCAGATTGGCTTTGATTGCATCCGTGTGAATTTGATAATTGATTTTCGTGAGCGTCCTTTTTACTTGCCAATCGAGTTTCTGTAAATCGTTTTCCTGTTCTTTAAGACGCTGAAATTCTTTGATGAGATAAAGTTTGAATTCGGGACTGAGCCACGTTCCGAATTCAAAAGCAATGTCTTTATGCGCGTAAGTTCCGCCGTAACGTCCGGCTTTGGCAATTAATCCAATTCCATTTGTTTTTTCTGTCCACTTTTTAGCAGACATAATAAATCTGTTTAAGCCTATTTCAGTTTTAATTTGGTGGAATTCCACCAAATTAAAACTCGGATTATTTATTTTTTCCCAAACGCTTAAAAATTCGATTGTATTTTTGTTTTGAAGCCAATTTTTAATCAGTTGCTCACTATCCTCAAAGGCTCTAGCCATATCGGTCAGAGAAATATAATCTTCGTCATTTTTAGAAACAATCGTTATTTCAGTTCCTTTTACATTGATAATTTTTGCCATAATTTTATTTCACTACACCGCGTTTTGAGGTTTCGATAAAATTTACCAACAAATCAACTTCGGCACAATCGGCGATTTCCGACTTGATTTTTTCGACGGCTTGCGTCGTGTTGAGTTTCGCGTTGAGGAGCAAATGATAGGCGTGATGGAGTTTTTCGATGGTTTCTTTCGTGTATCCGCGCCGCCGCATTCCGACGCGGTTCAGTCCGTAGCATTTGGCGTGATTGCCTTGTGAAATGGCGAATGGCAGCGCGTCTTTGACGATGACCGAATAACCGCCGACAAAGGCTTCGCGCCCGATGCGGCAGAATTGGTGAATGCCGGAATATGCGCCGATGTTGGCTTTATCATCAATTTCAACGTGTCCGGCAAGCGTTGCGGCGTTTGCCATGATGATTTCGTTTCCAAGCTGGCAATCGTGCGCGACGTGCGCTTGTGCCATCAGCAAATTATCGTCGCCGATTTTGGTTAATCCGCCGCCGCCGATTGTGCCGCGATGAATCGTTACGAATTCGCGCAAGTGATTTCGTTTGCCGATTTCAACCGCCGTCGGTTCGCCGCCGTATTTTAAATCTTGCGGCGCAAGTCCGATGGAAACAAACGGAAAAACGTGCGTTTCGTCGCCGATTGTCGTATTGCCATCAACGACAATGTGCGAATCCAATCGCACTTTTTCGCCTAATTTTACTTCATCGCCAACCGTGCAAAATGCGCCGATATAACAATCCGCGCCGATTTCCGCGCTTTCGCTGACGATAGCTGTTTGATGAATAAACATTTTGGTAATAGGTAGCAGGTAATTGGTAATAAGTAGTAGGTAATAGGCAAGAAAACCAATTACCTACTACTTATTACTAATTACCTACTAAGGACGGTCGCCGATGACGCACATAATTTGTGCTTCAGCGGTGATTTTCCCGTTCACGCGGGCGTAGCCTTGCATTTTTTGGACTCTGCTTCCGATGCGAAGCGCGATGACTTCGAGTTCGAGCGTGTCGCCCGGAACAACGGGACGGCGAAATTTGCAGTTTTCGATGCCGCTGAAAAACGGTATTTTGTTGGCGCGGTCTTCAAATTCACGAAGCGCGAGAATTGCGCCGACTTGTGCCAGAGCTTCAATTTGCAAAACGCCCGGCATTACCGGCATTTC
>JANNYB010000099.1:0-14929 GCA_031409875.1 Acidobacteriota bacterium | reverse complement strand
TTAACTGAAAAGTTTGCAAATCCTGCGCGACGATTTCCGCCAGATTTTCACGTTTGATTTTGAGAAATTTCAGCAACTTTTCGTCCCAATCATTCAAACGAATGTCAAAAATTCCGGTTGCCGAAGCCATCGAAACGCTGGTTTTTGCTTCGCTGAAAAATTTCAGCGCAATAAAATCGCTAAACGAAAGCCATTTATCTGTTTTCGCAAAAACATCGGGAAAATCTTGCTTTAACCAAAGAAGTTTCGCCGTCCAAAAGCTCGAATGAAAATGTGCGCCGGTTCGATTATGAACTTCCTTTTCGTTTAATTTTTTTCTCAAAACCGCCACATATTCACGGCTTCGCGTATCAGCCCAACCGAAAATTTTCGTTGTCGGTTTGCCGTTTTTATCAACGCCGACCAAACTATGCCAAAATGATGAAGTTGCCACATATTCGATTTCGCCTTCGATGTTTTCGGCTTTTTTCAGAACTTCTTCAATCGCATTTTCAAGTTGTTTTAAGCCTTCAAACGCATCAATTTCCGCGCCGCCGTCGTCGGTTGCCGTTAATTGGCGTTCGTTTTTAACAAAAGTTTCGGGCAAAACATTGCCGTCAAAATCATAAAGCGCGGCGCGAACGCTCGAAGTTCCAATGTCTAAAACTAAAATTAAATGCTGGTTTTTCATCCGTAATTCTTTCAAATCAGTTTAATCGAAAACGCCCCGCAAGCGTTAAAGCAAAAATCAAAAAATCGAAATTTCCGCCGTATAATGTGTGTAATTCGTTTCTAACGCGATTTTTTTTTACTTTTTACTTTTTACTTTTTACTTTTCGCTTTTCCAAAAAGCGAATTTGAGTTATGATAACGGCAAAACACTTCACGGAATACTGTCTTTAAAATATCAGGAGCTAAAAAACCAAAATGAAAAAATGTCCAACTTGTAATAATGATAATGCCGATTCGATGCGCTTTTGTTTGCAGTGCGGAACGCCTTTGCCGGATGCGCCGATGGTCGTCAATCTCGGCGGCGACAGCCAGAGCGGACAAGGACAATCGAACTTTGGCAATACGATGGAAACGCAAGTGAGCAATCGCGGAAACTTCCAACAACCGCAGCAACCGCAACAATCGAGCGGTTTTCAAAATCCGCCGCAATTTTCAAATCTTCCGCCGTCTGCGCCGAAAAAAGGTAAAACTTGGCTCGTCGTCGGCGGCATTGCGGCACTTCTTTTCTTGATTTTTTCGGCTGGCGCAGCGGTTATCGGCTACAATATGTTTGTTAAACCGAACCCGACACCAACGCCGAATTCGAGTCCGTCGCCATCGGCTTCGTCATCGGCTTCGACTTCGCCGACGAAATCACCGACGAAATCACCGACAAAATCGCCTGATACGGAAGAAACGCCTGCTCCGAAAACAAATACGAGCGGAATGTCGGCTTCGGTGCAAAAAATGTCGATTGATTACAACGTAACCGAAGGCGGCAGAAAAGGAATGAAGATTCACGTCAGCTATAAAGTCTATGGAATGAAAGGAGTTCCGTCTTATCTCGCGCTCTATTTCGAGAAAAAAGGTGGCGGCAAAATCTATTCGGACACCGACGGATATAAGAGTTCTGACGGAACGCTTGCGCTTTATCAAGAGATGAGTCCGGCTTATGATCCGGCAGTTTATGAGGACGCAACACTCTTTATGCCATACGACGAAATTGATTTGCCGCCCGGAAAATATAATCTGAATATTGTAACCGACGTTATTTTCAAAGAAGGCGGATTAATTGACCATATGAAGGATTATCCGTTCGAGTTTGAATATAAATAAACGGTCAGATTTTTAATTTCGCGCCTTTATAAACCGCAATCTCAGAACCTTCGGCAAGAAGGACAGATTGCGGTTTTTCCTTTGACAAAAAAGCAAATTTTTCGCCGTAAGTTGCGCCGAAATCAACATCTATCTGTAAATTTTTCACCTCGAAAAGATTCCATTTCGGATGCTCGACCTTGTATTCGTCCGTGCGGTTTGCGCCGCGTTTCGTGTAACCCCAATAATGTTCGATGATAAATTCGCCCTGAGAATTTTCCGCCGGAACGCCTAAATTATTGCCGATTTCAACTTTCACGCTATTTTTACAATCGCCTTTTTGCCAATCATAACCAATTTCTTTTGCGCTTTTTGCGTGGCTCATTTTCCAACATTCGTAAGGCTCGCCGTAGAGCGTTCGCGCCACAAATGCAATCGCAAAACGCGGCACGATTTCTTTGATAAAAACCACGCCGCGTCTTAATTCGTTATCTGTTTCGCGTTTGACATAAAACCGCAAATTAACTTCTTCAAAATTGATATGAAACGGAATCGGAACGCCTAAAACCCGTGTTTCACAGAAATTAAAAGCCACCAAACTTACAAAACATTTACCTTCAAACAAATCAAGCTCCGTTCCCGGCGGCACAAACTCCTGCAAAATTTGCGGTTCAACTGCATAATTCGCCATCACCAAATCAAGCCATTTCGCCGTTAGAAATTTTCTCATTTATTTTTTTTTAACCGAAAGTCTTTTTCAACCACCAACGAGTGCCAACGAGCAAAAAACGCCAATCTCTGAAAAATTCCGGCGGTTTGCCTTCAAAATAATGTCCGATGAATTGCAAAATCCAACCGATAACAAATAAACCAAGCGAAATCCGCCAAAATCCCGCCGCAAAAAACGAAATAGGAATTAGCAAAAGCGATAAAACAATCATCGGAATCCCGATTTTATGCGTTATTTGATTAATTTTGTTTTGATGCGATTCTGAATATTCTTCAATCCATTCATCCCAACTTTTTCCGCCCATCATAGATTTTCCTCCTGATTTATTGCTTTTCCGACATTTTTTGATACACCTCATAAAGTATCTGCGGCGATACTGCGTAGAATTCAATAAAACCGCAATCTCCGCAGACGGAAACTTTGACATCATTAAGAGTTCTATCTTTAAAGAAAAAAGCCTCAGGATTTTCGTCAATCGCAATCTTCAAATAACCGCTTGCATATTGACCTTCGTCTAAAACCCGCGCGTTAGGAATAATTTTTTCGGAGTTACATTTGATGCAGTTTTTCATAAATTTTAATTTTTAGATTATCTTCCAATTCAATTGTCTTTTGCAATAAAAACTCGTCCAAAAAATCTTTCGGCATAAAAGTATCTGCGTCTATTACTTCATCAGAAACTTCCGTAACTATCCATTTTTCAATGACATCGGCAAAATTTTCGTAAGTTTTCGCGCCACCGATAATGAATAAATCGCCTTTCAAAAACTCCGCCAAAGCCAAAACTTCTTCTTTGCTTCGCACGAGCAAAGCATTCGGCTGATGTTCAATCGAATTTGCGCGTGAAAGCACGATATTCAAACGCTTCGGCAAAGGTCTTCCGATTGATTGCCAAGTGTGAAAGCCCATCACGACAGCATTTCCGCGCGTAGTTTCTTTAAAAAATTTCAAATCCGCCGAATAATGCCAAGGCAATTTTCCGTCTTTGCCGATGGCGAAATTGTTTGCGATTGCGACGATGCCGATAATTGCCATTTTTTATCCTTGAAAATTGATTTTCGTGTGCGAACCGTCGCAAAAAGGTTTGTTCGCCGATGCACCGCAACGGCAAAATGCTGTAACTTTGTGCTTTTCGGTTTCGTTTCCGTTGGCATCTTTGATTTTTAAATTGCCATAAACAAGAAGCGGACCGTTTTGCATAACTTCAACAATTGCTTCGCTTTCTACCGATTTTTCTTCGCCCGTTTCGTTGTAAAAATAAGACAACGCGCCCGACGGACAATTATCAATTTGCGCGGCAATTTTTTCGGTTTCCGCACCTTCGGGTTTTATCCAAGGTCGCTCACGCGGCGCAAAAACTTCGGGCAAATTTTTCCAACAAATTTTGGAATGAATACAAGTTTCCGGCTTCCAAACCACCGTAATTTCTCCGTTCGTATAGCGTTTTTCGGTCATAACTAATTATACATCAAACAACGCAAACACTTTTAATCTATCACCTATCATCTATCATCTATCATCTATCAGTTATATAGAATGTGAAAAAATTACCTCTTCTATATAACTGATAGATGATAGGTGATAATATCGCTCTAAATGTTATAAAATCAGACGTTTATCACCTGCGCGGCGCGTAATTTTTTCGCGGTCGAAATATTCGAGAAGCGGAATCGCATATTTACGCGAAATTCCCGCCAAATCTTTAAACGTCGGAACATCAATCAATCGGTCAGAAGTTTTTGCGGCGTGATTTTTCAGTTTTTCGATTAGTTCGTTTATTATTTCGCGCCGAAAATAAAACTCGTCCGAAATTTTGACAATTTCGCCCGAATTCAAAAAAAGTTGAAAGATTTTTCGTGCGTGTTCGCGTGTAAGTTTCGTATTTTCAATCGCTTGCGCCAAAGCGTCTTCGAGTTTGGGAACTTCGAGGCTTGCCGATTTATAAATTTTTTCGAGGTTTTCACGCAAGATTTTTTCTTCGTTTGAAAGTTCCAAATTATGCGAAGCGGCGCGGACAAAATCTTTTTCCGCAGCAATTTTGTTTTCTTTTGAGAGATTTTCCAAAACGGTTTTGAAAATTTCCGGCGCAATATGTGCAAAGATTTTTTCGCGCAAAGTTTCGCGTCCGATTCCTTTGGCAAGCGGTTCTTTTCTGTGAAAATTTTCAATTTCCGCCAAGGTTTTCACCTTCAAATTATCAAACGGCGTTCGCGCAATCAGAAAACTTTCGGCTTCGATAATTGCTTTTTTTTCAACATTTTCACGAATCGCAGTTTGCAAAATTTCCTTGCGCCAAGCAGTTCGCGCTTGCAAATCATTAAATTTCGCGCCGTGTTCTTCGGCGGTTTCGAGATAAAGTTTTATTTGTTTCGACTTGTCCGCTACGATTAAATTTTGCAGGTATTTTCGCGTTTCAAAAATGTCTTTGCGGCGATGTTTTACCGCAGAATTATCTAAAACTCTTCCGCCCGCAATCGTCATTTGCGGCGAATACGAGCGCAAAATAAATCTTTCTTCGGGAACGCAAATTACCGGAATTTCGAGCCGAATTTGCACAAAATCTTTTTCGCCTTGTTTGATTTCGCCTGTTTCGTTAAGAATTTGAATCCGCGCAAGTGCTTCAATCGTGCCGAGATGAACGCGGATTCTTTGGCGCGATTTGAGAGATTTTTTCGCTGTCTTTAAAACTTCGATTTCCGCATCGAAAATCTGCGTCGGGCGCAAAATTCCGCTTTCCGTCAAAACCATTCCGCGCTCGATTTCGGTGTGTTCGATGCCACCGAGATTGACGGCAGTTCGCTGTCCGGCGTGCGCGTTTTTGACAGTTTTATTATGCGTTTGAAGTCCGCGAACACGAACTTTTTTACCAATCGGTTGCACTTCCAACTCGTTTGTTTCCGCAATTTCGCCTGAAACAAGCGTTCCCGTAACGACTGCGCCGAAACCTTTCACGGTAAATGAGCGATCAATCGGCAAACGCGCAATCGAATCGTTTTTTCGTGCGGGAATGTTTGCCGAAATTGTCTTTAAAGTAGATTTTAATTCATCAATTCCATCGCCGTTTTTCGCGCTCACGGCAATCACGGGCGCATCTTGCAAAAACGAATTTTCCACTAATTCCGCAACGTCCAAATTCACCAATTCGAGCAATTCTTCGTCAACCAAATCCGTTTTCGTCAGCACGATCAAACCCGTTTGCGTTTCCAATAAACGGCAAATCTCAAAATGCTCACGAGTTTGCGGCATCACGCTTTCGTCCGCCGCGACAACGAGCAAAACAACGTCAATGCCGCTTGCGCCCGCGAGCATATTTTTGACAAATTTTTCGTGTCCGGGAACATCAACGAAACCGATTCGCAAATCACCCAAATCGAGTTCGGCAAAACCGATGTCAATCGTAATTCCGCGAAGTTTTTCTTCGGGAAATCTATCTGCATCAACTCCTGTCAACGCTTTGACGAGTGCAGTTTTTCCGTGGTCAATATGTCCTGCCGTGCCGATTATTATATCCAAGATATTAAATTCCAAATTCCAGATTCCAGATTCCAGATTCCAGATTCCAGATTCCAGATTTCTGTTTAGAGTTTAACGGCGAATAAAAAAAAATCCAAAGCCGAAAATTTGAAAATTCGACTTTGGATTTTAGGAAATCAATCAGATTTCTATTTGGTTACTTTCTTACTTGCATTGGCAAAATCTCCGGCTTTGATGATGGAAATTTTGTCGGGCGTTAAGTATTTTTTCATTGCCGCGTTGACCTCGGCAAGTGTCAGCGATTGGACTTTTTTCTCGATGTCGCCGTCAAAAGCAAACGTGCGGTTTAAGAACAAATAACTTGCTAAAGTTTGTGTTAAACCACCGTCGTTGCCGCGATTTCGTTGACGATTGAGAATCCAGCCTTGTTTTGCCTGTTCAAATTCTTCAGCCGTAAAGCCTTCGGTTACAACCTTTTGGATTTCTTCTTTGAATGCGGCTTCGAGTTTGGTAACATTTTGCGGCGCGTAGATTGCGCTGGCATTAAACGAGCCGCTTTCATCGAGCGAACTTGCATTAAAACCTGAACCGACACCGTAGCTGAGACCTTCTTTCTGACGAATTCTCGTTGCCAAACGCGAATTCAAAAATCCGCCGCCGAGAATCAAGTTTCCGACTGTGAACGCCGCATAATCGGGATTGTCATCGCGCATTTTGACGTTCAAACGCGCTACGAAGACGGCATTTGATTTGTCGGGCGTTTCAAACGATTTATTGATTGCCGCAACATCGAAATAGTCTGCCGGAAGTCTTTCAAATTTCGCCGGACTTTTCCAGTTTCCGACAACCTGTTCGATACTTGAAACCGTTGCTTTGTCCGTATCGCCGACGACGGCAAATTCACCGACGGACGCGCCGTAGAAATCTTTGTAAAACTTCTTCACGTCGTCCAAAGTCAAGGCTTTAACGGCGGTAATTTCTTCGTCTAACGTCATTCCGTTTCGCACATCACCTTTCGGATAGCTGTTAAAAGCAATTCTTATTTCACGAAACGCAATACTTTCAGGATCGCTTCGTTCGTTTTCGAGAGCGGTCAAAGTTTCCGTTTTGAGTTGGTCGAATTCGGCTTGCGGAAAATTTGATTCGCGCAACATTTCGCCGACGAGTTTGATAACTTCGGGCAAATTTTCGCGTGTCGTTTCCATTGATGCGCCTGCATTTGTTGCGCCGCCGCCGACAAATCCTCGTGCTTTCAAGCGGTCGAGTTCGTCTTTAAGCTGTTGGCGCGTGTGTTTCGTCGTTCCGCGCATCAGCAATTGTCCGGCAAAATTTCCGGCAACTGAGCGATTCATCAAACTTTTCGCATCGCCGAAACGCAGATTAAGCCGCATAAATACGGCATTACCGCGATTTTCCTTCGGCATAAAACCAACCTTCAAGCCGCCGATTGTCCAACGCTGAATGCGGGCTTCGATGTTTGTCGGTGTCGGGTCAAAAACTTCGCCTTGCGCGACAATTGCATCGCCTTTGTAATCGTTGACCATTGCCAAAATATCGTTATCGCCGAGTTTCGGAATTTCCGCGCGTTCGGGTTTTTCGGTCGGAACAAACGTGCCGAGTGTGCGGTTCGATTGTTTGAGATAAGTTTTTGCAACTCTCTGCACGTCTTCCGCCGTAACTTTTTTCAAGCGGTCGCGGTAGAGAAAATAAAGTCGCCAATCGCCCTGTGAAATCCAATTCGTCAGTTGAATTGCTAAATTATTCGGATCGTTGAGCGAAAGTTCGATATTTTTCAAACTTGCGGCTTTAAATCGTTCGACTTCATCTTTTGTCGGCGGCGTGTTCGTGAAAGTTTCGACGGTTTGCAAAAGCGCATCACGCGCCGCATCAGCCGAAAGTGTTTTGCTCAATTCCGCGCCGAACATCGTGTAGCTCGAATCTCTGTTTTGAAACGCGACATTAAAAATGCCCGTCGCTTTTTTTGTTTCGACGATGTTTTTGTAAAGTCTGCCGGAAGGTTCGTCCGCCAAAATTCGGTTCATAATCGAAACTGCCGGATAATCGGCGTGCGCTCCGGGCGGAACGTGATAGCCAGCCATTACATATTGCGAATCGCCGACGCGCCGCACCGTAACCGAGCGTTCGCCGTCTTGCGTCGGTTCGACCGTGAAAGTTTTTGGAAGTTCACGAGTCGGTTTCGGAATCGAGCCGAATTTTTGCTGAATCAGATTGAGCGTTTTCATTTCGTCAATCTTTCCGGCAACGACGAGAACGGCATTATCCGGCTGATAATATTTTTTGTAGAAGGCTTGAAGGCGATCAATCGGCACATTTTCAACGTCCGAACGTGCGCCAATCGTGTCTTTGCCGTAATTGTGCCACTGATACGCCGTCGCCATAATTTTTTCAATTAAAATGCCCGACGGATCGTTTTCGCCCGATTCCATTTCGTTGCGGACGACGGAAAATTCCGAATCCAAATCTTTTTTGGCGATGTAGGAATTGACCATTCTGTCGGCTTCCAAATCCAAAGCCCAATCGAGATTTGCATCCGTTGCGGCAAAAGTTTCAAAATAATTTGTGCGGTCATACCAAGTCGTGCCATTCGGAGCCGCGCCGTGCGAAGTCAATTCGGCAGGAATATTCGGATGTTTTGGCGTGCCTTTGAAAACGAGATGTTCGAGCAAGTGCGCCATTCCGGTTTCGCCGTAACTTTCGTGACGCGAACCGACTAAATAAACGATATTTACCGTCGCATTTTGCTTTGTCGCATCGGGAAAAAGCACGACGCGCAAGCCGTTTTCGAGACGATATTCGGTCAAACCTTCGACCGACGTAACTTTAACAACGCCTTTCGGCAACGTCTGTGCCTGAATGTTTGAAATAAAAAGTGAAAAAACCAAAAGTGAAAATAAACACAGTTTGGCACAATGTCTGAAACTCATAAAAACCTCCGTAAATGTTAAATAAATGATTTTAGGAAACTGATTGGATTATACACGAAACGCGGTGAAAAAGTTTCGTTCAGAGTTCAAACTTTAGTTTGCCTTCCGAAATTTGTCTTGCATAATAATTTAAGTAAAGCGGGCGCAGAGCAACCCTTGCCGACCTGAAATTATTTTTAACTTATCTTTATAACTTTATTTTGAATGGAAATTAAGTTGACCAATCAATTTAACCACATTTACAGGTCTGGAAGGGTTGCTCTGCGCCCGCCGGACTTTGGATTTATTGAAATTATTTCTTGCGCGGAAATTGAAAGACAAAGAAAAATTGTCCACAGATAAACACAAATTAATACAGATATTTTTTTCATAAATTTTATGCGAAATTATTTATCTTCGGAATAGCTGAAAGCTGATAACTGATAGCTAATAACTATCTCCGACATTTAGCTATCAGCTATTCGCTATCAGCTATCAGTTATTCCGAAAGTAAATCTGACTTTGCGTTTTTAGCTTTGAAAGCGTAAAAATTACCTTTAAAATATGAAACAAATCAGCGAAAGAGTCCAACTTTTAAACGACAAATCAGCCAACAACGACGGCAAATATATTCTCTATTGGATGCAGATGTTTAAGCGCACGACGCACAATCACGCGCTGAATTTTGCGATAAGCCAAGCAAACGAACGAAAATTGCCGCTCGTGGTTTATGAAGGTTTGAAATTTTATTATCCGTGGGCGAGCGATAGAATTCATACATTTATTCTCGAAGGCGTTGAGGAAAAGCGTAAGGAATTTGAAAAACTTGGAATTAAATATATTTTTTATCTGCAAAAAGACGCAAATTCGCCGAAAGATACGGTTGCGCGAATTGCGAAAGATGCCGCGTTAATCGTAACCGACGATTTTCCGTGTTTTATTATTCCAAAACACAACGCGGCGATTGTCCGAAAAGCTGAAATTCCGGTTTATGCGGTTGATTCAAACGGCATAATTCCGATGTCGAAGTTTGAAAAAGAAGAATACGCGGCTTATACGATTCGCCCGAAAATTAAACGAATTTTGCACGAATATTTACAGCCGTTTGAAGAAGAAAAACTAATCGTTTGCGCCGATGATTTGAAAATTGATTGCGCTGAAACGATTGTCGAAAATATCGCTAATTTAGTAAAACAATGCGCGATTGACCATTCGGTTAAGGCTTCACATTTCTATCACGGCGGCACGGAAAACGGCAGAAAAAGATTAAAAAAATTCGTTGCAGAAATTCTCACAAACTACGACGAAGCGCGAAATAAACCTGAAAAAGACGGAAGTTCGCGCCTTTCTTCTTATTTACATTTCGGTTTTCTTTCGTCTTTGGAAATCGCGCTTGCGGTTCAAAATTCGGATGCGGCGCAAGCATCGAAAGACGCATATTTGGAAGAAATAATTGTGCGCAGGGAGCTTTCTTATAACTTTACAAAATTTAATGAAAAATATGATTCGCTCGAAAGTTTGCCGAATTGGGTGCAAAAAACGATGCGCGAACATATTGACGATAATCGTGCGCCGATTTATTCGCTCGAACAACTTGAAAATTATCAAACTTACGACGAACTTTGGAACGCGGCGCAACGCGAAATGGTCGAAACCGGCGAAATGCACAATTACGTCCGAATGCTTTGGGGGAAAAATGTCATCGGCTGGACGCGCAACTACGAAGAAGCCTTTGCGATTTTGGAACATTTGAACAACAAATATTGCTTGGACGGACGCAACCCGAATTCTTACGCCGGAATTCTCTGGTGTTTCGGCAAACACGACCGCCCGTGGATGGAACGTCCGGTTTTCGGCACAATTCGTTATATGACAAGCGGTTCGACAGGCAAAAAATTTAACTCGAAACAATATATCGAATGGACGAAAACGCTCGGACAAGGAAAATTATTTTGATTTTAATAGACAAAGACAAAAAAACCAATCAAAAATATCTGTTGCAAATAGTTGTCATAAAATGCAAGTAGTCGGTGTTTTATTCATAACAGGCGAATAATTAAATATCTAAAAAATGGAGAAAAATAAATGAAAACAATACTTTTACTCGTAATTGCATTAATTTGGTTAACTTCAAGCATCTCTGCTCAGTCTGATATAAAAATGCGGACTGAATACGGCTCTGAAAACATTGACTTAATGAGTATGCTTTATTTTGAAAATATAGGTCTCGACAAAATGATATTTTCAGGAAATGACTTGAAAGGTAAAGACTTTCAGATTTCCATCAAAGAGTTTGTGAAAGGAAAACTGACCAAAACCGATGTCGTGTTTGATTCAAAAGA
Source organism: Acidobacteriota bacterium (assembly GCA_031409875.1). GTDB lineage: Bacteria > Acidobacteriota > Blastocatellia > Pyrinomonadales > Pyrinomonadaceae > CALMEH01. The sequence continues at coordinate 3,674 of JANNYB010000099.1, read as the reverse complement.
AGACGAGTATTTTAAGATTAAAAGCGACAAATTCACCTTTCGTGTTTTGACCAAAATCACATCGGAACATACTGCAAAGTTTCATTTTCAGTTTAATGGATTTTCAAAGCAAAAAGAATACAAAGTTGCCGCTAATCAGAAAGAATTTGCGACAAAAACATTTTTGGGAAGTCAATCTGAAATGTCAATCCCATTAAACAAAAGCACTTACATTCTAACTTATATGATGCCTTATTTGAAAAAAGACGGCTCAAAACAGTATTGCGAGGTTGCACAATCCGGCATAAAGCCCGAAAATTTCGGAAAGATGTATGCCATTCCAACTTACTTTTTGATAGACATAAAATTTCAATAAATAAATACAAAGTTAAAGTTTATTTTATCTGAAGTTTGACGGGTTCATCATTTTCGACTCGTCCGAGAACCATTTTATAGTTTTTCTTTGGCGTTGTTTTTTTAATTTGAGTTTTCACTTCATCCAAATTTGAGATTCTGCCATCAACCATCTCGTAATTGGTTTCTTGCTTGGTTTCTTTTATAATTTTAGGAACAACGGTTACTTTTCCGGTCAAATCGGAATTATCAAAAGATGTTTGATTAAAAACGAAATTCCCGCCGAAAAATCCTGTAATCATTGCAAAAACTGCCGTTGCCATTCGTGAAACTCTTTTCTTTACACCTTGCCAACCGACCGGACAATCTTGCATTAAAACCGTTCCATCGGTGCGGCGATAGAATTTTATGCAAACGCGACCTTCCGAATTTATCAGAAAATTTTCAGCTTCCGTTTGCGTCATATCCGAAAGATTATAGACGTTTAATTTACATTCTGAGCAATAACGCTTGCGTTCATTGCCATACATTTCGTTCCAATTTGCCGAACACGGCGACGCAATTTTGATATTTTCTAACGGATTCGTAAAGTTTTTCATAAAATCTCCATTTAAGCAGGTGAGCAAAAGTATTGAGGCGTTTTGAAAAGTTTGGAGTTCCAGCTTTAGCTGGCTCTTGCGCCAGCGAAGCGCGGCGCAACCCAACTAAAGTTGGAACTCCGAACGCGATGCAAATCCGGTAAAACTTTTGCTGCCCAGTTAGTTAGACACCAAAAATCTCGTTTTGTTCCAAAGAATTAATTTGCCTAAATATCAATTTGCTCAATTTTTGCGCGATTTTTTTATTTGGTTTCTGGTTTCGTCTAAATTTCGCGGCGTTCCGGTTGTCGGGGCAGAAATATTTCCCATCGTGGCAACATTCGTTCCCATCGTATAAGTATTTTCGTTTTTTTTCGGAACGCTGAAATCGCAAGATTCGCCGCCTTTAGATGTTTCAACAACCATTTCGCCCATTGTTGAATTTGTCTGATAACTTGCGCTATTAAAAGCAAAAACTCCACCGAAAACTCCGGCAATCAACGAAAAAACTGCCGTTGCCGCTCGCGCCACATTCTTTTTAATTGCTCGCCAACCGACCGGACAATCTTTTGTCAAAATTGTTCCGTCTGCCCGACGATAAAATTTTACGCACAAATTGCCTTCGGAATTTATCAAAAGATTTTCGGCTTCGCGGCGCGTCATTCCCGAAAGATTATAGACGTTTAATTTGCAATCGAAACAATGACGTTGGCGTTCGTTGCCAACCATTTCGTTCCAATTTGCTTTGCACGGCGACGCAACGTGAATATTATCAAGCGGATTCGTAAATTTGTTCATAAAAAATTCTCCAAAACTTTCTCTGTTTTGAAGAACGAAAAATAATCGCGTTGCTTGCAAAATTATTCGCTAAAATTTTCCCAATTTCCGTGCCAATCGAATCTTTCCAAACTGCGAAAGCGTTTTTTGTAATCGTAAAACGAATTTCCTTCGTAAGCGTAGCCGTGATAATAAAAATTTTTGCCGCTTTTAATCGCAAAATCAATTTCCAGAAGCATCGTCAAAATACCTAAACTTCTTTCGGTAATTTCGGGCGCGAAAATGCCGTAAATGCTTGAAATCGAATCTTCGCCGACATCGAAAAACGATTTGGCGAGTAATTTTTCGTCTTGATAAACCGCCATTTCCAACGCTTCGCACGGCACGGTTGCGGGTTCGTTTGAAAGAAATGTATAAATCGAATACGGAATATTTTCTTCAAATCGAAACCGATGCACTTCAAACATCGAAACGGTTTCGGGCGTAATTTCTATCGGACGAATTATGCTTTGCAAGTCCGAATTTTTATTCAAAACGCGCCGCTGAGATTTTGAAAAAGAAAAATCCGCAAGCCGAATCCGAAGCGGAATAACGGCGCGGATTTCGTCCCGATACCAATTCAAACTGTAACGATAAAAATGTTCGCCAAAATGCCGCCAACCGTTTGCGAGAAGCAAATCTAATTGTTCAGGCACAATTTGCGAGGCGTAAAATTCTTCGTTAATGTATTGTAATTGCTCCATTTTTGCGTTTTTCAAATGCCCAACAAAAAGAAATATACCAAATCAAATCTGCCGACGAAAATCTGCGTTGCTTGTAATCGCCGGTTTGCGTGACGCAAAAAGTGGGAAAAGGTTTGGGAAAATGTGAAATATTGCTCGAAACGATGTAAAAGCAAAACGCCCGAATCAATTTGAAAGATATTCAACCCGCCAAGAAAAATTTTTATACCGCTCAAAAAAATCTGCCTATCGCCTAAAAATATATGCCTACCGCACAGAAATATATGCCTGCCGCACAGAAAGATATGACAAGCCACTAGAAAAATATGACAAGCCACTAAAAAATATGACAAGCCACTAAAAAAATATGACAAGCCACTAGAAAAATATGATGAGCCACTAGAAAAATATGACAAGCCATCAAAAAAATATGACAAGCCATCAAAAAAAGTCGGACAGCCATCCGAAAAATCCGGTAAGCCGTTCGACTTTTTACTTTTTACTTTTTACTTTAATTTGCCGCCGCTTCTGCCGTTTCGTCGTCGTCGGTTTCGAGAATTTCGTCGAGAATCGGTTCTTGGAAAGTTTCTTCGATGCGACGCGATTCGGTGCTGCGTTTTTCCGCTGTCTGACGCGCTTTGGTCATCGAACAACTTCCTTCCAAAATCGCGCCGTCCTCAATCACTAAACGCGGCGTTTGAATATTTCCCGCCACACGCGCCGTGCGTCCGAGTTCGATTTTTTCCGTGGCGATAATATCACCGTTGACCATACCGTTGATCAACGCCGCCGCAACCGCAATATTCGCATCAACTTTGCCCGTTGCGCCGATAATCAAAGTTCCGTTCTCAGACGTAACTCTGCCGGTCAAATGTCCGTCAACGCGCAACATCGCTTGGAAATTCGTTTCGCCGGTCAAAACCGTGCCGTTGCCGACAAAACCGCTCAAACGACCTTCTTTAATGTCCCGCGCCATTGATTCGCTTTCGGAAATCGCCCGCGTCGAAGACGGCTGTGTTTCGCTCGTATATTGATAATAATTCGATGATTGCTCATTATTATTCACTTCATTCGTTTGTTCCTTGCCGGAACTTCTGCCCATTCTAATCATAATTTTTTATTGGAAAGCCTCCGCTCTTTTAAGTAATAGAATTTGACGGCTCAGACGGTTTAAAACGCCAGCCGCTTTAATTTAATGACAATTTTAATATTGAAACGTCGAATCGGTTTGAAATTTCAGTTAAATTTTATGATAAAGGATTTT
>JANNYB010000098.1:0-34565 GCA_031409875.1 Acidobacteriota bacterium | reverse complement strand
AACAATTTGGCAATCGGAATATTACGAAAAACAGGCTGGGAAAATATTGCCAAAGCACGGAGATTTTATGAGGTTTTTACCGCCAAGGGACTAAATTTAATAACTCAGCCAATTGTTGTCTGACTTTGCAATAGCCCTAATGTAATCCCTCAATAAAAAGTTCCAGCGATTGGAGCGCAAGCGTCCCCGCGTGCAATGAGTGTCGTTTCGAAGCGAAAAATCGTTGGCGATTTCGGACTTTAAATTTATCGGCGCGGTTGTTACTGCTCGTTTGAAATTAGAATTGTCGGATTATCAAACGCTTTTTCGCGTCGGAAGCCAACGCTCATTGCAAGCGGGGACGCTCGCGCTCCAGTCAAAACTTTTTATTGAGGCATTACGATGCTATTTTGCTTCAATAAAAAGTTACAGAAAGAGTTTTTGCCTGCGAAACATACGAATAAGAACAAAAAAAGTTAAAGTTCAAGCAAATTTTCGTTACTTTCGTATGTTTCGCAGGCAAATAAAAAAAGGATAACCGAAAAAATTCGATTATCCTCAGAAGGTTTTGTTTTTCTATCAAATCAAACGACCGCGCCCGGATAGCTCGATCCGAGATTGTTTTCGTCGCCTTCCGCGAGCGTGCTGACTACTTCGTAATGAAAATAATCGAATCTTGCGGCAACCGGCGGTTGAACCCGTTTGTCATACATCTCGCGTGAACGATCAATCGCCTCGCGCAGACGTTCGTAAAGATCGCCGGCTTCGCGTCCTTCTTTGACCTTTTGTTCGTTATAGAGTTTGATTTCCGAAACCAGAAGCCGCGCAAAACGTCGTGCGTCATTATGCAAACGGCGTTCGTCTTCGCCAACTTCAATCGGCAAATCTACGTTTCTGTCGCTGAAACGGCTTCTGCTCGGCGTTGCGGCAACAACCGGCTCGCTAACCTTTTCAACAATCGGAGTTTCAATTTGCGGAACTTCAGCTTCATATTGTTTGAAATCGTTCTGCACCGGCGCAGGTTCTTCAACGGTTTGCGGTGCGATAAATTCAAATCCGCTTGATTCTAACTTCGGGCTTTCGATTTCTTCCGCCGGTTTAAAGGATTGGACAGGTTCGGTTTGATAATTTGTTTCAAACTGATAATCATTAACCGCCTCGTATTGATTAACAGCCGGAATCGAATAATCTTCGGTTTCAACCTTGGTTTCCGTATCGTAATAGCTGAATTCTTCTTTAACTTCTTCGACTTTTTCCTCTGCCGCTTCAAATTCTATCTGCGGTTTGGGAATTTCTTCCGCGTCTTCTTCAACGGCTTGATATGAAAATTCGGTTTGCGGTTCTTCGGGTATTTCCACCGGCTCGAAAGTAGAAGATTTTTCCTGTTCGCTGAAATTTTCTTCCGTTTGATCGGAAAATTCTTCCGTCTTTTCGACTTCTGTTTCTTCTTCAACGGAAGATTCGGCTTCGTCTTGATACGAAACTTCTTCTTCAACAACGGGCGGAGTCATCACAAATCCGCTTTGGCTTGTGATTTCTTCGGCAGGCATTTCCGCCTTCGCCGTTTCGATATATGTGCTGTCAAGCGAACCGCTTTCTTCGGCTTCACTAATTTTTTCAACTTCTTCGTCTGTGGTTTTTACGGTTTTCGCCGAAGCCAAAACTTCGACCGTCAAACTTGCCACACGCGCCAAAGTGTTTAATGCTTCGCTGTTGATTTCTTCGCCTTCGTTTCCGTTATCGGCGTAGAGAACCGCGACGCTTCGACCGCGCACGACGAGCGGCACGGCAAACATCCGCGCCGGATGTCCGAAATCGAGTTTGTTCAAATAAATGGAATCATCGGTGTAAGAACCGTAAGAACTATCAACCGCGCTCAACGACCGCACTGATTCGCCCAAGACAGTTTCCGCCGCCACAGGAAAGAAAACTTCGCGCACGGTTTGTTCATCCGCCTTGCCTTCATTGCCGAAAACGCGCCAACCGACGAGGTGTTCGTTTTTGATAATGAAAAACGCGCCGCGCGGCGTAAATTGTCCGGCGTGATGAACCAAGGTTTTGAGAATCGAAGACTGCGTAGTTTTGCTGCTGATGTCGCTGATTGCCGCGCTCAGTTCGGGAATTCCGACTTTCGGGGCGGCAATTTCGGCTTCTTCCTGCATCGCTTCGGCTTTTTCCATCGCCGATACTGCGACACGAGAACCTTCATCACGCGCCAGGCGCAAATGTTCGACGACCGTTCCGGTGAAACCGGCATCGAGCGGTTTATCTTCGCTGATACGAGCCGAAAAATCTTGAAAAACCTCATCAAGTTGAGATTTATGTTTTTCAAATTCAGCTTCGACCTTTTCTTGAAATTGAACCATTTCCTGCCGTATTCCGGCAAGTTTATCTTTGAGACAACTCTCGAATTCATTTCGCAAACTTAATTCGAGTTCTTCACTATTCATCTTTATTTCTTCTCCGTTATTTCAGACAACACAGCACTCTGGGAAAATTCGGCTGGTATTAAAAGGTTAGATTTGGAATTAAAAAGGACGCGCGGGCATTTTGCTGAAAATACCGCTCCTTGAATTATGAACTGTTTTGGCTTTTTCTGTCAAGAAATAATTTTTGTTAGTGGTTATTGGTTAGTTATTAGTTGCAAAGAAGAAAGGTTTTAGCAACTAATAACTAACAATTATCAAACTGCAATAACTTCGATATTTTCGTCAATTTCTTCGCGTATCATATTTTCAATCGCCATCAGCGTTCCCGTGAGGCTCGATGGACAACTTCCGCACGCGCCTTGATAACGAATTTTCAGCGTGTTGTTTTCCAAATCCAAAATTTCCAACCAACCGCCATCGCTTGCCAGAAACGGGCGAATTCTTTCGTCCAATAATTCTTCTATTTGGGCGATTTGCGGATTATCGCTCACCGCCGCCGCAATTGCGCCGCCAACTACTTTTGCCGCGCTTTTGCCGTTTCCGTTTCCGTTTGAAACCGCTTCGGCAGCGCGAATCGGCACGGCTAACATCGGCAAAATTTCATCCCAATCGGCTTCGTCCGTTTTTTCGACCGTAATCATTTTGTCCATATAAAACACGGACAAAACATCGCCGATGTCGAAAATTGATTTCGCAACTTTATCTTTTTCCGCGTCCGATTCCGATTTAAACGAGTGCGAAGTGCCGTGCGAAATCGGCTCTTTTAAAATAAATTTCACCGCGTTCGGATTGGGTGTTTCTTGTATATCTGCTATCTTTGGCATTGCTTTTTTACTTCAAAAATATAAATTTTATAAATCTTTACATTTTAGTCAACATTATAGCGCAACTTTCTCCCGATTGCATTTCTAAACAGCCTTCGGAAGTAAAAAATATATATGAAAATTACTTGTTTGAGGAAAAAAGGCAAGAAAAAGCCAGACACAACTCAACCGCTTAAGCGATTGAACTTTGCCGGATAGAAGAAAAAATATTTGAGAAAACGACAGATTGAAACTAAGTTAATCAAAAAACTTCATTCAACCTGCCGCTTCAAAATTATTCGGTAATGTGTATGTCTTCGGTTTTATTAACTCGACCTGCCAAGAAAAGTCCGCCGCAGACAATCCCAACGACAATCAGAATTATTCCGATAATCAACGCAGTCATACTCTTAGTGGCGGCATTTTCGCCGCCGCCCGATAAAATTAAATAACCGGCAACGATAAAAGAAATCAAGGCTACCAACCCATAAAGCAAATTCATAAAAAACTACCTCCGTTTTTTCTATTAAAAGATTAAAACTTACGTTTGTTTCGCCTATTGATTCGGTAAATCGAAATCCGAAAACCAATAGGCTTATAAACTTTCAAACTACTTTTTGGAATGCAATTCATAGTAACTCTATTTCGGTTGAAAAGTAAATGCTTCGCAAGTAAAAAGTAAAAAGTAAAAAGGCAAAAGTAAGAAAGCCTCCGACGATAAATATTATTTCACGCAGGACGCTTCTTAATTTTTTACTTTTTACTTTTTACTTGCGAAGCGTTTATTCGGCAAATTGGAGTTGTTCGATAATTTCGCGCATATATTTTTTGCCCAAGTCCAAATCTTCGGGTTTGAGTGAAACTGCGCCGACAACCGCGTGTCCGCCGCCGCCGTATTTTTCGCAGATTTCGGCGATATTGTGAACTCGCGGACGCGGCGACCAAGGATTTGAGCCGACCGAGATTTTCGTGCGATACGCGCTTTGCGTGAGCGAAACATTGTAAGTCGTTTCGGGATAAAAATAATATGGAATAAATTTGTTGTAACCTTCAATCGAAAAATCGGTCAAATCGAATTCGACTACGCCGCGTTCGTATTTTGAATTCGCTTTAATAAGTTCGACCGAATTCCAATGTTGTTCGAGAATCGGTTTTAATTTTGCTTGAATTTCATCGCTTTCGACGATTTCATCCAAAGATTTTTCGGTTAGCCAACGAATGATTTTTTCGACAAACGCAACATCTTTTTCGCCTTCGATAACCTGCATCAATTTCAGCGCAGACGAACGAAGCTCGACACATTGCGCCGGGGATTCATACAACGCGCCGTCAATAATGTGCGCCCAATGAATTAATTCGGCTAAAGATTCGTCTTCAAATCCGAAATTTTCTTTGGCAATTCGGGCAATGAATTCGGCGCAGGATTTGCTTTGTGTGTCGAGAAATTTTTTGCCGCTCGTGTCGGCGCGAAAATGTGCTTCGTCGGGTTCAGAAAGAAACGCCGATTGATGATGATCGAACCACCAATCCAAGCGTTCGTCGGGACAATATTTGAAATCAACAATCGCGTTTTCGTCGCCGTCGAATTGTTCGCGGTCAAAGGCATTTCCGGCGCGGTGCATTGTCGGTGTGTAAAAAACCTGCGCGTCGGCGTTGATTTTCGATTGATAAAATTTAGTAAAAATTGCGGCAGACGAAACGCCGTCAAAACAATTTCCGTGATAAAGTATGCGAAGTTTCATAAAATAGTCAGAACAGAGAGCAGTAGCGACCTGCTAACCACAAAACATTTTAGAGTAGAGAACGGACGCAGTTTCGTCAAGCGAAAATTATGAATATTCGGATTGCAGAAAAACAAGACGCGCTCGACTTGGTTGAATTTAATCAAGCGATGGCACTCGAAACCGAAGGAAAAAAATTAGATTCGGACGTTTTGCGAAAAGGCGTTGAGGCGGTTTTTGAAGATGAAAAGAAAGGTTTTTATGTCGTTGCGGAAGATGACAGAAAAATCGTCGGCGGTTTGATGATTACGTTTGAATGGAGCGATTGGCGAAACAGTTGGTTTTGGTGGATTCAGAGCGTTTATATTTTGCCGGAATATCGCGGGCGAAGCATTTATCGTCTGTTGTATCAATATGTTAAGGTGAAAGCCGATGAATCAAAAAACGTCTGCGGATTTCGGCTTTATGTTGAAAAAGAAAATGTGAACGCGCAGAAAGTTTATGAAAAACTTGGAATGGAAAGCTCACATTATTTGATGTATGAAGAGATGCTTTAAAATAAAAATTGCCGGAAACCGAAGTTTCCGGCAATTTTTTGAAAAGCAAAACTTATAAACGATTTTGAGATATGAGATTAGAAGATGGTAATGAAAAGTTCACTCGTATTAAATAGCATCGTTAGGAAAAATTTTGCTTTTCAAAGACCCACTTGCAAAAAAAACTCACAAGTCCTTGTTACTTCTGCTTACCAAAACCTGCCCTTGTTCGTGTAAAACCCACCTTGTTCTTTCAGATTGCCCATAATCCGAAACCCGCCTTGATAACCTTTCAGCACTTTTCAATAGAGCAACCGGCGTGCCAAAACTATAAAAGCCGGAGGTTTTTGAGTAAAAGCCTGTAAATATAAAGGTTAAACGGAAATTAGCAAACGAACTGCAAAATGTATTTATTTCATACAGAATATTATTTTTATCTGCGATAATGTCTTATTTTAGTTCACAATGTATCAAAAAGAGATTTGTGGTTAAATAGAAAAGTGAACGAAATCAGCGAAGAAAAATTTGCCGAAATTTGCGAAAAAATCCGCGCCGACCGCGAGATTATTTGCAAACACAACCCGATTGGCACAGCGGAAGAAACTCTGCTTTGGATGCTTCTCGGTGTTTTGCTCAGTTATCTTTCGCTCTCCGAAATCGAAACGCCGTGTTTTACCGGCAAACCGACAGCGGAAACTTATCGGCAGGCGATTTTATTTATTTTGAAAGACAGAAAAACCGCAGATTTCGACGCGGAAAAATATTTGGAAAATTTACACGAATGATTATCGAAACTTTTGTTTTAACACCTTTTCAACAAAACACGCGCGTCGTTGTTTGCGAAGATACAAAAACGGCGATTTGTATTGATCCGGGCGAACAGTCGGACGCGATTGTTTCATTTTTGAACGACAATAATTACGAGCTTCAAGCGATAACTTTGACGCACGGACATTTTGATCACGTTGGCGGAACGACCGAATTGCACAAGAGTTTTCCACAGGTGGAAATCTTTTTGCACAAGGACGATGAAGACCTTTATTACGGCTTGCCCAAACAACCTTTGTTTTTAGGAATTCCGCAACATCAATTAAAAACTCTCGGTTTTGAATACGAAAATCCGCCGCAATTAACACGAAATTGGACAGACGGCGAGATTTACGAAGTCGGGAATTTGCGCTTTAAGATTTTGCATTGTCCCGGACACACGCGCGGACATATCGTGATGGCTGAGGAAACGCACAAAAAAGTTTTTGTCGGCGATTGTTTGTTTGAAGGTTCGATTGGGCGAACGGATTTGCCCGGCGGAAATTTCGAGCAACTTATGGATTCGATTGAAAATAAAATTCTCGCGCTCGGCGATGATTTTACGGTTTATTCGGGACACGGGCGCGAAACGACAATTGGACACGAACGGCGCACGAATCCGTTTTTGACAGGCGTTTATCAGATGACGCAGGGAAGATTTTTATAATTTTTTTGCCCACGAAACACACGAAAGACACGAAAAGTTAAATCAAATCTTTTTCGTGTCTTTCGTGTGTTTCGTGGGCAGAAATTCTTATCAATTTATTTAAGGTTTTGCTATAATTTCAGTAGTTCTAAAAATCTAAAATTCGGAAGGTAAAACAATGAAAAAATTTCTATCTTTAATAATTTCGGTTTGTCTTTTTGCGCTGACCGTTTCGGCACACGGCGATAATCGGCATTTTGAAAATAATCAAGATGTAACTGTTAAAACGACAAAGGTTAGCGGCAATGTTTATATGCTTCAAGGGCGCGGCGGAAACGTCGGCGCACTTGTCGGCGCGGACGGAATTTTGATTGTTGACGACGATTATAAAACCGTCAGCGAAAAATTGCGCGATGCTTTGAAAGTGTTAGGTTCGGAAAAGCCGAAATTTATTTTCAACACGCATTGGCACGGCGATCATACGGAAGGAAATCAGTTTTTCGGCAAAGATTCGATAATCGTCGCGCATAAAAACGTGCGTCAAAGGCTTTCGCAAATCAATACGGTTTTCGGGACAAAAACTCAACCTTATCCCGAATACGCTTTGCCGATGATAACTTACACCGAATCAATGTCAATCCATTTTGCGGGCGAAGAAGTCCGCGCCGTTTATTATCCGAACGGACACACGGACGGCGACACGGTTGTTTTTTTTGTGAAATCGAACGTCGTGCATTTGGGCGATGATTTTTTTGTCGGACGCTTTCCGTTTGTTGATTTAGATAATGGCGGAAGCGTGCAAGGTTTGACCAATAATATCGCCGCACTTATCAAACAAATTCCGGCAGATGCGAAATTAATTCCCGGACACGGCAATATTGCGACGATTGACGATTTGAAAAATTATCATCAAATGTTGGTTGAAACCGCGAAAATCGTGCAAGATGCGATGAAGGAAAATAAATCGCTCGAAGAAATCAAAAAAACAGGTTTCCCCGAAAAATATAAAGATTGGGGAACAGGTTTTATCAAAACTGATTTTTGGATTGAAACTGTTTACAAAAGTTCGGCTAAAAAATGAAAATTAAAAAAGCGCGTTCGTTGAAGAACGCGCTTTTTTTGCCGTCAATTAAAGAAAGGAGAATTTCTTAGTTCGGCAGGAGAACTTCATCAATAACGTGAATGATACCGTTTGATTGCATAACATCATAAGTGCTGATAGAAGCGGTTCTGCCTTTTTCGTCCATCACCACGACATTCATCGCACCGTTCATCATTGCGGTCAAATTGCCGCCGGCAACGGTTTTAATAACTGCTTTGCCGCCGCCCTTTTTGATTAATTTCATAATATCTTTCGCCGTAAATTTTCCGGCAACAACGTGATATGTCAAAACTTTCGACAACATTGCTTTGTTTTCCGGTTTCAAAAGCGTCGCAACTGTTCCGTCGGGAAGATTTTCAAAAGCGTCGTTAGTCGGCGCGAAAACCGTAAAAGGTCCTTTGCTCATCAAAGTATCAACCAATCCGGCGGCTTTGACTGCTGCAACGAGCGTCGTATGTTCCGCTGAATTTATCGCGTTTTCGACAATGTTTTTATTCATCATCATCGCTTGTCCGCCAACCATCGGGTTGTCATTCATCATTTGTGCTTGTGCCGAACCGACTCCAAGCAAACCGATAACCATCAAAACTGCAATAGCTAAATTTCTCATAATAATTTTTCCTCTTAATTTTAGTTAAAATCTAAAGGCAATTTTTGCCCTGTGATTTAGATTTCGACAAAGATTCTCAATCGGATTCAAAAAAAACGAAAAATATTAAATTTCTTCTAAGCCCGTAATATCTTCGATTTTAGTGCGTAAATTTTTAGAAAATTTTAGTTTTTTTTAGATAAATTAAGGACTTTAATCTCGAAATCGAATAAAATTGAGTTACGTTTAATTCGATAAAATGCAATTTTCTGAAAGTTTTGAGATTTATCGCAGGAGAAAAAATGTATCTGAAAAAATATTCCGACAAATCGTTATTTGTGCTTTCACTTTTCTTGATGGTTTTGTTGTGCGGCGCAAGCCTTCGGGCGGCGGGCGAGGTTGATCCGAACTTTGTTGCATCGGCATTTATTGGTTCGCAGGGCGCGATTTCGCAAACCATTGTTCAGCCGGACGGCAAAATTCTGATTGCCGGAAGTTTTCAAGTTGTCGGCAAATACGGCAGACGAAATATTGCGCGGCTCAATACCGACGGAAGTATTGATTTGACATTCAGTTCTCCCGAATTGCTCAACAGCAGTTTCAGCGATTCATTTGTCAAAAAACTGGTTTTGCAGTCTGACGGAAAAATACTCGTCGGCGGCGAATTTTCGATTACGAATCTCGGCAATCGCGGTTTGATAAGACTAAACCCGAATGGCTCGCTCGACGCTGATTTTTCTAATTCGACAATGGTTAGCGCAACTAGCGGAATTGCCGATCTTGCGCTGACGCTTGACGGCAAAATTATTTATTCGACTTTCAATGCCGTCGTGCGCTTAAATTCCGACGGAACTTTGGACAGACAGGCTTCCGGCAATCTCAGTCAATTTGCCGCTCAATCAGACGGAAAAATTATTGCTTACAGCGAAAGCAGTTTTCGTATCAGCCGATACAATCAAGATTTGACGGTTGACGGTTCGTTTCCGTCTATTCCGATCAGCGGCACAGTTAGAGACATCGTTATTCAAGCCGACGGAAAATTTCTGATTGCGGGCGGACTTTTTGCGGTGAACGGTTTTACGATAAATCGCATTGCCCGAATAAATTCCGCCGGAACGATTGACGCATCATTCAATATCGGCACGATTGGCGCGAATCAGCCGATTGAAGTTATTAAACTTCTCGCAAACGGAAAAATTCTCATCGGCGGCGCATTTACGACACTCAACAACACGGCGGCAAATCATCTGGCGCGGCTTAATTCGGCTGACGGAAGTCTTGACACAACCTTTAATTTAGGAAATACGGCTGATGCAATCGTTAATGATTTAGCACTTCAGGCAGACGGAAAAATCGTTACGGCAAGTGTTCCGATGTTTCGTTTGAATGCCGACGGCGCGATTGACAGCAGTTTTACTTCGCCGATTATCGGCAGTGCCGGAACAGTCAGCAAAGTTTTGGTTCAGCCCGATAATAAAATTCTCGTCGGCGGATATTTTACGCGGGCGAATGAAAAACAAATCAACGGTTTAGCCAGATTTAATGCGGATGGCACGGTTGATAATTCATTTAACCAAACAGCTACGTTAAATGCTTCAGTGCTTTCGATTGCCCTGCAACCGGACGGGAAAATCATCGCGGTCGGAAACGGTTTCGGCGGCGCGGTTCGTCTGAATTCTGACGGTTCGCTCGACCGATATATTAATGTCGGCTCGGTAACTTACGATGTAAATCTTCAACCGGACGGAAAAATTATATTTTCCACGCAAACCTTAATTTTCAGATTTAACGCGGACGGCACGATAGATAATTCATTTCCGCTGCCGTCAACTAACGGCGGAATCATTAGCGGAACAACCGTGCAACCCGACGGAAAGATTTTGGTTGTCGGTAATTTTACGCAAATCAGCGGCACATCGCGCAGTCGTGTAGCGCGTTTGAATGCGGACGGCACGGTTGATGCTTCGTTTAATCCGTTGGGCGGAGCAAATGCGGCGGTTTATGAAGTCGTTATGCAAACAGACGGAAAAATCATTGTCGGCGGAGATTTTACAGGTTTTAATTTCGACACGGGCAAAAAATATCTTGCCAGATTAAATTCGGACGGTTCGCTCGATACGACTTTTGCACCTTTTTTGGATACAAGAGTCAGAGCAATCAAACTTCAGACGGACGGAAAAATCTTATTCGGCGGCATTACGAATTTACCTGTGAGCAATCCCGTTCCCGGAAAAATCGGACGATTTCTCGGCGATGGAACGCTCGACCCGACTTTTTATAATACGATAGCGATTGACCAAGTTGTCAACAGCATTGATTTACAAGCGGACAACAAAATAATTTTGGGCGGATATTTCAGCCGCGTGAACGGCATTGCGAATCTCGGCGTAGCGCGTTTGTTAAATTCTGCGCGAGGCGTTTTCGATTTCGACGGCGACGGCAAAACCGATCTTTCGATTTTCCGCCCGAATCAAGGCGAATGGTGGTATTTGCGTTCATCGGACGGCGGAAATTACGCGGCGCAGTTCGGCACATCAACCGACAAATTAGTTCCGGCTGATTTCACGGGCGACGGCAAAACCGACATTGCATTTTTCCGTCCTTCGAGCGGCGAATGGTTTATTTTGCGTTCAGAAGATAATAGTTTTTACGCATTTCCGTTTGGCACAACGGGCGATATTCCGATTGTCGGTAATTTTGACGCGGACAATCGGAGCGATGTCGGCGTTTTCCGTCCGTCAAATTCGACGTGGTATATCCAAAAATCTGCGGGCGGAACTGACATTATTCAATTCGGCGTGGCGGGCGATGTTCCCGTAACGAGCGATTACGACGGCGACGGCAGAACCGATATTGCGATTTATCGTCCTTCGCTCGGTCAATGGTGGATAAACCGAAGCACAGCCGGAACAATCGCTTACCAATTCGGCACAGCTTCGGATAAACCCGTGTTCGGCGATTACACGGGCGACGGCAAAGCGGACGTTGCTTTTTGGCGACCTTCGACAGGCGAATGGTTTGTTCTGAGAAGCGAAAATATTTCGTTCTATGCGTTCCCGTTCGGAACTTCGACCGATATTCCCGCGCCGGGCGATTATGACGGCGACGGCAGATTTGACGCAACCGTTTTCCGACCGTCAAATTCAACTTGGTATTCGCAACGAACGACTGCCGGAACATTAATTCAACAATTCGGTATCACGGGCGACAAACCCGTTCCTGCGGCTTTCGTTCCTTAAAATACCCTCCTCACCTCAACAAAAAAGGCGAGTGCTGAACTCGCCTTTTTCTCTGATTTTAATTTTTTATAGAACGTAAGGCAGACTGTTAGTCTGCCACGCCGTCAGCGAAGCGCAACGGCGGAACAGGCTAACAGCCTGTTTTACGTTTTCACCGTTTAAGCAATCGTAACGTCTTTTGAAAGATAAACGTCTTGAATCGCATTGAGCAGTTCAATGCCTTCAGCCGTTGGACGTTGGAAGGCTTTGCGACCGGAAATCAAGCCTGTTCCGCCGCCGCGTTTGTTGATAACTGCCGTGCGGACAGCCGCCGCCAAATCGCCCGAACCTTTTGATTCGCCGCCGGAATTGATTAATCCGCAGCGTCCCATATAGCAATTTGCGACTTGATAACGAACCAAATCAATCGGATTTTCGCTCGAAAGTTCCGAATAAACTTTGTCGTGCGTTTTGCCGTAACCTTTGCCGAGCGCGGTGTAGCCGCCGTTGCGCGTCGGGAGTTTTTGTTTGATGATGTCGGCTTGAATCGTAACGCCGAGATGGTTGGCTTGCGAAGTCAAATCCGCCGCTTCGTGCATATCGCCTTCGGCAGTTTTGAATGCCGGATTTCGCAAATAACACCAAAGAATTGTTGCCATTCCGAGTTCGTGGGCGTAGGCAAATGCTTCGGAAACTTCCGTGATTTGGCGCGTTGATTCGTCCGAACCGAAATAAATCGTCGCGCCGACGGCAATTGCGCCCATATTTCGCGCTTGCTCGATTGAGCCGAACATTACTTGGTCAAATTTATTCGGATACGTTAAAAGTTCGTTGTGATTGATTTTCACGATAAACGGAATTTTATGCGCGTATTTTCGCGCCACCGAACCCAAAGCACCGAATGTCGAAGCCACAGCATTGCAACCGCCTTCAACGGCGAGTTCGACAATTTTGTCGGGATCGAAAAGAATCGGATTCGGCGCAAAACTCGCACCAGCCGAATGTTCAATTCCTTGGTCAACCGGCAAAATCGAAAGATAACCCGTTTTCGCCAAACGTCCGTTGTCAAAAAGCGTCTGAATCGCTCGCAAAACTGACGGCGAACGGTCTGAATCCTTCCAAACGCGGTCAACGAAATCAGAACCCGGCGCGTGCAGAAGGTCTTTGGAAATCGTCGTTGAAGTGTGTCCTAAAAGTGTTTCGGCATCATCGCCGAGAAGTTCTTGAATCTTGCTGTAATCAAAAGCCATTAAAAATTTCTCCGATAAAATAAAGTATTAAAAAGCATTTTCCGGTGATTATAGCACAATTACGGCGCAAAGCGCGAAATTTCGCAAACTGAAAAAAAGTGTTTATTTTAAGATATAAAAAATGTTAGTATAAATTGCCAATTATCATATCCCCGATAACTGTTGTCTTTTTTTGAGGTTTTGAGCTATGTTACACCTGACTGTCAGACAATCGGTTTTTCTCGTGTTTTGTTGTTTGATGATTTTTTCTCAGACGGTTTTGACACAAGATAAAGTTTGGCGCGAAGTTACCCAAGAAGAATTGCAGATGAAAACGCCGAAGGTCGAGGCGGACGCAGATGCAGAAGCGATTTTTTGGGAAGTTCGCGTAAATGACGATTTTGTTCCGCGTGCCGGATTCAAGACGTTTATCAGCCATTATCTACGAATAAAAATCTTCACCGAACGCGGGCGCGAACTCAACAGCAAAGTTGATATTCCTTTCGGCAAAATTCCCGATTTAAACATCAATGTTTTGATAAAAGACATTGCCGCCCGAACCATCAAACCCGACGGCACGATTATCGAACTAAAACCGCAAGATATTTTCGAGCGCGACACGGTAAAAGCGAACGGCGTTAAATTAAAAGCGAAATCGTTTGCGATGCCGGGCATTGAAACGGGCGCGATTATCGAATATCGTTGGCGCGAAATCCGCGCCGATTCGCTCAGTTATTACGTTCGTCTGCCTTTGGTGCGCGAAATTCCCGTGCATCTTGTCAAATATTACATTCGCCCCGTCAATGCGCCGAATTTTTATCTCGGAATGCGCGTTCATTCGTTTAATGTCCAGAACGGTTTCGAGAAAGATAAAGATAATTATTACACTATGACGATGCGCGATGTTCCGGCTTTTCGGGAAGAACCGCGAATGCCTTCGGAATATACCGTAAAATCTTGGATGCTCGTCTATTATGCTGATCCTTCGGACGACGACAGCACGGCTGAAAAATATTGGAAAACCCGCGCCAAAAACACTTTCGAATATCACAAACCTTTGCTCAAACCCGATGGCGATGTGCGCCAGATCACCGCGCAAACCATCGGCAACGCAACTGATTCAGAAGAAAAAATTAGAAAAATTTTCGATTTCTGCCGCAAAAATATCAAAGACGTTGACGACGACGCTTCGCAGAAAACCGCCGAAGAACGCGCCAAAATCAAACCGAACAAAGACAATTCCGACACGCTCAAACGCCGCGCCGGAGATTGGCACGATATGAATATGCTTTTCGGCGCAATGCTCGCCGCCGCCGGTTTCGATGTCCGCGTCGGGCTTGCGCCTTCGCGCTTCGATGCGAAATTTGACAAAGATTTTACGAACGACTATCTGCTTCGGATGGAACTTTTGGCGGTCAAGGTCGGCAATGATTGGCGTTTTTTCGATATGTCCAATTATTATTTGCCTTACGGAATGATTCCGGCGTTTCTCGAAGGTCAGGAAGTTTTAATTTCTGACAGCGACGCGCTGATTTGGAGCAAAACGCCGATTGCATCTGCCGATTTATCGAAGGAAAAACGCACGGCAAAACTTCGTCTCGGCGAAGACGGCACGCTTGAAGGCGATGTTCGCATCGAATTTACGGGACATCTCGGCAATTATTACAAAGAATTTAACGATGACGATTCGCTCGTCGAAAGAGAAAAAATGCTTACCGAAATGATGAAGCGAAATATTCTCGACACGGCGGAAATTTCAAATATTTCGGTTGAAAACGTGCAGGATGTTGAAAAACCTTTCGCGTATTCCTTCAAAATTCGGATTCCGAACTACGCCGAACGCACGGGCAAACGTCTGTTCGTGCGCCCGAATCTTTTTGAGCGCAATACAAATACGATTTTTACAACCAATATTCGCAAATATGACATCTCATTCGATTACGCTTGGTCGGAAGACGACGAAATTTCCATCGAACTGCCGCCGAGTTTCACCGTTGAAAGCGCGGAAACACCGAGCGAAGTCAGAGATAACAGAGGTTTCGGCTCACACGAAACGAAAATTTCTTTTTCCGAAGACAAACGAACGCTAATGTATAACCGAAAATTCGCCTTCGGCAACAACGGCAATTTGTTTTTTAATATAGTTGCATATTCGGCAATCAAACAGCTTTTTGAGACATTTCATAAAGCCGATGCTTACTCCGTTTCGCTCAAGCAAAATTAAGCATCCGATTGTCTGAAAAAAAATATTTATTTAACGCTCGAAAAGTGTTAAGATAAACGATAAAAATTACGCATAGTTATTAGTCTGAAAAAATTAAAGCCGCGCTAACAAAATTAGCCGTGCAAATTTAAAAGAGGTATAAAAAAATATGTTTTTCCACATTCGGAAGCCTTCCTTGATGCTTCCACTTATTTGTTTAATGATTTTCGGCTTGCAGAGCGTTTTCGCGCAAGAAAATGTTTGGCGCGAAGTTACCGCCGCTGAGCGCGAAATGACAACTTCCAAGGTTGAACCCAACGCCGATGCCGAAGCGATTTTCTGGGAAATCCGCATTGACGACACTAAAGAAAATTTATCAATGAAACACTACGTTCGCGTGAAAATTTTGACCGAACGCGGGCGCGAAAAATACAGCAAAGTTGATATTCCGTTCTTTAAAGGAATGAAAATCAAGGACATTATGGCGCGGGTTATCAAGCCCGACGGCACAATTTCCGAGCTTGCCAAAACCGACATTTTAGAACGCGAAATCGTCAGAATTGATAAAGCAAAACTCAAAGCGAAATCATTTGCCGTGCCGAATATCGAAGTCGGCACGATTGTCGAATACCGATACACCGAATTAACTCCCGGCTCGGCAAACAATATGCGAATGATGTTTCAGCACGACATTCCGATTCAGAACATCACCTATTATTTCAAGCCGCTTGTGGATGCAAAAACACTGTCTTTTAATATGGGCGGCAATGTTTTTGTCGAAGATAAAAAAGGTTTCTATCGGGCGACGATGACGAATGTTCCGGCACTCAAAGAAGAAGTGCAAATGCCGCCCGAAGATGAAGTTCGTTCGTGGCTTTTGATGTATTACGCCGACGCGGGAATGACGACCAGCGATTTTTGGGGTTATGCCGGTTATTACATCGCCAAAGCATACGATATTAAAGACACGCTCAAACCGAGCAAAGAAGTTAAAGCCGCCGCCGAGCAAATTGCCTCCGGTGTGCAAACGCCCGATGAAAAACTCGCTAAAATTTTCGAGTTTTGCAAAACGCAAATCAAAAATATCACCTACGATCCGCAGTTGACTGATGAGCAGAAAGACGAAATCAAAGAAAACAAATCAACAGCCGAAACTTTGCAGAAAAAACAAGGCAGGGCAACCGAAATCAATCAGCTTTTCGCTTCGATGGTAACGGCTCTCGGCTTTGAAGCGCGGCTTGCTTTCGGCGGCGACCGAAGTAAAAAATTCTTTAATCCGCAATTGGCGCACGTTTCTTTTATTCATTTTTCCTCGATTGCCGTCAAAGTCGGCGGCGATTATCAATATTACGATCCGGGCAGTTATTTTCTGCCTTACGGAATGTTGGCGTGGTTTGAAGAAGACAGTTCGGTTCTGCTTTTAAGCGCGAAAGATTATTTGAGAAACGTGAAAACACCGCTTTCTGGAATTGATAAATCGGTTGCCAAACGCACCGGAAAATTCAAACTTCTCGAAGACGGAACTCTCGAAGGCACGGTCAAAGTCGAATATACGGGACAACTTTCGTATTTGCAAAAAATGGATAATTACGACAAATCGCCTGATAAACGCGAAGAAATGCTGAAGGAAGAAATCAAATCGAGAATGAGCGCGGCGGAAGTTTCAAACATCGTTTTGGAAAACGTAACCGATCCCGAAAAGCCTTTTTCTTATCAATATAAAGTTCGCGTGCCGAATTACGCTTCAAAAACCGGCAAGCGACTTTTCCTGCAACCCGGATTTTTTGAATACGGCACAACGCCCTTATTTTCAAGCTCAACACGCAAATATCCGATTTTTTTCCACTACGGTTGGTCGGAACAAGACAACATCGAAATCGAATTGCCGAAAGGCTTTGACCTCGATAATGCCGAAACTCCGGGAACGGTTGAAGATCCATCGAAAATCGGTTCGCTGAGTTTCGATATTACATTTGATAAGGCGACGAGTTTGCTTAAATATAAACGCAAATTCCATTTTGCAAATAAAATGTATCTGTTTCCGGCAGGCGCATACACACCGCTTAAAGGTTTATTCGACGCATTCAATAAAGCGGATTTGTCCCCGATTACGTTGAAACAAAACTAAACTGTTTTGTGGTTCGGGAAGTTTAGTAGTCTGTAATCTAAATTTTTTAACAAAATGTCCAACACGCTTTAGCTTGTTGATTGCCGGAACATTCGACAAGCTAAAGCGTGTCGGACTTCTAAAACATAAAGAAACTTAGATTACAGACTATTTAGGTAGAAAATTTTTATCTTTCTGAGCTTCCCGAACTTTTCAAACTTCCAAAATTATTGAAAATTATGAAGAAATTCTCTAGTTTTGCATTATTATTTTTTATCGGATTCTTGACCGTTTCGACATTTGCTCAAGGCGATTGGCGACCTGTTACGCAAGCGGAATTGGATATGAAAATTCCGCAGGTTGAAGCAGATGCCGATGCCGAAGCGATTTTTTGGGAAGTTTCGCTCGATGATAAAGAGAAAAAGAAACTTTTTTACAATCATTATGTTCGCGTCAAAATTTTTACCGAGCGCGGGCGCGAAAAATTCAGCAAGGTTGATATTCCTTTTGCGAAAGGGAAAATCGTCGAAGAAGTTGCGGCGCGGGTTATCAAGCCCGATGGCACGATTGTCGAATTAAAGTCGAGCGAAATTTTCGAGCGCGAAATTATTCGTTACGGAAAAATTCGCGTAATGGCGAAATCTTTTGCGATTCCGGCAATCGAACCGGGCGTGATTATCGAATATCAATACAAGGAAACTATCAAAAATGACACGGCGGCGGGCGAACGGATGATTTTACAGCGCGATATTCCGATGCAGAGAGTTACATATTCGATTCGCCCTTTCAAAGGTATGAATTTGAACTTCGATTTTCGGAACACGCCGCAAATTCAGTTCACGGCGAATGCCGAAGGTTTCTATGTCGGGACGATGACAAATGTTCCGGCAATCAAAGATGAACCGAGAATGCCGCCCGAAGACGAAATTATCAAATGGGCGCGAATTTCTTACAATCAAACGAATTACGATTGGGGCGACCGCGGTAGTGGTTTGAGTGCGTTTTACCGCGAAGGTGTTCAGCCGAATAAAGAAATCGAGCAAAAAGCCGCCGAATTGACCAAAGGAATCGCCGATGAAGAAGAAAAAGTAATGAAACTTTACAACTTCGTGCGGACGGAAATTAAAAATCTGACTTACGATACTTCGGTAACGGACGAGCAAAGACAGAAATTCGAGATAAAAAAAGTTTCGGATATTCTCAAAAAAAGAATGGGCGGCGAGTTTGAAGTCAATATGCTTTTTGCGGTTTTGGCAAAGGCTTTGGGACTTGAAACAGCGATGATAATGTCATTCGACCGCGACGAAAGTTTCTTTTCGCCGGAGCGCGGCGGCATTGATTCGGGATTTCATCCGGCGGGAATTGCAATTGTTTTCGGAAACGGCACGGCAAAACTTATCAACCCCGGAAATCCTTATTTGCCTTACGGAAAATTGGGCTGGTTTGAAGAAGGTTCTTACGCGATGATCGTCGGCGAATACAGACATCAATGGAAACGTCTGCCGTTGACAAATTATCTCGAATCTTCGGCAAAACGCACGGGCAAATTCAAACTGCTCGAAGACGGCACGCTCGAAGGCACGATGACGCTCGAATATGACGGGCATCAAGCGATTAATCGGCGAATGAACGAATTCAGAGATTCGCCCGCCAAACGCGAAGAAAATATCAAGGCAGAAATCAAATCGCGCATCAGCACAGCGGAAATCTCTGAACTTTCGATGGTTGGTTTCGATGATTCAACGCGAATGCTGACGTATTCGATGAAAATCCGCGTGCCGAATTATGCAGCGAAAACGGGCAAACGGATGTTTTTTCAACCGGGATTTTTTGAATACGGCACAAAACCTTTGTTTTCGAGCGCGACGCGAACTTATCCGATTTATTTTGATTATCCGTGGTCGGAAGAAGATATTGTCGAAATCGAATTGCCCAAAAATTTTCTGGCAGATAACGCCGCCACGCCCGGCGATGTCAGCGAATCGAAAAATGTTGCGGGTTTAACTATCAATATGAGCATTGATAAGGCATCTAACACGCTTAAATATAAACGAAGATTTTTCTTCGGCAACGGCGTTTTATTTTTTCAGGCATCAACTTATCCGGCTTTGAAAACGCTTTGGGACAATTTTCAAAAGTCCGATTCGCACACGATTTCAATCAAACAAAGCGAGCAGTAGAAAGGTTAAAGGAGTTTTAGATTTATGTTTCCTCGAATAGTTTTAACAATTTTATTTTTATCGGTCAGCGTTTTTGCAGTTGATAATGCGCCGCCGAGTTGGATGCGGCAAGCGGCTTCGAGCAGTGTTCCGTCGTATGAAAAGAACATCAAAGCAGTTGTTTTGTTCAATGAACAGCAAACGCAATTAACATCGGACGGCAAACTCGTTACGACCGAAAATCGTGCCGTGAAAATTCTCACCCGCGAAGGCAGACGCGAAGCCGTGGCTTTCGCGCTCTATCTTGTCAGTTCGGGAAAAGTGCGCGACATCACCGCGTGGCTCATTCGTCCCGACGGAACAACCAAAGAATACGACAAAAAAACGATTATTGACCAAATTTCCGATCCCGATGATATTTATAACGAATATCGCGTAAAAATCATTGACGGCACGAACGATGTTGATGTCGGTTCGGTTTTCGGATATTCGATTACCACCGAAGATCGTCCGCTGTTTTTTCAAGACAGATTTTCTTTTCAAGACGATTTGCCGACATTGGTTTCGCGCTATTCGCTGACTTTGCCAAACGGTTGGAAGGCTTCGAGCATCACGTTTAATCATCCGAATATCGAGCCGCAAGCAACAACCGGAACGAATTATACTTGGGAACTTCGCAACCTTGCGCCGATTGCCGATGAACCGATGAGTCCGGCGTTTGTCAATCTCGTGCCGCGCATCGTGATCAGTTTTATGCCCGAAAAAGCGGAACAAGGCGTTAATCGCGTCTTTGCCGATTGGACGGAAGTTTCGCGTTGGGCAAGCCAGATGTATGATCCGCAAGTTATTGTTGATGATGCGGTTGCCGCCAAAGCGCAGGAATTAACGGCAAACTCAAAAACCGAACTCGAAAAAATCCGCGCTATCGGAACATTCGTGCAAAATTTGCAATATATTTCGATAGACATTGGCGTTGGTTACGGCAACGGCTATCGTCCGCGCCCGTCGAATATGGTTTTGGCGCGTGGTTATGGCGATTGCAAAGACAAAGCGACCTTGATGCGGGCAATGCTCAAATCGCTCAAAATCGAGGCTTTTCCGATTGCGATTTATTCGGGCGAACCGAATTACGTCCGCGCTGAATGGGCAAGTCCGAGCCAATTTAATCACTGCATTATCGCGGTAAAAATCAGCGATTCGACGCAAGCCGCAAGCGTTATCAAGCATCCGAAACTCGGACGGCTTTTGATTTTTGACGCGACCGATTCGTTCACGGCGATGGGTGATTTGCCCGACCACGAACAAGGAAGTTACGCGCTGATTATGGCGGGCGATAACGGCGGAATCTCGCAAATGCCGATTATTCCGGCGGAATTTAATTCGACAAAACGCAAAGTCGAAATCAATCTCAAAGCTGACGGCGCGATTGAAGGCAAAATCAGTGAACGCACGACCGGACAGGCTTCGAGTTATGAACGCGCAATGCTTCGGATGAATTCGGTGAGCGATTACAACAAACTCATCGAACGCTGGCTGACACGCGGCGCAACGGCGGCGCGATTGACAAAATTAACGCCGCTTGACCGCCACGCCGATGCCGCATTTGATTTAGACATTGAATTTACTGCGCCGGCTTACGGACAATTGATGCAAAATCGTTTGTTGGTTTTCAAACCCGCAATCGTCAGCCGCGCCGGTTCGATTTATCTGACCGAAAAAGACCGCAAAAATCCGGTTTCGCTCGATGCCACGTCGTTTGAAGAAATCGCCGTTTTTACGATTCCGCAAGGTTTTATTGTTGACGAAACGCCCGACGCGGTTACGCTCGAAACGCCTTTCGGCAAATATAAAGCGACTTACGAATTCAAAGACGGCAAATTAACTTATAACCGTTCGATGATTTTGACGCGCTCGTTTATCACGGCGGACAAATACGCCACCGTGCGCGATTTCTTCGCCAAAATTCTCGCCGCCGAACAATCGCCCGTCGTGCTGATGCGGCAATGAAAGTGAGAAGTGAGAAATGAGAAATGAGAAATAAGAAGTAATCTGTATTGAAGGTGGAAAAATTTACTTTTCGGTTAGCTTACTGCTTACTGCTCACTGCTTACTGCTCACCACTAAAACTATGAAAGACAAATTTGCATACGACGTAATCGCCTATCCGAGCAAGATTTTTTCGCAGACTAATCCCGACAAACTGGCTGTGATGGCAAGGATTTTCGGAATGTCGCCGCCGGATGTCGAAAATTGCCGACTTCTCGAACTCGGTTGCGGCAACGGCAGTAATTTGTTGGCGCAAGCGTTCGTTTTTCCGTCGAGCAAGTTTGTCGGCATTGATTTGTCGGAAAATCAAATTGCCGACGCAAAAAAAGGCGCGGCGGAATTGAATTTGACGAATGTCGAATTTCGTCAAATTGACGTGATGGAAATGACCGCGCAGGATTTCGGCAAATTCGATTACATCACCGCACACGGACTTATTTCGTGGATTCCTGATTTTGTGCGCGAAAGAGTTTTTGAAATTTACCGCGAAATGCTGAACCCGAACGGCATCGGCTACATCAGCTACAACACATATCCCGGCGGACACATCCGCGATATGGCGCGGCGTATGATGCGTTTTCACACGCGAAACACGACCGACCCGACCGAAAAAGTTCAAAAAGCAATCTCGTTTCTCGCTTTTTTGGTTGAAAATTCCATCGAAAAAGAAGCGTTTCAGCCGTTTTTGATGAAAGAATTGCAACGCCATTTCGACCACGAAACCGCCGACATTTTTCACGACGATTTAGCCGAATTTTATCAGCCTGTTTATTTCTACGAATTCGTTGAAACACTGCAAAAACACGGCTTACAGTTTCTTTCCGAATCGGACATCGGGGCAATGTCAACGAATATTTTTTCGCCCGAAGTGCGCGAAACAGTCGAATCAATGAACGATATTGTCGAACGCGAGCAATATATGGATTTTGTGCGCGGCAGATATTTCCGTCAAACCTTGATTTGTCATCAGGAAGTCGAATTAAACCGCCAAATTTCGCCCCCAATTTTGCGCGATTTTTATATTTCTTCGCCGCTTCGTCCGCTCGATGAAAATCCGAATTTGACCGAAAGAAAAGTCGAAAAATTTGTCGGCAGAAAAAATGCCGGCGTTGAAATTGACCATCCTTTGACTAAAGCCGCGCTCGTTTATCTGAATCAGATTTTTGCAAATTACACCGATTTTGATGAATTAGCTACCGAAGCCCGAAAGATTTTGGAAGAAAACGGTTTTCAAACCGACGATTGGGAAAAAGAGAAAGACATCTTAAATCAAATTTTTTGGCAGATGTATTTCAGCACCGGATTGGTCGAAATCAACGTCAAACGCCATCAAATTTCAACCAACGCGGGCGAAAAACCGAAAATCAACCGCCTCGCCGCGTGGCAGATAAAGCGCGGCAATGCACTTTCGACGTTTCTCGGAACAAGCATCAAAATTGACGACGAAATTTCACATCATCTTATCGAATTAATGAACGGCACGCGCAACCGCGACGAACTTCTCGAAGCAATGAAAACATTCGCCGAAAACCGCGAAGATATGGAAAACAAGCAAGAATTTTTAGATAATTTGTCCGTTTGGTTAAACGAAAATATTGCTCAATCTGCGAAAATGGGGCTTTTTGAATAAGTTTTGAGTCCCGCCTTCAGGCGGCAAACCGCGAGCAAAGCTATGCGGTTTCTTTGAATCTGAATTCCTTTGACAACTACATCGCTTCGCTCTTAGTTGTTGCCGCCTGAAGGCGGGACTCAAAACAGTGAAAATATGAAAGCAGTTTATATCAAAGAATTTGGCGGCGCGGAAAATCTCGAAATCCGCGAAGTCGAAAATCCGCCGAAGCCGACGGCGAATCAAGTTTTAGTGCGCGTCAAAACTTCCGCGCTAAATCGTGCCGACATAATGCAAAGACGCGGTTTTTATCCTGCGCCGAAAGGTTTTCCCGAACGAATTCCGGGCTTGGAATTTGCGGGCGAAGTCGCGGAAATCGGCGAAAATGTTAGAAAGTTCAAACAAAACGACCGCGTTTTCGGCATCACGGCGGGCGGAGCGCAAGCCGAATTTTTGTTGACGGAAGAAAGTCTTCTGGCAAAAATTCCCGAAAATTTGGATTTCACGCAAGCCGCCGCAATTCCCGAAGCGTTTATCACCGCACACGACGCGATTTTTACAAACGGAAACTTAAAAACAAACGAAACGCTGTTGATTCACGCCGTCGGTTCCGGTGTCGGACTCGCCGCGCTTCAGCTTGCAAAAGCCCGAAATATTAAGGTTTTCGGAACTTCACGAACTTCGGATAAATTGCAAAAATGTGAAAAATTCGGGCTTGATGAATCAATTTTAACAAATGTGGATGTCAACAAAAACCCTTCCGAATTTGCTGAAATTATCAAACATTTTACGAATGAAAAAGGCGTTGACGTAATTTTAGATTTGGTCGGCGCGGCTTATTTTGAAGCGAATTTGCAGAGTTTAAATTTGAAAGGACGCTTAATTTTAGTCGGTTTGACTGCCGGAAGAAAAACTGAATTTGATTTGGGAATTGCTTTAACTAAAAGACTTAAAATCATCGGAACAGTTTTGCGCTCGCGCCCGACAGATGAAAAAGCAGAAGCCAATCAAAAATTTATCGCGGAAGTTTTACCGCTTCTCGAATCCGGCAAAGTCGTGCCGAATGTTGACCGCGTTTTCAAAATGGAAGAAATTCGCGCCGCTCACGAATATCTCGAATCAAACGAGAGTTTCGGTAAAGTCATTTTAGAATTTTAACCGCGAAATGTCTGAAACTTGGACTTTTTAGTCAGAATAATTGCAAGATTTCTGCGGAAGTTGACAATGTATTATGCAAATGTTTAAATCAGTTTCTTTAAAGTTGAATAAATAAATTAAAAGACGGTTTCTCCAAAAATGACATTGATGCCACACACTGATTTCGTTCAAAAACTCGGCTTTAAGCCCAGAGAAAATACTGTCGGCATTTTTTACAAAAAATATGCCGATAATTATTCAATCGAAATTGATTTTGAAGGCAAAAAAATTGATTACGGAAAGCTGATTTCCTCTGAAAGTAAAACCACGCAAAACTTCTCACAACCTGAAAATTGGGTCGTTTTAGAGTGCGTCAATCGTCTGCTTGAAAAAGGTTATTCGCCGAAAAATATCGTTTTAGAAAAAACGTGGAATACCGGACACGGCACGAGCGGACGACTTGATATTTTGGTTACTCGTGATGACGGCACGGCGTTTTTAATGATTGAATGCAAGACTTACGCGGCTGAATTTGACAAAGAATTTACCAAACTAAAAAAAGACGGCGGACAAATTTTTACATATTTTCAGCAAGATAAAAATGCCGAGATTTTGATGCTTTACGCTTCGGAATTGCGAAGTAACGAGATTGTTTATCGTAACGAAATCATCAAAATCGAAGACGATTATCGGCAGACGGGAAATGTCAAAGATTTTTATGACCGTTGGAATAAATTGCCGAAAAATAATGGCGTTTTTGAGGCGTGGGTAAGTCCGTATGATTTTCAAAGTAAAGCCTTGACTCAAAACGTCTTAAAAGATATTCAGCAAGAAGACAGCAGTTTTATTTTTAATCAATTTTTGGAAATTTTGCGTCATAATGTAGTTTCCGACAAACCAAACGCTTTCAATAAAATTTTCACTCTTTTTTTGTGCAAAATTTATGATGAAAAAGCAACGAAGCCGAATGAAGAATTAAGTTTTCAATGGCTCGAAGGAAAAGATACGCATATTTCGTTTCAAAAACGCTTGACTGACCTTTACAAAAAAGGGATGAAAGAGTTTTTGGAAAAAGAAGTTACGGATTTATCGGATGATGATTTTGAGAATAAGTTCGGTAATTTGGATGTAGAAATAAAAAAACAACTTCTCGACCAATTAACCGAAATTCGGCTCAAGAAAAATAACGAGTTTGCGATAAAAGAAGTTTTTGACGATGATTCGTTTGAGGAAAACGCGAAAGTTGTTAAAGAAGTTGTCGAACTTTTGCAAGGTTTTAAGATTCGTTACACCAAAAAGCAACAATATCTGAGCGATTTTTTTGAAATGTTGCTGACGACAGGCTTAAAACAGGAATCGGGACAATTTTTTACGCCCGTGCCGATTGCTCAATTTATTATCAAAAGTGTTCCGATTGATAAACTTGTCCATAAAAAACTTTCTGACGGTGAAACCAATAATTTGCTTCCGACTGTGATTGATTACGCGGCGGGAAGCGGTCATTTTATCACCGAAAGTATGCACGAAATTCAACGGATTATTGACCAAACAAATCCGAATGAGTTTATTGATGCGACGGCTCGAAAAATAAAAACGTGGAAAGAAGACCATTTTGACTGGGCTTTGCAATATGTTTATGGCATTGAAAAAGATTATCGCCTTGTGAAAGTCGGCAAAGTCGGTTGTTATCTGCACGGCGACGGTTTGGCGAAAATTATTCATAGCGACGGACTTGGAAGTTTTGCGGAAACCGATGAATATAAAGACCTTTTAAAGAAAACTGACAAGGATTTTCCCAATGAAAATAAGCAATTCGACATCTGCGTTTCAAATCCGCCGTATTCGGTTTCGGCTTTCAAAAATAACGCTCGCCGATATTACACCGAAAAAGATTTTGAGATTTACGACAAATTAACTGACCAAAGCAGCGAAATCGAATGTTTATTTATTGAGCGCACCAAACAACTGCTCAAAGATGGTGGAATTGCGGGAATTATTTTGCCGAGCAGTATTTTGAGCAACACGGGAATTTACACCAAGGCACGCGAGATAATTTTGCAGTATTTCGACATCGTGGCGATTGCCGAACTTGGCAGTAATACGTTTATGGCAACGGGAACGAACACCGTTACTTTGTTTTTGCGCCGCCGAAATAATTACGATTCAATCAACATCAGAAAGTCGGTTGAAAAAGCGGTTGCCGATGCTAAAGATGTAACGATTAACGGCATCGAAAAATCTTTCGGCAAATATGCCGCTCACGTTTGGGAAGGAATTTCTTTTGAAGATTATGCGACTTTGCTCAAAAAAGAACCGAATGATGCAATCAAAAATCACGAAATTTATCAAGAATACCAAAAGAAAATCAATGCCAACACGGACGCGGAAAAGTGGAATAAAATAATCGAAATCGAAACCGAAAAATTGTTTTATTTTATTCTCGCTTACAAACAAAAAATTGTTTTGGTCAAAAGCGGCGAAAAGCAGGAAGAGAAAAACTTTCTCGGCTACGAATTCAGCAACCGACGCGGAAGCGAAGGCATTCATGCCATTCAACGCGGCAAAGCGATTGACGAATGCACAATACTTTTTGACGCGGACGTTTTCGACAATCCCGAAAAAGCCTCGACTTACATTTATCACGCTTTCAACGGCGATTTTGAAACTCCGATAAATGAAAAATTATCAAAAAATATTTCACGCCAAAATTTGGTTGAGATGTTCACCTTTGACCGCGTGGATTTTGAGAAAAATATCTCGCTGGCAGTAAAAAAAAAAGTAAAAATTGAATCGAAGTGGGATTTAGTTAAATTAGGCGATGTTTCTGAGATTGAATACGGAACTCGTATAGTCAAAAGAAGCGAAGAAGGGAAAGTTTATCCTGTTTATGGCGGCGGCGGCGAAACATTCAAAGCAGATTTCTACAATCGTGAAAATCGTTTTATCATCTCACGATTTGGAATGTCGCCGAAATGTATGCGTTTTGTAGAAGGGAAATTCTTTCTGAATGACTCAGGACTAACAATAAAACCTAATGATTCAAGTCAGTTAGGCGAGAAATTCATAAATGCAATTTTATTTTTGCATCAAGAACTTATTTATCTTTGTGGTAGAGGTGTCGCGCAGAAAAACTTGGACATCGAACAGTTTACTGCAATCAAAATTCCGCTTCCGCCAAAAGATATTCAAGAAAAAATTGTGGCTGAAATTGAAGTTTTGGAAGCTAAAGAAGCAGAGGCGAAAATTGAAATTGAAGAGTATAAACAACAAATCACAAGTTATTTTGCCGATTTAGGATTTGACGAGAAAAACTTGGGGAATATTGCGACTTTCAAAAACGGACTCAATTACTCAAGAAACAGCGTTGGCGAATCAATCAAAATAGTTGGCGTGAAAGATTTTCAAGAGAATTTTTCTCCTAATTTGAATTTATTGGAAGAAACTCAAATTGACGGAAATTTATCGGATGATTATGTTTTATCGCCAAAAGATATTCTGGTCGTCAGGTCAAATGGTTCGGCAAATTTAGTCGGAAGATTTTTATTCATTGATAAGCTAATCGGTAAAACATCATTTTCGGGGTTCACGATAAGAATTCGTCCGATTAGCGATAATGTTGACCAAAAATTTTTGTGTTATTTCTTGAGAACAGAATTTGTCAGAAGCAAAATTATTCGAGAAAGCGGTGGCTCAAATATTAAAAGTTTAAATCAAACTTTGCTTTCATCAATCAAAATCTCGCTTCCACCGATTGCCGAACAAAAAAAAATCGTTTTGCAAATCACGGAAATCGAAAACGAAATCGCCGCGTTAGAAAGCGAAATTTCTGCAATTCCACAGCAAAAAGAAGTAATGTTAAAGAAATATCTTTAAAACTCAAGATTAAAATGCTTTTAGAGCAGATTCAAGATTGATGTATGGGGCAGAAACTCGCGCATGAGAAGGGTGTGAGATGCTCAGGCTTGTAACACCCTTGCTTACGCGCGGGTTTCTGCCATCGAAACCATATTTTTTTTCGCGGCTATTTCTTTGAAATTCGCGCGGCGGCTTCGTCCGTAACGATGCAAAGTCCTGAAACTTTTTGCGCTTCGAGTTCTGATAATTTTTGTTCGGCTTGCGCGTAGGTCAGATTTTCCGATTCGGTTTTTTCAAATGAAATGACCGACCAGCGAAGTTCGCGCAGTTCTGGATTTTGCGTTTCTTCTGTCGTAGATTGTTGTGTTTCCGTTTCCGTCATTGTAAATCTTTGTCCGCAAAAATCTTACGGAAATTCCATTATAACGTAAAAATGTCGAAAAGTGTTGCTTTTTCAGAGTTTTACGCTTTCGCTTGCTTTAAAAATGAATGACCATTCATTTATACTTGATTTATGAATTATTCCGAAACGATTTTTCTCACCGGATTTCCCGGTTTTATTGCCGAAAAATTAGTCAGACGATTGGCGAAAACCGACACGCAGTTTTTTTTGCTTGTGCAAACGCAATTTCTCGACAAAGCGATGCGCGATGTCGAACGGATTTCGGCTGAAACGGGCGTTTCGCTCGAAAATTTCGCTTTAATCGAAGGCGATATAACGCAGGAAAATCTTGGGATTTCCGCAAAAGATTTGCAAACCGCAACGGCGGAAACGACCGATGTTTATCATCTGGCGGCGATTTACGATTTGGACGTGAAAAAAGCTCCGGCGTTTGCGGTGAACGTCGAAGGCACGAAAAACGTCAATGAATTTGTCAAATCTTTGCCGAATTTGCGCCGTTATAATTACATTTCGACGTGCTATGTCGCCGGAAAACGAGAAGAAGAAATCTTTGAAAACGAACTCGAACACGCCGCAGGTTTTCGCAATTTTTATGAAGAAACAAAATATCTGGCGGAAATGGAAGTCGAAAATTTGAAGAAAGATTTTCCCGTAACGATTTTTCGTCCGTCGGTTGTCGTCGGCGATTCGCGCACGGGCGAAACGGCGAAATATGACGGAATTTATTATGTAATCTTTTATTTAAAGAAATTTCCCGCGCTTTTGCGACTCGTAAATGTCGGCAACAGTCAGGTGAAATTAAACCTCGTGCCGGTTGATTTTGTCGTCGAGGGCATCGCCGCGCTTGCGAAAGACGAACGCGCCGACGGCAAAACAATCGCGCTTGCCGATCCGAATCCGTTGACGACGCAAGAAATTTGCGACGCAATTTCCGAAGCCGTTACAGGCAAAAAATCGGTCATCACGCCGCCGATGAAATTAGTCGAATTTTCGCTGAATTTGCCTTTTTCGCCTGCAATCAGCGGTTTGCCGCATTCGGGCGTGCCTTATTTTTTTCTATCGCAAACTTATAACACGGCGATTGCGGACGAATTGCTTTCGGCGCACGATGTCGCTTGTCCGAACTTTAAGGATTATGTGAAAAATCTGATTGAATTTGCGGAAAAAAATCCGAAATTATAATTTTCAAAACAGGTTTTTGCTTTGCGAACTTTGAGCCTTTGCGGGAGAAAAAAAATATTTCCCGCAAAGGCGTAAAGTTCGCAAAGCGGATAAGCCTTTTTGTGCAAAAGCATATTTTCGTTGGTTTGCGGCATCATACTTTTCAGATAGTTTTGTAAATTTGGAGTTTTTTTTATGTCCGTCCGAAAAATTTCTTTGTTTATTGCCGCTTTTTTTGCCTTTGCCGTTTTTTCTGTGCAAGCGCAAACGCCTACGCCTACGCCCGAAGACGAAACCGAGAAGATTTTCAGCGAAGAGATAAAATTGAATATTTTGGCGTTTGATAAAAGCGGAAAATTTGCGTCCGGCGTAACGAAAGAAGATGTCGTGATTACCGAAGACGGGCGAATTCATCAAGCTCAAAGCGTGCGGCGAATTCCGGCGAATGTTTTGATTGTTCTCGATGTCGGCGGCGAAAATGTTTTCGGGAAAAACAAAAAAATGACTTCCGACGCGGCGAAGGCTTTGATTGGTTCACTGCAAGCGGAAGATTCGGTGACGGTGATTCAATATGCCGATAAAGTCGAATTCGTTTCGGAATGGACGACCGATAAATCTTCGATTATTCCGCTTCTCAATGAAAAAAAACTCGGTCAAGGCGTGCGTTCGTCGTTTGATCTCGCGCTCGATACGGCGGTGAAATTTTTTAAAAAGTCCGCGCTCGATAATCGTCATCTGGTTTTGATTACAGATGGAATTGATTCATTTAACGACCAAAAATTGCGCGAATCGTGGATGAAAAACCTGCTCGGTTCGGACATCAATGTTCACGTCATCAGCTATACGAAAATGGCGCAAACTTCGATAAACGTCAACAATTCGGTTCTCAAAGGCGGTGAATCAAATCCTCAGCGCGTCCCGAACGAAGCCTTGATAATTATGCCGCAAGCGCAACAGCAAATTCTCACGCTTCCGCGACTCGGTTCGGTAAATACTGACCGCGAAATGATTAAAAAGCGCAAAGAACAAACCGAAAATCTCAAAAAAAGCGAACAAAATCTTACTAAAATCGCCGAAGACACGAACGGCGAAATCTTTCTGCCTGAATCAAAAGATGAACTAATCGGCAAAACCGGACAAATCGCCGCGATTATTGATTCGAGCTACGTTGTAACCTACGTCCCGAAACGCGCCTTAAGCGACGTAACCACCGATGAAGAACGCATCATCGAAGTAACTTCAAAACGCAACGGCTTAGAAATTCAATCAAAACGCAAACTTTTTGTAGGTGCAAAGAAATAAAAAACTTTAATTTTTTTAGGTTTGGATGTAATTTAGAAAGATGAAAAAGTTACTCGCAACATTAATCTTGATTTTCGCTTTTTGCATTGTTGTTTTCTCGCAAAATAATCAAACTGTAAATTGTCCGACAGCAAATGTTAGAGGCGGAGGTATTCCGAAATTCGGCGAGATAACCTATTTTACAACTGATGTTTCAGGAATCAGTTCAGAAAATCTCATTTAT
Organism: Acidobacteriota bacterium; assembly: GCA_031409875.1. GTDB lineage: Bacteria > Acidobacteriota > Blastocatellia > Pyrinomonadales > Pyrinomonadaceae > CALMEH01. Next base: position 3,301 of record JANNYB010000098.1, on the reverse strand, counting down.
AATTGGAAAGTTACGGTAGGCAAAATTATTAAAGGACAAGGAACGTCTGTAATTGAAGTTCAAGTTCCTGATTATTGGTCAGATAATTTAATGGCGGAAGTAGAAATTGAAGGATTTCCTGAAGGTTGTTCCAATAAATATGTAGAAATGGCTGTTATCGTTGATTCTCCAAAGCCATATTTGATCGAGAGATTTTCCTCCCAAGCCACAAGAATTGATAAAGCACAACTCGATAATCTGATTTCCGAACTTCAAAATAATCCGTCTGCTACGGCTTACATCATTGAATATTTTGCCCGAAATACGCCGCAAAAAGTTATCAATCAAAAGATTCGAAAAATATGGAATTATTTGATTAATGTGAAAAAACAGGATAAGGAAAAATTCAAAATTTTGATTAGTTCGCTTGATGAAAATATGACAGTTTTCTGGATTATTCCTAACGGCGCAGAATTTCCTAAACCTTAATTTCAACTTAAGTGATGATGATTTTCAGCCTTGTTCACGCGCCGGAAACTGCATAATTCTCACTCAAAATTAAAAAAAGTTTTTAAGTCGCTGAAAGCGACAAACATTATAGCCTAGCGAGAATCGCTAGGAAAATGCGGCAAATCGTCCGCTCGCTGAAGGCGAGCAACAATCGCTGCACATTTTGTTCGTCGCCTTCAGCGACGGAAAATTCCCCAAACTGACCTAGCGATTCTCGCTAGGCTATAATGTCAGTCGCTTTCAGCGACAAAAACCAAAACAATCCAAGTTTGAGTTTTTAACTTTTCATTGAAGCATTACGAAATCAAATATGGCGTAGGTTGAATCAAGATTATCTTTTTCCCAATCAATGAACTTGACTTTTTTGCAATTTAGAATTATTCTAATTATAAGTTTAGGGTGAATTATGAGCCAAACAAGTAGTATAAAAGATTTAGGTTTGACGCGGCAACACAAGGTTATGTTGCAAGTTATCCGTGCGGCGGACGAATATTTGACGGCGGAATTAATATAAACGGCGGCGTTTGCGTCAAATTTTAAGCCTGAATCTTTGGAATTTACTTTGTGCGGTCTTTGTCCTGAATGCAATAAATAATAAGGAAATAATAAATAATATATGTCAACAGCTACAAAAACAGCATTAGAAAACAGCACAGAAGTAACATTCGCCAAAGTCGGACAGCCGGCACCGGATTTTAATTTGCCTTCAACCAAAGATATGGAAACATTGAAGGAAAACGTGAGTCTCGCGGATTATAAGGGAAAATGGTTAGTTTTATTATTTTATCCGCTCGATTTTACATTCGTTTGCCCGACGGAATTGACGGCTTTTTCGGATAGATTGGAAGAACTCACCGGAGTCGGCGCGGAAGTTTTGGGAATTTCGACTGATTCGGTTCATTCGCATCGCGCTTGGGTGAAAACGCCGCGTGATCAAAACGGCATCGAAGGTTTGCAATATCCGCTTGCGTCGGACGTTGGCGGAAGATTGGCGGCGAAATATAACATTTTGGTTGAAGACGCAAACATTGCTCTGCGCGGTTTGTATATCATCAATCCTGAAGGAATTTTGCAATATGCCGTCGTTCACGATTTGAACATCGGACGCTCAGTTGACGAAACTCTGCGCGTTTTGCAAGGTTTGCAAACCGGCGGACTTTGCTCGGCAGATTGGACACCGGGACAGGAGAACCTCAAGGTTTGATTTTAGATTTGGGATTTGGGATTGCGGATTATTAAGAAAAAATCTCAAATCCCAAATCCCAAATCCCAAATAAAAATATGTCAATGAAAATCGGAGATACGATTCCGACGTTTGAAGGCGCGACCGAATGGCTGAACGAATTGCCGGAAACAGCCGACGATTTTGTTAAAGGTGCGCCGACGCTCGTTTATTTTTGGGCGACGAGTTGCGGAATCTGTAAAGAAAATATGCCCAAATTACGGGAATTGCGCGATAAATACAAAGCGCAAGGCTTAAAAACAGTGGCAATCCATTTGCCGCGTTACGAAGCCGACACGAATTTGGAAACGGTTAAGGAAACGGTTGAAAAATTCTGCATTGACGATTTGTGCGCGATTGATAATCAGCACAAATTGAAAGATGCTTTCTTGAACGAACAAGGTTGGGTGCCGATTTATTATTTATTCGACGCGCAAGGAAAATTGAAATCACGCGCGGCGGGCGAATTCGGCATCGGTGTTCTTTCGGGAGCTTTAGAAAAAATGTTTGCGGCGCATAAAAGCGCGGCGGCATAAGATTAAAATTTCAAATTTCAAATTTCAAATTTCAAATTTTAGAAATAAGGCAAATTTTCCTTTTCAAAATCAATTACAAATTACGGTTTTCAAGTTTGAAAACAACAAAAGAAAGCGTTCGTTTTTGCAAATAAAAAACGGACGCTTTTTTTACTTTTATAATTTTCTGAAAATAAATAAAAAATCCTCTGAAATTACGCAATAAGATTTTAATCGGGCGTTCTACATCTGTGTTTTTACACAAATTTATTTTAGGAACTTTAATTTTATATGTTAAGAAAATTTCGTTTATATTTTTCCGCGATAATTACCGCGTTGGTGTTGGTTTCCGTGTTGGTTTCGTCCAACGCAAAAGCCTGTGAGGAAGAAGCGCAAACATTTCTTTCGCTTTATATGAACAGCGAATTGATTGTTACCGCCAGATTTGAAAGCGAGAGCAAGCCGATAAAATCGAATGAGGACGAATACGGCTACACTTTGGAAAACGAGCGCAAGCTGGTTTTCACGAAGATTTACAAAGGACAACAAACCGAATTGGAATCGGTCGTTTTGGATTATTCGCAATATGTGTCGAATCCGAGTCAAGATACTTCCGAAGTCGAAGAAAATGTTTCGGGAGACGAACATTATTATTTTGATTTTTCCCAAATCAAACTCGGCAAAGAATATCTGTTTTTCTTGAGCAAAAATAAAGAAGACGGTAAATATTACGTTACCGATTACACATCGGGTGTGAGAGAAATCGAGAAAAACTTGGCTTTTTACGAAAGAAGTTTAAGCGATTTGAGCAAAATCGTTTCGGCGAAAACAAATCAATACGCACTTTTGACCGAGTGGATTGTTAAAAACATCGAAAATGCCGAAACCCGCGAAGACGGCATCGGAGATTTGTCGGAAAGTTTTTACGGTTTGACATATCAGGACGAAGACCCGCTTTTCAAAGGCAAAGGTCCGTTTGTCTACACCGAAGAAGGTTATGGAGTTTATACGGTCGGCGTGGCGAAACATCTGATGCAGACGCAAAAAGACAGAGTTTCTGCCGTGCTTTATCCGG
>JANNYB010000097.1:0-9007 GCA_031409875.1 Acidobacteriota bacterium | reverse complement strand
AACAATTTGGCAATCGGAATATTACGAAAAACAGGCTGGGAAAATATTGCCAAAGCACGGAGATTTTATGAGGTTTTTACCGCCAAGGGACTAAATTTAATAACTCAGCCAATTGTTGTCTGACTTTGCAATAGCCCTAATATCTAGTCTCAATAAAAGGTTCAAATTTGACATCTATTTCGTCTATTGAGTTTTGTTGTGATTGGTTTGTATAAATATTTGTATTATTTACAATTAAATCACTACCTGCCTGATAATTTTGCGAATTATCCCCTGAGCGTTGATTTTGAGGCGTTTTGTTTTTGGCTTTATGAATTTTTCCTTCAATAAATAAACTAATGAGGGCAATCAATGAAACTACCGCTGCTATAATGGGTTCAAAATTGAATTGAAAATAACTCCAAAAACAACTCAAGACAAAAGCAACAAGAGCAAGAAGTTTCAAAATCAAATTAAGATTATTATTCATTATAGCTCGTTAGAAAATCAGATAAATCGCCCACATAATAGCACAAAGCACGGATAGAGCGAAGATGCTTTTTATTTGCAACGCAATGGCTCAATAAAAAGTTAGAAACTCAAATTAGACTGGTTTTGATTAATGTCGCTGAAGGCGACCGACATTATAGCCTAGCGAGAATCGCTAGGTAATTTGCAGAAAATCGTTTTCTCGCTGAAGGCGAGCAACAATCGCCGCACGTTTTGTTCGTCGCCTTCAGCGACGGAAAATCTGGTCAATGCTGACCTAGCGATTCTCGCTAGGCTATAATGTCAGTCGCTTACAGCGACAAAAGCAGAAATTAGATTTCTAGCTCTTTATTGGACATTACTATGTAACAAAAAAGCGGCTACTGACTTGCCTCAGCCGCCGCTTCCTTCCATTCGATTTAAATTATTCGCCGCTTGTCGCTTTTTTGGTTTTGGTTTCTTTCATTGTTTTCGGCGTTTTTGCCTTAGTCGTTACTTTTTTTTTTGTTTCGACGTTTCCGGCGAGCATTGATGACCAGCGATATTCGGGTTGGGCAATTTCGCCCGACAGTTTGTTGAATATGAACTCGGTCATCGCGTCTATAATCCATTTGTGGTTATATTCGCCGACCGAAGCGAGTTCGGCATCGGGCGCGGGATTCATAAAATCAATGGCGTAAGGAATGCCGTCTTTAATCGCAAATTCGACCGTATTTAAATCATATCCGAGAGCTTTGCAAATCGTGATAACGTCTTGTTCGACTCGTTTATGCAACTCCGGCGAGAGATAATCTTCGACGTTAACATATTGCATTCCCGACAGATACGGCTGCGACGGATCATACGGCATAATCAAAACTTTTTCTTGTCCGACGCAATAACAGCGGACGAATTGATCATATTCGATGCCTTCCTGCAACGTCATACAAAGCTGACCGGATTGATTATATTCGGTAAAAAGTTCTTCCAAATTATGAATTTTAGAAACATTTTTCCAACCGCCGCCGTCAAACGGTTTCAAGAAAGCAGGGAAGCCGACGTAATCAACCACGCCTTCCCAATCAATCGGAAATTCGAGATTTCGCAAACTTTCGCTCGTGATGTCTTTGATATATTCTTGTTGCGGCAACAAAACCGTTTTCGGAATCGCCACGCCGATTTTCGCCGCCAGACTGAAGTTAAAAAATTTATCGTCCGCCGACCACCAAAACGGATTGTTGACAATGTAAGTTCCTTCGAGCGCAAACCGCTTCAAAGTTGCGCGATAATACGGAACTTCGTGCGAAATGCGGTCAATAATCAAATCGTATTTCAACGGTTCATCCAGACGAATGCCGCCGATTTTAACCATTTCAGCGACAATTTCGCCGTTGCCTTTTTCGTTAATGCTGTTAATAATTGATTCGGGAAACGTAACTTCGCGCCCGACTAAAATACCGACTCTTTTCATATAATTTAATGTTTTGCAGAAATACGCACGAAGTAACTGTGTTATTTTTCGGAGTTTGCACACTTACTTCGTGCGTGTTTCCGCAATTTTGTTTGAATAATAGCTGAATTTTCAGAAAATCCCTAAAATCATTAATTTTAATTCAAGCCGTTTTGATAGGCAAGTCCGCGATGTCAAACCTTCATCAAACAAAGCTCCGATTTATCAGTTATATCGAATGTATAAAACTTTTCTGTTAAATAAAATGATAAATGATAATTGATAACTGAATAAAGCAACGCGATTTTCACTTTGCGCGTCTGATTGATTATTATTGTTATTATGCGTTCTTCAAAAGTCTTATTAATTTTATTTTTGCTTCTCGGTTTTTCGGCAATTTCGGCGCAGGAAGATGTTCTTACGGTTGATTCTTCACTCGTGCGGCTGAATGTCGGCGTGGTTGATAACAAAGGTCGCCCGATTACGAGCTTGAACAAAGAAAATTTCGTGCTTTACGAAGACGGCGTAAAACAGGATATTTCGCGTTTCGAGCCGGTTGCCGTGCCTTTTAGCGTGGTGATGATTTTGGATATGAGCGGTTCTACACTGAGTTTTCGTGAAGTGATTCGCCAATCGGCGTTTCGCTTTATTGACGCACTCGCGCCCGAAGACCGCATCGCCGTTGTCGAATTTCACGACAAAGTAGAGGTTCGTAACGATTTTACGACTAATCGAAAAACTGTGGTCAATTCTATCAATTTCGCCGGCGGACGCGGTAAAACTCAACTTTACAAAGCTCTCGATATTTCGCTCAATATGCTTTCCAAAGAAGGAAAACGTCGCAAATCCATTGTCGTTTTGACCGATGGCGTTGACACCGCAATCCGCGATAAAGACCGCAAATTTCTCGAAAATGTCAAAGAAAATGAAATTTTAACTTCAATCAAACCCGATACCAGCGATATTCTCAACAATATTCTGGCAAAAGCCGACAAACAAGGCGTTACCGTTTATCCGCTTGCTTTGCCGACAGGAAATCCTTCAAAACTCGCTGACCCGACACCGATTCAAGTTGCGCTTTATTCCGCCGCGCAAACGCGCCTCGAAATTCTCTCAACCCGCACGGGCGGAACGCTCAACGCCATCAATCGCCTCGAAGATATGGGCAGAATATACGCTTCCGTCGCCGCCGAACTGCGAACGCTCTACACCATCGAATATCAATCAACCAACGATAAACGCGACGGCAAATGGCGCGAAATAAAAATCGAAGTCAAAAGCACTTCGGAACTGATTTCAAAAACAAAACCGGGATATTTTGCGAAATAATTCAGCGCGAAACTTGACAGAAAAGCCTAACATTTGTAGTCTAATTATTCGCTCTATGCACCCGTAGCTCAGCTGGATAGAGTGTCTGGCTACGAACCAGAAGGTCGCATGTTCGAATCATGCCGGGTGTATTTCAAATTAAAAGACTGTCGCAACGGCAGTCTTTTTTATTTTGATGAATTTTTATTTATGATTAATCCAATAAAAATCTGTTCGCGTTGTAAAATATCAAAATCTTTTACCGAATTTAATTTTCGCAATAAAGAAAAAGATGTAAGACACGGATATTGTAAGGAATGCGGAAAAATCTTAACGAAAAGCCATTATGAAAGAAATAAAAATCAGTATTTTGAAAAAAACTTGAGAGCTTTTCACAAACGGCGTGAATTTGTCCGACAAATAAAAAACCGTCCTTGTGCCGATTGCGACATTAGCTATCCGTATTATGTGATGGATTTTGATCATCGGGAAGATGAAATAAAAGAGTTCGGATTAAATGAAATCACACAAAAATCATTGAATTCTTTGAAAAGGGAAATGGCTAAATGCGATGTTGTTTGCGCGAATTGCCATCGGGAAAGAACACAGCAAAGGCGGCTAGCAAAAATAATGAAAAAATAATTTGCAGATTTTTCGATTTTCGTTTGCCAAACCCGAAAGATTAATTGTATTCTAAACTTAATTGAAACAGTTGGTGAATCCACTGTTTCTAGTGGTTGCTGGGGTGAGGACAGTAACTGCGGATTGGCAGGTGCGGTTCACTTCCACGTTGCTTCGCCTGCTTAATAAAAAATGTTACAAGCCGTAAATTTTGATAAAAGATTTACGGCTTTTGCTTTTGAATATTTAACGTCAGAACAGGGAGCGGTAGCGACCTGCAAATTTTTACTAATGATTTCAAAGACGCTTTCAATCAATATTTCCGAAACTTCGAGCCGTTACGAAATTACAATCGGCAGAGATTTGCTACAAAATTGCGGCGAATGGGCGAAGAATTGTTTGAACGGTTCGGTGCGTAAAGTTATTTTGGTTTCAAATGCGAAAATCTTTCGTCTGTATGGTGAAAAAGCCTGTAACAGCTTAAAACAAAAAGGTTTTGAAGTTTTCATTTTTTTGATGAAAGACGGCGAAAGATATAAGAATTTCCGTGTATTGGAAAAACTTCTCACATTTTTCAGCGAAAATAAATTGACCAGAAGCGATGCGGCAATCGCGCTCGGCGGCGGTGTGGTCGGCGATTTGACCGGATTTGCGGCGGCAATTTTTTTACGCGGAATTCCTTTTTTGCAGATTCCGACAACGCTTTTGGCAATGATTGATTCTTCGGTCGGTGGCAAAACGGCGGTAAATTCTTCGTTCGGAAAAAATCTCATCGGCGCGTTTTATCAGCCTGTCGGAGTTTTGGTTGATGCGGATGTTTTGCAAACTCTCGAACGCCGCGAACTCACCGCCGGATTTTGCGAAGCCGTTAAGCAAGGCGCGATTTCTCCCGAAAAATTATTTAACCAAACCGCCGAGTTTTTGAGAAAATTTCCGCAAAATAATTTCAAAAAACATTTTACGAACGACGAATTTTACATAAATCTTCAAAATCTTATTGCCGCGCAAATTGCTTTTAAAGCCGAAATCGTGGCAAATGACGAGCGCGAAAACATTGGACGAAGCGACGCTAAATCACGCAAAATATTGAACTTCGGGCATACTGTCGCACACGCGCTCGAAAAAATTACCGATTACAAATACTTCAAACACGGCGAGGCTGTCGGCTACGGAATTTTATGTGCCGCAGAAATTTCAAAAAGTGTTGGCATTTTAAATCAAAATGAGCTAACATTATTAAACGATGTTGTTCGTATGACCGGAAAACTTCCGGCGACTAACAACATCAAAATTGAAAAGCTGACGAAAGCATTTGAATTCGACAAAAAACAGAGCGGAAAAACTCTGCAATGGATCTTGCTCGAAAAAATAGGCTTGCCGGTCATTGTTGACGGCAATACAATTCCCGCTGAAATAATTCAAAAATCCCTTCAAAATGTTCTAAACAAATAGCTTTTCACGTCGGCAAGGGAGTTAAAATGAAACAAAATTCAGTAAATAAAAGACACAGCGAACGCGGAAGTGCGGGCGCGAAAATGGTCGCGGTTTTAGTGGTTTTATTTTTAATCGGACACGCCGGAATAAATTTCGTTCCGGTTGCATATCAAGGTGCGAGCTTTAAAGAAGAAATGCACAAGGCAGTCATTCAAGGTTCGGCATTGCCGACGACCGGAAATCCGATTGGAGTAACCCAAGAAAAAATTAAGCGTTCGGCGGAATCAAACAATATTCCGCCTGATGTTTTTATCGAAGTCAAACAAATCACCGGCGGATTACAGGCACGCTCCGTATATTCGAAAAAGGTGAATATCCTTCCTTTCGGGCTTTACGTTTATAATTATCAATTTGATCACAGTGCTTCGCCCGTCGGATTTTTGATGAAATAAAAATTAAATTCCGATAGCCAGATTTTGCTGAACTTTGAGTGGTTGAATTTGAATCAAACTATCCGGCGCATCTGCCAGCCAAGTCGTCGGACACACGCCGCAAGTCGTGCATTTTTCAACTGCCGGACACGGTTTTGAAGAAAGCGCGGCTTGCGATTTTTCGTGTTCTTCTTTCAAAAATTCAAAACTCAAACCCGAATCAACAATTGACCAAGGCAGAAATTCATCGTAACTGCGATTACGCGAGATGTGAAAATCGTCGTCGAAATTTAGTTGGCGCAAAGTTTCGCGGATATTTCCGCCGGTTCGTGCTGCAGCTTCGATAACTCTTGAAACTGTGCGGTTGCCTGAAGAAAATAACGCTTGTTCGTGCGCGATTTTCGCTGACATAAAGCGAACTTCGACGTTTGGAATTTTGCTCAAACCTTTGCTGACGTATTTTATTTTTTGCTTCAATTCTTTTTCGTTGCAAATCGCGTCCCATTGCAGAGGCGTGTTCGGTTTCGGCACAAATCCGTTTAATGATGGAATAATTTTTCCGGCACGTCCGAATTTCTTTCCGGCTTCGAGCATACGGTTTTTAATTCGTTCAACTAAAACGAACATTTCGTCCAAATCTTCCTGCGTTTCGGTCGGCAAACCAACCATCATATAAAGTTTTATCGTCAACATTCCGCGATCAAAAACCGAGCCGCAAATGTCAACAATTTCGTCATTTGTCAGGTTTTTATTGATAACGCGGCGCAATCTATCCGAACCTGTTTCGGGCGCAACGGCGATTTGCTGGTCATTTGAATCAACCAAAGCATCGAGCAATTCGTCGGAAATTTGGTCAAGTCTTAAACTCGAAACCGTGATGCGATAATCCATTTTTCGGAGTTCCGATAAAATCGTCGAAATTTCGGGATGATCGCAAACAGCCGTTGAAACTAAGCCGATTTTGTCGGTTTTATCGCGCCATTCACGCGCTTTTGCGAGAATATCTTTCGCCGGAACAACACGCGGCGGATAATAATTGTAACCAGCCCAGCAAAAACGACAACCTTGCGAACAACCGCGCGAAATTTCCACTAAAAGCCTATCGCCCATTTCCGCGCCCGGCGACCAAACCGACGTTGAAGGGCAAAAAATATCTTGATTGATTAAAAAATCGGCAAGTTCTTTTTCGCCGCGTTTCATTGCGCGTCGCAAAGTTCCTTCTTTCGGATTAACCGCCGCAAGTGCGCGTCCGACACGCTTTGGAACACCTTTTTCATTCGGAATATAATCGAAAACCGTGCCGTCATCGTTGTAAATCACATCGTAAAGCGACGGAATATAAAATCCGCGTCCGATTTTGGCGAGATTGAGCAAAATATCTTCTTTATTGCCGTGTTCGACAATTGCGTCAACGAGTTGAAACGCAAGAATTTCGCCTTCGCCGACGGCAATAATATCTGTAAAATCGGCAATCGGTTCAGGATTCAAAAACGAAGCCGCGCCGCCCATCACAACCAACGGATGAAAATGATTTCTGTCTTTTGCCCAAACCGGAATGCCCGAAAGTTGGAGCATTTTCGCCATATTCAGATAATCCGTTTCAAACGAAATCGAAAAAGCAACGACATCAAAATTTTTAACCGGCGTTTGTGTTTCAAGCGAAAGCAGGGAAGTGCGCGATTTTTCGTATTCTTTTAATTCTTCAGCATCAGGCAGAAAAACTCGTTCGCACGAAACTTCGGGAATGCTGTTAAAAAGTTCATACATCGTGTGAAGTCCGAGATTTGCCATTCCAATCGAGTGCGAGTTTGGATAACACAACGCAATACGAAGCGTCGCGCCGTGTTTGATAACGTAGCCTTCCTCATTGGCGAGTTTCTGTTTATAGCTTTCGACAATTTTTTTCATTAATAATTATTCGGATTTTCCATGCTCAGACTTTCATTTTGAGCGGCAACATTTAATTTGTCATCGGCGGAAACAAAGGTAATCGGTGGTGAACCTAAACTGTCAAAAAAATAATCCATATTCTAGCGTCTTTCTTTGATGATTGATTCAGACAAAGATTCGCCTGTGACTTCAAGTCGTTTGAAATTTTCCAACTCTTTTGGCACATTTCCTGTGCGATTTGGAACACGGCTGATTAGCTTTTTGCTCAATAAATGTTGTTCATATTCTTTAGTAGTTATTTTTTTGTCTAATATTTTTACTACCATAACTTTTTACCTAAATTATTTTATAACATTGCTTTCGATGATTTTTTACTCACAAATGCAAAGATATAGTTTACCAAAAAGTAAGGAATTTGGGAAAAAGAAAATAAATTTTACCAATTTCTCACATTTGATTGACTTTCTGATCGTATCCAATGGCGCGCAGACATATTAAAAAAACGAAGGAGATAAAAATATGATTTGCAATTTGATGAAAATTGCTTTGGGTGGACTGTTGTTAGTAAGTTATTTTATTTCAGCATTTTCGGAGCGAATCAAGCGGATTAAGGACGCTTTTTTGCCGGCGTTTGACGTTAAGTTTATCCTCTCGCAGCCCCTCGATTTCCTATTTTTTGCCAACTTCCATTTTTATTTCCAATTTGTCGGCTAACTGCAAAATTTCGGTGATAAATGATTGGCGAGCGTCTAGTTCAAAGTCAAAGTCTGCGTTTTTAAAATTGACCTCAATCCGCAAAACTAGGGATGGATACGTCAAATCGTAGATGTGCAGTTTGTAAATTGTGTTGAGAAAATAATCACTCGTTTTGATAATTTCTTCAATGCCGTTGGTAAATTCTTTGACTTTATCCACGCCGTTTTGACACGAAACATTGAGGTTCAAAATCCAATTTCGATAACGCTGAATGCCGTCATTGACGATGTTGGCTTTGACCACAGTTGAATTTGGAACAGTAATCAGCGAATGATCGGATTTTTCAATAATCGTGCTACGCAACCCAACTTCTTTGACCTTTCCCTCGACTCCATCAATTTCAATTTTGTCGTCAGCCATAAACGGACGTTCAATTAGCAAAACTAACGAGGCGAAAAAGTTGCTCAAAGTCTCTTGCGAAGCCAACGCAATCGCAATTCCGCCGATGCCAAGTCCTGCAATCAAACCAGTTACATTAAAATTCAAATTTTCAGCAACGATAATTAACCCAATCAGCACAATCAAAATGCGGACAATCACGCTGATAAATGGGACGAGCAAATCATCGGCTTGCGATTCGGTTTCGAGGGCTTTGGCTTGCAGTCGTTTGGCGACAATATCAACGATGCGATATGCCAACCAAATCACCGCCAAAGCATTGAGCAAAAAC
>JANNYB010000096.1:0-4789 GCA_031409875.1 Acidobacteriota bacterium | reverse complement strand
CCGTCATTCGGGCTGGAAAGCGGATTGATTCCGGTCAAAGCGGTTTGTCCGCCACTCGACGCAAAAAATGCGTAAGCGCGTGCCGCACAGATGTTTGCCGCGACACCGCTGCCGACAAGCGTGTTAATTGCGGCGGCTTGTTGCGGTGTCAAATTATTAAAAGTTCTGGCAATCGGATTAACGCCCGCAATCACCGGAATCGTTGCCGAAGATGTCAAATTTCCGGTAACGTCGCTCGTGAAAAATCCTGATTCATTACGTTGACGACGTTCAAACGAAGCAAAGAAAAAGTTTCGGTCTTTGCCGTTAGTGGCAACCGGTCCGCCTTCGCCGAAGTTCAAAAACGGCAAAGGTCCGCCGAGCGTTCCGCCGAATTGTGTTCTGGTAAATGCGGATTTGAACGGCGCAAAAGCGTTTCGCGCTTGAATGCTTTTATCGCGGATAAATCCGAAAACATTTCCCGTGTAAGTATTCGTGCCGCGTTTGGTAACGACGTTAATAACGCCGCCCGTGGCGCGTCCGAATTCAGCGGTGTAGGAATTCGTTGAAACTTGATATTCCTGCACGGCTTCTTGCGAAACAGTAGTTCGCGCCGCATTAATCGAGTTATCGGTAAAGTCTGCGCCGTCCACGTTGACTTGCGTCGAACGTCCGCGCTGACCGCCGACGTTGATGCCGGATGTCGGTGCCGGTCCAATCGGGCGACCGTTATCGCGTCCGACAGTCGAAAGCGTCAACGCAAAACCTGTCGCGCTGCGTTCGTTAATCGGTAAATTGTCAATGCGTTCTTCGCCAATCGTATTGGAAACCGTCGTGCTGGTGGTTTCGACAAGTGCGACCGAGCTAATCGGAACATCAATAACAATGTCTTTTGATCCCGGTTCTAAAGTTATGGTCAAATCGGCGGATTGTCCGACCGTTAATCTGATTGGCGGCAGAGCGGATTTTTTGAATCCGGTGGCTTCCGCCGTGATCACATATTCGCTCGGCGGCAAGCTGATAAACTTGTATTCGCCCGAATCGTTTGTGGTTGTGGTGCGCGTAATGCCGGTTGCCGCATCTTTGGCGACAACGGTTGCGCCCGGCACAACGCCGCCCGCTTGGTCAACGACCGTGCCGGATAAATCAGCCGCGTTCGACTGCGATTGCGCGAATGACGCGCTGAAGCATAAAAGACCCATCATCGCCGCAAAAAAACTTTGCGCGGCAATTTTGGAAATTCTTATAGAAATCGCTTTCATTATATTTTCTCCTTTAAAGTAACTTTTCTATTAATTTTTTTGATAATTCGTCAACCAATTTCCGATAAAACACTTGTATTGTTAAAGATACGAGTTTGTTTTTCGATAATTGTGCTTCGGCTTTTTCGCTTCCGAAGAGGTTAAAATTTTTGGCTGACGAACTTAAAAAAAGATTTGATTGCTTTGACGTTTGTAACCCAAAATCAGCAATTTAGCAAGCAATAATGTAAGATTTTTGTAATTTGTTTGATTTATTCTTAACTACGCCCGCGTCAACCGTGCTAGAAACGCCCGCGCCGGACGGCACAAACTCAAAGCCGGAATCGCGGTTTTTGCCAAAAAAGGCATAAACGCCGCTCTTCTGATAATACCACAAACGCGCAGACGATTCTGAAATTTTTCACGATGAAAAACTTTATATTTTTCGGAAATTCGTTCGGGCGCGAAAAAATTTTCAGCAATTATATTCGCCAAAATCTCCGCGCTTTGCAGAGCCATCAACATTCCGCTGCCCGTGAACGGATCAATAAACGCCGCCGCGTCGCCGACCGCGAAAAGATTTTTTGCCGGATTGAGATTTTTAATGCCGAAACCGTCAACCGAAACCGCCAGCCAATCGAAAACAGGTTTTGCATTTTCCATCGTTTCCCGCGCCCGCACATTTTCAAAAATCACGTTTTCGACAATGCTTTCGGCGTTTGAATTAAATTCTTTAACGACCTCCGATTTAATCAAAAAACAATGATTCGCCAAACCGTTTTCAACAAAACTCAAACCACCATAACCGCCGCGAAAAAAATAAATCTCGCACCGACCTTTTTCAAGATTGACATTTTCAAGATGAGTTTTGAAGCCCACTAATTTCGATTTTTGATTTTTGATTTTTGATTTTTGATCTTTGGTTTGAAATCTCAGATTTGAAATTTGAGATTTTTCTCGCTTTCTCCCTTTCTCGCTTTCTCCCCTTCTCACTTTCTCCGCTAATTTGCCCAAAACATTCGCTCGTCCGGTTGCATCAATCGTCAAATCTGCCGCGATTTCAAAAACTTCGCCGTTTTTATTTTTCGCCTTCACTCCGCAAACCGCATCTTTTTCAAACAAAAGCCCGACAACCTGCGTTTCTTCCAAAACCTTTACGCCGAGCGATTTTGCCTTTTCCAGAAGGCGCAAATCCATTTCGGCGCGGCTGATGCTCAAAGCCGAAGTTTCGCCGATAAACCATCTGCTCGGAACATTTACACTTTTTCCGTTGGGCGCATAAAAACGAGTTTCCGAAATTCTGTCGCCGCCGATTGAAAACATTTCGCTCAAAACACCCAAGTCCCGAAAATGCTCTAAACATTCTGGCGAAACGAATTCGCCGCAAAGTTTATGACGCGGAAATTGTTCGCGCTCAACTAAAACGACTTCAAAATTTTGCATCGCCAAACGACACGCCAGACTCACGCCCGCCGGTCCTGCGCCAACGATTGCGATTGCGGATTGCGGATTGCGGATTGCGGATTGTTTGTTCATTTTCATCTTAAAAGTTATTATAAACATTCTGCGGCAAATAAAACGAGATTGTCTAATCAAATCCGCAATCCGCAATCCGCAATCCGCAATATGAAGATTGTTCCGCTTTCAATTCCAACGCCTTTTTATGTCGGCGATGTGAATGTTTATTTAATCAAAGAAGATCCGCTCACGTTGATTGATGCCGGACCGAAAACAGTTGAAGCAGAAAAAGTTTTGCGCGAAAAATTGCGGCGCGAAGGCGTTGAATTTACCGACATTCGGCGCATTGTTTTGACTCACGCGCACGAAGATCATTGCGGTCTTGCCGCCAAAATCCGCGATGAAGCGAAAAACGCGGAAATCTTTGTTCACGGATGGGAAACCGGACATCTTTTCGGAAGATTAGCGCGTGAAGAAAATCGAAAATTGATGATTCGCGCCGGAGTTCCCGAAATGGTTTTCGATGAAATGCAAACGATGTATGCGGAAATTTCGCTTTTGACCGATGCTTTATCAGACGGCGAATTTTCGGCGTTGAATGATGAGCAGGAAATCGAATTTTCGAGCGGAATGCTGAAAGTTTTGCACACGCCCGGACACACGCCCGGCTCGTGTTCTTTTCTAAGAGAAGCTAATCGAACAATCATCGTCGGCGATTGTGTTTTGAAACGCATTACGCCAAATCCGATTGTCGCGCCCGATCCGTTTGATGCCGAAAAGCGTTTTGCATCTTTAGGCGAATATCTCGTCAGTCTTGCGAAAATTCGCAGTTATTCGCCAACTTTAATTTACGGCGGACACGGCGAACCGATTACGGATTTTGAAGAAATTTTCAATCGTTATGTTCGCTCGATTGATGAAAGACAGCGCAATGTTATCTCTTTAATTTCAAAATCGGGCGCAACGGCTTTTGATGTCGCGCAAAAACTTTTCCCGAATTCGATTGACGCAAATGTTCATCGTTTCTTAGCAATTTCCGAATCAATCGCCCATCTCGATTACGCCGAACAATCCGGCAAAATCGCTCTTGAATTCAAAAACGGCGTAGAAATTTACAAAAAGTTTTGAGTCCCGCCTTCAGGCGGCAAAACCGTCAGCGAAGCGTAACGGTTTTCACGTTGCTTTTACTAAACTCTGATTTGAAGACGAGAACGCCACGCTTCGCGGGCGTTCTGCCGCCTGAAGGCGGGACTCAAAACTTTTTTTCCGACTCTAATGACATTTTTTCTCCGGTTTTCTCGTTTAACAATATGAGGGCAAAAATTTTGCCGGATTTTGATGAAAAAATTTGAGCCGATTTTGCGCCGGACGTTGCTTTAATAAGTAGAGGCGTAAAACAAGCGCAAAAACTTTCTCGGAAATTTATTTGGAAGAAGGAGAAGATTATGAAAAAGAATTTGACGATTTTAACGGTTTTGGTGTTTTTAGCTTTTTTGGCTTTGCCACTCGAATCTTTGCGGGCGCAGAGTTTAGCGGAAATGTTGCCGAAGGTAAATCCCGGTGTCAAACGAGTTCCGCAGATAATTATGGACTCGAAAACGATGGGCGCGATGTATGAACGGCGCGAACTTTTCGCTTCAAATGCGCGGCTGATTTCGGACGGCGAAGATTTGAGCCGTGCGGTCAGCGAAGGCACACTTATCAACATCAACCACGCGGCGATTAAAGATGTTGTGAAAAACAGTCCGCAATATCTCGTTTTGCCCGTGCCGGATGGCAAAGGCGGCATTATCGAACTCGAACTAATAAAAGTAAATATTTTCGCCGAAGGTTTTAAGATCGAAACTTCCGCGCCGACAAGCGAAAATTACGAAAAAGGTTTGGGCGTTCATTATCGCGGAATGATTAAAGGCGAACCGCTTTCGCTGGTTGCCATCAGCATTTTTGAAAACGAATTGATGGGCAGCATTCGTTCAAAAACGCTCGGAAATTCGGCTCTCGGCAAATTATCGGGCGATAATCGCAATAATACTCACATATTTTTTGATACGAAAAAATTAAAAACGCGCCCCGAAAATTTCTGCAATGTCCGAAGCACGGGCAACGAACAG
>JANNYB010000095.1:0-7410 GCA_031409875.1 Acidobacteriota bacterium | reverse complement strand
CATCGCGCACGTTTCGGATATTCCCGTGCGGATAGATTACCGTTGGTTTTTCGTCTTGGCAATAATGACTTGGGTTACGGCGACGAGTGTTGATTCCGCATTTGATAATTTTTTGACGAGTTTGGTTTTCGGATTTCTGACAACTTTGATTTTTTTTATTTCGATTTTTCTTCACGAATATGCACACGCCTATATTGCCCGTTTAGAAGGCTTGCAAGTTGTCGAAATCGTGCTTCATCCGTTTGGCGGATTGACGCGATTTCGGCGCGAACCTGACACGCCGCGGGCTGAATTTCGGATTGCGATCGCCGGACCGGTGGCAAGTTTTTTGCTCGCGCTTCTCTTTCTCGGACTAATGGCGATTTTTAATGCGCTTGGCGCAAACTTTCTCACGACTCTGTGTAAGGGATTGGCTTTGGGAAATTTTCTCTTAGCGGTTTTCAATATGTTTCCGGGTTATCCGCTTGACGGTGGTAGAGTTTTGCGGTCTTATTTGTGGCGACGCGGCACGAATTTGAATGAAGCGACGATTTTAACCGGACGTTTCGGACAATTTATTGCGATTGCGCTGATTGCGTTCGGGATTTTTCTGGTGATTTTCGGCGGCAGTATTTTTAACGGACTTTGGGCGGCAATCGTCGGAGTTTTTCTTTATGATTCGGCGAAATCAATTATCACGGAAGCCGGAAATGTCGAAAAAATGACGGTCGAAGAAGCGATGATGTTGCCGACTGCAATCGAACCCGACGCGGACGTGATGAAATTTGTTGACCACATTTTGCCGCTTCACCGTCAGACGGCTTTTCCCGTAGCCGAAAAACGCGAGTTTTACGGAATTTTATTGCTCGAAGACTTAAAAAAACTTCCGCGCGAAAAATGGCGCGAAACGAAAATCAAAGATGTTATGCGCCCGATTACGCCCGATTATTTTGTCGAATCGAATATGTTATTAACTGAAGCTAAAGAACTTATGCGAATCAACGGCATCGGCGCGTTAGGCGTGATTGACGCAAAAGGAAATCTCGTCGGATTTTTGCAACGCGGCAGAATTCGCAAACGAAATTAAAAGTTTTGAGTCCCGCCTTCAGGCGGAAAACCGCGAGCGAAGCAATGCGGTTTTCGTTTCTATAAAAACTTTCGACGAGCAAGAAATTTCTGCCTCGCTTCGCTTGCAGAAAGCCGCCTGAAGGCGGGACTCAAAACTTTTTTTGGAAAAAAACTAAACAATTCACCAAAAAAACTGATAAGATATTGTGGAAAAAGCGGTCAAGGTAAAGTCTGAAAAGTTCTTCAAACTCTTTACTCTCCACTAACAAAAATGCAGATTGGCGATTACATTCCGAGCATCAACACATTGCGAAACATTGCGGATATTGCGCTTGTTTTCGTGATTGTTTATGTCGTGCTGACGCTTCTGCGCGGCACGAGAGCCGTGCCGACGGTGGTCGGAATGGTGATTTTGGCTTTGTTTTATTGGATTGCCGTCGCGCAAGACCTCGCCACGTTGCAATTTGTTCTGCAATGGGCGGTTTTTGTTTATCCGTTTTTGGTCATCGTTTTGTTTCAATCGGAAATCCGCCAAGCCTTGATTTACTTCGGAAATCAACTGCGTTTTCCCGTCCTGCGTCGTCAGCGCGGACAGCTTGGTGAAACGATTTACGACGAAATTATTTTAGCTGTTACAACGCTTTCATCCGAAAAAACCGGAGCTTTAATCGTGATGGAGCGCAATGTCGGCTTGCGGAATTTGATTGACGCGGGCGTTCAGATTGATGCCAAAATCAGCTACGATTTGCTGGTTACGATGTTTAATCCGTCAACGCCGCTGCACGATGGCGCGGTTATCATCCAACGCGAACGAATCGCCGCCGCGTCCGTCTTTTTGCCGTTGACAAAAAACCCCGGAATCTCGCGTGAACTTGGCACACGCCATCGCGCCGCCATCGGCGTAACGGAAGGTTCGGACGCGATTTCAATCATCGTTTCGGAGGAAACAGGTTTAATTTCATTCTCCAAAAACGGCACGTTGACGCGCAATCTCGACACTAACGAATTACGCAATATTCTTCTGAAATCAATGGATTTGCCCGCCGTTGAGAAAAAACGCGAACCGACAAAAACGATGAAAGAACCCGAAACGGAAATTACGATTAGTTAACACAATCGTTCAGAGTTCAAACTTCAGTTTGTTACCGCCAGCGAAGCGCACGCGGTTTTCGCCCGACAGGAAAATGCGCTTAGAAAATATGTAACGCCAAGCCGCACTACGCTTCGCGGGTGCGGCACAAACTAAAGTTTGAACTCTGAACGCTAAACAAAAATGATTCTTTTACGAAAAATTTTTCTTGAAGATTGGCTGACGAAACTTTTCGCGCTCGGCATTACGCTTGCGCTGTGGTTTGGCGTAACGGGACTTCAAAAACCGACTACAACGCGGTTTAATAATGTGGCTTTTCAGCCGCGTCTTTCCAATAATTTTGAAATCACCAACTTGCCGGTTACGGAAGTCGCGCTCGTCATCACGGGCGACAGCCGTAAGATTGAACTGATAAGACCTGCAAATCTACTTGTTTCGATTGATTTGACCGAAGCGCAAGCCGGAAATCAAATTATTCAATTAACGCCCGAATCCGTCAATGTCGAACTTCCGACCGGCGTGAAAATCGTCGAAATTCAGCCGAATAAAATTGCCGTTAAAATCGAATTTGTCGAAGAACGTGAAATCAGCGTCCGCGCCGAAACCGAAGGCAATTTGGCAGAAAATTTCGAGATTTATTCTTCGACGGTTTTGCCGCAAAAAGTCCGCGTTCGTGCGCCTTCGAGCTTTATTCGTTCGCTCGAATTCGTTTCTACCGAAAAAATAAATATTGACGCACGGCAGACGGATTTTACCGCCAAACAAGTAAAATTAAACATCGCCAATCCGAAAGCAACCGTTTCTGATGCCATCGTTGACGTTGTTTTCCGAATCGGCGAAAAACGCATCGAACGCCTGTTTTCAGTTCCGGTTAAAATTGATGATGAAGAAAAAAAAGCAACGGTTATTCTCTACGGCGCACGTTCGATTTTGGAAAAAATTCTTGTCGAAAATTTGCAAATCGAAGTCGTTAAAACAGATTCGGGAAATTATGACTTGAAATTGATTTTGCCCGATGATTTGAAAGATAAAGTCGAAATTAAACAACCGCCGAGTTTTAAGACGAAATAATTTTCGCGGGAGCGCAGGCTTCCCAGCCTGCAAGATTGTGGAGCGTTTCGCGGCGCAATCTAAAAGCGTTACAATAAAATCAACTTGCTTTTTATTGTAACGCCGTTAGATTGCGCCGCGAAACGCTTTGCAATCTTGCAGGCAGGATGCCCGCGCTCCCAGTCTTTACAATCTCGGAAGCGTAAAACTAAACTTTGAACCTTCGCCCGGTTCTGATTCCACAACGACTTCGCCGCCGTGTTGTTCGATAACTTCTTTGACCAAAGATAATCCCAAACCTGTTGATTCTTCTTCTTTATCCTGACCTTCGCGGGCGACGCGATAGAATTTTTGCCAGATTTTTTCGTGTTCGTTTGAAGGAATTCCGTAACCTTTATCTTCAACCACGACGCGCAAAAAATCGGCTTCCAAAATTGTCGAAATAACTACGGAAGTTCTTTCGGGTGAATATTTTATGGCGTTGTCAATCAAATTTGAAACCGCCCGCGAAATCAAACCTCGGTCAGCGGCAACCGGCGGCAGATGAGCATTTGCTTGTTCGACCAGACGGATTTTTTTCTTCTTCGCCGATTCTTGCAAATCATCCACAACTTCGTGAACCACCGAATCTAATTTGACCGGAGATTTCGTCATTTCTTGTTTGTCGGCTTGTTCCAAATTCGACACGGAAAGAAATGTCGAAAGCATTTTTGAAAGCCTTTGCGATTCGCTGGCAATAATTTCCAAAAATTCTTTCGATTCTTCGGAAATACTGTCATCCATCAAAAGCAGTTGAGCAAATCCGCTGATGCTCGTTACAGGCGTGCGAAGTTCGTGCGACATCAAACTTGCCATATCCGAGCGCAATTTTTCGTTTTCCTTGACGGCTGAAATGTCGGTCAGCGTAATTAAAAAACACGCCGGCTTCATCGGCACGTTCGATTCGTGAATCGAAACATTTTCCGACGCGACTTTAACAAGCGAAATTTGCAAAGCCAGCGTTTTGTTACTTTCCGTAAAATATAACTCGTTTTGATACGGTTCGCCCGTTTGAAGCACGCGGCGAATGGCAAGCTGTGGTTCGCTGAAGGCTTCGGTTTTGAATTTTTGCAACAGCGCGAAAAGGTCTAATTCGTTGATTTGAAGTGAATTAAAGTTTGCCAGATGTCGCATCTGCCGATTCAAATAAGCCAGCGTTCCATCTAAATAAGCAATCGCGTGAGATTCTTTTAAGTAAGAACTCGCCACCGCGCTGAACGATTGTTCGCGCATCAAACTTTTTATCAAACTCGTTGAACCGACGCGATTTTCCGCCGAATTTGTCGAGAGAAAACTCCACCAGAATTTGTTCGGCAAATCTTTGCTCCGCAGCTCTTTGCGCTGAAAATTTCGCGCCAGTTGTCCGCAGAAAGATTCCAAAACATATTGGTCTGCAAGCTCGAAATTGCGATGGATTTTGACAAACAAAACACCAACGGTCGTGCCGTCATAAACCAGCGGAAGCGCGATTCGTGCGGATTTTTCGGCGTTTTCGTCTGCTTCCAAAATTGTCGTTTCCGATTCGAGAGCGCGTTCGCAAAACAAGACGTTTTCACGCCAAGCCGTCTGCCGCGACATTAGATTTTGCTCCGAACCTTCGTTTCTGGCGCGTCCGACGGGCGTTAATCCTTCGTCTTTATCAAACCGAAATACAATCGCTTCCGAAAGTGGAAAAATTGTTTCGAGCAATTTCAATCCGCTTTCGATTCGCAAATCGGCGGTTTTTCCTTCGAGCAGATGTCCTTCTGAAGCAAGTTCGACAAGTTTTTCGGTCAATTCCGAGTCAATCATCCAAAGTTTTTTCAAATGAACTGCAAAAATCGAAAGAAACACAACAAAAGTAACGCGCAAAAAATACAAGTTAAACGAATAATATTTTGCCGCAATAAAACAAACCACTCCCCAACCCGCAATGAACGGCACGGCGAAAGTAATGACACGCTTAAAACTGAACTTTTCTGCCAAACATCCGGCGGCAAGCGCACCTAAAATCAATGTCAAAAAACTGTTTCCGGTAAGCGTAAACCGCTCAAACGGCAAATAAGTGTTGAGATATACCGCAACACCAAAAATTATTTCCCACGTCAAAAGAAAAACTATGGCGAGCGTTAGCGACAAACCGAGAGATGCTAAAAGTGCTTTACTTTTAAGAGTTTGCATATTTTTTATGAATTCTATTGCAGGACTTTACAAAAGAAGGAAGAAAAACTTGAGAGCGTTTTACATCAAACAACAATGTTTGACATATAAATTATGCACTAAATCCAAACGATTTATCAAGGATTAATTTTAACCTGATTTTTTAATAACCAATTTGAATTCGATAAAGTAGATTATTTGCCCGCGAAACACACAAAATACGCTAAAATAAAATCAACTTTTTTCCAAAATCTTTTCTTTTTCGCGTATTTCGCGTGTTTCGCGGGTAAAATTCTTATCTTTAAGTCAGATTAGTTTTGATGAAGAATCAAACCCGACTTTCAGCCTATTTTTATTTGCCGGTTGCAAGTTTTGCGTTTGCTTCGTAATCTCGAAATTTATGATTTATCAAACAATTTCGCCGAAAGAACTTGCCGAACGATTAAAAACAGATGAAAATTTGCGTTTTATTGATGTCCGCGAACCGCAGGAATTTGCGATTGCAACCGTTGAAAAAGCCGAACTTTTGCCGTTAAGCCGTTTTAATGAATGGATTGACACGCTCGACGCTTCGGAAGAAATCGTCGTGATGTGTCATCACGGCATTCGCAGTGCAAATCTCTGTATGTATTTGATAAGAAACGGTTTCGATAAAGTTTTCAATCTCGACGGCGGCATAGATTTGTGGTCGAAAGAAGTTGACGAAAGCGTTTCCCGTTATTAAATAGCTACTCGAAACTTCTAATCTGTCATCTATTACCTATCAGTTATCGATCTATATCGAAGAGTTAAAATTTATCTTCTACATAACTGATAATTGATAGATTAAGAAACTTTGCGCCGATTTTCAATATTAAAATGCAAAGGCGTTTTCAACTTTACTGCATTTTCACTATAATAAATGTTATGCGATTTCTGACGATTTTCAGACTTCTTTTAACTGCGCTTTGGCTGGGCGGCGCGTGTTTTTTTATCAGCGTAGCGCAATCGGCTTTCGGCGTTTTAGGCGTGCCGGAAATTGCGAACGGCAGAGAATTGGCAGGTGCAATTGTCAATAGAAATCTCACGGTCGTCAATATGAGCGGTTTGATTATCGGCGCGATTTTGATTTTAACTTCTTTTTGGGGAACAAAAAATTTAAGCCGCATCGGGGCTTGGACGGAGCGCGTTTTGTTGATTTTGATGACGGCGGCGTGTGCCGTCGGGCAATTCGTGATTATAACTTGGATGAGTTTAATTCGGTCGCAACTCGGCAAACCGCTCGTCGAAGTTGCGGCGGACGATCCGCTTTTACTCAGATTTAATCAGCTTCATCAATATTCTCAATGGATTTTATTAACTGCGATGATTACCGCGCTGCTCGCATTTTTTGTAATTTCGCTGAAATCTGATACAACTAAAGTGGAAGCGTGAAAAAGTGAAAAAGTGAAAAAGTAAGGTTTTCAAAATCAAACTTTTACTTTTTCACAAGCAAAACTTTTTCACATTTTCACTTTTCAACTTTTTCACTTTTATTATGCTGAACACAATTAGAGAAAATATCGAACGGCGTTTGGGAATCGAACGCGCCGCAAAACCAAGCAAAAAAGGTGCGATAATTGAAGGAATTACCGAATTTTCGGGACGCTTCAAAAGTTGGCGCGGCGATGAAAGATTGCACAATTATCCTTTTGTTACAAACACTTACGCGCCTTTTACGCCGATGCGCCGCGCACTTCCGATGCTGAATTTAGCTTTAATCTCGTCTGCCGGAGCATATATTGACGGCACGGACGCTTTCGATTTGGATTCACGCGACGGCGATTTGAATTTCCGCGAAATTCCCGTCGAAGTCGAAGCCGAAGATATGCTTTACTCGGTCAAAGGCTATGACGCGGAAGCCGTGAAAGCAGACAGAAATGCGTTGATTCCGGTTGATAGATTGTTGGAATATGCCGAAAACGGCGTAATCGGAAAATTAAATAACGTCTGGTGGAGTTTGTCGAGCCATATTCCGAACGCGGCTTTGGTCGCCAACGAACTCGCGCCGCGAATTGCCGAAAGAT
>JANNYB010000094.1:0-60192 GCA_031409875.1 Acidobacteriota bacterium | reverse complement strand
TTCGACCATATCGTTGATTTTGAAAACATTGGGCGCGACTTCTTCGGCATCAATCACGCCGAAACGCGAAATCGCTTCGCCTACTACTTGCATTGTCGCAATGACGGGCGCGTTATATTTTTCAAAAACTTCGATCATTTGCTTGAGCGCAGGCTTTTCCGCGTCAACGACATCATCAGCCAAAAGCACGGCAAAAGGTTCGTTTTCCGAAAAATCTTTCGCTTGATAAATCGCGTGTCCTAAACCCAAAGCCTGTCTTTGGCGCGTGTAGCTGATGCGGCAAAGTTCGGAAATTGCGCGAACTTGCTCGAAGAATTCGGTTTTGCCTTTTGCTTGCAAAAGACTTTCGAGTTCGTAGGAAATATCGAAATGATTTTCAATCGCGCCTTTTTCGCGCCCTGTAACAATTAAAATTGATTCGATGCCCGACGCAACGGCTTCTTCGACCGAATATTGAATCAGAGGTTTATCAACCAACGACAACATTTCCTTCGGCGAGGCTTTTGTTGCAGGAAAAAATCGCGTTCCCAATCCGGCGGCGGGAAAAACCGCTTTGCGAATTCTTTGTGTCATAGTTATTATATGGTCTTTGGTCTTTGGTTTTCGGTCTTTGCAAAAATCGAAAACCAAACTAAAAATTGTAGGTGAAAAATGTCTGAGAAACAAATCTTTAAAGTCGTGCTGGAAAAGCACGAAGGAATGGACGCGACGGGAATTACGATTCCATTTGATGTCGAAAAAGTTTTCGGCGCAAAGCGCGTTCCGGTAAAAGTTTCGGTGAACGGCGCGGAATATCGCAGCACAATTATGCGAATGAGCGGCAAGTTTATGATGGCTGTGCCGAAAATTTTCCGTGATGCGGCAGGCATAAAAGCCGGTGAAACGATTGAAGTTACGATGGAAAAAGATTCGGAAAAACGCACTGTCGAAGTTCCCGAAGATTTTGCTGAAGCGTTGCGAAATGCCGATTTAACAGACGTTTTTGCGAAGATGAGTTTTACGCATCAAAAAGAATACGTCAATTCCGTAAAAGATGCGAAAAAGGAAGAAACGCGCCTCAGACGCATCGAAAAAAATCTGCAAATGATCAGGGAGAAAAAAAAGTGAAATTTGTTTTTTTATTAATTTTGGGTATATGTTTTGCCGCGTGTTCGGCGAATGAAACTGTCAATCAAAAACCTGCAAACGTGAACAAATCCGTGCCGAATGCGAATCAAACGCCGATTGCGGTCAATAATGTTTCGACAAATAATGTCGCCAAAAATCCGTCAAATTCGGGCATAACTCCCGGCGAAAGATTTACGCTCAAAAACGGCGAAAAACGCACGGTTAATGACACGAATCTTGAAATAAAAGTTACGACTGCCGGAACATTGTCGGCGGTTGCCAATGCCGAAACCAAACAGATCGGCGCGGGAATTCCTTATTGCCGTGTTGACGCAACGCTCAAGGACAAAACCGACGGACGACAACTTTATACGCAAACGGGTAAAACCGATTTTGTCTTTGAAGGTTATAAAATTCAAGTGCAAGAAATTGTCCCGACCGGAAATATCAGTTGCACATTTATCGTTACGAAAAATTAAAATTATGTTAGACCTGCATTACGTCAGAGAAAATTTAGAAACAGTTAAAAAAGCACTCGAAACTCGCAATTTTCCGACAGATTTATTGGAAAAATTTGCCGCGCTCGACACGGAACGCCGTCAAATAATCGGCGAAGCGGACAAAATTAACGCGCAAAGAAATTCTGCCAGCAAAGAAATCGGCGCGTTGATGCAGACGGGAAAACAAGCCGAAGCCGACGCGAAAAAAGCGGAAGTTTCGGGCTTGAAAGACGTTCAGACCGAACTCGAACGGCGGCGCGATGAATCCGTCGAAGCAATGCACGATTTGCTTTCGCATCTGCCGAATATTCCGGCGGAAGATGTGCCAATCGGCGCGGATGAAGCCGCGAATATTGAAGTTCGCAAATGGGGCGAGCCGAAAGATTTTGATTTTGAAGTAAAAGATCACGTTGATTTGGGCGAATCTTTGGGCATTTTGGATTTGGAACGCGCCACGAAAATTGCGGGTTCACGGTTTGCGATTTTGAACGGCGCGGGCGCAAGATTGGAACGCGCTTTGGTTAATTTTATGCTCGATGTTCACACGACGGAACACGGCTACACCGAAACTTTGCCGCCGTTTTTAGTTAATCGCAAATCGCTTTTCGGGACAAATCAACTGCCGAAATTTGAAGATGATTTGTTTCATATCAAAGACGAACGCGGATTTGCGCTGATTCCGACCGCCGAAGTTCCGGTAACGAATTATCACGCCGAAGAAATTTTGGACGCAAAAGATTTGCCGAAATTTTACACGGCTTATACGCCTTGTTTCCGCTCCGAAGCCGGAAGTTACGGGCGCGACACACGCGGATTGATTCGCCAGCATCAGTTTGAAAAAGTCGAACTCGTTAAACTGACGATGCCCGAAAATTCCGAAGAAGAACACGAAAAATTAACCGCCAACGCCGAAACTATTTTGCAAAAACTAGGTTTGCCTTATCGAACGGTCGTTTTATCAACGGGCGATATGGGTTTCGGTGCGCGAAAAACTTACGACATCGAAGTTTGGTTGCCGTCGCAAAAAACTTACCGCGAAATTTCGAGTTGTTCCAACTGCGGCGATTTTCAGGCGCGAAGAATGAATTTGCGTTTCCGACGCGCGGGCGGCACAAAGCCCGAATTTGTTCACACTTTAAACGGTTCGGGTTTGGCAGTCGGGCGAACTTGGATTGCGATTTTGGAAAATTATCAGCAAGCCGACGGCTCGATTTTAATTCCCGAAATTTTGAAGCCGTATATGAATGGTTTAGAAGTTATTAAATAGACATCTTTCCAAAATAAAACGGTTTCGCAGTATCTTTGAAGGTGGTGATTTTCAGCCTCGTTCACGAGGCTTTCCGCGTTTCGCGGCTTTTAGCCACGCTATTTATGGCGTGGTTCAGATTGAAAATTAAAGAGTAAGCACGTTTTAACGTGCTTTTTTCTTGCGGCTTAAGCCAAATTAGATAAGGACGTTAAAACGCCCTTCATCACAATAATTTGAATCTAACCACGCCGTGAACGAGCGTGGCTAAAACGTGCGAAACGCACGAAAGCCTGTTAAAACAGGCTAAATCTCTAAAACACAGCAGTTATGTTGGAAAGATGTCTAATAAAAACAGAATATAAAAAATTGTCCGCGCTCCAACTTAAAATTATTCCCGATGACTGCTTAAATTATTAAGTTTTATGCTAAGATGCAAATTAAGTTTACATCTTGTAAAGAAACTTGAATAGATGAAAGAGTGGGTAATTCTAATTGTAGATGAAGAGCCGAATGACCGTTTGTTGTTGACGAAGTGTTTTTCGACCGATTATCAAGTTACTGCCGTGCGTTCCGGCAGAGAGGCTTTGGCATATCTCGAAACGACGGAGGTTGATGTAATTTTGAGCAGTTTGTCAATCAAAGATATGTCGGGTTTTGATTTATTTAAGCAATCTCGCGTAACGCAACCGGAAGCGATTCGGATTCTTGTCGCTGAATATCAAGACATCGAAAATGGCGAGCGCGAAATTACGGAATCCGCAGTTTATCAGGTAATTCGCAAACCTTGGCATCCGACTGCGCTGTTGTTGATGGTTCGCCGTGCGCTTGAAAGCCGCGAATTGGCGCGTCGGCATCGTTACTTAAGCCGTGCTTTGAAATTTTCCGATTCAATTTGGGAAAAAAATGAAAACGCTTCGACGACAATGCCGAAAACGAATTTCGAGTTCGATAAATTGGTGTTTGTCAGCGAAAGTATGTTGCAAGTTTGCAATCTCGCGCAACGCGGCGCGGTTACGGATTTGCCGATTTTGATTCAAGGTGAAACCGGCACCGGCAAAGAACTTTTGGCGCGGGCAATTCACGCTTTCAGTCATCGTCGGAGTAATCTTTTCTTAACTCAAAATTGCGGCGCAATGCCCGATGAAATGCTCCAATCCGAACTTTTCGGACATAAACGCGGCTCATTTACAGGCGCAATCAGCGACCGACTCGGACTTTTTACGGCGGCAGACGGCGGCACGGTTTTTCTCGATGAAATCTCGGATGTTTCGCCGACTTTTCAAGTTAGTTTGTTGCGCTTTTTGCAAGAAGGCGAAGTCAAACCGCTCGGCACGGACACAACGCATAAAAGCAATGTCAGAATCATTGCCGCGTCGAATCGTTCGCTCAAAGATTTGGTCGAACAGGGAAAATTTCGGCGCGATTTGTATTATCGTCTGCGCGGTTTTGAAGTTGGTTTGCCGCCGCTTCGTGAGCGCGTCGAAGATATTCCGGTTTTGGCGGAACATCTCGCGCAGAGATACGCCGAATCAATCGGGCGCAAAATTCCGGGCATCACTTTGGAAGTAATGCGGCGTTTGAAAGCGCATTATTGGTCGGGAAATGTGCGCGAATTGGAAAACGAAATGCGCCGAATGGTTGCGCTGGCAGAAAACGGTGAATTTCTCGCGCTCAAACATTTATCGGATGAATTGGTGGCGATTGATGTCATCAATATTCAAGACGAATTCAGCCGACAACATAAAGCAATACTTGACAGTAGCGGCACTTTGAAGGAAATCGTCGAAAGAATGGAACGGCAGATTGTTTCGCAATCGCTTCTGCGGAATAAATGGAATTACACAAAAACGGCGAAAGATTTGGGTTTGTCGCGTGTCGGTTTGGCGAATAAAATCAAGCGTTACAATCTGGAACAGAGTTTGACTTCAGCTAAATCTGCTTGAGTTGGAAAAGTGAAAAGTATGGAAAATGATGATGAAAAAGAAGATGTTTTTCTGCTTCAATCACCGCTTTTCGGAGAAAACGGAAACGCGACGGAAACCGCTTTCCGCGATTTGGGAATCACGCCGCTCGTCAAACAACTCAAACTAAAACCCGAACAAACTAACGGTCATTGGTGCAGTCGTTGTCAAGAAATCTGGTTCGGCTACACGCTCGAAACTCAATGTCCGGTTTGCGGAAAATTGATTGCCGAACGCAATCGCGGTTGGTTTGCGGAGCAAAATATTCTCGCATTAAATATCGTCAGCTCGCCCGGTTCAGGCAAAACTACTTTGCTCGAACGAACTTTGAACGACTTAAAAAGTGAATTTGAAATTTCCGTAATCGAAGGCGATCAAGAAACAATCCACGATGCTGAACGCATTCGTTCAACAGGTTGCAAAGCTGTCCAAATCAACACCGGAACAGGCTGTCATCTCGAAGCCGATATGTTGGCGCGTGGTTTGGAAAGTTTAAATCCTTCAGCAAACTCATTACTTTTTATCGAAAATGTCGGAAATCTCGTCTGTCCCGCAATGTTCGATTTAGGCGAACGCGCCAAAGTTGCCATCTTGAGCGTTACCGAAGGCGAAGACAAACCGCTCAAATATCCACATATGTTTCGCGCTTCCGAATTGATAATTTTAAACAAAATTGACTTGTTGCCGTATGTTAAATTCGATGTCGAAAAATGTGTCGAATACGCGAAAGAAGTAAATCCGCGCATCGAAATTTTGCAAGTTTCCGCGACAACCGGCGAAGGAATGCCTGAATGGTATGAATGCCTCAAAAAACTGCTTCAAACAAAAAACTCTTCCATCAGCGCGGCAATCACATCGGGCGCGTTGTCGCAGATGTAAGTATTGCCGTTTAAACGCCGCATCTCGCCGTTTTTCAAGGCTTTGAATGCCGGTTCAATGCAATCTTTCAGCGTATCTTTATTGCCCGCCGTTACTAAAATCGGACAGTCGAGTTTAGCAATTTGTGTTTCAAAATCGTGATTAAAAACTGCAAAATAAGCCTCGTGATAGCGTTCGCCCGCGTGAAGATTTAACAAAAATTCGCGGTGCGTCAAAAATAAATCCGCCGTTTCGTCTTTTGCCCGAAGACGTTGCCAAAGATTCAAAAGATGTTCGCCGCTCTTTTCAATGATAATCGGCTGAACCGTTTTTTTAAAATTTTCTTTCTGTTTCGGCGTTAAATAAGGCGCACCGCTCAGAAACATTTTTCGCGCAAAAGGTTTATCAAATTCCATCTGCACCGCAATTGATGCGCCCGTGTGATGCCCGAAAACAAACGGATTTTTTAATCCGAAGTTCGCGCAAGCCTCGCGCAAACTATCGGCATAAAGTTTCATATTCGCTTCCGTTCGCGGAAAATCAGACGCGCCGAAACCGAGCGTATCGGGCGCGAAAAGATAAAACTTATCCGACAAAAGCGACATAATTTTCTCATACATCGCCGAACTCGAAGCCGTCTGATGCAGCAATAAAACGTGCGGATTTTCTGCTTTTCCCGCCGCACGATAATGAATCAAACCGTGATTCGTTTCAATATATCCCTTTTCGATTGCGGATTGCGGATTGCGGATTGCGGATTTTTTCTTCATCTTTTTCCGCCTCTGGCAGTGTTTATTGATGCGACAAAAATTTTTAAGAGTTGTTCGGCTTCGTCAAGCAAGTCTTCGACCAATTTTGCTTTAATCAAATTCGCGTCAACCAAAAATTCAATCCAAAAAGCTGATTCATCCGATTCTTCTTCGACAATACCCATTTTTGCAATAAAATCCGCATTCGATTTTGCACGACAAGCCGCCCGATAATTAGCCGCAACTGATGTCCCGCTTCTTACGAGTTGTCCGCCAATGTGTCTGGCAGTATAGGCGTTGGGCAAACTTTCGACAAGTTTGATGATGCGTAAAGCAAATTTCTTTGTTCTTTTTTTCAGTTCCTCTTTATCCATAAAATAATCGAATCGCCTTCGGACGAAATCAATCCGCAATCCGCAATCCGCAATCCGCAATCGAAAGGCTTGCGGTTTCAATTGAAATCCATTTCTGATCGGTAAATGCTTCAACTGAATATTTTCCGCCGCTGCGCCCGATGCCCGACATTGCGTAACCGCCGATTGGCGCGAGCGCGTTTGATTGAAACGGATGCGCTCCGATATGCACCGAACCGGCGCGAATTTGCCTTGCCGCCGTGAACGCTTTTTGGATGTCTTGCGTTAAAATTCCCGCGCTCAAACCGTAATCCGAATCATTTGCAAGTTCGATTGCTTCTGCCAAATCTTCAACTATTGTAACACTTACGAGCGGCGCAAAAGTTTCTTCGCACCACGCGAGAGAATTTTTCGGCGGATTCAGCAAAACCGTCGGCGCGTATCGCAAACCGTCTAAAACTCGTCCGCCTGTCAGCAATTTTGTGCCTTTTTCGATTGCATCTTTGACGTGCAATTCGACTTTTTCAATCGCTTTGGAATTGATTAAAGTTCCGTAAAAAGTCCGCTCGTCGCGCAAATCTCCGAGAAAAAGCGATTCCGACTTTTTAACTAAAGCGTCGCAAAATTCGTCGGCGATTTCCCTTTCGACAAGCACACGCGAATTCGCCATACAAATCTGCCCCGAATGCGTAAAAATTCCTTCCGTCGCGATTTCAGCCGCTTTTTCCGCGTCAAAATCTTTTAAAATAATCAAAGGATTTTTCCCGCCGAGTTCGAGTTGCAGATGTTTCATTCCGCTAACTGCTTGTTTTCCAACGATTTTTCCCGTTTCCGTTGAACCTGTCAAAGCCACGCCGCGAACATTTTTATTTGTAATCAACGCTCCGCCGATTTCCGCGCCGTAACCATTTACAACATTCAAAACGCCGTCAGGCAAACCTGCTTCCGTCAAAATTTTCGCAAACTCAAGCGCAATCAGAGGCGTTTCTTCCGAAGGTTTGACAACAACCGAATTCCCTGCCGCAAGCGGAAACGCCACCATTTTCGCAAGCAATGCCAACGGCGCATTAAACGGCACGATGCAAACGACAACGCCAATCGGCTCACGAATCACAAAACTCATTCGCGTAGCGCGTTCATTCGGCAAAGTTTCGCCGTAAAGCCGTGTCGCTTCGCCCGCCGCCGCACGAAAAAGACGCGGCGTGTAACTCGTTTCATATCTTGCTTTTGCGATACAACTTCCGCTTTCGTCAATCAAAATTTCAGTCAACTTTTCCGCATTTTTTTCGAGCGCATCCGCACAAATCAAAAGAATTTTCTCACGTTCCCAAGCCGCCAAATTTGCCCAAGCCGCAAACGCTTCGTGCGCTGCATCAACCGCAATTTTCACATCTTCCGCGTTTGAACGAGCGACATCGCCGAGCGTTTCGCCCGTGAATGGATTAAAAACTGCAAAAGTTTTTTCGGTAGAAATTTCTTTTCCGTTGATAAAGTTCATAAAAATTGTTCAGAGTTCAAACTTTAGTTTGCCGCAAAGCGTAAGCCGAAGGCGATACGCTTTGCTCTGTTTCAACATTCAAAACCACGACGATTGCAAACCGCTTCGCTTCGCTGGCGGTTTGGGCAAACTAAAGTTTGAACTCTGAACGCTCCGCCAACATCGCTGTTTTTAATAAATATTCACGCGCTTTTGTTTTATCATTTGCGGCTTCGCGTAAGTTTCGGTTGCGTTTTTCGCGCATTGCCGCATCTGATTCGGCGAGATTTTTGTAATTGCTGTCAGTCATTGCTTGCACCATTTTGACGGCGGTTTCTTTGCGGTTTTTGGCGTATTCGTCCAATAAATTTTCGTCCGCGCCGTTAAAATTTTCAATCAATGCTTTTGCTAAATCTCTTGCGTCGTGAATGCCGGAATTCATTCCCATTCCGCCTGTCGGATTGTTGATGTGCGCCGCGTCGCCGGCTAAAATCGTGCGCCCGACGCGGAATTTTTCCGTAATTCTTTGATGAACGTGATATGTCGAAACTGCTTTGATTTGATAATTTAGCTCGGTTTCCAAGAATTTTGAAATGCGTTTTTTCACGTTTTCGATTTGTTTAGATTCTTCCGCGTCTTCGTGCGATTTCAGACGAAAAACCAGCCGAACCGTATCCGGCAAAGTCATAATTATCACCCATTCTTCGGGATCGAAAATATACGCAACTGTTCCCATATTCGGGAAAATTTCGCTCAAATCAATGTCCGAACTGACGAGCAAAAATCGGTCTTCGTAAGTTTTTCCGTCAAAGCCCAAACCGAGATTTTCGCGCACTTTTGAATTTGCGCCGTCGCAACCGATTAAATATTTACATTCAAATTTTGCTTCGCCGTCGGGCGTTTCGGCAACGACTTCAATACCGTTTTCAGTTTCAAAAGCGCGTGAAAATTCGTGATTAAACAAAACTTTTCCGCAATTTGTCGCTTCGAGATGGTTCAAAATAATTCTTGTTACGGTGCTTTGCGGACATTGGAAACGAAACGGATATTTTGTATCGTTTTTAATCAAAGCGTAAGGAAAATCGGCAACCATTTCGCGGGTTTCGCGCTCCCAAAATTGCAGTCTTTCAATCCGCAAACCGCTATTTAAAATGTCTTCGATAATGCCGATTTCATCGAAAAATTCGAGCGTCGGTGGATGAATCGTGCTGGCGCGGGCTTCGCGGCTGAGTTCGCCCAATTTTTCCAAAACAATCACCGAAATCCCGACTCGCGCCAGCGCCAGCGCAAGCGACATTCCAACCGGACCTGCGCCCGCAATCACTACGTCAACATTCATAAAATTTAATCTTTCGGCGGAAAAATCCCGAAACTAATCCAAAATTGTCTAGCTGTAACTAAAAATTCGTTGTTCAATTTCAAAGCGTTGACGGTTGCGCGTCCGACCGATGTTTTGCCGATTATCAAATTCTTTTCGATATTCCACGCAAAATGTTCCGACCAAATTTGCTTTCGCGGATTGAACAATTTGGCTCTTTTCGACAAAATCGAATCGAAACCGTAAATTTTCGAGGCTTTGTGCGAATTACATTTGCGACAAGAAAGCCACAGATTTTCTTTGTCATTCGTTCCGCCTTTTGAAATCGGATGCAGATGTTCGATTTCCAATTTCAGAGGCATCAGAATTTGCGGCGAAAGACAATAACCGCAACGATATTTCGCCGCTTCTCTGATTTTCTTTTCTAGTTCTGCGGAAATTCGGCTCATTTCAAATCGTCTGGAGTTTTTATCAATCCGCGTTTGATCGCTTCACCTATTCCGATGGCTTTTCGCAAAGTCGAAGTTTCGTAAATCTGCATCAAAGTGCGAAGTTCTTTTCTTTCAGGACTTGTAATTTCGCTTTCTCTTTGTTTTGCCAGCAAAATGCTAAATCTTTTGTCCTGTTTGGCAGTCATTTTGAGATTTGCCAAATCTAAAACTTCCTCGTCGGTGCAAAATTTAATGCTTTCTTTCAGCATTTCTACCGTTTCGGCAAAGTGATTGCTAACCGCGTCCTCGATAATTTTACCAACGCTTTGTTTGTTCAGCGTCGCCAAAAACGAGATATTTTCAAAAGCATTTTCCGATAAATTTACCTTGACTTCCATATTTCGATTTTACCACGAATTTACGAAATTGCTTATTCCGTCAAATTTGTCATAAAGATAATACAAATCAATCACAAAAATCAACCTTAATTTAGTTGACGAAGCATAATTTTTGTTGTAATTTGTCATTAACTTATAACAAATTTTCCGAAAAGGCAAAATATGCTGAAAAACTTCTGGTATCCGATACAATTTAGCGATAAAGTTACGACAAAGCCGCAGCGTCAGCGGATTTTGGGGCAAGATTTGGTGGTTTATCGAATGGAAGACGGCACGGCGCAAGTGATGTCGGATTTATGCGTGCATCGCGGCGGCGCGTTGTCGGGCGGTTGGGTGAAAGGCGGCTGTATCGTTTGTCCGTATCACGGTTGGGAATACGAAAAAAATGGGCAATGTTCCAAAATTCCGGCGAATCTTGAAGGTCGAACAATCCCGAATCGGGCGCGTGTTGACGCTTATCCGACACAGGAAAAATATGATTTTGTCTGGGCTTTTCTCGGCGATCTGCTCGAAGCAGAACGTCCGCCGATCCCCGAACTTCCACATTGGGACAACAAGGAATTCAAGAAAATAAAAGGCGAATATCATTGGAAAGTGAATTATGAACGCGCCGTTGAAAATTCGATGGATATTTCACACGCGCCATTTGTTCACGGCGGTTCTTTCGGAAATCCCGACAAGCCACAAGTGCCTGATTTTGAAGTAACTTACGGTGAATATTCGGCGGAAACAACCGTTTTTATCGAGGCAAGTCCGCCAAAAGGTTTGTGGGCAAAATTTCAAAAACAAGATGTCAAACCCGTCAAAACCCGCGCCGGATATTATATGCCGTGCGTTACGCTTTTGGAAGTAACTCTGCCAATTGGTTTGATGGTTTTATACAATTTTCATACGCCGATTGATGAATTTCACTCCGTAACACGCTGGATAAGTTTGCGAACTTTTTTCAAAGGAAATTGGGCTGATAAAAATGCACATCAGCGAGTTTTGAAAGTTTTCGAGCAAGATAAAGTCGTTCTCGAAGAAGTGCGCCCGGAAATTTTGCCGTTCGATATTGCCGCCGAATTGCACGTTAAATCGGACAATTTGCAAATCGCTTACCGCAAATTACGCAACAGTTTACTCGAAAAAGGTTGGGGAATTGATATGCACAAAATCCGCTCGGAAATGACGGGCAGAACTTTTACGGTCATTCCTTCGCCGTCGCGCCGCGAAGTTCCCGAACTCGCCCGCGCTTGGGTGATGAAGGAAGTTCCGACGACGCAAGATTCGAGTTCGGATGCTGTAAATTAGAAGAAAATTAACCACAGATTCACACAGATAAACACAGATTTTTTTGATTTTTTTCGTGAGATTTCGTGTTTGTTCGTGGCTAAATAATTATGACACTTGCCGCCAATTTAGCTTTTTCGACTTTGGATAAACTCCGTGAACGCTTAAGTTTAACGGAAGTTGACACGATTCCTTTAACTTCGCCGATGATGCCCGAACCTGTCGGAAGCGTGAGAATTTTTTCGGGCGAAAAGTTGTCGAAAGCAATTTATATCGGGATGGCAGTTCCGTTTATCAAATTGGATTCGCATATGATTTTTGCGTTCACCGAAACCGATTCGGCGATTCCGCATTTTACGCTCGATTCGGTAAATAACGACACGACTTACGCCTTTCATTTGGACTTGATTCCGCGTGTGGATTTGGGCGCAAATCTCGAATATATTGATGCGGTTTATGGCGGATTGTCGGAAGAATTTGAACGCGCCGCGCAAATCGAAGGCTTGTCGAAAGCACATTTGAATCCGCGACAATTAGCGATTATGTCGCCGTGGATGTTGGTCAATCGCGCCGAAGAAGAAGCGTTTAAAAAGATTACGGATTCGGTTAATTTTTATCTCGAACATTGGTTTTCATTAGTCGAAAACGGCATTTCGAGCGAAATCACGAATCAATTTTCGGCTGAATATTTGGCGGAACGCGACAGACGAAACCGCGAAATTATTTTTAATCCGCAAATTGATAAAGTTTGGGCGCAAGTTGATCGTCTGGTCGGCGCGGAAATGTCGGCGAAGATGCGCGAAATTTTGAAATCGCAGGAGATTTAACCGCGAAATACGCGAAAGAACGTGAAAATAAGTAGAAAACTTTTAGCGATTTTTCGCGTGTTTCGCGGTTGTAAAAATTTATGTCTGAAAAAACTTCAAATTGGCAAAAGAGCATCGAAGGCGAATGGCACGGACAGCCTTCGATTTTTGAACCGGACGGAACGCACGTCGGGTGGAATAAAGTGTATCGGCAATCCGCAAATATTGACGGCAAAACGCTTTACACGATGAACACGAAATTGGACGCAACGGGCGAACTTCGGTCACGGATGGAGTTTGCAGATTTTGCGTTTGGTGTGATTGATTCGGATAATGACCGCATTTATTTGGGACCGGATTTTATCGGTTCGGGGCAACCTTACGGCGCACTTGTTGACGCGGTTTATTATTCTCCCGCGTGGACGGGCGAGCTTCGGACGATGGTTCATATTGTTAATGGCGATTTGCAGGTTTATTCGAGTTTGATTTATGACGGTCCGACTATCTATTGCGTTTTCAACGGTTTATATCAAGTAGCTTTTGATTATCACGAAAACGAAGCGACACGAAAACGGATTGATACGTTTGTCGAATCGGAGAAATCTAACGGTAATAAACAGTTTCAATTAAGTGCGAAACAAGCCGGAATTTGGACGGGCGAAATGGAAGTTTATGACCATAATCAGCAGAAAGTCGGGACAAATAAAGTTACGATTCACCATAAACCTTTGACACTTTTGCGAGCCGAACAAACCGTCGAAATCGAAGGCATTATCAATCGCAAATATACTTTTAATCGTTATCGCAACGGCAATAAACAAACCTTTGAAGGTGCGGACGTTTTTGGAAATTCAATTGGTTACGGGCGAGCTTTATACACTACGCAACACATCCACGGCGAAGCGACAAAAATTCGCGGGCGTGAATTTCAAATTGACGATAATTTTACAATGTC
Source organism: Acidobacteriota bacterium (assembly GCA_031409875.1). Taxonomy (GTDB): domain Bacteria; phylum Acidobacteriota; class Blastocatellia; order Pyrinomonadales; family Pyrinomonadaceae; genus CALMEH01. Next base: position 46,758 of record JANNYB010000094.1, on the reverse strand, counting down.
GGTCGTTTGGGAATTTCACAAATCGAATAAATTGGAATTTATGACTTTCGGCGTTTTGAAATGGGAAGCTACGGAAGATGTTTTAACGCCGAATTTTGGGAAGTAAAGAAATTATCCACAGATGAACACAGATGAACACAGATATTTTTTCGTGAAAATTCGTGTAATTTCGTGGCTAAATTAAAATATTTGTGTCAACAAAAAATCGAAAATTTCTCTTCATCGGCTTGAGCGAAGGCGTGAAGCCTTCCAATCTTGCTACGCATTATTACGCATCGCTTTTCGGTTTGTCGCTTTTTCTTTTTTTCGGAGTGATTCAGCCGTTTGTGATGACGACGATTTTAAAAATTCCGCAAGCCGAACAAGGCGGAATTACCGGCAAACTCGGCGTTTTGAATGAATTAACGCTGCTTATTTTAACTCCGCTTTTCGGCATTTTGTCCGACAGAATCGGGCGAAAAATCATTTATGTTTTCGGTTTCGTAATGCTCGGAATCGCGGCGGCTATTTACACAGTTCTTGATCAAACTTGGGAACTTTACACTTTCAGAGTTGTAACGGCGGTTGGTTCGGCGGCAATTTCGGGAATGTTTGCAACCGTAATCGCCGATTACATAATTGACCGCGACCGCGGAAAAGGCACAGGTTTAATGGGCTTTTTCAACGGTTTGGGCGCGATGTTTGCGGTTTTGGTTTTGCTCGGATTGCCGACATTTTTCAGCAAACGCGGCTACGAATTTTCTTACAGCTTAACGCTAACCTTTTACATCGTTTCGGCTTTGGCTTTTTTTAGTTCGGTTGTTCTAATGCTCGGCATTAAAGGCGGCGTAGTTTCACAAACTTCAGAACAAAAAAGTTTTTTATCGTTAGCCAAAGAAGGCGTTTCAGCGGCGAAAAATCCGGCGATTTTGTTGGCTTATCTCGCGGCTTTTGTTTCACGCGGAGATTTGGCGTTGGTCGGTTCGTTTTTGACTTTATGGCTCAATAAACACGGAATTAACAGCGGTTTGAGCGAAGCAGATGCGGCAAAACAAGTAAGTATCACAATTGTTATCGTGCAATCCGTCGCGCTTTTTTCCGCTCCGATTGTCGGGTTGATGGTTGACCGTTTTAACACCGTAATTGCGGTTGTCATTGCGGCAATTTGTGCGGCGATTGGTTACAGTTCCCTTTTTCTGATTGAAAATCCTTTCGGAACAAATATGAAGTTTGCGCTGATTTTAGTCGGTTTCGGCGAAATCGCGGGCGTTATCACTTCGCAAGTTTTAATCGCAAAATATGCACCGAAAGAGGTTAGAGGTTCAGTCATCGGATTTTTTGGGCTTTGCGGCGCACTCGGAATTATGACCGCTTTCGGCATCGGCGGTTATCTTTTTGATCATTGGACGGAATCTGCGCCGTTTCTTTTGTTTGGAATTTTCGGCGTAATCGTTGCCGCATTCGGTTTGGCGATTCGCAATAAAGTAAAGGTAAAAACTGGGATGAAAACTATCGTTATCACAGGCAGCACACGCGGCATCGGTTATGGTTTGGCGGATGAATTTTTGAAACGCGGTTGCAAAGTCGTGGTTTCGGGCAGAACGCAAGAAGCGTGTGATAAAGCGATTTCAAAACTTGTCGAAACGCATAACCGCGATAATATTTTCGGCGTTCCGTGCGATGTTACGAGCTACGAAGATAATCAAAATTTGTGGAATAAATCAACAGAAAATTTCGGTAAAATTGACGTTTGGATAAACAACGCGGGAATTTCAAACGCTTATATTCCGTTTTGGGAAGTAACGCCCGACACGATTAAAAATGTTTCGGATACAAACTTTTTAGGCGCAATGAACGGCTCGCACGTCGCGCTCAAAGAAATGATAAAACAGGGCGAAGGACAGCTTTATAATATGTATGGTTTCGGCTCGGACGGGCGCAAAGGCGACGGACTAACTCTTTACGGTGCAACAAAATACGGCTTAAAATATCTAACTGAAGCCTTGACTAAAGAAGCCAAAGACACAAATGTCGTGATTGCTTCTCTAAGTCCGGGAATTGTTCTGACCGACCTCTGGGACGACCTTTACGAAGGAATGCCGGAGCGCAAAGAAAAATCGAAAAAAATCGTCAATATTTTAGGCGATAAAGTCGAAACCGTTACGCCTTATTTAGCGGAACAAGTTCTGCAAAACGAAAAAAGCGGCGCAAAAATCGCTTGGCTGACAGGCGGAAAAGCGTTTTGGCGATTTGCTACGGCGGCATTTAATAAGCGTGATTTATTTAACTGAAGCCTGTGCGTAATTGAAAAAGTAGGAACACTTTCTAAATAACTGATAGCTGATAACTGATAGCTGATAATTGTTCGCTTGTGCGAGTAATTTCTTACTCTATTATTTATCATCTTTCATCTATCAATTATATAGAAAGTATTAAATGCGGCAACAACAAATATTTAGTGAAGCATAATCTTCATTAAACTTATAAAATCGAATTAATTTTCAAATTTCAATGGAGATAAATTATGGAACACTATGAATGCGAAATAGAAATGGGCGGAGAAGATCATGTCAGAAGTGCGGAATTTAGAATTAATAAACAACCGAATCAGCATTTATTGAACGTGGACATTGACGTAAGAGTTACGAACAAAACTAATCCGAATACGCACTTTAGCGTTTATTCAATAAAAATTAACGAATTGAACGCAGGCGGTCAATTTCAATTTGCTTTTGAAGCGCAAAAAGTCGGTAACAGCAAGCCCACAAGCGACAAAGTTCAATGTAATTTTAGAGTTGATTATAACTTAATTAAAATTTAGTTATGAAATGCAGAGTTGCTGTCGTGCAGTTCGGCACAGGCACGAATGTTGAAGAAAATTTAAAGACTTGTCTGCGAATGATTGACGAGGCGGGAAAATGTGTGCCGAATTTTATTGTTTTGCCGGAATTTTCAAATCATTGCGCGATTTATGAAAGTTTGGAATATGCCGATAAAGTTGCGCTCGATTTAGACGGTGATTTTTTGCGTGAAATTGCCGCAAAAAGCATTGCTTACAACACTTACATCAAAATAAATGTAACCGTCAGAAAAGAAAACGATAAACCGGCAATTGCAAATTTGCTTTATTCGCCCGAAGGGAAATTGGTCGGACGCGCCGATAAACAGGTTTTGATGGGCAATGAAAATAACTTTTGTTCGCGGGCGGAAACTGCCGGAGATATTGTCGAAACCGAATTCGGCAAAGTCGGAATGTATTGTTGCGCCGACGGTTTGCTGATGGAAACTTCGCGGCTTTTGGCAATTCGCGGCGCGAAATTATTGCTCAATTCTCTGAATTCATTCGCCGAAGACGAAGCAAATCTGCACATTCCGGTTCGTGCGGCAGAAAACAAAGTCTTTGTCGCGGCTTCGTGCAAAGTCGGTTATCTTGTTCCGAAAGAAATACTTACCATCTTTGCTGCGAAGATGAAAATCTCGCCCGAAGCTCTGCAAGGCGCAGGTGAATCGCAAATCGTCGCGCCCGATGGAACGATTTTGGCAAAAGCGAATCGTTCGGGCGAAGATGTCGTTTTCGCCGATATTGATTTGTCAGAAGCCGAAAATTGCGATTTTCTCGCGGCGCGAAAACCGCAAATTTACGCGCCGATTGCCGAAAAACCTTTAGAAAGAAATTATCGCGCAGGCGCAAAATCAATCGCGGCGGCAGTTTGTCAAAATATCGAAGCGATTGCGAAAAGTGAGGCGAAATTAATTGTTTTGCCCGAATTAATTTCAATTACAAATTACAAATTACAAATTACAGAATCTGAAATTTTAGATTTGAAATTTGTTGAAACGATTGAAAAAATAAAAGCAGAAATAGGTGAAAGTAAAAAATTTGTCGTAACAAGTATTATCGAAAAAACCGAAAAAGGCTTGGCACACGTCGGCGTTTTGATTGATAAAACGGGCATAATTTTCAAACAAAAACAAATTCATCGCTTCAAAAAACACGAATGGATTTCGGATTTCGGCGACGAGCTTAAAACCTTTGACGCAAAATTTGGTAAAATCGCAATTATCGTCAGCGAAGACGCAATTTTTCCCGAAACTTTTCGGCTGGCGGCTTATCAAAATTGCGAGATTGCCGCCGTTACGTTTCAAGTTCAAGAGCGTTGGGAAACCGAATTCGGTTTGCCCGAACGCGCTGTCGAAAATCGTTTTTCGGTTGTCGCGGCAACTCGCCCGAATGAAGAATTAAGTGAATTCGGCAACAGTTTGATTGCGACGATTAGCGAAGATTTTACGCTTTGGACTGATTGGAAAAATCGTCCGTTTGACGGTAATATAAATTTTCCGATTTTGCATCGCGGCAATGAAATTACAGCCGAAATTTATCCGGCAAACGCGGAAAACCGCTTTGTTTCACAGCAAACCGATGTCGTGGACGGACGCGCTTGGCATTTGCTTAAACCGCTGACAAATTGAATTTTATGGCAATTTCAAAGGAAGAATTTCGCGCCGCGCTTTCGCGTTTTCCGAGCGGCGTAACGGTTGTAACAACGAAAGACGCAAACGGCGGATTGCACGGCATCACGGTCAGCGCGTTTTCTTCCGTTTCGCTTGAACCGCCGATGGTTATGGTTTGCGTTGACAAACGTGCCGGAAGCCACGACGCATTTCAAGAATCGGGCGCATTTGTCGTGCATATTTTAGCTGAAGATTTCGCACATCATTCAAATCAATTTGCCTCGCATTTGCCCGATAAATTTGAAGGCATCGAATATCGAAACGGCATTTCCGAAATTCCCGTTCTCGAAAATGCGCTCGTCGCGCTTGAATGCCGACTCGCACACGCGCACGAAGGAGGCGACCACACGATTTTTGTCGGCGAAATTCAAAATGCCGAAATCAAAGACGGCAATCCGCTCGTTTATTGGCACGGCGATTATCGGAAGTTAGTTTAAACCTCAGATCGGGATAAGAATTTTTGCCCGCGAAACAAGCCTTTGGCATACGCTAAAATTAAAACCGAAATTTAAAGTTTTAATATTTTTTTTGCGTTTTGCTGTTTATCGAATTTGGCGCAAGGCTTCGTAAAGCACGATGCCGACGCTATTTGCAAGATTCAGACTGCGGATGTTTTTGTTCGGCATCGGAATCGTTAGGGCGCGTTCACGATTTTTTTCGAGAAGTTCTTCGGGAAGCCCGCGTGTTTCGCGCCCGAAAATCAAACAATCGCCTTTTTCAAATTTCCAGTCGGTGTAAGATTTTTGCGATTTTGTCGTGAAATAAAGAAAGCGCGAAGCGGGCAAGGCTTCGTAAAGATTTTCGATTTCGATGTGGCGATGAAGTTTTACGTCGTTCCAATAATCCAATCCGGCACGTTTCAAGGTTCGGTCGTCCATCCGAAATCCGGTTACGCCGACAATGTGCAAATCGGTAAAAGTCGCCGCGCAAAGCCGCGCAATATTGCCCGTGTTAGGCGGAATTTCAGGTTCAACGAGTGCGATGTGAAACATATTTTCTCCAAGATTGTTTTGCCTGCGAAACATCCGAAACATACGAAAAAAGAATTGAAATGATTCTTGTAAAAGTTTCGCTAATGAAATTATAATTTTTGTGATTTCGATTTTACAAATCAAGTAAGCATCTTAAATTCATAAAAACTCATCAATTATATTATGCTAGGACGTGCCGTTTGCGGACGGTTTATGCTACAATCCGCAAGAGTTCATATTTACACGGGAGAATTAAAATTAGTGTTATTGCGTTTTAATAAATTCATCTTATTTGCATTTCTTTTATTGTCGTTTTCAAGCGTTTTCGCACAGGAAAAGACCAACGAAAAAGCCAATCCAACAAAAGGTTTGACTGTCGAACAGATAGTCGAATCGGTTATTTTCGTTTATGGTTTTCCGGGCGGGCGCGAAACTCTTAATCAAATTCGCAAAACGACTTTTGAACGCGGCAAACTTACTCAAATCGGTGCTGACGGCAAACCGGAAATATCAAATTTCGAGCGTTATACTCTTCGCGGCGAAAGTCTTGAAAAAGAAAGAATTCGCCTCGAACAAGAATTTCCGAGCGTGCGTTACGGTTTAATTTACGACGGCGAAAAAGTTTTCGGAATATTTAACGAATCGGTTTTTGCGCCGCGCGAAGAAGTCGTGTTTTCGTTCCAAAATCAAATCTGGCGCGGACTCGAAGCAGTGTTGCGCTACAAAGAAAACGGCTCGACGCTTGCCTTAAACGGTAATGAAAAAATTGCCGGCGTAGAATTTTACCGCATTGATGTAACGGACAAACAAAACCGCAAAACCAGATTTTTCGTGAGCGCAAAATCGTTTCGCGTGATGATGCTCGAATACACGGAAAACAACATCAAATATTTACGCAAATTCTACGATTACAACTACGCGCAAGGCACGCTCGTGCCTTACAGAACCGTGCTTTGGGCGGGCGACAAACAAATTGAAGAAACTTCAACGGCAACGGTTTCATTCGGTTTGAAAATCGAAGAAAGCACTTTCAAGTCGGCAAATTGAAAATGAAAAGAGAGCGCAAAATTGCACTCTCTTTTTTTGATCATATCTAAGTTTATGCGGCTTGAAGTTGCGGAACGGTTGTTTCGGCGATAATTTTTTTCGCTTCTGCTTCAGTAATATTTTCAAGCAGTCCGTCGAACAAATTGCTGTATAATGTCGGATCGGACTGCCATTTTCCGTCTAACCAAATTTCTCCGATTCCATACTTTAAAAACCGTCCGACGATTTCAACTTCGCCGGTTTCGTCATCTCTTAAAATTACATACTGCATATTAAATTCCCTTTGGTCGCTCGATTTTTGATGCCAACCGTAAAACTGTTTTGACAATTTCGATATTTCGTTCTACTGAAATATTCGGATTTCTGCTTTCTTCGTATAAAACGTGAGTTTCGGTTTTGAGCCGGAAACTCTCTACGGTATGAAATTGTAACTCAAATTTTTGATTTTGTGAAGAAATAATAGTCGCGTTAATTCCGCGATAACCTTTGTCAATTTCAAGACCTTCCAATTCCCAAGCGTTCCAAATTCTTTGTTCCGGTATAAAATAATCGAGTTTCTCCAGTTCTGTTATTGTATCGGCGAATCCTTCGGAATATTTCTCTTTATCAAAAACAAAAGTGTATCGCAAAGTATCATTATTTCGCTTGGCAATTTTTTCAATCGGGATTTTTCGCTTGATTGATTCATTTTTCAGTTTCCTTTCCAAAGATTCAAGAGATTTAAATTTGTTTTCTAATCCGACTGTTTCGGCATTGACTACTTTTGCTATTGTCGTTAAATCTTCCGTTATTTGAGGTTCGCACAGCTTCGCCGCATCCAAAAATTTTTGGGCAAGCCGCCGTGCTTTCGAGTTAAATTTGAAGTCTAAAATGCTCACAATGACGGATTGTAACACATTCATCGAAAACAATTTTTCAAGTTTTTGCAACCTTCACTAATGCTCCGGCGTGTCAAGAAACGTAAAGCGGCTTTTGTTTTGTTTGCCGCAATGTTGTAAAAATTTATGAATGAATGCCGTTGGACAAATTCTACAATTCGAGCGCGGAGGTATTGCAAACCGCTGTGCCGTCTGAAAAATTGTCCGACCATCAATTAATTGAAGCGACGAAGGCGGGCGATGAAGATGCGTTTGCCGAACTCGTTAATCGTTATCGAAACCAGATAACGAATTATATTTATCGTTTTTTGAATGACTACGAAGAAGCCGTTGATTTGTCGCAAGAAACTTTTGTGCGCGTCTATTTCGCACTCGAACGCTATCACACGGAATATGCTTTTTCGACGTATATTTACCGCATTGCGACGAATCTTGCGATTAGTGAAATTCGCAAGCGCAAACGGCGAAAATTACTTTCGCTGACCGGACTTTTTCAGACCGAAGAAGGCAACGACACCGAATTTCAACCGCCTGATCAAAGAAATACGCCGGACGAAGATTTGCTTGAAAACGAACAAAGCCGGACGATTGCAAAAGCAATCTCGACTTTGCCGGAAAAATATCGTGCGCCGATTGTTTTGCGCGACATCGAAGGCAGAAGTTATGAAGAAATTGCCAAGATTTTAGAACTCGGCTTAGGCACGACAAAATCGCGCATCAGCCGCGCCCGCGGACTTTTGAAGGAAAAGCTGAAACATTATTTTTAGATGAACGAACAAGAATTACAATCTGAAGTTTTAAGCACGGACGACGCGAAATTGCGCGAAATGTGCGGAAGTTTGAAGCGCGTAAATGCGCCGAAAAATTTCGATATTCGCGTCAAAGCGCGAATCGCCGCGCACAATCCGCAAGCACAGCGCAAGCCGTTTTTTACTTTTTTGAAAGTTGCCGCGCCGCTCGGTTTGGCGGTGGCTTTTCTCGGCGCGGTTGTTACAAATAATTTTTATACGGCTGATGAAAAATTAAATCCGCAAATTTCCGCAAGCTATGAGGCAAAGCCGAAATTGCAAGAAAATACGATAGTAGCAAACGAAATCACGACATCAATCGCACGAAGCAATGATTTGAATGCAAATTTTGAAAGCAATGCGCCGCGAACGGTAAATGTCAATATGAATCAGGCATTAGCCGCAACAAGCAAAAGCGAGATTGGCAAAATTCTCACGCAACCGAGAAATAATAAGGTAAATGCAAACAGCGGCGGTTCGCGCGATGAGGCTTTTTCGCCAACGCAAGTTATTACTGTGGAAAACGCGAATAAAAATCTTGTCGAGAAAAAGCCTTCCAATGAAAACGGCGAAAATATGTCGTCTGTCGTCGGGAAAAATTTCGATTCCGTCGGCATCAAAGCTGTTTCTTTGGGTAACCGTTGGGTCGTTCAATCAGTTATTAAAAACTCTTTGGCAGAACGCTCGAAAATTTTGCCGTATGACGTGATTGAAGCCGTTGACGGAGTAAATTTTTCGGAAATGAAAGATTTTAAAATAAATAGCGGAACAAAATTAACCGTCGTGCGTGATAATAAACGAATGGTAATAATATTGAAATAAATTCAATTCATACTTTTCTCCTCCTTAGCCGATTGTCGTTCAGCAGTCGGCTTTTTTTTATGAAAAATTGCTTGAAAAGTGCGTAAACTCATTACTGAGTGGCACGGAAATTGATAGGACAAATCAATGACCGCCACGTTTCCGTTTTCTTCCGTGTTTTCTGTGTTTTCAGTGGATAGATTTATTTTTCTATCCACAGAAAACACAGAAAACACAGAAAACACTTGATTGAGTTGCTCAAAATAAGCGATTTTTCAACACGCAATTTTCAGACCGCTCAGTAATGGCGTAAACTATGAATTTTCCGGCTTCGGAGTTGTTTTGAATGATTTTGAATCGAACTAAAATCCGCGCGAATTGCACATCGAACAATGGTCGCAAGGTTTCGCCGTCGGTTCATACGGGCAAGCCTTTTCGTTTTGTAAATCAGCAATTATTTCATCAGCCAATTCTTCGAGCGAAGCAAATTTATCACGGCTTGGATGAAAGGATTTCGGATTTGGGATTTGGGATTCGGGATTATTTTGAGATTCAATTTTGTCTAATCTTTGATTAATTTTTTCGAGGCTTGAACGCAAAAAATCATTATCGTTCGCGTTTTGATTTTGCATCAAAATCTGCACGATTTGTTCGGCTAATTTTTGCGTGTTTCCGTTTTCCATTTATTTGAAATTAAACTTAGCAAGTCGCTACCGCTTCTCGTTCTGACTTGGTAATAAATCAATATAATCAACCACGCCGACGATTGCCGAATCAATTGCCGCGCCTGCTTTGCCCGTCGCGGCAGTCGAAGCGGAAAAACCTTCCTGCACAATCAAAACAACATCGCCTTCGCCCGCCGAAACCGAATCCAGCGCGAGACAAGTGTAATCCATATCTAAACCTTCGGGCGAAATTTGCCGACACAACATTATCCGCGAACCTTCGTATCGCTGATTTTTCTGCGTCGCAACGACGTTTCCGATAACTCTTGCCAATAACATTTGGTAATTGGTAATTGGTAATAAGCAATAGGTTTGAACTAATTACCTATTACTTATTACCAATCACTTTTGATAGACGTGCGCGTCCGAATCAATAATGCCGATAATCGTGCAATCGGTCGGCGTGTCGTCGCGTTTGAAGGGAAAACTTGCTTCTTTGCCGCGACACCAAAAAACCAATTCGCCAACGCCCGCGCCAACCGCATCGAGCGCAATCATCGGCTTGCCTTTCGGCTGTAAATCAGCATCGAGCGTTTGGACAATCATCAACTTTTTCGCGTGAAGCGATTCGTTTTTGACGGTCGAAACGACATTTCCGATGACGCGGGCAATTTGCATAAATTCAATATCTGATACTTCTTCTTCTCTGCTCTTTTCCGTAATGCGAAAATGCGACGAGCAAAAATGCAACAAGCAAAAACGCGCTGTATTCCACGCCATTTCTGCCTGAACCGACAACAAACCAGCCTTCTTTGGCGTGAACTAAAATAATTCCCGCAAGCAGATGAAGCGCAAAAATCACTGCTAAAACCGGCGCAAAATATCCGAAAGCCAAGACGATTCCGCCGACAATTTCAAAAACCGTAATTGCCCACGCCAAATAAAGTCCGACCGGAAAACCGCTAGTCGTCAAAAATTCGCCAAACGGCGTAACGCCACCCGCACTAATTCGCGCAATGCCGTGAATAATCATCATCGCGGCGAGAAAAACGCGCAATAAAACTAATGCAAGATGTTGTCGGTGGGCTAATTCCATTTTTATCCTTCGTAATAATTCGTAATTGATTTGAAAACGCCTAAAATTTTATCCAATTCCGAAAGATAAAACCTTTCGCTGTCAATAATTGCAGTGTTTCCCTCCAATTTCAAAAACTGCCAATCTTCGCCGGTTGTTACGCACCCGAAAATCGTCTGAAAATTGTTGCCGTTCCGTTTATTAAAAATCATCGAAGCAAACATTTGAGCGATACATTGTCCGAGTCCGAGGTCAATGTCATTTTTTTTTGCTTCAACCAACGTAATTATCGGCGATTTCAAAATCGGTGTCGGCTTTGTTTTTGACAAGATAAAATCACACTCGCCGGTCAGTCCGAGATTTACATCAACATTCAAAGTTTGACCTGAAAAAATCTGAATTTCGTTATTGGCGATTTCCTTCGCCGCCAGCAAAATTGGCGCAACAATAAACTCGGAACGCGCTTTTTCACTAACAAAAGCAATTTTTTCGCCTCTTTCAAGACTATTCATTAGCCATTCGGAAGGCGCAATCGGCTCAAATTGCCAATCAATTTTTTTGATTTCAACTTCGAGATTTAGTTCCTTCTCAACCTTTAAAATATCGAAATCCGTGTAACTCATTATTCCTTCCCGATAAAATCAACTGTATCAATCACGCCGATGATTGCCGAATCAACCGGACAATCTTTGTTGCCTTCCGCCAGACGCGCAGACGAACCAGCGACGACTAAAACTTTCTCGTGAAAGCCTGCGCCAACCGTATCAACCGCGACAATATAACCGCTTTGGTCTGTGCCGTCGAGGTTTATCGGTTTGACGATTAGAAGTTTTTTGCCGTGCAAACGCTCGTCTTTTTGCGACGCGACGACTGTGCCTAAAATTCTTGCAATTATCATTTTCAGTAATCAGAAGACAGAAGTCAGAAGTCAGTAGAAAATCAAAATTCTATCTTCTGACTTCTGTCTTCCGGCTTCTATTTCATAACAATCGGTAAAGTTTCGTCCACGCTCGAATGCGGGCGCGGAATAACGTGAACGCTCACGAGTTCACCGACGCGCCGCGCCGCCGCCGCGCCTGCGTCCGTTGCCGCTTTAACCGCCGCGACATCGCCGCGCACAATTGCCGTAACAAATCCCGCGCCGATTTTTTCGTAACCGACAAGCGTTACATTTGCCGCCTTAACCATCGCGTCCGCCGCTTCAATTGTGGCGATAAGTCCTTTTGTTTCAACCATTCCCAATGCTTCTTGCATTTAGATTTTCTCCTCTGTGTATTTCTTATAAAACTAATCTTTTTTTAAATTTACAGCGTTTTGCGCTAAATCGCCAATAACAAAAGTATGCTTGCCTTTTTCAGCGATTTTAGTAATCACTTCGAGCATCTGCACAAACTTGATATTTTCGTCGCCTTTCATCAATTCCGTCGCGTTTTTCAGAGTTCGCGCTGTGGCAACCTGCGTTCGTGCATTTTCCAAATCGGATTTCGCACGAATTTTCGATTCCAACTGTTTGGCGAATAAATCTTGAATATTTTTCGGAAACGTCAAATCTTTGACAAGCAATCTCACGATTTCAATTCCGTTTTCATTTAATTCTTTCTGCAAATCGGCGGGAATTTCCGTCAAAATGTCGTTACGCTTTTCGTTTAATTCCTCGCTCTCGATTTCCGAAATTACGCGCCGCACATAAACCTGTGAAAGATTTTGAATAAGCTGTTCTGGTTGAAAGAAAAGATTGTAAGGATTAGCAAAAACATCGTTTCTTTCAAGAAACTTGTCGGTATCGCTGATTTTGTATTCTACAAAAAACGAAAATCTGAGCGCGACATTATCTTTCGTCAAAACTTCTTGATTGATAATATTTTGGATTCGATTTGCGGTCGGCAAAGTTACCAAATGCAAGACTTTTTGATAATCAAAATAATCATACATTCCCGCTTCGAGTTTCTGTTCAAGCCGATTTTTACGATACAAATAGCCGAATTCATTTGGCGAAACGGAAAACCGCACACGCCAAAACGAGCGTCTTTGTTCATTTTGATTGACTTGATACATAAAATATTTCTAAAAAACCTTCGGAAAAAAGAAACGCCGAAAAATGGGGAAAACCGTTTGAGATGTTCTCAAAAGAAAACATCGGTATCCACGGCTTTGCAAACCTTTTTTCAGTTGTCATCAAAGACAGTTTCTTTTTTCCTCCGGCGAATTGATACGATTATCAGTCGTAGTGTTTACCACAACAAACGAGGAGTCGAACCTCTTGGAATTTGCTCCGCAATGCCCTGTAAAGATTGCAAATTCCAAAATTTCACAGGTGGCGGTTGTGTTTAGTTTATTGTTTTTTTGCGGTTTTGGCTAGTTTCGGGAAATTAAGATTCAATTATCCCTTTATAAATTTCGTCAACGCTCAATTCGCATTCGAGCGATTCTAATTTTAAAGTTTCGCCCGCTTCATATTCGCTGTGAAGCCAAAATTTTTCATCATATTTTGAAAGTAGCGTTACGAATTTTATATCTTGTCTGATTAAAATGTATTCGCGCAAACTTTCGATTGATTTATACTCAACAAACTTCACGCCTCGTTGAAAATCCTCGGTCGAAGTCGAAAGAATTTCGACAATTAAATTCGGATTCACAAGCAATTTTTGATTTTCCGATTCTTCATAAATCGGATTTCCGCATAAAACTGAAACATCGGCGCGGTAATATGATGACACCGCCGGAACTTTGAGCAAAACTTGCGAATTATAAATCAGGCAAGTTTTATCGGCTAACTTTTTTTGCAATAAAAACCCGATTCGGTTTCCCAAAAGCGAACGCTCAGGGCTTTCGCTGTGTGTTTCTTTAACTTGATAATCAAAATATTCGTAACGATTTTCGGCGTTGTAATCAAACTCCAAATATTCTTCCAGAGTCATTTGCTGGCTTGTAATCGGAATTGCCGACATAGATTTTCACCCGACATTCGCGGCTTGCGCTAGAAGTTCGATTAATTCTTCACGCGATAACGAAATTTTTGCACCATTTGAGTTTGGCTCATTATGCGATTTTCCGTCAAGTTCGCAGACGATTCCCGCGTCTTCCAAATAGCCGCACGATTGGCAACGCGCTTTTTCGGTTAAATATCCGGCTTTTTCGCGGATGTTTATTAATTTTGAAATCGCATCTTTCGGCAAATCGTTTGCGCCGCCGAGCGATTTGGCTAAAATGGCGATTTTCGCCGTGTGTTCCAAAGTTTCGAGTCGGTCAAACGCTTGCCATAAATCCGCGCCGTAAGCAACCGCGCCGTGATTTGCCATCAAAAGCGCGTTGTGATGTTCAACGAACGGCTTCATTGATTCGGTCAATTCGTTCGTCGAAGGCGTTCCGTAATCGGTCAAAGGAACACAACCCAAAGTCAAAATAACTTCCGACAAAATCGGTTGGTCAATCGCCAAACCCGCGACGGCAAACGCCGTTCCATTCGGCGGATGCGCGTGGCAAACCGCCATAATATCAGGGCGCATTTTGTAAATCAACAAGTGCATCGCAAGCTCCGACGACGCTTTTTTATCGTTCAAAGCCTTACCGTCCAAATCCGTAATCGCCAGACAATCTTCCGTCATACGACCTTTGCAAGTCATTGTCGGCGTTGCCATTACACGATTTTCGTCAAGACGAATACTAACATTGCCGTCCGATGAAACAACGTAACTTCTTTCATACAGCAATTTGCCGACTTCGATTATAAGTTTTCGCGCTTGTGATTCGTCCATCAAAATTTAATATAGAGAAAAAGTATAAGTAACGGTTTTTGTTTGAGAATAACGAGTTCCGTGACTCATCGCGGGCGTAAATTTTATCTGCTTTGCCGCTGAAATTGCTTCTTCGGTCAAACCATTTGGCAAACCGCTAACTACTGAAATCTTTCCAATTTTTCCGTTCTCTAAAAAAGTAACGCGCAAAACGACTTTTCCCTGCGTTCCTTTTAGATTTGCGGCTTCGGTATATTTTGCTCGGGTTTCTGAAATAATTTCTAACGGATATTCTGCGGCGAGCTGCAAATAATTTTTGGGATTTCCTTCAATAAATGATGTAACTGATTGTCTTTTTTCGTGAAAATCCTTCATCTCACATCCACTCCAATCATCATCTTTATCTCTTTGTATAATAAAATAATTATCGCTTAATCTTGATTGTTTTAGTGTTTTATCCTCAATATTTTCTTTATGCAAAACATTCGCCGCCAACAAACCAATTGCCAAGGCAATCACAAACGGAATAATTCTTTTCCAAAAATTTTTACCGCACATCTTTTTAATTCCTCCGAAAAAAACTAAGCCACAGATTAACACATTTGAAGGAAATCTTCATCGGTTAATCTGCGGCTTTTGTATTTGAAATCTAAAACTATTTAATTTTTTTGCCTTGTTGAATATCTTGATTCTCGATGCGCGGCTGAAAATTGTCGCCTTCACGAATCAGCGGAAATTCTTTGTTGTCAAATTCTTCAACATAACGCGATTGCGGAACCGGAGTATAGTTTAATTGCGAATTACTTTCCCAATCGTGCGAATATCTTGATTGATTTTTGATTTGTTCTTGTCTTAATTCTTCTTCCAGACGGCTTTTTTCGATTCGCAGTTGGCGAAGTTCGCTGTCTTGTTGGCGATGATATTCGCGGTGTTTGTTAAATTTTCCGCGCTTAAAACTCGGCGCGGAAATTGAAATGAAGAAACTTGCCACAAAAAGTCCGAGTGCGAGAGCTAAAGCAAACGGCGCAATTCTTTTGATAAATCCTACAACACACATATTTTTTTACCTCTTATTTTTTTACTAACCGCGAAATACGCTAAAAACGCGAAATGTTTTGCTTTATTGTTCCGCTATTTCAAGTTAAATCTAAAAACTTCGATTAGGCGATCCAAATTTTTCGCGTCTTTCGCATTTTTCGCGGTTAAAAATTCTTACTTTTTATTTCGCATTTTTGCCCGATTTGGTTTCAACTTTTTTGCCGTTTTGATTCGATGCGGCTAAAAAATATGACAAACTTTCGAGCGAAATCGTTAAATCAACCGTTTTTAATTTCACATCGCCTTTCGTTTTCAGCGGAACAGGCGCGAAATTCATTACGGCTTTGATTCCCGCATTCGTGATTTGCTCCAAAACGTCTTGGGCAAATTCGGCAGGAACAGCGACAACCGCTACATCTATTCTAACTTTTTTTGCGGTTTCGGCAAAGTTTTTTATATCGAAAATTTCAACATTATTAACTTTTTGCCCGATTTTCTCCGCGTCCGCGTCAAATAGCGCGACGACCGTAAAATTCGACTGCTTAAAACCGTAATAATCGGTCAAAGCCGTTCCCAAACGTCCCGCGCCGACGATGGCGACGTGATGTTCTCTGTCCAATCCCAAAATCTTCGTCAGATGATCGCGCAAGCTCACGACCGTATAGCCGACACCGCGCACGCCGAATTCGCCGAAATACGCCAAATCTTTGCGAATCTGCGCCGAATTCAGATGAAACTTTTTCGCCAAACCATCGGACGAAACAGTTTTCAAGCCTTCCGCCGCAAGCTCGCGCAAACAGCGCAAATAGATGCTCAAACGATTCGTAGTAAGTTCGGATATTTTTTCGACTTTCATAGATTTGTCGGAACAGCGAGCGGTAGCGACCTGTTTTATGTTTAACTTTGAGCAGATCGCTACCGCTCGCTGTTCTGACTTTTGCAATTATAACCCTAAATGCCGATTTGTGAAAAAGTTCGCGTAAAGGAAGATGCCGAAAGTCTTTTTTATCGTTGCCCTAAAGATGAATATTTATTACAATTTATGTTTCAACTGTGAAACACGCGGAGGTTTTATTTATGTCAGTTTCAACAAACACAGAATTTAGCGAATTAACCACGCTCGGCATCGAATTTTACAAAAAGCATCTGAAAAATTTGCTCGAACCGCAACACAACGGCGAATTTGTCGCCATCGAACCGCATTCGGGCAGATATTTCGTGAACAAAAACGGAACAAAAGCCTTGCTCGATGCCCGTGCAAAAATGCCGGAAAGCAAATTTTATTTGGCGCGTATCGGCTATCAAACAACCGACAGAATAGGAAGTTATGGCTCAAGAAAAAGGTAGCGTCAACAAAAATCTGCAAGCATTTTTGACAATTTCTCTGACCAATGGCGCGGCGATTGATTGTTTGCTCGACACGGGTTTCGACGGCGCATTGGTTTTGCCGCGCTCATTTGTCGAAGCCAATTCGATTCCGATTGTCGGCGACGAAACATTTACCGGCGCGGAAGGAAACGCTTTCACCGCCGAAATGGGAATTGCCGATGTTTATTGGCTTGGCGATGATTTTTCGATTCGTGTTTTGGTAAGCGAAGTTGAAGATGCTTTAATCGGTGTAGAAATGTTGATTGATTCTGTTCTCGAAATTGACTACAAAAATCTGACCGTAGAAATTACAAAATGATTGCATATTTATCAGGAAAACTTTTAGAAAAACAGGCGAATTCGGTGATTATTGATGTCGGCGGCGTGGGTTATGAAGTTACGATTCCGCTTTCGACATTTTACGAACTCGGCGAAGTCGGCGCAGATGTTCAAATTCGCATTCACACGGTTGTCCGCGAAGATGCTTTTGCGCTTTTCGGATTTAAGACGATACGCGAAAAGGAATTGTTTTTGCATCTGATTTCTGTGTCGGGAATCGGTCCGAAGTCTGCGATTACGGCACTTTCGGGAATGTCTGCGGATGAAATAATTTCAGCGATTCGACAAAATGATTTGGCGCGTTTGAATTCGATTCCGGGCGTTGGCAAAAAAACTGCCGAAAGATTGGTTATCGAATTGCGCGACAAAATCGCCAAACTTTCCGGTCTGGTTGCCGAAGAAATGAAAGCGGAAGGAATTCCGCAATCTTCGGGCGATGCAATTTTTGACGATGCAATTTCTGCGCTGACAAACCTCGGTTATCAACGAAACGCAGCAGAAAAAGCCTTGAAACAAGCAATGCAAGAAGGAACGGAGATGAGCGTTCAAAAATTGCTCAGACGCAGTTTGCAACTTCTTGCGAAAGGATAAGATTAGATTTGGGATTTGGGATTGCGGATTGCGGATTTTTTGGAGTAATTTTATGAAAAATCTTATTTTATCGGCAGTTCTATTTTTGGTTTTTGCAGGCAATTTGTTTGCTCAAACTTTTCCGACATCGGCGGTTATTCTTGAAAAAGCGAAAGTTACGGCGAATCGTGAAATGATTTTATGGATGGAAAGTCCGCAAAAAAATCCGCGAAGCACCGAAGACGACATTTATACTTGTCCCGACAAAACTCGCGGACATTATTATTCCGGCATTACAAAAGTTTCGCTGATTGACACGAAAACACGAAAGATTTTGAACACGCTCGAAATTATTAGCGACGGAATCGAAAGCGGTTTTAACACTTTGGATTTGCCGTATCTGATTCAAAGAACAGGTTATTACGACGTTCCGCGAATTGACAAAAACAAAGAAGGTGCGCCGATTTTGATGAGTTTGAAAGATTACAACGCCGACGGCAAAGCCTTTGAATTTGCGCTTTTCGACGCAGTTGCTTGTATGGGTTTGGAAACGACTCTAATCGGTTACAGCGCGAATCAAGACAAAGTAATCCAATACGAAATCGAACTGAAAACCGAAGCAGGAACATCGAGAGAATATTGGATTGATTATTTTTTCGGACAAAAAGCGAATAAAAGCGGCGTTTGGAAATACGAAATTGACTATCGCGGACGCGCCGGCGCATTAGAAAAATACGAATTTCGATATGAGAAACAAAAAGAAAGATTTTACGGCTCGCGGACAAGCATTTTTGAAGACGAAGATGAAAAAGAACGTCCGCATAAGTGAATTGACAAAGATTCCTAATCGGTAGTTACCGATATTAAACATTAAATGACCGAAAACTTAGAAAATTTTGAAAACCGCGATGGAAATGTGGTTGATGAAGAAAAGCAGTTTGAGCTTTCTTTGCGTCCGACTCGTTTGCAGGAATATATCGGACAGCACAAGGTTAAAGACAATTTGCGGATTTTTATGAAGGCGGCGTTGTCGCGGCGTGAGGCACTCGATCACGTTTTATTGTTTGGTCCGCCGGGAACCGGAAAAACTACTTTGTCGCACATCGTCGCTAACGAAATGGGCGCGGAATTGAAATCTACGGCTGGTCCGATTATTGAAAAAGCGGGTGATTTGGCGGCGATTTTGACGAATTTGCAGGAAGGCGACGTGCTTTTTATTGATGAAATTCATCGGCTTAATCCGGCGATTGAAGAAGTTTTGTATCCGGCGATGGAAGATTACAATCTCGATTTGATGATCGGGCAAGGCACGGCGGCGCGTTCGATAAAACTCGAATTGCCGAAATTTACGCTCGTTGGCGCAACGACTCGTCCGGGTTTGCTGACTGCGCCGCTTCGTGGACGTTTCGGGATTGTTTTTCATCTGGATTTTTACAAAATCGAAGATTTAAAGACAATTATCGAGCGTTCAGCCGACATTCTAAAAGTCGAAATTGACGAACAAGGTTCAACCGAAATTGCGCGGCGTTCGCGTGGAACTCCGCGTATTGCCAACCGTCTATTACGCCGTGTCCGCGATTATGCCCAAGTTGATTACGACGGACGAATTACGGAAGAAGTTGCGAAAGACGCGCTCAACCGAATGGAAGTTGATACGTTCGGGTTAGACGAAATTGACAGAAAACTTCTGCTCACAATCATCGAAAAATTCGACGGCGGACCTGTCGGTTTGGGAACAATTTCGGCTTCGATTTACGAAGAAAAAGATTCAATCGAAGAAATTATCGAACCATATTTAATCCAAATCGGCTTTCTAAATCGAACGCCACGCGGCAGATTGGTTACGCGGCTTGCCTATCAACATTTCGATTTGGAAGCATTGCTGAAAACACCAAACGCGCCGAGTTTGTTTGATTAATTTGCTATAATATTTTTGTTATGAATACCACGCTGACAGTTTCCGACAATTTTCTTCGCACCGATGAAGGCGGAGTCCGGCGCATCGGGCAAACGCGCGTTTCGGTTGATTCGGTGATTTATGCTTTCAACGAAGGAGCGAGTGCCGAAGAAATCGTTTATCGCTTTTCAACGCTCGATTTGATTCAGGTTTACTCGGTCATCAGCTATTATCTGCAAAATCGCGCGAAGGTTGAAGAATATTTAAAAACCCGCAAAAAAGAACGCGCCGAATTAAAAACGGAAATCGAAACAAAATTTAACCCGCAAGGAATCCGCGATAGACTTTTAGCCCGCCGCAATGATTAAATTTCTCACAGACGAAGATTTTGACGGCAGAATTTATCGCGGACTTTTGCGGCGCGTTCCCGAACTCGACATTGTCCGCGTCCAAGATGTCGGACTTCGGACGCTTCACGACACGGAAATTTTGGCTTGGGCATCTGATGAAAACCGCATTTTGCTGACTCACGATGTAACGACAATGACGAAATATGCCGCCGAAAGAATTGAAAAAGGCTTGTCTATTTCAGGTGTTTTTGAAGTTCCGCAACATTTATCAATCGGTGAGGCGGTCGAAGAACTCGTTTTGATTGCCGAATGCAGTCTTGAAAATGAGTGGGAAAATCAAATCAGATTTTTACCTTTGCGATAAAATGAATTGGCAAAAACTTCTATTCGGCGAATTCAGCATCAAACGGCTTATGACATCGCTTGTTTTAATTCCGCTTTTTGTGGTTTTCGGGCTTTTGGTTTATGCGTATTTTTTTGCTGACACGCTTATTTTTCAGCCGCAAACTTCGTCTTACCGCGATAACGCTGAGATTTTGAAATTAAACGCGCCGAACGGTGAAAAAATTTCTGCTAAATTTTACAACAACGAAAGCGCGAAATATACGATTTTGTTCTCGCACGGCAACGCGGAAGACATCGGCGAAATGGATTTGCAGATTGAAGCGTTTCGGAAAACAGGTTTTGCAGTTTTAGTTTATGATTATCGCGGATACGGCACGAGCGACGGCAAACCGAGCGAGCAAAAATCATACGAAGACGTGGAAACTGCTTACAATTATTTGACCAATGAACTAAAAATCACGCCCGAAAAGATTATTTTTCACGGACGTTCGCTCGGCGGTGCGGTGGCGATTGATTTGGCGGCGCGGAAAAATTGCGGCGGTTTGATTGTCGAAAGTTCGTTTGTTTCAGCTTTTCGCGTGTTGACGAAATATAAAATAATTCCCTTCGACAAATTTCAAAACCTCGATAAAATCAAAAACGTAAAATGTCCGACGCTGTTTATTCACGGGCGAAAAGACAGAATTATCTCATTTTGGCACGGCGAAAAATTGTTTGAAACCGCAAACCAACCGAAGTTTTCGCTGTGGATTGACGAAGCTGACCACAACGACATTTTTGAAAAAGGCGGCAAAACTTACCTCAAAGCAATTCGAGATTTTGCCGATAATCTGCCAAAATAAAACCCGAACAATTTTGCAAAGGAACAATTCTAATTAAAAATGAGTAGTGAACTCGTAAATTGGATTAGCATTATCGGAAGTTTTCTATCGCTCATCGGCGTGATAATTGCGCTTGTTCAAATTAACAAAACTCGCCGTGCAGCTGAGGCAGCAAAAGATGCTTCACTTCAAACACAGAAAGCGATTTCGCGTAATCTTCTGTTGTCAGATGTTCCAAATTGCACGAGAAATATTGAGGAAATCAAGTATTTTGCGCGAAATGAAAAGTATGAATCGGCTCTGATTCGCGTTACAGATTTGGTTTCCCAACTTATTCAACTGCGCGAAACATTGGAAAGTTCAAACCAATCTCATCAGATTGAATTTGAAGAAAGACTTTCTCAACTTGTATTTATCAGGGTAAATTTTGAGAAGAAACTTAATAAAAATTCTGTTAAAATAAACATTGTTCAAGTCAATTCTCAGTTATCGGAGATTTCAGACGAATTGAATAAACTAATCGGCAAGGTGAAACTTGCCATTAAAGAGGATGAGTAAAATGGATAATAAAAATTTGGATTTATTGCTCGACAGCCTTAAATTAGAGTCATTGCTTAAAAGGCTTTTGGAGAAAACCGAAAAAGGAGAATTGCAGTGGGAATCAACGGCTTCCCGAAATACTTTTTTAGTGGTTGTAAAAGATAGCGCAATTACCATTAATCGTCTTTATTCTGCTACAAATAATAATTATTACGAATTTGCTTTTAGGAATGAATATGGTGATGTAACAGATGTTGTCATCATTTCAAAATATGATAATGCCGCACAACTCGATAAAGCTGAAAAGATTTATGATTTAGCTCAGAAGCAATCACAAAGAATAAATGAAACACTTGACCACCTTCTCGAACAACTCGCGGCATAATTTTCTCTGGATATTTCAAAGTGGCAAGTCCAAGTGAAAAAACTTGGCTTGCCGTTTTTTGTTTTTGCCGAATCAATAGCTTTTAAGTCATAATATTTTCATTATGTTAAAGAAAATATTATTTTCAACTGTTTTCGTTCTTCTCTCCATTTTATCAACCTTCGCGCAGAACAAATTTGAAGGCTACAACGTGATTTTGAGCGTGCCGGAAAATCATACGAGTGCGACGTGCGCTTTGCGTTATTCACCGCCGACGAATTCGATTACGATTTCGGATTTGAACACGGCAACGCCGATTAATGTTAAATCGTGCGATGGTTCAGGCACGAATTTAATCAAATCGGGAACCGCCGTTTCGATGAAGGCAAACGCGCAAAATCTGAAATGGTGTTTCGAGGGCGAAGATAAAAGCTATCGCATTTCGTTTGCCGGCGACCAGTTTTCGGGCGGCGCGATGACTTATAATTGGATTGCTACGCCGGACGCGAAAACGCTCGGATTCTATAACATTCGAGATTTCGGCGCAGTCGGCGACGGCAAAACTGATGACACGATTGCAATAAAAAGCGCGTTTGCCTACGTTGCTTCGCGCAACGGCGGACAGATTACGTTTCCCGAAGGCGACTATGTTGTATCTTCGCCGATAACTCTGCCGTCGGGCATCGTCATACGCGGCGTGAATTCGCTTCAAACGGAAGCGACAACCAACAATGTCATCCGCAAAAACAATAGCCGAATAACTTTGAAAGGCTCAAATCAGGCACTTTTCCGCATCGGCGAATGCACCGAAAAAGTTACGATAATGGATTTGGAACTTTTCGCCGAAAGCCAACAAAATACTTACGGCATCGAGGCGGCAGGCGCGTGGATTTCATCGCAAGGTTTCCATATCGAGCGCGTTACGTTTCAAAAATTCTTTCGCGGAATTTATGCTCACGGCTTGCCGCAAAACCAACTGCAATGGCAGTTCGATTATATAAAAATCACGAATTCGCGGTTTGTTTATAATTCTGACGCAGGAATTTACGCGAATATGCGGAACAGCGATTGGAAAATCGAAGGCGGTTTGTTCATCAATCCGAAACGCACCGCGTCGCAAAACGCCAATTCGATGGATTTCGAGCGTGTCGGAATGGTAACAATCGCCGACACTTTCGGCGGCGGTTTCTCAAACGCTCTCGGCGGAACTTTCATAAACATTCTCGATAGTGGAAATATCACCATCGTCGGTTCGCAAACCGAAGCGATGACCAATTCGCTCGTCTATAATCAAGCCGAAAATCCTTACGCGGGCGATTATTCTTATCCGATTGCCGTTTATAATTCAATTTTCGGCGACCCGATAATTTTCAAAGCAAGGCGCACGTTCGTTTCGAGCGGAAGTTTTTACGGCGCAAACACTTTTACGGCTGACGAGCGTGTCCGCGTTTATTCCACCGGCGACAGATTTTGCTACGACGGTTACATTCTCGGATGCCAAGGCGCAACGCAAAAGAACTTTGACCGCGCCACAATTATCTTTATGACCGGACAACCGACCGAGAAAGGCAGCACACCAAACACGCCGACAATCTTCGGCACAGACGTGCAATTCAATTCGCCTGTCCAACTTCCCTCTTTCCTCCAAAACGCGCTGCCAACCGGCAAAGCCAACGGCTCGATGGTTTATTGCACCAACTGCCGCCGCTCAACCACGCCCTGCCAAGCCGGAGGCAACGGCGCACCGGCAATGGTCGTCGGCAATCAATGGAGTTGTTTATAAATCGAAATTAATTGGAGCGCGGGCATCTTGCCTGCCGCGCGTTTGAGGCTTTGCGAGAACAGGCGCGAAAATGCCGCACATTGAATCAACTTGTTTTGATGTGTGGCGGTTCGCGCCCTTTCTCGTTTCACTCGAAGGCGCGGCAGGCAAGATGCCTGCGCTCCCAGCTATCTGCGCTCCAACTTACTGCGCCGTAAAATCCAAATCGCCGATGTTGTCATTGACGCTGACGATTTGCGGGGTGAATGTAAAGCGTTTCGACCGCACCGCGACAATGTAGGTTGCGCCGACTTCGACTTCATCGAAACTGTAATAACCGAACGAACCTGTCCGCACGTTGCGCGAATTACCGTTTGAATCCGTCAAGATTACAATCGCGTTTCGCAAGCCGTTGCCGTTGCTTGTCAAGACTCTGCCGGAGACCGAAACATTTGCCGCCGTCGGCGCGACGAAGAAAATATTCTGCACCTTGTCTTCGGTGGTTTCCGAGCCGTGTTGATTACCCGTTCGATAAAAGCCGCGGGCGCGGATGAGAACATTTTGTCCGGTCGGGATGTTTTGTCCGCCGAGCGTGTATCCGGCGGCTTGTGGAGCGAACGGGTTTGCGCCGCAATGCTGAAACACGCACGAAGTAAGTGTGTCTTTTTCGCCGGTATCTGTTACAACCTTACTTCGTGCGGGTTTCTGCAAATCAATAAAACTGTTGGTCGCCGTGCCGAGCAAAGTGTAGGTTGCGCCGTTGTCAATGGATTGCTCAAAGATGACGCGGGTGAACTGTGCCGCCGAGCCGTCGCGTGTCAGCGTCAAGGTGTTTTGCGTAACAACGAGCGTCGAGAGCGCGGGCGTGTCGTTTGACAGACGGGCGATGGATTTGCGCGTTTGTCCGCCCATGGTGTTGAAATCGCCGCCCGCCAGAACTTTGCCGTCCGATTGCACCGCGATTGAAAAGACAGTGCCGTCCGCATTCGGATCAAAGGTTGTGTCGAGCGTGCCGTCGGCGTTCAGACGAGCGATGCGGTTGCGAGCTACGCCTAAAACAGTCGTAAAATCGCCGCCGATTAAAATCTTGCCGTCCGGCTGAACAACAACGGCGCGAACCGTCCCATTGGCATTCGGGTCAAACCCGTCGAGCGCAGATTGCGCCTTGATGGTTTGGCTGAAGGTTAAAAATAAACCGATGATGAATAGAAAAAGCGCGAATTTGACGGACGTTTGATACATTTATATTTTTTCCTCTTACAAAGATACTCAAAACCATCGGCGTGGAAGTAAAAATAAATCGGACGGAAAAGCTGTTCGATAAGTTTTGTTATGTTGCGAAGATTATAGACCTTTGCGCCTTAAAAACCTAAAGGCGCAAATACGTCTGTTGAGCGGTGTCGCGGTATTTTGCGTTTGACACACTTGTTCACACTCGTGTTTCCGCCCTTTGCGCCGTCTGCGTTATTCGGGGCGGACTCTTCAGCGGGCGGAAGTGCCGAACAATTCCAAGTCCGCGTCCAAATGCGAAGAAATAACCAAAACTACGGTCAAGCCTCCGACGCGGTTTTCGTTACCATCAATCCTTGAGAAGTGAATAGTAAATAGTGAAAAGTGAAAAGTGCAGAAGAAGAATTGATTTCTTTTCCTGCACTTTTCACTTTTCACTATTTACTATTCACTTTTCTTACGGTGCGCCCATAAATCCTAAGTTCGTGTTGGTGAAATTAGTGATTTTCGGGAAAACTGCGGGCAGATTTGCATCGGGCAAACCATACCATCGGGAAAGAGTTGCGGCGTATTGTTCGACCGAACTTGTCGGAATCCAGCGTCCGCGTGCGCCTGTGCCGCTGTCGGAATCGTCGGGACCGTTGAAGACGAGCGTCGGGTAATAATTGCCCGAACCGTCCGGTCTGAGACTTCCGAAGAAATCGCTTCCGGTAATGCCGCCGCCGACAACGATATGATGTCCGCCCCAAGCGTGATCCGAACCGACTCCTGCGCCTGTTCCTGCCGGATTCATCGTGCGATTAAAATCAGACATCGTGAATTGCGTAACTTTATCTTGCAAACCCTGCACGACCATTTCTTCGTGAAATGCCCGCATTGCTTGGCTCAAAGTAATAAACAAGCCGACTTGTCCGGTTGCCGCCTGTTGATTGGTGTGCGTGTCGAAACCGCCGATTTGCACATAAAAAACTTGTCGGTTGACGCTCAAATCGGTGCGTTTTTTGATAAGCCGTGCAACTTGTTTCAGTTGGTTGCCGAGATTTGAATTCGGAAACGTAACCGTAACTTCTTGAAACGTCTGCAAATTAGCGTTTGCCAACATCGCTTGACTCGTAACTTGGCTTGCCGCCGCGACAACTTGCGAACTCAAATCTTGTGTCCGCAGCGTATTAAACGCTGTCAGACGCGCTTGCGAAGCCGTCGTCGTGTCAAAACCTTGCGGATTCAAAACTTGATTCAAACCTGTCGGTGCCGCCGCAACTGCCAGCGGCAAAGTCGTCTGACCGGAAGTAAAAAGTTGTGCGCCATTGATTGATGTAATCATCGGAATCAATCCGCTCGGATTGTCCGGCGAACTTCGTAAATCCGAAACGCGCCCGCCCCAACCCGTAAAAGATTGCTGGTCTGAACGTCCGCCTTGAAACTGCGAAACTTGATCCGAATGCGAAAAAAGCTGATACGGCTTCGGATGCGTTGACTGCGTATATTGCGCCTTTGAAGTCGGCGTTACCAGCGTTCCTACATTGGTTACAACCGCTAATTTTCCTAATCCTGCGCCCGTGTTCCAAAGTTCGTGAATGCCGTTATTGACAATCGTCGTGCCGTTAATGGTTTGCGGTCCGAGCGACGGATGCAAGCCGTAAGTCAAATTGCTCAAACGCGGCACGGTAATCGGCAAAAGACTGGCTTGCGGAATTGCCAAACCTTGCGCCGTGCGGGCATTTGAATAAGCCGTGTAATTGCTGATTGTCGCGTCGTTGTGATTTGGAATTACCAAATTGTTGCTGTCGTTTCCGCCCGACATAAAAATACAAACCAATGCGCGATAATCACTTGGCACGGCGTTTTCATCCGCGACCGATTGCGCCACGGCACTCATCATACCGAAATGCCGCATTTGCGTCGAGAGCGCAACCATTCCGAGGGCGCATCCCGATTTTTTAATAAATTCTCGTCTGTCTTCTTTCATATTTCTCCTTTGAGTGAGCAGTAAGCAGTGAGCGGTAAGCAGTTAAAAAATACTGCTCACAGCTTACTGCTTACTGCTTACTATCTTTGCACCTGATATTGCGACGAAGTTAAAATCAAATAAACCGCCGCCTGCGCTCGTGTTAAATGATTTGCGGGTGTTGCCGACGGAACTGCCAAAACCGCCGTGCGAATCGTGTTTCGCATTTCGGGCGACATCGCGCCGTGCATCAATTTCCGGTTGAGTTCGTCTAACATCACATTTCCCGTATTGTCCGCTTGCGAAAGTGCCTGAATATCCGCGTAAGTGAACGAAGTTCCGACCGCAACAAATCCATAAGCCGCCGTGCTGGTGTTCGGGTTAATTCTGTTAAAGACCATCGTGTTCACAAAATTAGCTCGCGCAATCGAAGTTCCGGTCGTGTAAAGCGCAAATTCCGGCTGATTCAGAGTCGTTCCCGGAACGATATAATCCGGCGGATAAAAATTGAAAACCGTCGGCGAAAGAAACGCGGCTTGTCCCATTGCAGATGTTTGGTTTGTTACCGTGCCGTCGCTCTGCACCGTGCGATCAGCCGACATTGCGCCAAATTGCCGCGCCATATTCGTTAAAACTTGAACAGGTTCGCGCAATTTTCCGTAACGTGAATCGGTTTTGTTATCGCCGCGTGCTTCGGGGTCGAGCAAAATCGCTTTGACGACTTCCTTCATCTGCGTCGGATTATTTTTGTTTGCGGTAAAAACTGCCGAAATGCGCCCGACATACGCCGGAGTCGGATCGCCGGTTACGAGTTGCTGAATCAAAATTCGGCTGACAAATGGCGCGGTGTTCGGATGATTGTAAATATTATCCAACGCCTGATTCATCGAATTGGTTGAATAAGTTAGAATTTGCGCCGCATTACAACCTGTGCAAGCCGCAACATTGGTCGTGGTCGAACCCGGATAACTAAACAAAGTTTTCGTCGTTATATCGTGATTATTCGTGTTTGTAATAATCATCGGGTCTTTATAATTTGGTGCGCCCGCCGTGCGATTCGGACATTGCGCTCCGGTTACTTCGCAAGTATTCCAGCCCGTAAAGACTTTCGTAAAATTATTAACCGTGTCTTGCGAATAAGTCGGAATCGGTTGATTATTTCCGTCGAGTTGGAGCGTGCCATCTTGATTGAGCGCAAACAAGCCGACGTTGAAAAGCTGTAAAATTTCGCGGGCATAATTTTCATTCGGACTGTTGCGCGTCGAGCGAAGCATATCCAAATAATTGCCCATTCCCGCATTGAGCGTCATATCCTGCATCAATGTTCGCCAATTTCCGAAAGCGTTTTTGCTTAATTGTTGATGATAGGTAATCATCCAACTCGATTGCTGTGTGTCAACGCCGGAAATCACCCAAATTTGCGATAAAGCCCACGAAATTTTGTGGCGCAATTGCGGATCGCCGTAGAATGCTTCTTTGTAAAACCAATTCTGCACTTGAGCCATCGAGTAAAAATCACGACTGCAATCGGTCAGCGGAATTCCGGTTAAATGAGCGCAACCGCTTCCGTCAGTCGCGGCTTGATTAGTGTTTTTCAAAACAAAATTCGGATAAGGATTTGCGGCTGAAGGATATTGCGCTTCAAATTGTTCCGCCAACCACGTTCGCAAACCGATGCGGCGAATTCTGTCGTCTAAAGCCTGTGTCGGTCCGAAGGTTGCTTGTTCGAGAAAACGGATTCTGTCGCCCGACCAGCGATAGCCGACATAATTTTCGGTTGGCGTATCTTCTTTTGATTTTGGCGCAATTGATTTCGCCGAAAAAGGTGTCGGAACAGCGTTCGCGTCGTCTTTGATGTTGCCGCCCGTGCCGCCCAAACCTAAACGAACGCGATTGCTTTCGAGTCCGCGCCAAGCAATCGAAACCAGAATATCGCCTTTGTTTTCAGTTGGCTGTCCCCAATATTCGAGCGTGTCCCGAAGTTCGACCGAAACGGCGTAAATCCGATTTCCCTTGTCAATCAATTTGACGTTTGAAACCGGAAACATATAATGCCTGCCGTTGGCATCTTCAGCGTAAAACCGCAATGCGTTTGCGTCTTCGCCGTCCATCAATTTCATATTTGTTACGAAAAAGACGACTCTCGAATACAATTCAAACGAATTATTCTCAGCCCGCGGCAATGTGCGTCCGATTTTTGCTCCGTCCTGAATTGCCAGCGCACGAGTCGAATCTTCCGCGCTAATCAAAACAGGTGTCGGCGAATTCGGATCGGGATCATCATCAAGAGCCGCAACCGAAAGAACCGCCGCCGAAACAATAAAACACACGCTCAAAAAGTAGTTCATAAAGCGTAATTTTTTGTTCATCATAAAACCTTTACCCTCCAAAGTAGGTTTCCAAAGTTACAATTTAATACCGAATATTTGAATAAAACTTCTAACGCCGCAGGTAGGAAAACGCCGTTAATCATTGTTTAGCAAATTCAAGAATACAACAATCCGCCGAAAAATACAATACCTTATTATTTTTTTAAACTCGATATATTTGTTAAGATTTATTCAACAATTACTTAGACGAAACCGAAAACGATTTAGCCGAAAAAAAGATAGAGTTTTTTCACATAGAGATTTTTACGGTCGCTGAAAGCGACAAATATTATAGCCTAGCGAGAATCGCTAGGTAATTTGCAACGTGAGATTCGCTCGCTGAAGGCGAGCAACAATCACCGCGCTTTTTGTTCGTCGCCTTCAGCGACGGAAAATCAGGTCAACGCTGACTAGCGATTCTCGCTAGGCTATAATGTCGGTCGCTTTCAGCGACAAAGACAGAAATTCTTCGTCAATTAAACAACGAATTTTATGACAAACACTTTTTATCTCGAACCGCCCGCAAATTTCAGTTTCCGCGCAACCGTGAAAAGCCACGGTTGGAGCGTTCTTTTGCCTTTTCAATTGGACGAAGAAAATTTGCGTTTGAGCTATGTTTTTCAAGGCGGCGTTTCAGTGGTTATTAGCGAATCAGACGGAAAACTGCAAATCGAAACCGATGGCGATGAAAAAATATTGCCTAAGGTGAAACATATTTTGCGGTTTGATGAAGATTTGAGCGGTTTCTATAAAATCTTAAAGCGCGAAAAACGTCTGAATTGGATTGCCGAAACGAGCGCGGGCAGATTGATTCGTTCGCCGAATGTGTTTGAAGATTTGGTAAAAACGATTTGCACGACGAATTGTTCGTGGAGTTTGACGAAAATTATGGTCAAAAATCTCGTCGAAAAACTCGGCAATCACGCTTTTCCGACGGCGGAACAGATGGCAAATGTTTCGGAAGATTTCTATCGCACAGAAATCCGCGCCGGTTATCGTTCGGGTTATTTTGTCGAACTCGCCGAAAAAGTCGCCGGCGGAAAATTAAATCCCGAAGCGTGGCTCACGTCTGATTTACCGACAAATGAATTAAAAAAAGAAATGAAAAAAATAAAAGGTGTCGGCGATTACGCGGCGGAAAATCTCCTAAAACTCGTCGGACGCTACGACGGACTCGCGCTCGATTCATATCTGCGCTCGGAATTTTACAAAAGACACAACAATCAAACCGCTTGCGACGACAAACAAATTCGCCAATTCTACGAAAAATTCGGCGCGTGGCAAGGATTAGCAATTTGGTGCGACTTGAGCAGTAAGCAGTGAGCGGTGAGCAGTAAGCAGTTATCAACAAGTGCTGATTAAACTGCTTACTGCTTACTGCTTACTGCTCACTGTAAAAATCCTAAATTAGTATTCGTAAAATTCCCGATTCGCGGAAAAACGTCAATCAAATTGGCATCGGGCAAGCCGAACCAACGAGCGAGAGTGGCGGCATATTGTTCGACCGAAGTTGTCGGAATCCAGCGACCGCGTGCGCCGGGATTGATGTCGGCATCATCAGGACCATCGAGCGTAAGAGTCGGAAAAGGCGTGCCGTTTGAAGTATTTACGCCGTAAAAATCGCTTGCTGTAATTCCGCCGCCGACAATAAAATGATGATTTCCCCAACCGTGATCCGTGCCGACTCCGTTGCCCGTGCCGGACGGATTCATCGTGCGGTTGAAATCCGACATCGTAAATTGCGTAACTTTATCGCCCAAACCTTGAACCGCCATTTCATCGTAAAACGCACGCATTGCCTGACTCGTCTGCGAAAGTAAATTCGTATGATTATTAGCTTGGAAAACGTGCGTATCAAAGCCGCCGATTTGACAGAAAAATATTTGCCGATTGACATTTAAATCCGTGCGTTTTTTGATAATTCGGGCAACTTGTTTGAGTTGGTTGCCGATATTCGTATTCGGAAACGGCGCAGTAATTTCTTGAAACGTCTGAAGTGAACTATTAACCGTCATCGCTTGATCAGTAACATATCTTGCCGCCGCAATGACTTGCGAATTCGGCTCTTGCGAACGCAACGCATTAAACGCCGCAAGTTGCGCTTGCGAATCGGGCGAAGAATCATAACCTTGCGGATTTAGAACTTCGTTCAATGAAGTTGTCGCGTTATTTATCGCTATTGACAGAGTTGTCTGTCCGGCAGTAAAAAGTTGTGCGCCGGAAATCGAAGTTATCATCGGAATCAGCGAATTCGGATTGTCCGGCGAAGTTCTTTGGTCGGAAAGTCGCCCAGCCCAGCCGGTAGATGAAATTCTGTCGCTTCTGCCCGATTGAAATTGCGCGGCTTGATCGGAATGTGAATAAAGATTATAAGGTTTCGGGTGCAAAAAATCATACATTTGCGCTTTCGTCGTCGGTCTGGCAAGCGTTCCGACATTGTTGACAATCGCAAGTTTGCCGGCATTCCAAAGTCCGTAAAGTCCGCCATTGGTTACACCCGTGCCAAAAGCCGGATTCAATCCGTAAGTCAGATTATTCATTCGCGGCACGGCAATCGGCAAAATAGTGTTTTGCTGAATCGCCAAACCTTGCTCGTTTCTGAGTGCATAATAAGTTTGATAATTGCTCAGATTTGCGTCCGAATGCAACGGAATTACCGAATTATTTCCATCGTTTCCGCCGAGCATAAAAATACAAACTAAGGCTCGATAATCCGACGGCACGGCGTTTTTTTCATCTGTTTTCTGCGCCATCGCACTCATCAAACCGAAATGCCGCATTTGCGAGGCAAGCGCAGTCATTGTTAAAGCACAACCCGATGTTTTTAAGAATTCCCTTCTGTTTTCTTTCATAGTTTTGTTCGTGGTTAGTTGTTAGTAGTTAGTTGTTAAATCCGTCTTTGCAACAAACCACTAACTACTAACAACTAACCAATCTATCTCTGCACTTGAAACTGCAATGAAGTTGCGACTAAATAAACCGCTCTCTGCACTCGAAGCAAAGTATTTGATTCGGGAACGGTTTGAACCACATTTAAAATCGTATTTCGCATCTGCGGCGACATTGTGCCGTGCAAAAGCCTCGTATTGAGCGCGTCCAGCAAAAGATTTCCGCTCGTATCCGTTGCCGCAAGTTCTTGTAAATCTGCAAAACCGAGCGATGTTCCCGCCGTAACTCGTCGTGTTTGACTGATGTTGATGCGATTAAAAATCATTAAATTGGCGAAATTCACACGCGAGATTGCCGTGCCACTCGTAAAAAGCGAAAATTCGGGACCGTTAATCGAAGTTGCCGGAATTATGTAATCCGGCGCGTAATAATTAAAAACCGTCGGCGACATAAAAGCGATTTGCCCCATCGAATTTGTTTCTGTCGTAAATACGCCGTCGCTCAAAGTCGTGCGGTCAGCCGATTTCGGGTCAAATTGCCGCGCGATATTTGTTAAGAGTTGAACAGGTTCGCGCAATTTTCCGTAACGTGAATCAGTTTTGTTATCGCCGCGTGCTTCGGGGTCAAGCAAAATCGCTTTGACAACTTCCTTCATCTGCGTCGGATTATTTTTGTTCGCGGTGAAAACTGCCGAAACGCGCCCGACATACGCCGGAGTCGGATCGCCCGTAACGAGTTGTTGGATTAAAAAACGGCTGACAAACGGCGCGACGTTCGGATGATTGTAAATATTATCCAACGCTTGATTCAGAGTTGCGTTAGCATAATTTGTAATCGCCGCGCCCGTGCAACCCGTGCAAGCCGCTACATTGGTCGTTGTCGAACCCGAATAAGAAAGCAAAGTTTTTGCTTTTAAATCGTGATTATTCGGATTTGACATAATCATCGAATCAATAAAATTCGGCGCACCGACAGCCCGATTCGGGCATTGTCCGCCGCTAATTTCACACAATGTCCAACCCGTAAAAGCAAACGTAAAACCATTGACCTCGTTTTGATCGTAAGTCGGAACAAGCTGATTGTTTTGAATAACAAACGTGCCGTCGGGATTGAGCATATATAATCCGACATTAAAAAGTTGCAGAACTTCGCGGGCATAATTTTCGTTTGGCGCAGATTTCGTTGAAATCCGCATATTCAAATAATCGCCCATCGCCGGATTGAGCGTCATTTCCTGCATCAAATTTCGCCAATTTCCAAAAGCGTTGCGGCTTAAAACTTTGTGATACGCCACCAGATGGCTCGATTGCTGAACCTCGATACCCGAAGTTACCCACATCTGCGACAAAGCCCACGCAACCCGATGGCGAAGTTGGGCTTCACCGTAAAAGGCTTCTCTGTAAAACCAGTTTTGCACGGGATACATCGTGTAATGATTGTCGTAACAAAACGGATCGGGATCGGGCAAAGGATCGGAAACGCCGTTGCAATTTTGCGGCAGAGTTGTCGGACGCAGAGGAAAATTCGGATACGGAAGCGTCGGATACGGAATTTCAAATTGTTCTGCCAACCACGAGCGCAAACCGATTCGCTGAAGTCGTCGGTCGAGCGCGTCCGTCGCTCCGAAAGCGGCTTGTTCCATAAATCTCGCGCGGTCGCCGGAGTAGCGATAGCCGACATAATTCGGAGCTTCGGTTGATTCTTCTTTTAATAATTTTTTTGAAAAAGGCGTTGGAATTGCGCCCGAATCGTCTTTGATTGTGCCGCCGATTGTGCCTAAACCGAGCTTTACGCGATTACTTTGCAAACCGCGCCACGCCACGCTGACCAAAACATCACCACTTTCCGTCGGTTGTGATTCGCCTTCGCTTCGCAATTCGATAGTGAGCGCGTAAATACGATTTTGGCGGTCAATTAATTTCAAATTCAGAACCGGAAAACGATAAAATTTCCCGTTTGCGTCCTGAGCATAAACGCGAAAAGCATTTGCGCCTTCGCCGTTCATCAATTCGACGTTGGTAACATAAAGAACAACTTTTGAATTGAAATCAAATGAAGAATTTTGCGCTTTCGGCAACACGCTGTTTTTTTCCGCGTCGCTTGCGGCAAGTGCGCGTGTCGAATCGGGCGCACTCAATAAAATCGGTGTCGGCGAATTCGGATTCGGATCGCTTTGTGCAAAAACTGAAAATGCCGCCAAAACGCCGAGAACCAAAACACCCGAAATTCGCAAGAAAATATTTAATCGTTTCATAATCGTCAATATGTGAAATCTCAAATTCATCCCTCATCCCTCATCCCTTATCCCTCACGTTGTCGGATCAAAAGGAATTATCGGCATTGCCAAAGGCGTATCGGTTGAAAGCCCGAAATAAAACGAATTTACACTGCCGTCCGAACTGTTTCTAATCCACCAACTCGAATCGCTCGGACGAAAAACGGCAACATCTGTTTTTCCGTCGCCGTCATAATCGCCCGGCACGGGTTTATCGGTCGCAAAACCGAAATCAACTTCGATTTCATTGCCCGAACCACTTTGTTTGATTTTCCAAATCAATCTGCCGTTTCGCGCTTTTGTTCCCGCAAAATCCGTTTTGCCGTCGCCGTCATAATCGCCCGGCGCGGCAAAATCAACATCTAAAGTTTGCACAATATTCGGCGCAGTATAACCGGCACTGTAAGGCGGAAACCAAACTTTGAAAGTTCCGTTATAAAAAACGGCAATTTCGCTGTAACCGTCGTTGTTATAATCGCCGGGCGCAGGATTCGGAATAACATTGCAGGTGTCGCTGATCTGTTTTCTGATGGAATTTTCGTCCGCGTCTCCGGCAAAATAAATTCCGGTAAAACAAGTTTGCGGCGGTTCGATACTCGTATCAACCAAATAAATATACGCGATTTCAGCGCGGGCATCGCCGAAATAATTGCGGCTGAATTTGTCATAACCTTGTTGATATTCGTAAGAAAAAATACTGTTTCCGCCCGAACTCATATTTAACCACCATTCGTTCGTGTCGCCCGTCGAAAAATCCCACCAACGATAAACCGCGACATCGGTTTTGCCGTCGTTATCATAATCTGCCGGAATTGGAACGTCTAAAGTTCTGCCCCACAGAATTGTTCCCATCTGTCCGGTGCGCGTATTGAGATAAAACCAATAAGATTGCTGTGGCGCAATGTCTATCGAACGAGAACCTTCCCGATAAAGCGCAATATCGGTTCTGCCGTCGCCGTCGAAATCGAGTTTGAAACTGTTATCAATCGCCGAAACAACCGATGTCAGAAACAGAGAAAGAATAAAACTTAACCCTAAAAATCTCACCATTTTTCATATTCTCCAAACAAACGGAAACAGATTTCGTTTAAAATGCACGAAATTTCAAAAACTGTCCATTACTATTTTCTACATTTCATAATAATAAAAGTTTGCGGGAATTACATCACTAAAACCAACGAAAAAATATAAAAAAATATAAAATTTTATTGCGTTACTTAAACTCAAGATAAGAATTTTTGCCCGCGAAACACGCGAAAGTTAAAACAGAAATTCATTTTCTCTTTCTTTTTTTCGCGTGTTTCGCGTGTTTCGCGGGTAATTTTTTTGTTGAATTTAATTCCCCGAAAATCGTTTAAAAAGTCTTTATGACGAATACCGCAAACCTTTTTTGCGTAATAATTTACAAGAAAATTTTTATTAAAAAAAAGTGATTTTTATTTAGACTTTTTCAAAACTCCGTTCGTCCAAACAACCGTAGCGAGAAAAAATCGCTCAAGGAAATTTAGATTATAGATTAGAAATTATAGGAGATAAAAATGATGAAAAAATATTTGGTAAATTTAATGTTCGGAATGGCAATCGGTTTTTTGGTTTTGAGTTTTGCAAACGAAGCAAACGCGCAAAGACGCGAATCGCGCAATCGTTTGATGACCAAAGCACAGGTTGAAAATGTTGTTGATCGTGTCGAAGAACGGCTTGATAATTTTATTGATAAGTATGACAAATCGCTCGACCGCAGCCAGCTTGACGGCACGAGCCGCGAAGATTGGCTGATGAATCGCGCCAGAGATTTGGAACGTGCGACCGATGAATTGCGAAGCGATTTCAACCGCAACGATGCGTGGATTGAAAACAAAGACGAAGTTCGCAAATGTCTGAACATCGCCACGGACATTGACAAAAATATGCGAAACTACAATTTCGGCACGGCAACCGAATCGAATTGGGCAAAAGTCCGCTACGAACTCAACACTTTAGCCGATATTTACAATCTGCCAAAAGTCGGTTCGAGTGCTTATTAAAGCAAACTTCAAAAAAACAAAATGCAAAAAATTAAGACAGACTCCGTTTGGTCTGTCTTAATTTTTTTAAAAGTTGTGGCAGCATTGCACAAAAGACAGATAGTTTTTGTGAGATTTCCATTTTCTCACAAAAAATCTATTTCCCGAAAGAAATCTTCAATAGTATTTTGAATAGCAATAATAGAACAGCACAAATTAGCAGGAAATATGCGCCGCTTTTTTTTGAGAAAATATTTATATGTCAAAGGCTAAAAACTGTCAAAAACCTTAGGTTTTTGACAGTTTTTGAACTAAAATTTTATTGACTTTATGATTAATTTCAACGCCGAAATCGAATTCGTCCCGACGGTTTCTTTGGCTTCAATCAAGCGATAGAGCGAATCATATTTGAAGGTTTGCACAAACGGATTCGCAAGTCCGGCAAAACTCGAAATTTGTTTGGCAATATTTCCGGTGTTCTTGTTCGTGTCAACGCTTCCATCTGCATTGAGTTCGCCGTATTGATATTCCAGTTTCCACTTACTCGCATCATTGACTCCGATGCCCAAGTTAAACTCCGTAACTTGAAGCCGATTGTTGAACTTTGCCGATTCCCAAAGTCCGTTGCCGAGTTTTAATTTCGTTTTATTGTAACGTCAAGAGTTTTTTAAGAAACTCTTACAATTTTGTGTATGACTAGGTTTAATCTTTCATTTGGTTTATAAAAGAGAGTTTTCAAGGAATATATTCCAGCATTTAACTCAATATTTAATGAG
Source organism: Acidobacteriota bacterium (assembly GCA_031409875.1). Lineage (GTDB taxonomy): Bacteria > Acidobacteriota > Blastocatellia > Pyrinomonadales > Pyrinomonadaceae > CALMEH01. The sequence goes on along the minus strand of JANNYB010000094.1, from coordinate 9,424 downwards.
TTTACTAAATGCTCATTTTTCTTACTATTAAAAGCGGAATCAAATAAAAATAGATTGCCTGTTTGAAACTCAATCTCTAAATTTGTTTCTTGCCATTCGTTTTTTGAGATTATATCTTCGATAGAATTCTCAATTTCGGCTTCGTTGTCAGCCCAAACCCAACGAATCAAAATCCCTTGATGTAAGTCAATTTGTTTCCAAGCAGTTTGATTTGGTTCGTCACCTAGAATTAATCCAAAAAAATCTCCAACTTTTACTAAACCTAGATAATCCTCTATTCTACAAGCTCTTTCATAATCGCGTGTTCCATTTATTTCATCGGATCCTTTCCAGTAATCTAAATAGCTTCGGTCTAGAAGAATTAAAGGTCCTCCGAATGAGTTTATCCAATTAAGTTCCATTTTATTGTTGTCCTTGTTTATGAACAAGCCAACCAATCTGCCCAACAAAATAATCGTGATTCTTCGCAACCTCAAAATTATACGTCGCTTTCTTTTTTTCAACTCTTTCAATCTAAACAATCGGCTTCAATTCACCATTTCGATTCTTGAGCAAATCGCCAATCTTCAGCGATTAAGACAATTAAGACAAATACTTAAACTATTTTATTCTTCTACTAATAAGTAAGCATCTTCAACTCTTACGGGTCCGCGTTTTGATTGAAAATTACTTAGCCAATAATCTCTTAAAGCTTTTATTTCATCGGGAGCAAGTTGTAAAAAAAGTAGGGCTTCATTTACCTCATATTCAATTTTCTTTTTAAGAAGACTTGTTTGCAAAATAATTGAAGCCTTCCATTGATTCAAACACCATTCGACGAAATTTAGAAACAAAGGCTCTATAGTGTCATAATTACTCAACGCAAATCTAACATTTATTTGAAAATAATTATAATTTTCATTTTCACGAATTAGAATTTCAAATAGATGCTTGCCGTCATAAAATTCATAAGTTGTTTCATCTTTGTAGGTATTGAGAAATTTTATATGCTTCAAAACCTCCACAGACTTATGAACTTTCTCCATAGAAGATGTTCTCTCTGCATTAATTGTTATTGTAAATGCCTCTATACCCATACTTTCATTTCACTTATCTTCTCAAAACATTTGACCACACTCCTGAAGGTTGTGGGATTCGCGTAATTCTATCTGGGGTTAATCTAAATCCCGACATTTCAGATGCGATTGTTCTATGATGCCCAGATAAAATTGTATTGTTAATGTCATAATTTATGCCATTTCTAATGCTAGGAGTTTGAATAAAATTTCCCTGTTTCATATCATCAGCAATGCTAATAACTTTGTTTATATCAATACTTGTTTGTGTTGCGCTAGGATTGAATCCTTTTGACTCCAAACTTAATATCGCATTTTCTACGTCAACTCTGGCAAACGACTGATTATGAACAAGCCAACCATTCAGCCCGACAAAATAATCGTGGTTCTTCGCAACCTCGAAATTATAAATTGCTTCCGTTTTTTCAACTTTTTCAATCGAAAGAATCGGCTTCCACGCGCCGGTTTTGAGTTTCAGCAAATCACCGACTCTGAGTGATTTCGATAATATCCAATCGCCGTCATCTTCATCGCCCGACAAATCGTTTCTTGTGCGATTGACATAGAAAGGGTGTTCGAGAGTTACCGTTATCGGCTCTGCTTCGCCCTCAATCCTAATTTTCAGAAACTCATCCGCCGTGTTTCTAAACAACCGCACGACTTCTTGATATTCAAGTTGTCGGTTCTCTTCATTATAACTCAAAACCTTGTCGCCCGTCTTGATTTCTTCAATCGGCACAACTCCGTTTTCGGTATGAATTAATGTTCCCGCAACAAAGCATTGGGAGAAATTGCCCGGAGTAACAGAAGAAAGTCGAGAACTTGAACCGAAAAACCCGCCACTTCCGAAAAGCACTCCACCCCCGACTCCTAAACCGGCAGGCAAACCAATTTCCACACCCATTCCAAACTTTAATTCAGTTTGACTATTGTAGGGAATTGTGGCAATTTCAAGCGGATTGGGAACAAACGAAGGTATACCTAAGACGTTACGAAAAGTGTAATTCGTTAAACTGTTTGCCCCATTAATGAACAGGTTCGGAATAGCCTTTTTAGCTCCGTTCCCTGCATCTGTAACTGCTTGGCTAAAACTATTTGCAAAAGCCCTAATATTTGGATCTTCTCCACTTGAAGTTGGGTTTTCAGTCGAGGGTTGAACTATTTCGCCTATAGTAGTCATCGAACCTTTCTTAACAATTATGGTTTGTCCGCCAACATAAAATGTAATAGTTTTTTTTCCATTATAAGGCTGACAATCTCTGCAATTCTTCATCCCCCAAGTTCTAAGTTTATACCTGTTTCCAGCTTCATTCACAATAGTATCTTTATAATAAACTGTTCCTGTTTCTACTGTTGTTGCCGCTTGCAAACCGCTTGGGTCAGTCAGCGAAATCGGATTGTTCAGAACATAAACATAGCGATTAAATGTTTGTGGGTCATCTGATTTGCCGCTTGTAAGTAACGGGTCAACCGCCGTAAATCGTCCGTGCAAGTTCTGATACATTCGCGCTTCGGCGAAATCAAGATTGGTTTCGGTGTCCTTTTGATAGCCTGTGAACTTTTGACGAATATTGTCCGTTACGCCGTATTTTCTGGCTGATGTGCGATACGCGATTTCGGGCGTGATTTCTTCGCCGAACGGTTTGAAATCTCGTCTGTTCGTTACTTCGCCGAGTGCATTCGTGATGACTCGCGGTGAATCTAACTGGTCGGTCATCGTATATGAAGTTGTCGGATTTGTCGGCGGCGGCGCGGTTGAATATTCCGCGACGAGTTTGCCGTTTGAATAGACGAATACCGTGATTTCCGTTGCCGTTTCTTTCTTGACACGCTTGCCTTCGCCATCGTAGAAATATTTGCCGATGACATTTGTTTGCGGGTCAGGATTACTCGCATCGCGGACTTCGGTTTGTTTGTTTTCGCCGTTAAATGTAAAACTGCGTCCAAGCGAAGTCAGCGGATTGATGCTCGTTGTCAGATTGCCGTTTTTGTCGAAAACGTAACCTTGTCCCGTGTTAAACCGATTCGTATTCGCATCAATCGAAGGATGAGTTAAATTCGTGTTCGTCTGGACTTGTCCGTTAATCTCGTCCGTGAAAGCAATTCGATTGCCAAATCTGTCATACCCAAAATTCTGCTTCCAAGTCGGTGTCGGATTCGTCCCGACGGTTTCTTTGGCTTCAATCAAACGATAAAGCGAATCGTATTTGAAAGTCTGGACAAACGGATTTGCAAGTCCGGCAAAGCTCGATGTTTGTTTGGCGATGTTGCCCGTGTTCTTATTCGTGTCAACCGTCGTGCCGTCCGCTTGCAGTTCGCCGTATTGATATTCTAACTTCCATTTGCTTGCATCATTTACGCCGATGCCGAGATTAAACTCCGTAACTTGCAGACGATTGTTAAACTTCGCCGATTCCCAAAGTCCGTTACCGAGTTTCAGTTGCGAGATTCTGCCGTCCGCCGTGTATAAAAATGAATTGGCGTAAGTTCTCTCTGTAGCGTTGGAATTAGCTTTGCCGTAGATTCTCGACAAATCGCCGTCCGCTTCAAACTGATTCTCGACAACTCTGCCGCTTGGGTAAGTTTCCTTCACGAGTGCGCCCGCAAAGTTGTATTCATAACCCGATGTGTAAGTTGTTCCGTCCGTAATCTGCTGGCTTTGCGTCAACCTGCCCAAACTGTCGAAAGTCGTATATCGCGTTTCCGAAATCGAACTCGAAACCTTCGTTAGCTTGCCTTTCGCAAAGTTTGGCGATTGTTGTGTGGCTAAACCTTTGCCGTCATAAAAATATTCAATCTGCGGCGTTGTGCCGTCCGAATACGTTCTTTTTGTTACACGACCGGCTTTGTCATATTCGTTTGTAATTACCGTGCCTTTGGCATCCGTTGTCGTCAGAACTTTGCCTAAAAAATCATATGTAAATTTCGCCGTCCATTTCCCCGATGTATTGTAGTTATCAGGCAAATCCAGCGCATCGTTCGGCTCTTGTTCCGGCTGTCGAACTCGAATCAATCGCCCAAGCGAATCGTATTTGAAATATCTCGATTGTCCGCCTTGCATCACGCGCACCATTTGCCCTTGCACGTTATAGACGTAATACGTCGAAAGCGAACCGTAATCATTCCCGTTCAAGCTATTACAATTTGCCGCGCATTGATGCCCGCCGCCGCCCGGTGTCGGCGTGGGCAATGGATTCGGACTCGGCGTAGCTTGCGGCAGAGGCTCAAGCGTGTTCGTCGAACTCGGCTCGTCAACTCTCGTCAACTGCCCTAAACCATTTGTCAACGAACGCGATTTCCTGCCCGAAGCGTCCGTTGCCGTTACGGTCGTTCCGACATATCCCGTTTCACTCGAAATATCAAACTGCGTAACGCCTGTGCTTGCTCCCAACGGACACGCCGCGTTCGGCTCAAGTGCCGCACCGCTCAAAGCCGTGCAAGTCTCGAAAACTCTCCCAACCGCATCATATCGCGGCTGTGTCCAGATTTTCCCGACACCGCCCGACTCCAAATCCGTCAACCGATACGGATTCGTCGCCCGCTTGACTCTGCCCAAAAGGTCATATTCCGTCTCGACAAACACATCACCTTGCGAATCTTTGGCTTGCGTTTTGTAGATTCTACCGAGCGAATCCATATACGAAATCGCTTCATCCCAATTCGTTTCATCAATCTGTTTGCGAACCTTCACAAACAAATTATTATTGTCATCGTTATAAATCGTCTGCGCTTCCGGCGCGGGGAAATTTACTGCAAACGTCCTTATCGGGCGCAATAGGGCATCATATTCGGTCGCCGTCGTCTGGTCGTCCGCCGCCGTTGTCAAATCATTCAAAGCCGTTGCCGACAAAGGCAATCCGGTCATAAAATCGTAAGTCGTCGTCGCCTCCGATTTCTGACTCGTTCCCGTCGTGTCCGACGGATCAGGCGCAGGCGCGATAACTCTTGTCGGATAAGCGTAGCTTTGCGGACAAGTTTGCCCGCCCGCGCAAACATAATTATTCACGCCGTCATAAAAAGTTTCGACAAACCGTGTCTCATTAGCATCAAACGTCGCCGCCGTGCTTGCCTCCCAAACCTTCCGCACATTTCCGTATTGGTCATATTGCGTATGAGTTTCAATCCAAACATTATTATCGCTGTCCCAAACTCTCGATCTTGTCGGCTTACCGCGCAAAGTCCGCGACGCAGGCGGAATCGTCAAATCGGTTTGCGGGTCTTTCCAAGTGCTTGCCAGATTTCCCGAAAGACTTCCGCTATCGGCAACAAGGCGATTTTGCTCATCATAAACCGTCTGCGTTTTAGCAATAATCTCGCTCGTATTCTGCGGATTCAAAACCCGCGTTTCCGTCGGCAAACTCGCTATGCCACGCGCTTTATAATCGGCATCATATTGATAATCGGTTTCCGACACGCTTGCCAAAAGATTATTGTTGAAATAGTTTGCAATCTGCGCCAATGTTCCCGTTTCCGCGAGATTCATCGGAATTACCGCGTAATGATAACTTTTCGATTGTTTAACATTCAGCCGTGCAAAATACGATGGATCGGACGAAATACTGTTAGCGGCAGGATTCTCATAGACGTTCTCGGATAAAGTCGCTATCGCTTGATTATTTTCGATTTTAATTGAAACCGACCTTAATGGACGTGCGTCGCGCGTGGCATTAAAGTTTGCCATTACCGGGTTTTCAGTTTGAATCCATTCCGTCAGACTTCTGCCGACAAGTTGATTTCCGGCAGTATAAAATCTTTCTTCTTTAGGAATTCCGTTTCTCGAATCCTCAAACCCGAATTTGGAATTCGGATTAATATACTGATTCAAAACTTTTTCAGAATAACTGTTATCCGGTGCGGTTACTGTAATTACATATTGCGAGTTTTGATTCACGGCATCATACTGCCAAAATTGTTCCATCTGTCCGGCGGCATTATAAATCCAATGCTTTTTCACGCCTCTGTTAGTTTTGTCATAGATGACTTGAGATTCGGTTCCGACCGGTGGTATCTGTCCGTATTCAAATTTTTCAAAAACGCCCGTCGGGTGTTCGATTCTCGTAATTTCTCCAAAGCGGTTATAATTAAACTTATAAGTTTTCCCGTTCGGTAAGGTTACTTTTTCCAAAACCACCGGATTAAATTTGTCGGATTCAAAATTACTGTCCTGATGCGAACAAATTCTCGTTCCGATGTCCCCGCTAAAAAGTGCCGGACTGACAATGTTATCCAGATTATTCAAGCACTTCTGATTTCCGGCGTAGTTCAATGTCCGCTCTTGAATCGGCAGGTCAGCATCGAAAACCTCTTGCAGTTCTTTCCAACTTAATTCATTTACCAATGAATTATTGTTAAGTGAAGGCAAGGATATTCGTGTTTCTCCGGTTTCCTGCGATTGAGCATCCCAATCACTCGGCAAAATATCGGCAATCGTTCTGCCCATCGTGTCTGTCCAAGTATTATCTTCCGTGTTAAAAACGGATTGATTGCCGTTGTTGTCAATAAGTTTTTCAGCTAAGGTAAAAACGCCTTCATCAGTCGCAGTTACGGAATCAACGGCAAAAATATATCTGCTTCCATCCGGCAGATACAAAATATCTCTTGTGCCGCCTTCATAACTCACGCCTCTTTCAAGACGCATTCGGGAACCGTCAACCGATAAAAATGTTCCGGTTTTATCCGTCAAAATTTGCCCGTTACACCTCGAATCGTTGACATCGGTGCAGTATGGATGAAGTGAATCGTCTTTACGAAATTCGTGGCTTGAACCGTCAGGCATTTCAACTCTCACTCTTTTTATGTAGTTTGGGGCAGGCGGTGATGGTGGTGAATTAGGCGGATTCCCGTTGCCATTGCCTCCGCCTATCGGTCCAGTCGCTATACAACTCCAAGAACTCCACGACCAACAACGAAATCCTACAGTTGGATTATGATAACCGCGAAGGCAACGTCTGATGCAAAGTTCGGAAATGTTTGATTGCGGATTATACAATTCCGGTATTTGAGTTTCATACAACAAATTTGAAATAACCTTGCCGTTTGTATCGTAAGGAACGAACTTTTCAATCAAAGCCGGAGAGCGCAAACTACTTGTCCAACCCGCCGCACTCCTTTCCGCATACATTGCAGTTGAGTCTGTAACATACAAAATAGCTCCGAATGGCGTATTTTTCCACCAAACCAAATTAGGTCGAATTCTCCATACTTTCGACGAATAGCTTATCCCGACTGGAAGGCTGTTCCCGGCGCGTCCCGGATAATTCATAAAAGGCAGACTAAATTCCATTGCCAAAGTCGAAGGATTTACTCTTGCCAGACTTTTCAAATTTTTGTCAGCTTTATTATCGCTGTCACGAACATTCTGCGCTTTTATAAGTATCGGTGAAATAATTAGTAAAAATGTTACAACTAAACAAGTTTTGCATAAAAAAATTGACGACAATTTTATTAAATCAGGCATTGCCTTAATGACTCTTGTTTTAGATAGGAAATCTTTCTCAATTTCATACGACACGGGCTTAATATTTCTATCCACGATTAATTGTTTTTTCATTTTTTAACCTCTCTGCTAATTTAGTTGTATAGATTTATTGAATTTTCTTTAATACGGTTTTTATGGTTTTTATTCTTACTACCTTCGATAAAAAGCAGGAACGGGAATGTCGTTTGTTGTTCCCCACGCTTCTTGGCGGAGTGCGCCGTTGCTGCCACTTTTGCGGATATACCAGTTTCCGTTCGAGTTTCGCCAAACTGCCAAGTCCGTTTTGCCGTCGCCGTCGTAATCGTTTTGGACTAATTTATCGCCTGATGCGCCCCATTGGATTTGGGTGATTGAGTTTGTCGTGCTTTGTTTGAGATACCAAGTGGCGTTTGAATCTCTGAAAAGTGCGTAGTCGGCTTTGCCGTCGCCGTCGTAGTCTGAGGAAACGGGTTTGTCGCCGTCTGCGCCGAGCGTGTTGATTGCAAGTTGGGAATTTGTGCTGTTGATTGAATAGAAAGTCGTGTTCGAGTTGCGCCAAACTCCGATGTCGGCGCGTCCGTCGCCGTCGTAATCGGCTGGTGCGGGTTTGTCGGTGGAGATTCCGAGTTGCGGTGTCAGAACTTGATTATTACTGCTCTGCGAAATATACCAAGTGCCGTTTGATGGTCGAAAAACAGCTAAATCCGTCTTGCCGTCGCCGTCAAAATCCGCAGGCGCGGGAATGTCGCCCGATGTGCCGAAAGTCATCTGGTAATAATTGCCGTCCGAGCTTTTGAGAATCCACCAATCGTTGCTCGAAGGTCGAAATACGGAGAAATCTGTTTTAGAATCGCCGTCATAATCGCCTTGCACGGGAACATCTAAATTTGTTCCCCAACCTTGAATGGTTTGCGCCGAACCTTGTCCGCCGAGAACATACCACACGCCCGAACTCGGTCGCCAAACCGCCAAATCAGCGGGCGCGGCTTGATTCGCGTTGGCATCTTCAACGGTCAGCAATTTTGAGCCGGCATAGACATATTCCTTGGCAAGTTGCGGTGTCGGATTCGGCAAGGGTGCAGGTAGAAACGGATTGATCGAGTTCAAAAGCGATTCTTCCTGTTTTTCAAGCAGATTCGCCTTGCCGTTTTCGCGTTTGGCGATTTCGCGTTTCGCATCATCTTCCAAATATTTCAGACTTGCGCCCAATGCTCCGATTGACAGAAATGCGATGATTATTACCGCCAACCAATTCGTTTTCAAAACGGCAAATATCTTGCTTCTCTCCAGCTTTTCCGATTGGTGAACAATCGTATCTTTATTCGACATTTCTGCCGCCGTTTTCGCGTCGTATGACGCTTCCGCTCTAATGTTTCTCTTCTTTTTTGACATAGCTTTCTCTTGTGTATTCAGTCTTTTGCAGGCTGAAAAGGCGATTGAATATAAAAACAATGCGAAACTGAACAATCGTGTAAAAAAGTGAACGATTGTTCAAAATATTCGCCGTTTTCGACGGTTTTTAACTTGATTTTTAGAAACGGAATGAAATAGGATAGGACTTGTAGATTGGTCTTACCTTTAGGACATTTCGTTTCTGAAGATAAACCTAAACCGCTCGATTGATAATTGACGTTATCAATCGAGCTTTTTTTTCGGTCTATCAAATCATTTACAAATAACAAAAAACCGACAACTCACAAAGCAAAATGGAGTTATCGGCTTATTCTAAAATCTTTAAATTTTTACAAGAATCTTCGCACTTCGGGATGTTGCGCCAAAGATTCAAATTCGCGTTTCGTGTTAAATTGTAGGAGCAATTCGACATTACATATTCTCTCAGCGAAAGATTCGGATTATTCAAAAGATAAACTTTGAACAACACAAACTTCACATCAAAGGTTACTTTTCCAAG